>NZ_JBMVFW010000006.1:0-322682 GCF_049538275.1 Rhodococcus sp. AB351
TTCGTGTTCGGTCATCGACGACTCCCCACACTCCCCGCCCCGCGTCGACCTTTCGGGCAGGGGGGCGGATACTCGATCTTCCCATCGTCACCCCCGGCCCGATCGATACCCTAGGGGCAAAAGTCATCATTCCGGGACGGGGACGACCGTGGCCGATCCTCCGCGCACACCCGATCCGCGGGAGCGGAGACGGTTGATCGTGTCTGCGGTCGCGCGACCCGCACTCACCGCGCTCGTCCTGGTCAGCGTGTATTTCGTCGTTCCCCTGGATCAGGTCACCGGCGTGTCCGACGTGTTGTTCCTCGTCGGGGGTGGCGTAGTGGTCCTGCTCGTCGGAGGGTGGCAGGTCCACAGAATTCTCGCCGCGGAGTATCCGGCGGTGCAGGCGATCGAGGCGCTCATCAGCGTCGTGTCCCTGCATCTCGTGCTGTTCGCGACCGTCTATCTGCGGATGTCCGTCGTCGCCCCGGACGACTTCTCCGAATCGCTGTCCCGGATCGATGCGATCTATTTCTGTCTGACGGTTTTCGCCACGGTGGGCTTCGGGGACATTTCCGCCGAGTCCGAGCCTGCGCGCGCCGTGGTGTCGGTGCAGATGGTTGCGAACCTGATCTTCTTCGCGGTCGGGGTCCGGTTGCTCGCGGCCGCGGTGCAGTGGCGTCGGCGCAGCCGCGGTGACGACGAGGGGTGAAAGATCCGGGTTCGGTCCACCGGATTCCACGACTTCGCATTCCCACTGCAGGCTGCGGGGTGATCCTTGTAGGGATGCGACTGTAGGGATGCGACTGTAGGGATGCGACTCCACTGACGCCTGTCGGAGGCCGACATGTTGGATTGGGGAACCGTCGTCGTCGACAGCATCGTGTGGACGGCGAAAGCGTTTGCGATCACTGCCCTGGTCTTCGTCGCCGTGATCGCCGCGCTCGTGCGGTTCACGCGTTGGGGTCGCCAGTGGTGGCGCATCGCCGCGTCCTTCTTCGACCCGCGCAACGGCGCCGGCGGCCTCGCCCTCGCCGCGATCGTGTTGCTGCTGACGGTGTTCGCCGTGCGGATGAGCGTGCTGTTCTCCTACTGGTACAACGACTTCTATACGGCGATCCAGAATCTGGACGAGTCGGCCTTCTGGCGGTTCATGCGGGTCTTCGCGATCCTGGCGACGGTCCATGTGGTGCGTGCGCTCGTCGACTACCTGCTCGCGCAGACCCTCGACATCCGGTGGCGGACACATCTGAACGAACGCCTCGTGGACGACTGGCTCGAGTCGGGGTCCTTCTACAAGGATCGGTTCGTCTCGTCGCCGGTCGACAATCCGGATCAGCGCATCCAGGTGGACATCACGAGTTTCGTCACTACCACACGGGTGCTGTCGATGGGGGCGGTGACGGCGGTGCTGTCGATCGTCAGTTTCACGGGAATCCTGTGGGATCTGTCGGGACCGATCACGATCTTCGGCACCGAGATCCCCCGCGCGATGGTCTTTCTCGTGATCGTCTACGTGCTCGTCACCACGGCGGTCGCCTTCTGGATCGGCCGTCCCCTGATCATGCTCAACTTCCTGAACGAGAAGCTCGGCGCGACCTACCGGTACGCGCTCGTGCGGGTGCGCGAGTACGGCGAATCGATCGCGTTCTACCGGGGTGAGAGCGTCGAGCGGGGTGGGCTGCTCGCGCGGTTCGCCGCGGTGATCCGCAACTGGTGGCACATCGTGTTCCGGACGCTGAAGTTCAACGGTTTCAACCTGGCGGTCAACCAGACCGCGGTGATCTTCCCGTTCCTCGTGCAGGGGCCCCGTCTGTTCGCCGGCCAGGTGACCCTCGGCGACGTGATGCAGACGAGCAACGCGTTCGGGCAGGTGCACGACTCGCTGTCGTTCTTCCGCGAGTCGTACGACGAGTTCGCGGCGTTCCGCGCGACCACGATCCGCTTGAACGGATTGCTCGACACCACGCATCAGGCCGCCGAGCTGCCCTCGGTCTCGGTCCGGGTGCAGGAGGATCGGCTGGAACTGGCGGATCTGTCGGTGGAGACCCCAGCGGGTGACCCGCTCGTCACCGACCTGTCGCTGGGTGTCGATGCGGGCGAGGCGCTTCTGGTGCGCGGAGTGTCGGGCAGCGGGAAGACCACCCTGCTCCGCACGATCGCGGGACTGTGGCCGTATGCGCGCGGTGAGGTCGACCGGCCGACCGGGGACGGATTGTTCCTGTCCCAGCACCCTTACCTCCCGCTGGGCACCCTGCGCGATGCCGTCACCTATCCCCGCGCGGCGGATCACGACGACGCCGCGCTACGCACGGCGCTCGAGACCGTTGCGCTCGGGCATCTCGCCGAACGACTCGACACCGAGACCGACTGGGCGCGCACCCTCTCCCCCGGCGAACAGCAACGGCTCGGATTCGCGCGCATCCTGTTGTCGTCCCCGGCGATCGTGTTCCTGGACGAGGCCACCGCCGCGGTCGACGAAGGTCTCGAACACGCGCTGTACCGGACGATGCGGGAAGCGCTGCCGGACGCCGTGATCGTCAGCGTCGGGCATCGGAGCACTCTCGACGCCTTCCACGACCGCGTCCTCGAACTCCGCGGCGAAGGACGCTGGGTGGTCTCCGACCTGGAGAAGTCGCGATGATCCCCGCCATCGACCGTCGGTGCCGCGGTGTCGGATCCGGCCGGACCCGACGACTCTTCCGGGAGGTGCGTGAATGTTCGACACTCTTGTGCCCGAGTCCCAGCGACGCAGCCTGACGGAACTCGACGAGCGTCTGGATCTGTCGGTCGGTGATCGGCAGGCGAAGCGGTCGGCGTTCTGGACGATGCTCACCCTCTCGGCGGTCATCGCCGTGGCGGGGGTGGTCAGTGATTCGACGGCCACCGTGATCGGGGCGATGATCGTCGCGCCGTTGTCCACCCCGATCCTGGGGGTCGGCCTGGGGATCGCGGTCGGACGCGGTGTGTTGATCGCGCGCAGCGTCGCCCGGATCCTCGGCGGCATCGTCCTGGTTGTCCTCCTCGGGGTCGTCTTCGCCCAGGTGCTCGCGAACCCGGGCAATGTCCTGTCGAACTCGCAGGTCCTCGGTCGCACGTCGCCGACGTTGATGGATCTGACGGCGGCCATGGCGACAGGACTGGTCGGGGCGATCGCGGTGACACGCCGCGACGTCGGGGACGTCCTGCCCGGGGTCGCGATCGCGATCTCGCTGGTGCCTCCGCTCGCGGTGGTCGGTGTCTGCCTCGGCTCCGGCGCACCGACACTCGCGCTCGGCGCGTTCGTGCTGTTCGCATCCAACGTGGTCGCGCTGATCATCACGGCCACAGCGGTTCTCGTCGCCGCAGGTTACTCCCGGGAGGCGGCGGAGACCGTCCGGCCCCGGTGGCGACGGGCCTACGCCGTCCTCGCGGTGGCACTGGTCGTCGTCGCGGTGCCGATGGTCGTCAATTCGATGGCGTCGTTGTGGGCACGGCAGATCTCCGCGCAGGCCACGCGGTGGCTCGACGGGACACCCGACGCGGAGGTCACCGGGGTGGACTGGCACGGCACCACGGTGGTCGTCTCCGTGCTCGGCCCGGCCGAGCTACCGCCCCTGGACGAGCTCGACGCCGCGGTCGATGCGGTCCTGCCCTGGGATCCCACCCTGCAGCTCGTCCATACCGTGGGCGCGAACATCGAACGGGTCGAACCGGAGTGAGCGAATGGTCAGGGAGTGACGATCGCGAAGTCCGGATCGGGTTCGTCCAGCACGCTCACCAGCGTCGCAAGTACGCCGTCCACCCCGTCGACGGTGATGCTGCCGTCCGCCACGAGCGGCGTCGGGTCGGCGCCGCCGAGCAGCACCGCGACGAGCAGCGATCGGGTCAGCGTGATGGTGGTGTCCGGCGCGGGCAACGAGCCGTCGGTGTCGAAGTGCACCAGGAGCCCGTTTCGCAGTTGAGTGCGATGCACGATGTTCTCGTCGGTGAGGTTCCAGTCGATCGTCAACGTCGTCGACCATGCCCGCGGACCGTCCACACGCAGTGCGAGCGCGTCGAAGAGCTGCTCGATCGAGAGCGCACCGACGATGTCCGGGGCGGCGGTGACGGTCGGCGTGCCGATCGCACCGTGGCGGAGTTCGTAGGCGCCCATGAGGAAGAAGTTCCGCCAGGTGCCGTTCTCGGAACCGAAGCCGAGTCGTTCGAGCGCGTCCGCCTGCAGCGCCTTGGCCTGCGCGTTGTCGGGGTCCGCGAAGATCACGTAGTTCAGCACCTGCGCGACCCACCGGAAGTCGCCGTCCTCGAACGAGCGGCGGGCCTTCTCCAGGACCTGATCGGCGCCGCCCATGAACTCGATGTGCCGCTTCGCCGATTCGACGGGAGGGTGCTCCCACAGGTGGGCGGGATTGCCGTCGAACCAGCCCATGTACCGCTGGTAGACGGCTTTGACGTTGTGACTGACACTGCCGTAGTAGCCGCGCGTGTGCCACACCTTCTCGATCGCCGGTGGCAGTTCGATCGACTCGGCGATCTCGATTCCGGTGGCCCCTTTGTTGATCGCCCTCAGCGTCTGATCGTGCAGATAGCCGTACAGGTCGCGTTGGAGGGACAGATACTCCGTCAGGCGCTCGGTGTCCCAGGTCGGCCAGTGGTGCGAGGCGAACAGCACGTCGGAGCGGTACGCGAACCGGTTGATCGACTCGGTCAGATACTGCGACCACACGTGCGGATCCCGCACGAGCGCCCCGCGCAGCGTCAGCAGATTGTGCAGGGTGTGGGTGGCGTTCTCCGCCATGCACAGGGCCCGCAACTGTGGGAAGTAGAAGTTCATCTCCGCCGGGGCCTCGGTGCCCGGTGTCATCTGGAACTCGATCTCGACCCCGTCGACCGTCTCCGTCTGCCCCGTGTGCTCGATGTCGATCGTCGGAGCGATCAGGGTCGGCGTTCCGGTCGAGGTCGTCGGTCCCAATCCCGCACCGACGGCACCGCGAGGACCTCGTGGCAACGCCGCTCCGTACATGTAGGCGGCGCGGCGTCCCATCGCCGTGCCCGCGTACACGTTCTCTGCGACGGCGTGCTCGACGAAGCCGGCCGGCGCCAGGACCGGGCATCGCCCGGCTGCGACGTCCTCGACCGTCGTGACACCCTTGACGCCACCGAAGTGATCGATGTGGCTGTGGGTGTAGATCACCGCGGTGACCGGGCGGTCACCGCGATGCGCCCGATACAGCGCGAGACCCGCCGCAGCGGTCTCCGCGGAGATCAGTGGATCGATGACGATCACGCCGGTATCGCCCTCGACGAGCGTCATGTTCGACAGGTCCAGACCGCGCACCTGGTAGATACGCTCCGTGACCTCGAACAATCCCTGCCGCGCGCAGAGTCGCGACTGCCGCCAGAGGCTCGGATTCACCGTCGGAGGGCAGTCGTCGTCGAGGAATGCGTACGAATCGCTGTCCCACACGACGTGGCCATCGGTGTTCCTCACGATCCCGGGTTCGAGAGCCGCGATGAAACCGCGATCGACGTCGTCGAAATCCTGGACGTCCGAGAAGGGCAGTGATCGATCCACCTGCGTGTTCCGGACTGCGGCGGGCGTATCGGCCGATGGGTCGGACATCGCGATCCTTCCGGGTGATCTGCGGGACCCGGCACAGCAGGGAGTGTCGAGTTCGTGATTTCCGTTCCTGTCCTCGACTGTATTTCCGCACGCGCTCCCGGATCACGGCTTCCGTCCAGATCGATCGGCGGTAGCGAGACCTCCCGGAGTTCGCAAATCGGACAACAATTCTCGTTTCGGCCGGAAATCGGGCGTCCGGACTTGGCGATACGACCCGGCATCGCGTATTAGTTGTGTCGCGTCATAAACCTGTGACGGGGGTCATGGTTTGACGCACATGTCGACGGGGCACAGGGGGCCTCGTCACGAACTGCCCGGCGATCCGGGCGGAGGAATTGTGCCGATGCGTCCACCCATGTCGCCCACCGATTCGATGTTTCTCCTCGGGGAGTCCCGCGATCATCCGATGCATGTGGGCGGACTGATCCTTCTCCGGCCACGCGAAGGCACGACCGCCGCGGATCTGGGGGCACTGTTCACCGCTGCCGCGGAGGACGGCGAGGTCGCGCCGCTGTGGCGCAAGCGCGCGGTCCGTTCCCTGGGCACCTTCGGCCAGTGGGCCTGGGAGGAGGATGCGAACTTCGACCTGAGCTACCACGTACGACGCAACGCGTTGCCGCAGCCCGGCGGGCTCGACGAATTGTGGGATCTCGTCTCCCGGCTGCACAGCACGCTGCTCGATCGGAGCCGGCCGCTGTGGCAGATGCACGTGATCGAAGGTCTCGCGGACGGCAGGCTCGCCGTCTACACCAAGATCCACCACGCCCTCGCCGACGGTGTCGGCGCCATGAAGTTGCTGCGCCGCGCCCTGAGCCCGGACTCCGAACGGACCGGCATACCGGCACCGTGGGCACCCTTCGACGCGCCGAGCCGCTCCCACTCCTCCGGGACCGCGCTCGATCTTCCCGAGGCCGCGATGCAGGCGGTGCGGACGGCGACGGCCGAGGTCACCGGCTTCGTGCCTGCACTGGCCGGCACCGTGAACAGGGCGCTGCGCGGCGGAGGCGGATCACTGTCGCTGGCCGCACCGAACACCGTGATCAACGTGCCCATCTCGGGGACGCGCCGGTTCGCCGCCCGCTCGTGGCCGCTGGCCCGCCTGCGTGCCGTGGCGAGAGCGGCCGACGCGACCGTCAACGATGTCGTCCTGGCCATGTCGTCGGGAGCACTGCGCGCCTTCCTGATCGAGCAGGAGGCGTTGCCCGACAAGTCGCTCGTGGCCATGGTCCCGGTGTGCCTGCGACCCGACAAGGATTGCGCCGGAAACGAACTCGGTGTCCTGATGGCAGACATGGGCACGGATCTCGCCGATCCGGCCGACCGGCTGGCCAGGGTGTCGGCATCGACGACGGAGGGCAAGGCCTCCATGCAGGGGATGTCCTCCCTGTCCCGGCTGGCGGCCAGTGCACTCGGCGTCGCGCCGCTGGCGGTGGGGATCCTCACGCGCAATCGCGCGCTTCCGCGACCACCCTTCAACGTCATCGTCTCGAACGTGCCGGGTTCGCCGGATCCGTTGTACTGGAACGGTGCTCGTGTGGATGCTGTGTATCCGCTGTCCGTACCCGTCGACGGTCAGGCACTGAACATCACGTGCACGAGCACCGACGACGCCATCGCTTTCGGGCTCACCTCGTGCAGTCGCAGCCTGCCGCAACTGCAGCCCCTGCTCGATCACTTCGACGCGGCCCTCGACGCGCTCGAGGACGCCTTCGACATCGTGCCGGTCACCGACGGGGCATCCGTCCGTGCGGGCTGACGCCGCGGGGTAGCCGCCAGGCACTCGTGTGCCCGAGTCGGACAACTCCCCCCAGGAATCGCCGTTCTCGTGTGAGAAGGCACTCTGCCGGAGCACTATCGACCGATAGCGGTGTGCCCCACGGGAAGCGTGGATTCCGAAACAGGAACTCGCGTCCCACTCCTCGCGGAGAGTAGGTCCGAATGCAGAAGCTGACGCCGTTCTACGAGAAGGTCCAGACCCACTACGACCTGTCCGACGACTTCTTCGAACTGTTCCTCGACCCCACGCGCACGTACAGTTGCGCCTACTTCGAGCGCGACGACATGAGCCTCGAGGAGGCCCAGATCGCCAAGGTCGATCTTGCTCTCCGCAAGTGTGATCTCCGGCCCGGAATGACCTTGTTGGACATCGGCTGCGGGTGGGGCTCGACGATGATGCGGGCGGCTGAGCGATACGACGTGCACGTCATCGGTCTGACGTTGAGCCGCAACCAGTACGAACACGTGTCCGGTCTGCTCTCGGCGATGTCGTCCGGTGGCCGTACCGCGGAGGTTCGCCTGCAGGGCTGGGAGGAGTTCGACGAGCCGGTGGACCGCATCGTCAGCATCGGAGCGTTCGAGCATTTCCGCCGACAGCGGTACGACACCTTCTTCGAGCGTGCCTCCCGCATCCTGCCCGCCGACGGCCGGATGCTGCTGCACACCATCGTCGGGCATTCCCGTGCCCAGCTCGAGGCGATGAAGGTGGCGGTCACCCGCGAGGACGCTCTGTTCCTGCGGTTCATCATGAGGGAGATCTTCCCCGGAGGGCAGCTCCCCGACCGGGACCTGGTCATCACCGGCGCACAGCGAGCCAGTTTCTGGGTGCAGAACATCGAGTCCTTGCAGCCCCACTACGCCCACACACTCGATCTGTGGGCGCAGGCCCTCGAGGCACGTCGCGACGACGCGGTCCGGATGGCCTCCGAGGAGGTCTACCAGCGATACATCCGGTATCTGACCGGTTGCGCCGCGAACTTCCGACGGCGTCTCATCGACGTCCAGCAGTTCACGCTCGTGAAGCAGCGACCCCGATGATGAGGACCTGCACCAGGTCGTCGCGAGCAGGAGCTCGTCACAGGTGGGACCGGGGACGGAACGAATCCGGCGAGGCGGTACGCCAGTCCGCCGCCCACGTCGACGGCGGATCTGCCAGCAGTTCGCCCGGAGCGAGCCACTCGTAGAGCTCCGTGTAGGAGCGGACGACGGTGGGCGACACCTTCTTCCGGAGCATGTCCGTCGTGAGTCCGCTCGGTTCACCGACGCCCATCGACGCCATGAGTTGCATCGCCTGCCGCACCGTGCTCGCGTGGTACCGCTGCACCCGTAAGGCCTTGTCCGCCACATCGAGCGCCCGTGCTCGTTTCGGATCCTGGGTCGTCACACCGACCGGGCACCTGTTCGTGTGACACCGCTGCGCCTGGATGCATCCGAGCGCCATCATCATCGCCCGCGCCGAGTTGGTGTAGTCCGCACCTTGGATCAGCCGCTTCACCATGTCGTTTCCGGTCGCGACCTTGCCGCTCGCGCCGATCCTGATCCGGTCGCGCAATCCGGTACCCACAAGTGCGTTGTGGACGGTCATCAGTCCGTCGGTGAGCGGCAGACCCACGTTGTCCTCGTATTCGAGGGGTGCTGCGGCGGTGCCACCCTCCGCTCCGTCGACGATGACGAAATCGGGGGTCGTCCCTTCGGCGAGCATGGCCTTGCAGATCGCGAGCACGTCGATGCGGGATCCGACACAGAGCTTGAAACCGACGGGCTTCCCTCCGGACAGCTCGCGGAGACCGGCGAGGAAACGGACCAGTTCGCGCGGCGTGGTGAAGACCGTGTGCGCTGCGGGACTGATGCATTTCTCGTGGGCCGGCACACCTCGATAGCGTGCGATCTCCTCGCTCACCTTCGCTGCCGGGAGAACACCGCCCACGCCCGGCTTCGCACCCTGACTGAGTTTGAGGGAGATCGCCTTGACGTGGTCGTGGGCCGACTTGTCGGCGAATTCCGTCGGGTCGAATCTGCCGTCGCGGTCGCGCGTCCCGAAGTAGCCGGATCCGATCTCCCAGACCAGGTCGCCGCCGCCCTCGAGGTGATACGGCGTCAGGCCGCCCTCTCCGGTGTCGTGGGCGAACCCGCCTCGAGCCGCTCCACGGTTCAACGCCCGGATCGCGTTGGCGGACAGCGCACCGAAACTCATCGACGAGACGTTCAGCAGCGACATCGAGTACGGCCGCGTGCAGTCGGGTCCTCCGATGCTCACCCGCGGCGGTTCGTCGGGTTCGGGCACCGGCGCGGTCGAGTGCACGAGGTATTCGTAGCCGACCTCGTAGATGTCACGTTCGGTGCCGAACGACAGTTCGCCGTGGATGCCCTTGGCGCGTTCGTAGACGACGGTGCGCACGTCCCTGTCGAAGGGTCGTCCGTCGAAGTTCCGCTCGACGAAGTACTGCTGCAATTCCGGCCGTACGCTCTCGAGCAGATATCGCATGTGGCCGAGCACCGGATAGTTGCGCAGCACCGAATGCCGGCGCTGCACGAGATCGTAGATTCCGACCAGCAGCAGGAACGTCAGGAGGACGACCAGCACCCACCAGACCCACCCTCCGACGGCGGCGATCACGCCGACCAGAACCAGGGTCAGGCCCAGGAAACCGACGAGGAAGAACCGCAGCACGGTTCACCTTCTCTCCGCCTACCCGGCGGGACACACATGTCGGACAGCGGCGACCACACTCGCCGCCCGACCGGCAGATCAGTGGGAACCGCGGCGCTTCTGCTGCAACTTGGCGAGCATCTCCTTGGCCTTGCGCTGGTTCTCCGGCTTGGCCGCCTCACGTCGGACGATCTGGATCGCCTTCACCGCGGCGGCGCTCTTCATCGCCTTGCCGAACATTCCCATCGAGCACTCCTCCGCGTGTCGTTCCGAACCGTACTTCCACGATACGGACGCGCGGAAACACCGACGAGCAGCCGCTGCCGGCGGCACGGGCAGTCCCCGTGGAACTGCCCGTGCGCGCAACTCAGTTCGCCGCGTCGGCGATGCGACTGTTCGGCAGCTTCCAGCCCGGCCGTGGGAAGTGGCAGGTGTACCCGTTCGGGTAGCGCTGGAGATAATCCTGGTGCTCGGGTTCGGCCTCCCAGAAGGTGCTCGCGGGAGTCACCTCGGTGACCACCGTGCCGGGCCACAGGCCCGATGCCTCGACGTCTGCGATCGTGTCCACCGCGACCTGCTTCTGCTCGTCGTCGAGGTAGAAGATCGCAGAGCGGTAGGACGCCCCGACGTCGTTGCCCTGCCGGTTCAGGGTGGTCGGGTCGTGGATCTGGAAGAAGAACTCGAGCAGTGCCCGGTAGTCGGTGCGTGCGGGGTCGTAGACGATCTCGACGGACTCCGCGTGCCCCGGATGGTTGCGATAGGTGGGGTGATCGTTCTGCCCACCGGTGTAGCCGACCCGTGTCGACACCACCCCGGGCTGCCTCCGGATCAGCTCCTCCATACCCCAGAAGCATCCGCCTGCCAGAATCGCCTTGCGTGTATCGGTCATTACGCCTCCTCGGGAGGTGGAACCGATACGAGGGCCGCGGCATTCCCACCGCGCACGTTCGTGGTCAGAGCACGAACACCGCCGCCCGCTCGGCGAGGTCGAGGACGGGTTGCGGCAGGATGCCGAGCAGCACCGTCGCCACCGCCGCGAACGCGATCGCCGCGCTCGTCGCCACGGTCGAGGTCGCGAGCCGCGGGGCGTCGTCGGTCGGGTCGGTGAAGAACATCAGCACGATCACCCGCACGTAGAAGTACGCGGCGATCGCGCTGATCAGCACGCCGACGATCACGAGCGGAGCCGCACCGCCCTCGATCGCCGCGCCGAAGACCGCGAACTTCGCGATGAACCCGCTGGTGAGCGGAATGCCCGCCAGCGACAGCAGGAACAGCGCGAACGCCCCGCCGAGCAACGGGGAGCGTCGCCCGACACCGGCCCAGCGCGACAGCTCCCATGCCTCGCCGTCCGGGTCGCGCACCAGAGTCACCACGGCGAACACACCGACCGTCCCGATCCCGTAGACGAGCAGATAGAACAGCGTCGACGAGATCCCGGACGCGGTGCCGGCCACGACGCCGGTGAGCACGAATCCGGTGTGGCTGATCGCCGAGTACGCGAGCATGCGCTTGATGTCGTTCTGCGTCACCGCGAGGACCGCGCCGACGACCATCGTCGCGATCGCGACGGCCCACAGGATCGGCCGCCACTGGTCGGCGGAACCGGGGACCGCGACGTAGAGCACGCGCAGCAGTGCACCGAAGGCGGCGATCTTCGTGGCGGCGGCCATGAACGCCGTCACGGGGGTCGGTGCGCCCTGGTAGACGTCCGGCGTCCACGAATGGAAGGGCACCGCCCCGATCTTGAAGAGCAACCCGACGGCCAGCAGACCCACCCCGACGAGCGCGGTGGTCTCGCTGCCCGCACCGGTGTCGATCGCCAGGGCGATACCGCCGAAATGGACGGTCCCGGCATAGCCGTAGAGCATCGCCACCCCGTACAGGAAGAACGCCGACGAGAACGCGCCCAGCAGGAAGTACTTCAGTGCCGCTTCCTGGGAAAGCAACCGGCGGCGCCGCGCCAGACCGCACAGCAGATACAGGGGCAGCGACAGCACTTCGAGCGCGACGAACATCGTCAGCAGGTCGTTCGAGGCCGGGAAGACGAGCATCCCGCCCACCGCGAACAGCATGAGCGGGAAGACCTCGGTGCGCGCGCCACCCGCCGCGAGCGCCTGCCGTTCGGCCGCGGTGCCCGGAATCGCCGACGCCTGGGGCGCGAAAGCGTCGAGATGCGCACCGACCGCGGCGCGGGAAACCGATTGCGTGCGAACCTGTTCGATACTCCGTTCCGCGACGAGCGCAACCGACAGCACCGCCACGATCAGGACCGATCCCTGCAGGAACAGCGCCGGTCCGTCGATCACGACCGCCCCCGACAGGGTGGTCGCACGGGTTCCCGCGAGCATCACGACGGCGACGAACGCCGCCACGAGCGCGCCCGTCGTCAGGAGCACGTGGGCGAGATAGCGTGCCGAGGCCGGCGCGAAGGACTCGACCAGCACACCGACGACGGCCGCGGCGAAGACGATGAGGATCGGTGCGATCAGTCCGTAGTCGATCGCCGGGGCGGGAATCGACGCGGCAAGAACGACGATGCCCTCGGAGGGGTTCATTCGGCTTCACCTTCCTCGGAACCGTGGGCGGGAACACCACTCTCGGCGACGGGTCGCTCGGCGGGCACCACCGGTTCTGGCCGGGAGATCTCGATCGAGACGAGCGTGTCGTCGACCGCGGGGGTGATGACGTCGAGCGCGGGTTTCGGGTAGATCCCCAGGATGAGCAGCAATGCGATCAGCGGCGCGACCACCGCGACCTCACGAGGCACGAGATCGGAGAGCCTGCGGGCGTGTTCGGCACCGTCGTTCCCGTCGTCACCGTCGTCCCCACCGGGCAGGCGCACGGGTCCGCCCATCATGCGCTGGTAGAGCCACAGCACGTAGAGCGCGGACAGCACGAGCGCGAGCGTCGCGATCACCGCCGCGACCTGGTAGCGCGGATAGGTGCCGACGAAGACGAGGAACTCGCTGACGAACGGTGCGAGTCCGGGCAGGGACAGGGTCGCCAGTCCGGCGACGAGGAAGGTCCCGGCGAGGACCGGGGCGACCTTCTGCACCCCGCCGTAGGCCGCAATGGTGCGGTCGCCGCGCCGCGAGACGAGGAAACCTGCGATGAGGAACAGTGCGGCCGTGGAGATCCCGTGGTTGACCATGTAGAGGGTCGAACCGGCCTGCCCCTGCGCGGTCAGGGCGAAGATGCCGAGGACGATGAACCCGAAGTGCGAGATGGACGTGTAGGCGATCAGGCGCATCATGTCGGTCTGACCGATCGCGAGCACGGCGCCGTAGACGATGCCGATGACGGCCAGGGCCACCACGACCGGCGCGAAGGCCACCGAGGCGTCGGGGAAGAGCTGCAGGCAGTAGCGCAGCATGCCGAAGGTGCCGACCTTGTCGACCACGGCCATCATGAGCACCGCCGCGACCGGCGTGGTCCGCACCGCCGCGTCGGGCAGCCACCCGTGCAGCGGCCACAGCGGAGCCTTCACCGCGAAGGCGACGAGAAAGCCGAAACACAGTGCGCCGAGCACGGCGGGGGTCGCGTCGAGATCCCCCGAGACGGCGGCCGCGGTGACGGTCCGGACGTCGAAGGTGCCCACTCCCGCCGTCTCCCCCAGCCCGGATCGGGCAGTGACCACGTACAGGCCGATCAACGCGGCGAGCATCACCAGGCCACCGAGCAGGTTGTACAGCAGGAACTTCACGGCGGCGCGTGCCCGGTCGGCGCGCGGTGTCCCCGGCGAACCGAACCCGCCGATGAGGAAGTACATCGGGACGAGCATCGCTTCGAAGAAGACGTAGAACAGCAGGATGTCGAGGGAGGTGAACGACACGAGCACCATCGACTCGACGAGCAGGATCAGTGCCACATAGGTGTGCGCGGAACGCGGGCGGGCCGCACCGGCCTCCTCGTCGGCGGCGCGGTGATCGTGCCACCCGGCGGCCAGGAGCAACGGCACGAGCGCGGCGGTCAACAGGACCAGCACCAGGGCGATGCCGTCGACGCCGAGCCGGTAGCCGGCGCCGAACGAGGGGATCCAGTCGTGCGATTCGACGAACTGGAAACGCTCTCCCCCGCGGTCGAATCCGACGGCGACGATCACCGCGACGACCAGAACGGCGATCGACACCGCCAGGGCGATCGAGCGAACGGCGGAACCGAGGCGAGCGGGCAGAGCCGCGATCACGGCGGCGCCGAGCAGCGGGAGCACCCACAGGATCGTCAACCAGGGAACGGTGGTCACCAGTACACCCCCATCACAGCGTCACCAGGACGAGCGCACCGACCACGACGGTCGCGCCGGCGAACATGTACAACGCGTACGAGCGGACGAAGCCGGTCTGCAGCCGGCGCAGTCCGCGCGAGAGCGCACCGATCCCGGTGGCGGCACCGGTGACCGAGCCGTCGATGCCGGTGGACTCCACAGCGTCGAGCGCACGCACGAGGCCTTGACCGGGACGCATGAACACCGCTTCGTTCACGGCGTCGCCGTAGAGGTCGCGGCGTGCGGCGACGGTCAGCGCAGACACTGCTTCGGGTGCCGTCTCCGGGACCGGTGCGCGCACGTACTGCCGGTAGGCGACGGCGACACCGGCGAGCACGACCGCCAGCGTGACGATGGTGACCAGCCAGACGGGCAGACCGGCTTCGTGATGGTCGTAGCCGACAACGGGTTCGAGCCAGTGCTGCAACGCGCCACCGAGCACCAGCAGACCGCCGGCACCGATCGAGCCCACGGCGAGGGCGATCATCGGCCAGGTCATCGAGGCCGGCGACTCGTGCGGGGTGGCGTCGGCCGCCCATCGCCGGTCGCCGAAGAAGGTCAGGATCATCACGCGGGTCATGTAGAAGGCGGTCAGCCCCGCACCGAGCAGCGCGACGCCACCGAGCACGATGCCTTCGACACCGCCGGCCGCGAAGGCCACCTCGATGATCTTGTCCTTGGAGAAGAACCCGGCGAACGGCGGGATCCCGATGATCGCGAGATACCCCAGCCCGAAGGTGGCGAAGGTGATCGGCATGACCGCGCGCAGTCCGCCGTAGCGGCGCATGTCGGTCTCGTCGTTCATCGCGTGCATCACCGAGCCGGCACCGAGGAACAGTCCGGCCTTGAAGAAGCCGTGGGTGAGCAGGTGCAGGATCGCGAAGGCGTACCCGGCGGGCCCGAGCCCGGCGGCGAGCACCATGTAGCCGATCTGGCTCATCGTCGACGCCGCGAGCGCCTTCTTGATGTCGTCCTTGGCGCAGCCGATGATCGCGCCGAAGAGCAAGGTCGCGGCGCCGACGATCACCACCGCGAGTCGCGCGGCCGGTGCGGCGTCGAAGATCGCGTTCGCGCGGACGACGAGGTACACACCGGCGGTGACCATCGTGGCGGCGTGGATGAGCGCGGAGACCGGGGTGGGGCCCTCCATGGCATCGCCGAGCCACGACTGCAGCGGCAGCTGGGCGGATTTCGCGCACGCGGCCAGGAGCAGGCACAGGCCGATGGCGGTCACGGTGCCCTCGCTCGCCGCGGGCACCGCGGCGAAGACCGCGTCGTAGTCGAGGCTGCCGAAGGTCGCGAACATGATCATCAGGGCGACGAGCAGCCCCATGTCGCCGACGCGGTTGACGACGAACGCCTTCTTCGCGGCGGTCGCGGCGGTGGGCTTGTACTGCCAGAAACCGATGAGCAGGTACGAGGCGAGACCGACGCCCTCCCATCCGAGATACAGGACGAGGAAGTTGTCGGCGAGGACGAGCACCAGCATCGCCGCGAGGAACAGGTTGAGATAGGCGAAGAACTTCCGGCGCTCCGGATCGTGCGCCATGTAGCCGACCGAATAGAGGTGGATCAGCGAACCCACGCCGGTGATGAGCAGTACGAAGCAGATCGACAGCGCGTCGAGTCGGAGTCCGAGATCGACCTGCAGTTCTCCGACCGGCACCCAGGTGAACACGGTCTGCTGCGCGAGTCTCTCGCGCGCGTCGAGTCCGAGCAGTCCGGCGAACATGACGGCGCCGAGGACGAACGAGGCGATCGCCGTGGCGCATCCGAGCAGATGTCCCCAGCGGTCGCTGCGACGCCCGAGGAGCAGCAGAACGAACGCGCCGGCCAGGGGCAGTGCCGGTATCGTCCACAGCGCCGAGTTCAGGAACGAAGTCATGCCGCGTGTCCTCTCGGTTCGTCGTGGGCTCTCACACTCACCGTCCTCGTGGGGTCGTCAGTACTTGAGCAGGTCGGCGTTGTCGACGGAGGCGGATCGCCTCGTCCGGAAGATGGTCACGATGATCGCGAGGCCGACGACGACCTCGGCGGCCGCGACGACCATCGTGAAGAAGGCGAAGACCTGTCCGTGGAGGTTGCCGTGCATGCGCGCGAAGGTGACGAAGGCCAGGTTGGCGGCGTTGAGCATCAACTCGACGCACATGAACACGACGATGGCGTTGCGGCGCAGGAGGACTCCCACAGCGCCGATGGTGAACAGCAGTGCCGACAGGTAGAGGTAGTTCTCGGGGTTCATCGCCGGTCCTTCCTCGCGTCGTCGTCGGGTTCGCGCAGGCCGAGTTCGGTGTGGTCCCAGTCGCGTCCGATGCGGCCGAGCAGCTCGCCGACCGACAGTTCGGAGAACGATCCGTCCGGGAGCAGGGCCGGGACGTCGGCGGCGTTGTGGCGGGCATAGACGCCCGCGGCCGGCAGCGGTGTGACCCGCTCTCCTTCGCGGAATCTGCGTGCGGCGAGTTCGCGTTGGGTCTGCCTCGGCTGCAGTCGTTCCCGGTGGGCGAGCACCATCGCACCGACGGTGGCGGTGATGAGCAGGGCTCCGGTGAGTTCGAACGCCCAGACGTAGTCGATGAACAGCAGCACCGCCAGGCCCTCGACGTTGCCGCCGGCGTTGGCGGCGTCGAGTCCCGCGAAGCCGGAGACCGCGGTGTTCCCGATGCCACCGATGAGCATAGCCGCGAAGCCGATCGCCACGACGATCGCGAGAACGCGCTGTCCCTTGATGGTTTCGACGAGGGAGTCGGCGGAGTCGATTCCGACGAGCATGAGCACGAACAGGAACAGCATCATCACGGCGCCGGTGTAGACGACGACCTGCACCACACCGAGGAACAATGCGTCCTGCGCGATGTAGAAGACGGCGAGCACGATCATCGTCATGGCGAGGAACAGCGCCGAGTACACGGCTTTCGGTGCGATGACGACGCCGAGCGCCCCGAGTACCGCGACGGCGCCGAGGATCCAGAACTGCACGGCCTCCCCGGTGGAGGTCGTGGTGAGTTCGGCGGCGAGCAGGGCGGTGGTCACCGGTGTTCCTCCCCGTCGGCGGCGGACGCGTGTTCCGGGACGGGGATCGTGCCCCGGTAGTAGTCCTCGTCGGTGGCGCCGGGTGCCATGGGATGCGGGGGTGGCTGCATCCCGGGTTCGAGGGGGGCGAGCAGGCGGTCCTTCTCGTAGATCATGTCGGTGCGGTTGTCGGCGGCCATCTCGTACTCGTTCGTCATCGTCAGCGCGCGGGTCGGGCACGCCTCGATGCACAGTCCGCAGCCGATGCACCGCAGGTAGTTGATCTGGTAGACGCGCCCGTACCGTTCGCCGGGCGAGTACCGCTCCTCGTCGGTGTTGTCGGCGCCCTCGACGTGGATGGCGTCGGCGGGGCAGGCCCACGCGCACAGTTCGCAGCCGATGCACTTCTCGAGTCCGTCCGGATACCGGTTGAGCTGGTGGCGTCCGTGATAGCGGGGTGCGGTGGGTCTCTTCTGCTCCGGATACTGCTCGGTGTTGGGCTTCTTGAACATCGTCGTGAGCGTCACACCGAAACCGGCGAGCGGGCCGCGGAATTCGACCATCACGATCCTCCTGGGAGACGACCCGCCGGGGCGGGCGGACTCGATCGGGTGCTCGACCGAGCAGGTAGTGGCGGCACGGGGAAGCCCCCGGCCATGGCGTCGAATTCCTCGTCGACGTCGGCGGGTGGTTCCGTCGCCTGTGCGATGCGCCGGGTCCGCCGCCCCTGCAGGGTGAGGTAGGCGAACAGCAGGGCGGTGGACAGCACCCCGGCGACGATGAGGCTCGCGGTGCCGGGCAGGACGTCGTCGGTGTCGAGGATGCGCAGCGCGGCCACGATCATCACCCACACCACCGAGACGGGGATGAGCAGTTTCCAGCCCAGGGCCATGAACTGGTCGTAGCGCAGTCGCGGCAGGGTGCTGCGCAGCCACACGAAGACGAACAGCACGACCCACACCTTGATCACGAACCACAGCAGCGGCCACCAGCCCGAGTTCGCGCCGCTCCACAGCGTCAGCGGCCACGGCGCGTGCCAGCCGCCGAGGAACAGGGTGGTCGCGAGCGCGGAGACGGTGACCATGTTGACGTACTCCGCGAGCATGAACATCGCGAATCGCAGCGACGAGTACTCGGTGTGGAATCCGCCCACCAGTTCACCCTCGGCCTCGGGCAGGTCGAAGGGCGCGCGGTTGGTCTCCCCCACCATCGACACCGAGTACACCAGGAAGGACGGCAGTAGCAGCACGACGAACCACAGGTCGTTCTGCGCGGCGACGATGCCCGAGGTCGACATCGTGCCCGCCTGCAGGAAGACCGCGGCGAACGCGAGTCCCATCGCGATCTCGTAGGAGATGACCTGCGCGGTCGAGCGGAGACCACCGAGCAGCGGATAGGTCGAACCGGAGGCCCAGCCGGCGAGCACGATCCCGTAGACGCCGACGGAGGTGATCGCCAGGACGTAGAGCACCGCGACGGGAAGATCGGTGAGCTGCAACGGCGTCCGGTTCCCGAGGATCGACACCTCCGGCCCGAAGGGAACGACCGCGAACGCCATGAACGCCGGAGCCGTCGCGATGATCGGGGCGAGCATGTAGATCGGCTTGTCCACCCCGGTCGGGATGATGCCTTCCTTGAGCGCGAGTTTCAGGCCGTCGGCGACGGTCTGGAACAGTCCCTTCGGTCCCACCCGGTCGGGTCCGACCCGCATCTGCATCCAGGCCATGATCTTGCGTTCGGCGAGGATCATCACGAGGGTGGTCAGGACGAGGAACGCGAAGATGGCCACGGCCTTGACGACGACGAGCCACCACGGGTCGATGCCGAACATCGACAGGTCCACGGGCTGCTGGGCGGTGACGCTCATCGCGGATCCTCCTCGGCCGATCCGGAACCCGTCGTGGCGGCCCGGATCCGCACCACATCACCGGCGGTGACACCGAGATCGCCGTGCACCATCGAGCCCGGGGAGGCGGTGGGCAGCCAGACGACACGGTCGGGCAGGTCGTCGACCACCAGCGGCAGCGTGATCGAGCCGCGCTCGGTGGAGACCGTGAGCGAATGATGGTCGGCGGCGCCGATCTCCGCGGCCGTCGCGGCCGACAGACGGGCGACGGGTTCGTGCGCCGTTCCGGCGAGGTGCGGTTCGTCGTCCTGCAACCGGCCCGCGTCGAGGAGCATCCGCCAGGTGGCGAGGACCGCTTCCCCGAGAACGGGACGTCGCGGAGGCCGCGGGGACACTCCCGGCGACTCGGGGACGGTGCCCGTCCATCGTCCGAGTTCCGCGAGTTCGTGGCGCAGGGTCTCGACGTCGTGGGGACCGGGATCGTCGAGGCCTCCGTCGAGGTCCATCGCGTCGGCGATCGCCGCGAGCACCCGGTGGTCGGGCAGTGCTCCGGTGTCGCGGAGGGCGATCGGGAAGGCACGTTCGCGCCCCTCCCAGTCGAGGAAGCTCCCGGCCTTCTCGACCACCGGCGCGACGGGGAAGACGACGTCGGCGCGGTCGGTCACCGCGCTGCGTCGCACTTCCAGACTCACGACGAAGCCGGCACCGTCGAGACCCGCGAGTGCGGCATCGGGGTCGGGCAGGTCGGCGGGGTCGACGCCGGCGACCACGAGCGCAGCCACATCACCTTCGGCGGCCGCGGCGAGGATGGCGTCGGTGTCGCGGCCCGGCTCCGACGGCAGGGTGTCGGCCGGTAGACCCCACGCCGACTCGACGTCGCGCCGGGCCTGCGGATCGCCGATCGGGCGACCGCCGGGCAGCAGGGTCGGGAAGGCGCCGGCTTCGAGTGCTCCGCGATCACCGGCGCGGCGGGGGATCCACGCGAGGCGGGCTCCGGTCTCGTCGGCGAGGGCCGCAGCGGCGGACAGCGTGCCGGGCGATGCTGCGGCCCGCTCCCCCACCAGCACGATCGCACCGGGAGTCCCGAGCGCCGCCGCGGCGTCGGCGGATGCGCCGGTGCGGATCGCGTCGAGCGCGCGTGCCTCGTCGCCCGGGACGCAATGCTCGACCCGGCCCGACAGCTTGTGGACACCGCGCGAGGCGAACGGTGCGATCGTGAAGACCTGCAGCCTGTTCCGCCGGACCGCCTTGCGCAGCCGCAGGAAGACGATCGGCGACTCCTCCTCCGGCTCGAATCCGACGAGGAGCACCGCCGGCGCACGGTCGAGGTCGCGGTAGGTGACCTCGAGGCGTCGTCCGGCGACCCGCGAGGCGAGGAAGTCCGTCTCCTCCTCCGACAGGGCTCGGCTACGGAAGTCGATGTCGTTGGTGCCGAGCACCGTTCGCGCGAACTTCGCGTACGCGTAGGCGTCCTCGACGGTGAGCCGGCCACCGGTGAGGACTGCGGCCCTGCCGCGCGCCGCCGCCAGCCCGCGCGCGGCGACGCCGAGCGCCTCGATCCACGAGGCGGGGACGAGTGCTCCGGTGTCGTCGCGGACGAGGGGCGTCGTGAGGCGGTCGTCGGCGGTGGCGTAGGTGAACGCCCAGCGTCCCTTGTCGCAGTTCCATTCCTCGTTGGCCTCGGGGTCGTCCCCGGCGAGTCGGCGCAGCACGGCACCGCGACGGTGGTCGGTGCGTTGGGCGCAGCCGCTCGCGCAGTGTTCGCACACACTCGGTGTGGAGACCAGATCGAACGGGCGGGCGCGGAACCGGTAGGCGGCGCCGGTGAGCGCACCGACCGGGCAGATCTGGACGGTGTTGCCGGAGAAGTACGACTCGAACGGTTCCTCGGTGTAGATGCCGACCTGCTGCAGCGCCCCGCGGTCGAGCATGTCGACGAACCGGTCGCCCGCGACCTGGTCGGCGAAGCGGGTGCAGCGCGCGCACAGCACGCAGCGTTCGCGGTCGAGGAGCACCTGCGAGGAGATCGCGATGGGTTTCGGGTAGGTGCGTTTGGTGTCCTCGAAACGGGATTCTGCGCGTCCGTTGGACATCGCCTGGTTCTGCAACGGGCACTCTCCGCCCTTGTCGCACACCGGGCAGTCGAGCGGATGGTTGATGAGCAGCAGTTCCATCACGCCGCGCTGGGCCTTGTCGGCCACCGGCGAGGTGAACTGGGTGCGCACGACCATCCCGTCGGTGACCACCGAGGTGCACGAGGCGAGCGGTTTGCGCTGCCCCTCGACTTCGACGAGGCATTGGCGGCACGCGCCGACCGGCTCGAGCAGCGGGTGGTCGCAGAACCGCGGGATCTGGATCCCGATCAGTTCGGCGGCGCGGATCACGAGAGTGCCCTTGGGCACGGCGATCTCGGTGTCGTCGATGGTGACGTTCACGAGGTCGGTGGTCTCGGATTTCTCCGCTCCGGCACCGGACACGGCGGTCATCGCTCGCCTCCTTCCGCGGGGGTGTCGGCGGCGAGCGTCGACAGGTGCGGGTCGAACGGGCAGCCGCCGTGCTCGAAGTGGGCGACGTATTCGTCGCGGAAGTACTTCAGCGACGATGTGATCGGGCTGGTGGCGCCGTCCCCGAGGGCGCAGAATGCCCGGCCGAGGATGTTGTCGGAGATGTCGAGCAGCTTCTCCAGGTCGGCTTCGGTGCCCCGCCCGTGTTCGAGCCGCTCGAGGATCTGCACGAGCCACCAGGTGCCCTCGCGACACGGGGTGCACTTGCCGCACGATTCGTGGGCGTAGAACTCGGTCCAGCGCAGCACCGTGCGGACGACGCAGGTGGTCTCGTCGAAGATCTGCAGGGCCCGGGTCCCGAGCATCGACCCGGCGGCGGCGACGTTCTCGTAGTCCAGGGGGACGTCGAGGTGTTCGTCGGTGAAGATCGGGGTCGACGAGCCACCGGGTGTCCAGAACTTGAGCCGGTGGCCGGCGCGCACACCTCCGGCGTAGCCGAGCAACTCCCGCAGCGTGATGCCGAGCGGGGCCTCGTACTGGCCGGGGGTGGTGACGTGCCCGGAGAGCGAGAACATCGCGAATCCCGGTGATTTCTCGGTGCCCATCGAGCGGTACCAGTCCACACCGTTGCGGATGACGAGCGGGACGTTCGCGATGGACTCGACGTTGTTGACGACGGTCGGGCACGCGTACAGGCCGGCGACGGCGGGAAAGGGTGGACGTAGGCGTGGTTGGCCGCGGCGTCCCTCGAGGGAGTCGAGCAGCGCCGTCTCCTCACCGCAGATGTACGCGCCCGCACCGGCGTGGACGACGAGTTCGAGGTCGTATCCGGAGCCGAGGATGTCGCGTCCGAGATAGCCGGCCTCGTAGGCCTCCGCGACCGCGGCGTGCAGGCGCCGCAGCACCGGGACGGCCTCCCCCCGCAAGTAGATGAACGCGTGCCGGGCGCGGATCGCGTAGGCGGCGATGATCACGCCTTCGACGAGGGCGTGCGGGGTGGCCAGCATGAACGGGATGTCCTTGCAGGTGCCCGGTTCGGATTCGTCGGCGTTGACGACGAGATAGTGCGGCTTGTCGTCGCCCTGGGGGATGAACGACCACTTGGTGCCGGTGGAGAATCCGGCGCCGCCGCGACCGCGGATCCCGGAGTCCTTCACCGCGGCGATGACCGTATCCGGGTCCATCCCGAGGGCGATGGGCAGGGCTTCGTATCCGCCGTGCCGCCGGTAGGCGTCGAGGGTCCACGCCTGGTCCTCGTCCCAGTAGCGGGTGAGTGCGGGGGTCAGACCCGTCGGTGGTTTCCCGACGGCGACGACGACCTCGTCCTTCTCCGGTGGTTCCGGTGCCCGCATGTCGTGCTTGCGGGCGACCTCGAGCCCGGCGCGGGAGGCCGGTCCGGCGGTACCGGCGGCCTCGAGCGCACCGGGCCGGTCGTCGGGGATCCCCGCGAGCAGGCGCGCGGTGTCGCGGAAGTTACGCAGCGGGGCGCCGCGCGTCGGTGTGGGTGTGCCGCCGGCGAGCAGGTCGTCGACGAGTTCGATCGCGGAGTCGACGGTGCGGTTGTCGAACAGTTCCCAGTCGACGGTCATCACCGGGGCGTAGTCGCACGCCGCGTTGCATTCGATGTGTTCGAGGGTGATCGCGCCGTCGGCGGTGGTTTCGTCGTGTCCGATGCCGAGCCGGGTGCACAGGGCGGAGAAGATCTCGTCGCCGCCCATCGTCGCGCACAGCGCGTTCGTGCACACCCCGACGTGGTGGCGGCCGGTCGGCGAGCGGCGGTACATGGTGTAGAAGGTCGAGACGGCGGCGACCTCGGCGCCGGTGAGTCCGAGCCGCCGGGCGCAGAACTCGATGCCGGCCGGCGTGATGTACCCGTCCTCCGCCTGCACGAGGTGCAGCAGCGGCAGCAGCGCCGATCGGGGCTGCGGGTAGCGCGCGACGATCCGGTCGGCGTCGGCGTCGAGGCGGGCACGCACGTCGTGGGGATAGCGGCGCGGTGCGTCGGGTGGGGTGAGATAGGTGTCCTCGTCGGGTCGCGGCCCGAGCGGGACGAGGACGGGTTCGCGTCCGGCCGGTTCGGTCATCGGCACGGCGGCGGAGGTCTCGCTCGTGGCCGCGGTGCCGGTGGTCTCCGCACCCGCGGCGCGCACGAATTCGGTGCTCATCGGTCCACTCCCCCCATCACCGGGTCGATGCTGGCGACGGCGGCGATCACGTCGGAGACCATGCCGCCTTCGCACATCGCCGCGACGGCCTGCAGATTCGTGAACGACGGGTCGCGGTAGTGCACGCGGTAGGGGCGTGTGCCGCCGTCGCTGACCATGTGGACGCCGAGCTCGCCGCGTGGCGATTCGACGCCGATGTAGACCTGTCCCGCCGGGACGCGGATGCCCTCGGTGACGAGCTTGAAGTGGTGGATCAGGCCCTCCATCGACTCGCCCATGATGTGACGGATGTGGTCGGGCGAGTTGCCGAGTCCGTCCGGTCCGAGCTGCAGTTTCGACGGCCAGGCGATCTTGCCGTCCTGCACCATCACCGGTCCGGGACGGAGCCGGTCGAGGCACTGTTCGACGATCTTCAACGATTCGCGCATCTCCCCGATCCGGACGAGATAACGCGCGTAGCAGTCGGATCCCGCGGCGGTGACGACGTCGAACTCGTAGGTCTCGTACCCGCAGTAGGGTTCGGCTCGGCGCAGGTCGTAGGGCAGGCCCGTGGATCGCAGGATCGGTCCGGTGACGCCGAGGGCCATGCAGCCGGTGAGATCGAGGCAGCCGATGTCGCGGGTGCGTGAGATGAAGATGGGGTTGTCTGTGAACAGGGCCTCGAGGTCGGCGAGGCGGCCGGGCAGCAGGGCGAGCAGGTCGCGGATCATCGGCACGGCCTCGTCGGGCAGGTCCTGGGACAGTCCGCCGGGCCGGATGTAGGAGTGGTTCATCCGCAGTCCGGTGATCGTCTCGAAGACGTCGAGGATCAGTTCGCGTTCGCGGAAGCCGAACAGCATGGGCGTGGTCGCACCGAGTTCCATGCCGCCGGTGGCCAGCGCCACCAGGTGCGAGGAGATGCGGTTGAGTTCCATGAGCATCACCCGCACGACCTGCGCGCGGTCGGGGACGAGATCCTCGATGCCGAGCAGTTTCTCGACGCCGAGGCAGTAGGCCGTCTCGTTGTGGAACGGGGCGAGGTAGTCCATGCGGGTGACGAAGGTGACGCCCTGGGTCCAGTTGCGGAATTCGAGGTTCTTCTCGATCCCGGTGTGGAGATAGCCGATTCCGCAGCGGGCCTCGGTGACGGTCTCGCCGTCGATCTCGAGGATCAGGCGCAGTACTCCGTGGGTGGACGGGTGCTGGGGTCCCATGTTGACGACGATGTGGTCCTCACCGCTGTCGCGTACGGCAGCGGTGATGTCGTCCCAGTCGCGTCCGACGGCGTCGAAGACGGTCTCGGTCGCGGGTTCGCTCGTCACGTGTACGCCCTCCGTTCGTCGGGTGGCGGGATCCGGGCGCCCTTGTACTCCACCGGGATTCCGCCGAGAGGGTAGTCCTTGCGTTGGGGATGTCCGCGCCAGTCGTCGGGCATCTCGATGCGGGTGAGCGCGGGGTGCCCGTCGAAGACGATCCCGAAGAAGTCGTAGGTCTCGCGCTCGTGCCAGTCGTTCGTCGGGTAGATGCGGTAGAGCGACGGGACGTGCGGGTCGCTGTCGGGGATCGCGACCTCGAGCCGCATCCGGCGGTTGTGGGTGATCGAGACGAGCGGATACACCGCGTGCAGTTCGCGTCCCGACTCCTGCGGGTAGTGCACCCCACTGACCCCGAGGCACAGCTCGAAGCGCAGATCCGCATGGTCGCGCAGGGTGCGGGCCACGAGCGGCAGATGGTCGCGGCGGACGAAGACGGTCAGCTGGTGGCGGTGCACGACGACCTTCTCGACCGCCTGCACGTAACCCACCCCGGTGTCGCCGGACCGTTCGTCGAGGACGTCCTCGAGCGTGTCGACGAGCTCGTCGAGGTATCCGCCGTAGGGACGTTCGGTGCTGCCGGGCAGCGATACCCGGCGCACGAGTCGGCCGTAGCCGCTGGTGTCGCCGGATCCGCGCACGCCGAACATGCCGCGCCGCACGGCGATCACCTCGTCGGTGCGGTCGTCGTGGTCGGATCCTGTCCGTTGGAGATCGGTCATCGCGGCGGCACCGTCAGTTCGATGAGGGGGCGTTGGGCCAGGGCCGCTTCCTCCGCGGCGCGGATCGCCTCCGCCCGGTTCACACCGAGGGGCATCTGCGCGATCTTCTCGTGCAGGGTGAGGATGGCGTGCAGGAGCATCTCGGGTCGGGGCGGGCAGCCCGGGAGATAGATGTCGACGGGGACGACGTGGTCGACCCCCTGGACGATCGCGTAGTTGTTGAACATCCCGCCCGAGGAGGCGCACACGCCCATCGCCAGCACCCACTTCGGTTCGACCATCTGGTCGTAGACGCGGCGCAGCGCGGGGGCCATCTTCTGGCTGACGCGACCGGCGACGATCATCACGTCGGCCTGTCGTGGCGAGGCCCGGAAGGCCTCCATGCCGAAGCGGGCGATGTCGTAGCGGCCGCCTGCGGTGGCCATCATCTCGATGGCGCAGCACGCGAGCCCGAAGGACGCCGGCCACAGCGAGCCCTTGCGCGCGAAACCGGCGAGGGTCTCGACGGTGCTGAGCAGGAAACCGCTGGGAACCTTCTCCTCGATGCCCATGCCCGTCACCTCCCCCGGACCCGGACCGGTCGATCAGCCGCCGGTCCTCCGCTCACGGAACCCGTTCGCATCCAGGACATCCCGTCGTACATGCGGGTCGTCAGTCCCATGTCAGGCCTCCTCGTTTCCACTCGTAGGCGTAGGCGACGAAGACGTTGAACATGAACAGCGCCATCGCCGCCAGACCGAAGACGCCGAGCGCGTCGAAATGGACCGCCCACGGGTACAGGAAGACGATCTCGATGTCGAAGATGATGAACAGCATCGCGGTGAGGTAGTACTTCACCGGGAAGCGGCCACCTCCCACCGGCTGGGGGGTGGGGTCGATACCGCACTCGTACGCATCGAGCTTGGCGCGGTTGTACCGGCTCGGGCCCGCGAGGCTCGCCACCGCGACGGAGAAGATCGCGAAGGCGAGCGCGATGCCACCGAGTACCAGGATCGGTACGTAAGCGTTCATGCGACCTCCGGTTGCTCGCGCGAATCCGGCCGCGGGTCTGCTCGTGCCCGCGAACCCACCCCCGCCGTGCGCCGGGCGGTTCCACCCCGGCTCCGGGTTGTGAGTTACGGCACACACTAGTGCTGTTCGCGTCGGACTTGTCGCGATTTCACGCCCTCGATTCGGGGCGGCGTGTCGGACTGCTCCACAACCGGAAGGAGAGTAGATTCTCCGGCCCCGCATACGAGTTCGCGGCCGGGCGGTCGCGCGCCGGAAGGGTCAGGAGGGGCGGGAGCGAGGGGTGAGCAGAGCGAGCACCTGCCGGCCGAGCCTGATCGGGTCGACGGGATGGCGCAGCGCCACCTCCGCGCCCGACCAGCGGGCGAGCCACTCGTCGTCGGCCCGGGCGATCAACACGATGATCGGCGGGCACGAGTCGAGTTCGTCCTCGAGTTGCTTCGCGATTCCCATGCCACCGGCCGGAGCGGATTCACCGTCGAGCACCGCGAGAGCGATGTCGCCGACGTGCATGCGTTCGACAACGACCGGCGGTGTCGCGACCTCGACGTAGTCGAGTGGAGGCAGGTCCGGGTGCAGGCGGGTACCGAGGGCATCACGAACCTGTTGCCGCACGGTCGCATCGTCGCTGTAGACGAGGATGCGCAGCGAGTCGGTCACGGGCAAGATGCTAACCGAGCACACCCGCCCGTCCGGGGAACCCGCGTGTCGCGGCGGCGCCGCGACATCGGCGGGCCGGGACGAGTTCAGGATCCACTACCGAGGGGATGCCACCGCTCTCGGATCTCGGGACGGGTGGCCGTCTCCGTCTCGTCGTCGTGAATGATCGAGGCGGGCGCGATCATCAGGTGCGCCAGCACGATGCATGCGCCGGTGAGCATGGCGAATGCGGCACCGATCAGATACGACCCGGTGAACACCGCAGCCAGGAATCCGATCGTGAGCATTCCCGTGAGCGCGATGATCGCGAGAATCCGCCGATTCGAGCGTGGCATCGAATCGGACCTCTTGTCCGTGGATGCAACCATGAGCATCTCCGTTCCTCCCCGGAACGACGCATCCCGTACCCCCGCATCCACTCATCGTTCCCGGTCGACGAATCGTCGGTGATGAGCGAACCCCCGCGGTGGCCGAGTGCGGCCGTCCCCTCTCCCGCTCGGGCCGTGAGCGGTTTCGGTAACAGAATACTATCAAATGTGACATCCGTCTCGCGATCTGTTTGTGGGACATCACGAAGTCGTGGACCGCCCGGAAATCTGTCGGTAACCCGCGGTCCGGCCAGAAGGTTAGGCTCACCTCTCGACATGGCCCCGATCAGCGAGAGGTACTCATGAAATTCCGATCCCCGCGCCGCCGCGGGCCGCGCGCGGTAGTCGTACTCGTCGCCGCCGCCGTCGCGCTCACCGCGTGCTCGTCCGGCAGTGGCGACGACGCGAACGGCTCTGCGACAGGCGACTTCGAACCCGTCGCGATCGAGCACGCACTGGGCACCGCCGAGATCGACGCGCAGCCCGAGAGGGTCGTCACGCTCGGGATGGGCTCGGCCGAGACGGCGATCGCTCTCGGTGTCACCCCGGTGGGGATGGAGGAGTATCCCTGGGGCAGCGACGAAACGGGATACCTGCCCTGGATCCACGAGGAGCTGACCGAACGCGGCGAGCCGCTGCCCGAGCAGTTCACCGGCGGTACCGAGGTGGACGTCGAGGCGATCGCCCGCCTCGCCCCGGACGTCATCCTCGCGCCGTGGTCGGGGATCACGCAGGAACAGTACGAGCTGCTGTCGGCGATCGCCCCGACCGTCGCCTACCCCGAACTGCCGTGGACGATCACCTGGCAGGACCAGATCGAGACCATCGGCACCGCGCTCGGCAAACACGATGAGTCGCTGGATCTGATCACCGGGATCGAGGACACCTTCGAACGCACCGCGGCCGCACACCCCGAGTACGCCGGCGTGACGTTCTCCTACATCTACAACACCGGGCCCGGCACGCTGGGTGTCTTCATGCCCGACGAGCAGCGCGTGGCGATGGTCCGCGGACTCGGGCTGACGGTCGATCCGGTCGCCGGGACTCTCGAGGAGACCGAGGGCACCGACTCGGCGGTCATCGGCCTCGAGAACGCCGGACTGCTGAAGGACTCGGATCTGGTCTTCACGTTCTATTCCGACCCGGCGAACCGCGCCGAGATCGAATCGCAGCCGGTCTACCAGCAGATTCCGGCGATCGCGCGCGGCTCGCTCGTCGCGCCGGAGGAGCAGCCGTTCGTCACGGGATCGTCGATGATCAATCCGCTCACCGTGCCGTGGTCGATCGACCGCTACGTCCCGCTCGTCGACGAGGCGATCGCGAAGCTCGACCGCTGAGCCGGACGCACCGGTGGTGCGCCCGGCTGTCGGGCGTCACCGCCGGTGCGCGAGCCTGCGGACCATCAGATCACCGATCGACTGCATGATCTGCACCATCACGATGAGCACGACCACCGCGAGCAACAGCACCGGCGTGTTGAACCGCTGGTAGCCGTAGACGATCGCGAAGTCGCCGAGACCGCCACCACCGATGACACCGGCCATGGCCGAATAGCCCACCAGCAGCACGAGGGTGAGGGTGGCACCGGCGATCAGCGGGGACAGCGCTTCGGGCAACAGCACCTTGCGCACGATCTGCGCGTTGGTGGCCCCCATCGCCTGGGCCGCCTCGACCCGGCCCCGGGGCACCTCCCGCAGAGCGGATTCGACGATGCGGCCGAAGAACGGGATGGCACCGATCGTCAGCGGCACGATCGCCGCGGTCGGCCCGATCGCGGTGCCCACGATGAAGCGGGTGAACCCGATCAGCGCGATCAGCAGGATGAGGAAGGGAAGCGAGCGGAACAGGTTGACGATCACGCCGAGGACGGTGTTGAGCGTCCGGCGGGGCCACAGACCGGACGGTGACGTCAACTGCAACACGATCCCGACGAGCACACCACCGACGACGGTGAGCACGAAGGACACCGCAACCATGTAGAGCGTCTCGAGGGTGGCTTCCCACACCTCCGGGAAGGCGTCGTACCACTGCAGTTTGTTCATCGCGCCTGCACCGTCATTCCGTGAGTCCCTCCAGTTCGGTTTCCGTTCCCCACGCCAGGCTCAGATACGGGCGTTCGGCCACGAAGCCCTCGATGAGTGCCCGATCGGTGCCCGCCGTGAACCGCAGGCGCATCCGTCCCACGGTGACGCTGCCGACCTGTTCGACCCGGCCGCCGACCACAGCGATGTCGGCGTCGATCGCACGGATCATCTCCGCGAGCCACGGTCCGTGCGCGGCATCACCGATCGCGGTGACCAGAGCTGTGTCGGCACCCGAACCCGTCGACGGATCGGTGCCGACAGGGACGAGTGCGTGCCCGAGCGCCGACTCGGGATCGGCGACGAGATCGACGATCCGGCCCGTCTCGACCACCTGTCCGGCGTCGAGCCGGGCGGCCGAGGTGCAGATCCGGCGCAGCACGCCGAGTTCGTGGGTGATCACCACGACCGTGACACCCAGTCGTCTGTTCACCTCGGCGACGAGATCGAGGACCTGATCGGTGGTGTCCGGGTCCAGGGCGCTCGTGGCCTCGTCGCACAGCAGCACCTCGGGTTCGGCGGCGAGTGCGCGGGCGATGCCCACGCGCTGCTGCTGACCACCGGACAGCTGCGAGGGATAGCTCTCCCCCTTGCCGGCCAGGCCGACGAGATCGAGCAGCTCGAGCGCCCGCTTGCGGCGCTGTTCCTTGCCGATCCCGGCCACTTCGAGGGGGAACTCGACGTTCCGGATCACGGTGCGCGAGTGCAGCAGGTTGAACTGCTGGAAGACCGTCCCGATCCTGCGACGGGCCGCACGCAGGTCCGCGCCGGACAGGGTCGACAGATCGTCCTTGCCGAGCAGGATCCGTCCCGAGGTGGGCCGCTCGAGCAGGTTCAGGCAGCGCAGCAGCGTGGACTTGCCGGATCCGGACGGGCCCACGATGCCGTAGATCTCGCCGTCCGGGATCTCGAGCGACACCCCCCGCAGCGCCGCGACCTCCCCGGAGCGCCCGGCTCCGGGGAAGGTCTTGACGAGGTTCTCGACGACGATCATCAGTTCGTCGGGTGGACCGGCAGCACGGCGCCGGAGTAGGTCTCCTCGATCCAGGCAGCCGTCTCGGGCGACTCGAGGGCCTCGGCCAGCGCGGTCACGGCCGGGTCGTTCTCGTTCTCGGCCCGCACGACGAGCAGGTTGGAGAAGGGGTTGTCCTCGACCTCTTCGGTGACGATGGCGTCCTCGGCCGGGTTCAGGCCGGCTTCGAGCGCGTAGTTGGAGTTGATCACGGCGGCGGTGATCTGCGCGTCGTCGAGCTGACGGGCGAGCTGCGGACGCTCGATGCCGACGAGGTTCAGGTTCTTCGGGTTGGCGGTGATGTTCGATTCGGTGACCACCGACAGGTCGGCCTCCTCGAAGGGCACGTCCATCTCGAGCAGACCGGCCGATTCGAGCAGGTACAGCGCGCGGGCGTAGTTGGTGGTGTCGCGCGGCACGGCGACGGTGTCGCCGTCCTTCAGCTCGTCGAGCGAGGCGATCTTGTTCGAGTAGAGGCCGATGGGCTCGAGGTGCACGTCGGCGACGGCGACGAGGTCGTCGACACCCTTCTGCTTCTGCCAGTCCGTCAGGTAGGGCTCGTGCTGGAAGAAGTTCGCGTCGACGTCGCCGGCCTCGAGCAGTTCGTTGGGATCGACCTCACCGGTGATCTCGACGATGTCGAGTTCGTAGTCGCCCAGCGCCCCGGTGCTCACGATCTGGTCGAGGATCTCGACGTGCGGGGTGGACGACGCCGAGATCCGGAGGGTGGTGTCGTCCCCTTCGGACGACGAGCAGGCCGCGAGGCCCGCAGCGAGGGTGAGCGCGGCGGACGCGACGACGATACGACGCAGTGACATCGGGTGGATACCTTCCGTTGGAGATGCGGGGACTTCGGAAATGCGGGGACGGACAGATCGATTATCGGTGTGCGGCGAAGCGGGCGAGGAGATCCGCGTGAAAACGCTCCGCCACGTTCGGGTGTGCCCGCAGGCGGGACTTGAGTGCGTTGAGGCCGTAGACGGCGTGCAGCGTGCCGCCGTGGGCGTCGGGGCCCACGCCGCGGGCGGCCGCGGCGAGATCCGCGGGCAGCTCCACCGGCGGGAGTTCGCGGTCGAGACCGGGATTGAGGAAGAAGGGTAGCGACACGCGGTCGGTGCCCGCCGGCGGCGGCAGCACGCGATGGACGGTCGCCTGGAGGTAGCCGCCGGTGGCGACCTCGAGGAGTTCGCCGATGTTGACGATGAAATGCCCTGGGAGCGGGTCGATGTCGACCCACCGGCCGTCGCGTTCGACCTGGAATCCGGTGCTGCCGGGTTCGGGATAGAGCAACGTCAGCGCGCCGACGTCCTTGTGGCTGCCCACCCCCTGATCGGTGACCGAGCGGTCGTGCCCGGGATACCGCGCGATCTTCAGCAGCGGGTCGGGATCGGCGAAGGCGTCCTCGAAGTGATCGGCGGGGGCACCGAGGGATTCGGCCCATGCGCCGAGCAGTCGGCGTCCGACGTTGCCGGCCTCGTCGATCCACCGCAGTGCCAGTTCGCGTAGTCGGGGGACCTGCTCGGGCCACACATTGGGGCCGTGCAGCACCTCCCAGGGGCGGTCGGGGTCGATCGCGGCGACGGCATCGCGTTCCGGGCCGATGTCGAGTTGTTCGCGCCAGTCGACGTAGCCCTGGGTGCGTTCGCCACCGACACGGGTGTAGCCGCGGAAGTGGGGTGAGCGGATGTTCTCGATCGAGAGCTTGTCCGCCTCGGGGAGGGCGAAGAACTCGCGGGCCGCCGCGACGAGTTCGTCGGCGAGCACGGGGTCGATCCCGTGACCCGCGAGATGGAAGAACCCGATCTCGTGGGTGGCCTCCCGGAGGCGATCGAGCAGGGTGTTGCGCGTTGTTTCGTCGCCGTCGAGATCGGACAGATCGATGACGGGCAATACCGTCGAATCGGACATGATGTGCCTTTCGAACCGCATCGGATGCGAGGAATTCCCGGTCACCGCCGGATCGTCGGTCACAGCGGACTCAGGGGAATCGTGAGAGCAGTGCGAGCAGCCCCGGACAGGGGCGATCAGCGGCAACGACAACACGCAGGAGCCACGGCGCGTCGAGCGCGTGTGCTCACAGTCTGCGTGTGAGTGTTGCCCATCTTCTCCTCCGATGAGGTCGCATGCGACCTTCGACGACAGTGGCGCCACGACGTGGTCCTGATCAAGGCTAATCGCCTCCGCGACCACCCGGCAAATCACCCTCGATCGGAGCAGACACACTATTGACAGCATGCTGCCTTTTTGTCAGCATGCTGTCATGACCGAAACAGTTCACGTCGCCGTGTACGACACCCTGGCGGACTGGGAGATCGGATACGTCACGCCGCACATCGCAGATCCCGAATGGCAGCGCAGTCCCGGCCGGTACCGCGTCCGCACGGTCGGAGCCACGACGGAACCGGTCACGACGAAGGGCGGACTCCGCATCCTCCCCGACACCGTGCTCGCAGACGTCACGCCGGAGGACAGCGCGATGCTGATCCTCGCCGGCAACGACATCTGGCCGACCGACGCCTACGCCCCCTTCGTCGACAAGACCCGGCAGTTCCTCGACGCCGGCGTTCCGGTGGCTGCGATCTGCGGCGCGACCGGGGCGCTCGCGGCTGCGGGACTGCTCGACGAGCGGCCGCACACGAGCAACGCTCTCGAATTCCTGCAGGGCGTCGGCTACGGGGGCGCCGATCTGTACCGGGACGAACCCGCGGTCACGGACGGCGATCTCATCACCGCGAGCGGCATCGCCCCGGTCGACTTCGCCCGCGCGATCTTCGCCCGGCTCGACCTGTACGAACCGCGCGTGCTCGACGCCTGGTACGCCCTCTACGGCGAGCGCGACCCGCGCGGCTACTACGAGCTCATGTCCTCCGGCTCGTGACGGAGCAGCACGCGGCCGAGAAGAACGCGGCCGAGCGGCACCCGGTCGAGGCCGAGCTGCTCAGCGCGGCCGCACTGACGGCCTTCCGGCTCAACGGGCAGTTCCTCGCGCTGGCCGAGACCCTGGCTCGTCCCGTCGGCCTGACCGCGGCCTGGTGGCAGGTCCTCGGTGCGGTCTCCCCCGCTCCGCTGCCGGTGTCCGCGATCGCCCGCGAAATGGGCATCACGCGGCAGAGCGTCCAGCGCATCGCCGATCTCCTCGTCGACAAGGGACTGGCGGAGTACCGCCCCAACCCGGCGCACCGTCGCGCCAAACTCGTCGCGATGACGTCGGCCGGGCGCGACGCGATCCGGGCCATCGGTCCCACTCACACCGACGCCGCGCGGGCCCTGTGCGGGGAGACCGGGACCGAGGAACTGGCACGGATCGTGGAGGGCATGCGCGCGCTGTCGGCTGCCCTCGATCGATCGGCCGATCAGCTCCCCGACGGGCGACGCGGCGGGAAGTGACGGATGAGCCCTTCCTGCACGACGGTCGCGACGAGTTCGCCCTCGATGGTGAAGTAGCGGCCCGTCGCCATCCCGCGGGAACCGGCCGCCACCGGGGATTCCGTGGCGTACAGGTGCCATTCGTCGAAGCGGACCGGACGGTGGAACCAGATCGAATGATTGACCGTCGCCGCCACGATCCGGTCGAGTCCCCACGACAGGCCGTGGGTGGTAAGGATCGAGTCGAGGACGGTCGTGTCGGACGCGTAGGCCAGCGTGGCGACGTGGAGCAGCGGATCGTCGGGTAGTTGCCCGTCGGCGCGCATCCACACGCGGTTGTGGCCGAGCTTCTCCCCCGTTCCCCGCAACACCCAGGCGGGGTCGTTGGCGTACCGCATGTCGATCGGCTTGAGCGCGCCGACGAAATGCGGCAATTGCTCCTCGAAGCCGCGCAGACGTTCGCCGATCGGCGGAAGCGCTTCGGGCAGTGGAACATCGGGAACGGTCACCGAGTGTTCGAGGCCCTTGCCCCACCGCTGGAAGGCGGCGAGCATGACGAACAGTTCCTGGTCGTCCTGGTAGGCGGTGACCATCCGGTTCGCGAAGTCGCGGCCGTCCCGGTGGGTGACGACGTGGTAGTCGATGGGCCGCTTGACGTCGCCGCCCCGGATGAAGTGCGCGTTGATCGCGTGCACGGGACGGTCACCGACGGTGCGTCCGGCCGCGATGAGCGCCTGCGCGACGAGTTGGCCACCGAAGGTGCGGCTGCCGACCTGCGCGGGATGGCCGCCACGGAAGACGTTCTCCTCGACCTGCTCCAGATCGAGGAGGCCGAGGAGAACGTCGAGATCCGTTGTGTCCGACAGTGTCACCGGGTGTCTTTCTCGCCCAGCCGGTGCACGTGGATGAGGTTGGTCGAACCCGAGCGTCCCGGAGGCGCTCCGGCGACGATCACCACGAGGTCGCCGCGTTGGTACCTCCCCAGCGACAGCAACGCCGCGTCGACCTGCTCGACCATCTGGTCGGTGGTGTCGACCGGCTCGACCGAGAAGGTCTCGGTGCCCCACGTCAGCGCCAGCTGGTTGCGGATGTGCGGGACGGGCGTGAAGGCGAGCAGCGGCAGCGGGGTGTGCAGCCGCGCGAGTCGTCGCACGGTGTCGCCCGACTGGGTGAACGCGACGAGCGCCTTGGCGTCGAGACGCTCGCCGATGTCGCGGGCGGCGTACGAGATGACACCGCGCTTGGTGCGCGGAACGTGCGTCAACGCAGGCACTTCCGTCGAATCCGACTCGACGGCGGCGATGATGCGCGCCATCGTGCGGACCGTTTCGACGGGGAACTTGCCGACGGAGGTCTCACCCGAGAGCATCACGGCGTCGGCGCCGTCGAGCACGGCGTTGGCCACGTCGGAGGCCTCGGCGCGGGTGGGACGCGAGTTCTCGATCATCGATTCGAGCATCTGCGTCGCGACGATGACGGGCTTGGCGTTCTCGCGTGCGATCTGGATCGCGCGCTTCTGCACGAGCGGCACTTCCTCGAGCGGAAGTTCGACGCCGAGGTCGCCGCGCGCCACCATGACCGCGTCGAAGGCGAGGACCACGGCCTCGAGATTCTCGACGGCCTCGGGCTTCTCGAGCTTGGCGATCACCGGCACGTGCCGCCCGACGCGGTCCATGACCTCGTGAACGAGTTCGACGTCGGCCGGCGACCGCACGAACGACAGGGCGATGAAGTCGACACCGAGGCGCAGGGCGAACTCGAGGTCCTCGATGTCCTTCTCCGACATGGCCGGAACGGAGACGTTCATCCCCGGCAGGGAGACACCCTTGTTGTTGCTGACGGGCCCGCCCTCGATGACGCGGCAGACGACGTCGTTGCCCTCGACCGCCTCGACGACCAGACCGACCTTGCCGTCGTCGACGAGCAACCGGTCGCCGGCGACGGCGTCCTGGGCGAGTTCCTTGTAGGTGGTCGAGACGCGGTCGTGGTCTCCGACCACGTCGTCGACGGTGATGCGGACCACTTCACCGTGTTCCCACACGGTGCGGTCCTCGGCGAATCGTCCGAGCCGGATCTTCGGCCCCTGGAGATCGGCGAGGATGCCTACGGCGTGCCCGGAGGCCTCCGACGCAGCGCGGACCCGGTTGTAGTGGCCCTCGTGGTCGGCGTGTTCACCGTGGCTGAAATTCAGGCGGGCGACGTCCATTCCGGCGTCGACGAGATTCCGCAGGACATCGGGGTCGGCGGTGGCCGGCCCCATAGTGCAAACGATCTTGGTGCGTCGGGTCACGCTTCGAGCCTAGCCTCCGCGCCTGCGACCCTCCATCCCAGCACCCCGGCGCGTGTCGCCGGGGTGCCGAAGGGACGGAGTCGTCGGGATGTCACGGGCGGAGCTGGCGTCCGTTCTTGTCGCGGACCTTGCCGGTGAGCATGAGGATGCCGTCGATCAGCGGCCAGATGCCCCCGATGCCGCAGGTGAGCCACGTGACGGCGATCTGCGCGACCGCCGTACCCGGCTGGTCGAGATAGAAGCGTCCGGCACCGAAGGCGCCGAGCAGGATCTCCAGCACACCCGCGGTGACCTTGCTCTTGTCGGAGTACGGCTCGCCCGTGTAGGGATCGCGTCCGAAGGGCGCCGCGGCGTCGCAACCGTACGGGTTCGACGGGTCGGGGTAACCGTAGGCGGGCATCACCCCGTAGCCGGGCGGCGGACCGTAACCCTGTCCGCCCTGCGGCGGTGGGCCGTAACCCTGCCCACCCTGCGGCGGCGGACCGTAACCCGGTGCCTGGTGCGATCCCTGCGGACCGGTGTAGCGGCCCTGCGACGGATCCTGCTGCGGGGACCCGATCGGGTAGTGCGGATCGGGTGTCCCGTAGACCGGTCCGGTGCCGCTTTCGGGCCGGCCCTGATGCTCGCCGTAGGGATAGTCGCCCGGCGGCGGATAGTCGGACTCGTGGTCGGCCGGCGGCGGATAGCTGGGCGTGGTTCCCCAGCCCGGTCCGTTGCCCACACCCGAGTAGGTGTCCCATCCCGGTCCCGGAGTGCCGGTGGCACCACCGAGGGAGTCGAGGGTGGGCGGTTGAGCGGACAACGATGCCTGCGCGGTGGCGTCGTAGTCGAACGCGCGTCCGAGATCGGGCGGCGGGGTGTGCTCACTGTCCGAGGACCGCTCCGGTGTGTCGGCACCGGAGGCGGACTCGCTCCGCTTGGTCAGGTCGGGCTTGGCAGGCTCCGTCGTGTCGGGCTCCGGCTTGGCAGGCTCCGAATCGGATGCTCCCGAAGTTCCCGGGTCCTGTGTGGTCACGAGTGATCCCCTTTGCTGTCTCCGGACGTCGCTTCGTCGACTCTACCGGCGGAGGATGACGAGCTGCCCGACTCGGCAGCGGCCGACTCCGAGCTGCCCGACTCGGCGTCCGCCGACTCCGAGGCGGGTACCGCCTTCCCTGCGGCCGCCCCGCCCTCGTCCTGCGCGGCCGGCTCCGCTCCGGCGCCCGCAGCCGCCGGGTTCAGCGACGCCGGGTCCTCACGGCCCTTGCGTGCGAGAACGAAGTAGGCGACCGCGAGCACGAACACGATGCCCGAGGTGAACGAGTTGATCCGGATACCGGCGATCTGGGTCGCCGCGTCGGTGCGCATGAGCTCGATCCAGAACCGGCCCGCGCAGTATCCGGCGACGTACAGGGCGAACAGGCGTCCGTGGCCGATCGTGAACTTCCGGTCGACGAACACCAGCAGCAGCACGACGAGGAGATTCCACAGCAGCTCGTAGAGGAAGGTCGGGTGCACGACGAAGGCCACCTCACCGGTGGACACCCCGTCGACCAGCCCGGGCGCGACCTGCCCGGCGTCGTTGCGCCGTTCGTAGATCTCGAGTCCCCACGCCACCGTGGTCTCGCGACCGTAGAGTTCCTGGTTGAACCAGTTGCCGAGGCGTCCGATGGCCTGCGCCAGCAGGATCGCCGGAGCGAGCGCGTCGCCGAAGGCCGGCAGCGGGATCCCCCGCCGGCGGCAGCCGATCCACGCGCCGAGCGCACCGAAGGCGACCGCACCCCAGATGCCGAGGCCGCCCTCCCAGATCTTCAGGGCGTCGACCGGGTCGTTGCCGTCCCCGAAGTACTTCTGCCAGTCGGTGGCGACGTGGTAGAGCCGCCCACCGATCAGGCCGAAGGGCACCGCCCACACGGCGATGTCGAGGACGGTGCCGGCCTGTCCGCCGCGCGCGACCCAGCGGCGGTCACCCCACCAGATCGCCACGACGATCCCGACGATGATGCACAGGGCGTAGGCGCGGAGGGCGAACGGTCCGAGATACCAGACGCCCTGCGGCGGACTCGGCAGATAGGCCAGAACAGACGCAGTGGATGTCACGAGTGCACGTTAGCGGAGCGAACGCCCTTCGCGAGATCCCGAGTCAGTGCGAGCAACGCGTCGTGTCCTTCGGCGACGGCGGAGACCAGCGCCGAGCCGACGATCACGCCGTCGGCATAGCCCGCGATTTCCGCGGCCTGGGCGCCGTTGCGCACACCGAGACCGACGCCGACCGGGATGTCGGAGTGCGTGCGCACCCGGGCGACGATCTCCGGCGCGCGGTTGTCGACGCTGTCGCGGACGCCGGTGACACCCATGGTCGAGGTGGCGTAGACGAAGCCGCGGCACTTGTCGAGGGTGGTCGCGAGGCGCTCGTTGGTCGACGACGGTGCGACCAGGAAGATCCTGCCGAGTCCGTACTTGTCGGCCGCGGCGATCCATTCCTCCGCCTCGTCCGGGACGAGATCGGGCGTGATGATGCCGAGTCCGCCCGCGGCCGCGAGGTCGCGCGCGAAGTTCTCGACGCCGTACTTGAGCACGAGGTTCCAGTAGGTCATCACGACCGCGGCGCCGCCGACGGCGGTGATCGCCTCGACGGCCGGGAAGACGTCGCGGACCCGGACGCCGTTGGCGATCGCCTCGAACGCCGCGTTCTGGATGGTGGTGCCGTCCATGACCGGGTCGCTGTAGGGGATGCCGACCTCGATGAGATCGCAGCCGCCCTCGACGAGGGTCTTCATCGCCTCGACGGAGCGCTCGACGGTGGGATAGCCGACCGGCAGGTAGCCGACCAGTGCGGCGCGGTTCTCGGCGCGGCAGGTCGCGAAGATCTCGGTCAGGCGTTCGTGCGGGGCGCTCACTGGGCTGCTCCTTCGGGGCCGGTCTGGTCTGCGGACTCGTCGGTCGGCAGGTAGCCGAACCACTTGGCGGCGGTGTCGACGTCCTTGTCCCCGCGGCCGGAGAGGTTGACCAGGACGATGGCGCCCTTTCCGAGTTCGAGGCCGAGCTTGACGGCACCGGCGACGGCGTGGGCGGACTCGATCGCGGGGATGATCCCCTCGGTGCGGCACAGCAACGCGAAGGCCTCCATGGCCTCGCTGTCGGTGACGGCGCGGTACTCGGCCCGGCCGGTGTCGGCGAGCCAGGCGTGTTCGGGGCCGACGCCGGGATAGTCGAGACCGGCGGAGATCGAATGCGATTCGATGGTCTGGCCGTCCTCGTTCTGCAGCAGGTACGAGAACGCGCCGTGCAGGGCACCGTGGGTGCCGCCGCCGATGGTGGCGGCGTGCCGTCCGGTCTCCACCCCGTCTCCCCCGGCCTCGCAGCCGACGAGCTTGACCGACGGGTCGTCGATGAACGGGTGGAAGATGCCGATCGCGTTCGATCCACCGCCGACGCAGGCGACGACGGCGTCGGGCAGGCGACCGGTGAGCTCGCGGATCTGTGCGCGGGCCTCGAGGCCGATGATGCGCTGGAAGTCGCGGACCATCGCCGGGAAGGGGTGCGGGCCGGCGGCGGTGCCGAAGCAGTAGTAGGTGTTGTCGGCGTTGGTGACCCAGTCGCGCATCGCTTCGTTGATCGCGTCCTTGAGGGTGCGCGAGCCGGTCTTGGCGGCGATGACCTCGGAGCCGAGCAGACGCATGCGCGCGACGTTGAGGGCCTGCCGTTCGGTGTCGACCTCACCCATGTAGACGCGGCATTCGAGACCGAGCAGCGCGCATGCGGTGGCGGTGGCGACGCCGTGCTGGCCGGCGCCGGTCTCGGCGATCACGCGGGTCTTGCCCATGCGCTTGGCGAGCAGCACCTGCCCGAGCACGTTGTTGATCTTGTGCGAGCCGGTGTGGTTGAGATCCTCGCGCTTGAGGAAGATGCGCGCTCCGCCGGCGTGTTCGCTCAGGCGGGTGGCCTCGTAGACCGGGGACGGGCGGCCGGTGTAGTCGCGCTGCAGGCGGTCGAGTTCGGCCAGGAAGCCGGGATCGACGCGTTCCTTCTCGTAGGCAGCGGTGACCTCCTCGATCACCGCCATGAGCGCCTCGGGCACATAGCGGCCACCGAAGACTCCGAAATGGCCGCGGACGTCGGGTTCGTGCGCGGTCGGAGTGGCGAGGGCTTCGCTCATCGAGGGAAGCCCTCGGCCCTTGGCGGAAAGTGCGGAATCGTCTGCAGTCACGCGTCCAGTCTGCCCCACCACGCGACGCGGATCACGTGGGGGTCCGGACCGGCCGGGACGGTCAGCGTGCGGGCTTGGGGCACGACGGATGCGTGCCCACCGTCACCAGTTCGGCGACTGCCTGGCGCGGATCCCCACTGGTCACCAGTCCCTCTCCGACGAGCACCGCGTCGGCGCCCGCGCCCGCGTACGCGAGCAGATCGGCCGGGCCGCGAACACCCGACTCGGCGATCTTGAGCACGTTGCTGGGCAGGCCCGGCGCGATGCGCGAGAACGTCGTCTTGTCGACCTCGAGGGTCTTGAGGTTGCGGGCGTTGATCCCGATGACGGTGGCGCCGGCCTCGAGGGCACGGTCGGCCTCCTCCTCGGTGTGCGCCTCGACCAGCGCGGTCATGCCGAGCGACTCGACGCGGTCGATCAGCGCCGTCAGCACGGTCTGCTCGAGGGCCGCGACGATGAGGAGCACGATGTCGGCGCCGTGTGCCCGCGCCTCGTGGATCTGGTAGGGACCGACCACGAAGTCCTTGCGCAGCACGGGAATACGGACGGCGCGACGGACAGCGTCGAGGTCGGCGAGGCTGCCGTGGAATCGGCGTTCCTCGGTGAGAACGCTGATGGCGCGAGCGCCTCCGGACTCGTACGCTGCAGCGAGCTCGGCGGGATCGGCGATGTCGGCGAGAGCACCCTTCGAGGGGCTGGCACGCTTCACTTCGGCGATGACCGCGATGCCCGGTTCGCGCAGCGCGGCCTTGGCGTCGATCGGTGGGGGCGCGGCTGCGGCGGCAGCCTTGACGGAGGCGAGATCGAGGGCCGCCTCACGGGCGGCGACGTCTGCTCGCACTCCTTCGAGAATCGAATCGAGAACTGTCATCGTGGCTCGAGTCCTTTCCCACCCTGCTCAATCCCGATGTGATCAAGCTCATCGGATCTGTCTAGAAGAGTAGTGAAGTGGTTTACAGCGGTCACCGGCGGGTGCCTGTATCACCCTCGCCACCGTCGTCCGTGGGATCCTCACCTGCGTCCAGTGCGTCCCACAGACCGCGTTCGGACAGGGGTTCGTCGTTCTCGGCGCGCCGGGCGGCCGCCTCGCGACGTGCTGCCGGGGCGTCGTACTTCGACGACAATCCGGCCGCCTCGCGCGGGGTGCGCCACAGCGTCACCGCCGCGGCGAGGGCCGCGACGGCGCCGACGATCGCAAGGACGGCCGGCAGCGGATAGGTCTCGACGGCGGTCACGGTCGCGCGGTCGGGCAGCGCGGCGACACCGGCCGCGGTCTCGGGGTCCGCGTCACCGGTGAGCAACCGGACGGCGGGGATCGCGGCGGCGACGGCGACGGCCGCGACCACGAGCGAGACGAGTCGCAGCGCGAGTCCGCGCACCGCGAAGACGGCGGCGACCGCCGCGAGCAGCACGAGAGCGAGCGGGGTCAGTGCCGCCGCCCAGCGGCCACCCTCGAGGTCGTCGACGCGGTCGATCCCGAGTCCGTCGGACGAGACCGCGGTGACCCATGTCATCCGGCTCGACGCCCACAGCAGGGCCGCGCCGACCCCGAGCAGCAGGGCGGCGATGACGGTCGGCCGGCGCCGGCGCCCGGTGGTGGGGGCGGCGTCCGGCGTCTCCGCGGTCACCGTGCGTCACCGCCGTAGGTGGTGAGGGTGGATGCGGCGGCCACGGCGGCGAGGGCGGACATGGCCTTGTTGCGGGCCTCGGTGTCCTCGGCCTCCGGATCGGAGTCGGCGACGATGCCGGCGCCCGCCTGTACGTAGGCGACGCCGTCCTTGACGAGAGCGGAACGGATCGCGATGGCGGTGTCGGCGTCGCCCGCGAAATCGAGATAACCGACGATGCCGCCGTAGATGCCGCGGCGGGTGGGTTCGAGTTCCTCGATCAGTTCCATCGCGCGCACCTTCGGCGCCCCCGACAGGGTCCCGGCGGGGAAACACGCCGTGACGGCGTCGAGGGCGTGCTTGCCCTCCGCGAGTCGCCCGGTGACCGTGGAGACGAGGTGCATCACGTGGCTGTACCGCTCGATGTGGCGGTAGTCGTGCACCTCGACGGTGCCCGGCGTGCACACCCGGCCGAGATCGTTGCGGCCGAGATCGACGAGCATGAGGTGCTCGGCGTTCTCCTTCTCGTCGTGGACGAGGTCCTTCTCGAGCAGGATGTCCTCCTCCTCGTTCGCGCCGCGCCACCGGGTCCCGGCGATGGGATGGGTGGTGGCCACCCCGTCCGAGACCGTCACGAGCGCCTCCGGGCTCGACCCGACGATCGAGAAGGCCGTCTCGCCGTCCGGGCCGGGGATGTGGAGCAGGAACATGTACGGGCTGGGGTTGGACGCGCGGAGCATCCGGTAGACGTCGATCGGCTCTGCATCGCAGTCGATCTCGAAGCGCTGCGAGAGCACCACCTGGAAGGCCTCACCGGCCTCGATGTCACCGATCAGTTTGCGGACGTCCGTGCAGAACGACTCGGTGGTGCGTTGACGGCGGTAGTCGGGTTCGGGCCGCGAATAGGTCGCGACGGTGGCCGGTGCGGGCGCGGCGAGCGCCGCGGTCATCCGATCGAGGCGGGCGACGGCGTCGTCGTAGGCCTCGTCGACGCGTTCGTCGGAGCCGTCCCAGTTCACGGCGTTGGCGATGAGCCAGATCATGCCCTCGTGGTGGTCGACGGCCGCGAGGTCGGTCGCCAGCAGCATCACCATCTCGGGGATCTGCAGATCGTCCTCGGCGAGCGTCGGCAGCTTCTCGAGATGACGGACGACGTCGTAGCCGAGATAGCCGACCATGCCGCTGGTGAGAGGCGGCAGTCCGTGGATGCGGTCCGTGTGGAGCAACTGGAGGGTCTCGCCGAGGACGTCGACGGGGTTGCCACCCGTGGGCGCGCCGGCCGGGACGTTGCCGTACCAGGCGGCGTCGCCGTCGACGACGGTCAGCGCGGCCGGGCTCCCGGCGCCGATGAACGACCACCGCGACCACGACCGGCCGTTCTCCGCCGACTCGAGCAGGAAGGTTCCGGGGCGGTCTGCCGCGAGCTTGCGGTAGGCCGACAACGGGGTCTCCGCGTCCGCGAGCACCTTGCGGGTCACCGGGACCACGCGGTGCTCGGCGGCCAGCTGGCGGAACTGCTCGCGGGTGGTCGTCGAATCGGAACGGCCGCCACCCGAGGAGTCGGTGGTGGCTGCGGGAATGGTGGTGGGCTCGCCGGACATGCGCCCCATCATCCCAGGGACCTCGTCCGGCTCTGCAGCCGCCGTCAGGCGACCTGGAACGAGCGCTTGGCCAGGCCCATCCAGAACCCGTCGACGACCTGGTCGATGCCGCGGCCGGGAGCGTCGGAGGCACCGAGCGTGACGAACAGCGGGGCGAAGTGCTCGACCGTCGGATGCGCGTACGGCATGCCCGGTGCGCGGTGCCGGAAGTCGAGCAGCGCGTCGACGTCGCCGCGCGCGAGCTGCTCGGCGGTCCAGTGGTCGAACTCCGCGGACCAGCCCGGCGCGGGTGCCTCGGGACGCGGGTCGCGCAGGAAGGGCAGACCGTGCGTGGTGAATCCGGAGCCGATGATGAGCACGCCCTGCTCGCGCAGCGGACGCAGTCGTGCGCCCAGGTGCAGCAGGCGTTCCGGATCCAGTGTGGGCAGGGAGATCTGCAGCACCGGGATGTCGGCGTCCGGGTACATGACGGTCAGCGGCACGTAGGCACCGTGGTCGAGTCCGCGGTGCGGTTGCTGCACCACCGGTTCGTCGTCGGGCATGAGTGCCGCGACCTGCCGGGCCAGTTCGGGGGCGCCGGGGCTGGTGTAGGTCACCTCGTAGAAGCGGCGCGGGAATCCCCCGAAGTCGTACACGAGCGGGGTGCCGGTGGTCGTCGACCCGATGGTCAGCGGGGCGGATTCCCAGTGCGCGGAGACCACGAGGATCGCCGTGGGGTGCGGCAGGTCGCCTGCCCAGCACTGCAGCTGCGACACCCACAGTTCGCTGTCGACGAGCGGCGGGGCGCCGTGACTGAGGAACAAGGCGGGCGTGGTCGCGGAATCGGTGGTCATGACATCCCCTCAAGTTGAAGCTTCAAGTATCATAGAGGAGAACCCGTCGCGCGGCCATTCCCATTCCCCGGCCGGGTGCGACAACGACCGAACGAGCGAGGAGCAGGCATGAGCAACGAGGACCCGCGGTGGCTCGATCCGACGCAGCAGAACGCCTGGCGGGCGCTCGTCTCCGTCGTCACGCGACTGCCGGCCGCGCTCGACACCCAGATGCAACGCGACTCCGACATGACGCACTTCGAGTACTTCGTCCTCGCACTGCTCTCCGAGCACCCCGAGCGCCGACTGCGTCTCAACGCCCTCGCCGCCGAGGCCAACGCGTCGCTGTCGCGGCTCTCGCACGTCGTCACGCGCCTCGAGAAGCGCGGCTGGGTGCAGCGGGAACCGGTTCCCGGCAGTCGCGGTTCGTACGCCGTGCTCACCGATGCCGGCTACGACACCGTCGTCGAGGCGGCACCGAGTCACGTCGAGGCGGTGCGCCGGCTCGTGTTCGACGGCCTCGACGACGACCAGGTGCGCGCGCTCGCGCGCCTGGGCTCCGCCCTGGTCGAGCAGATCGACGAAGGGATCGCCGGCGGTATCGGCAAGGCCTGAGCCGCCGCCCTACGACCCTCCCGCGCCCGTCACGTGGCGGGGCGACTCCTCGGCACGTCCCGGAACGGGATGTTCGGGTCGTGGCTGCGTTCACGCGGCATGCCGAGCACGCGTTCGCTGATGGCATTGCGCGCCATCTCCGTCGTCCCGCCCGCGATGCACCACACCTGCCGCATCAGATGGTCGACGCCACGTTGCGCGACCGCTCCGTCGGCCTCGTCCCAGGCGGCACCGTTGGCGTCGGTGAACTCGTAGCCGATGGTGACGAGTCGGCTCTCCACGACACCGGACATCAGGCGGGCGATGCTCGCGGCCTGGTCCGACATGGTCCGAGTCGCCACGCCCGTGGACACCCGCTGTTCGAGGGACTGCTTGACCAGTTCGAGCGTCCGCGCCTCCCCGAGCAGGTCGCGGGCGAGCGGGTCGTCGAGCCGGCCGGCGTCGCGGGCCACGGCGAACAGCTCGGGCATCCGCGAGGCGCCGCGCGAGCCCCCCGCCGGGATCGTCGTGTACGGCGAGTTCCGGTACATGCGTTCGTGGAACATCCAGCGGGTGCCCACGGTCCAGCCGTCGTCGACCTCGCCGAGCCGGTCGCTGTCGGGGACACGCACATCCGTCAGGAATTCCTGGCAGAACTCCTTCGAGCCGCTGAGCATCTCGATGCGGTGCACCTCGACCGAGGGCTGCTTCAGCGGCACCATGAAGACGGTCAGGCCCCGGTTCTTCGGGACGTCCCAGTTGGTGCGAGCCAGGCACAGCGCCCAGTCCGACCACCATGCACCGGTGGTCCAGATCTTCGATCCGTTGAGGATCCAGTCCTCACCGTCGCGGACCGCGGTGGTGACGGCGGCGGCGACGTCGGATCCACCGCTGGGTTCGGAGAGCATCTGCATCCACAGTTCCTCGCCCTTCAGGATGGCGGGGATGTGGCGGCGTTTCTGTTCCTCGGTCCCGAATTCGAGCAGCACCGCGGCGCACGGCACGAAGGTGGGCACCTGCAGGCGGGACGGATACTCGTAGCCGGCGAGTTCCTCGTCGAACACCTGCTGGTAGGCACGTGGCAGCCCCTGCCCGCCGTACTCGCGGGGAAAGCAGATGCCGGCGAAGCCCGCGTCGAACATCGCCCGCTGGATGTCGCGCTCGCGCCGGACGAGGGCGAGTTCCTCCTCGTCGGACGCCTCGGGGCGCAGCACCCCGATGTAGGCCGCGGAGTCGGAGCGTTCCAGGTTGGCGTCGATCCACGCCTGTGCCCGCGCCCGGAACTCGTCGAGCGTCTCGGTCACGTCGGCCCTGTCCGAGGTGTCGAGGGTCATCAGGATGCCTCCCGGAGTTCGACGATGTCGGCGAGACGGGCACGATGTTCGGCCGGGGTGCCGAAGCCGGAGCGGTTCGCGGCCGCGCGTCGCGCATAGAGGTGCAGATCGTGTTCGTAGGTCACGCCGATCCCGCCGTGGATCTGGATGCAGTCCTGCACCAGCTCGCTGCCGTACTGGCCTATGTAGGCCTTTGCGGCGCAGACGAGTTCGTCCGCATCGGAGCTCGATGTCGCGACCGCTCCGGCCGCGCGGTCGGCAATCGCGTGACTCGCCTCGATCCAGGTCTTCATGTCGGCGAACCGGTGCTTGAGTTCCTGATAGGAGGCGAGCGGGCGACCGAAGGAGTAGCGGTCGAACGCCCATGCGACGGTGAGATCGAAGACCGCCTGCAGCGCCCCGACGGATTCGGCGCAGGAGATCACGATCGCGGTCCGCCGCGCGCGGGCGGCGTCGTCCGCTCCCCCGCCGGGTCCACCGACGACGGAGCTCAGCGGCACGCGCACCTCGTCGAAGTGGACCGCGGCGTAGCGCCGCGTGACGTCGATCGACCGAAGCGGCGTGATGCTCACTCCCTGCGCGTCGCGGGGTACGAGCACGTTGGTCACATCCTGCCCGGTCCGACCGGTCACGAGCAGGAGATCGGCGGTGATGACGGCCTCGACGGGGCGTTTGGTGCCGGTGACGACCACCTCGTCGCCGTCGATCCGGATCTCCACAGGCGCGGTGGCGGTCCGGCTGCCGGCGCGCGGTTCGTCCAGGCACCAGGCTGCGGTGGCGCGGCCGGCGAGCAGCGCCGCCAGCGTCTCCTCGTGGTCTTTCCCGTACCGGCCGAGCATCTCCGCCGCGATGTTCGTGGGGCACAGCGGCCCGGGGGCGGCGTGGCGCCCGAACTCGTGGGCGACCAGCGTGAGATCGACGAGTCCGAGACCGCTCAGCGATCCTCCGCCGTGGTCCTCGTCGACGAGCAGGCCGGTCCAGCCGAGTTCGGCCCCGGCACGCCAGTAGTCGGCTGCGAAGCCGTCCGGATCGTCACGGAGGCGGCGGATCCCGTCCGGCGGCACCCTCTCCGCGAGGAACCGTGCCGTGGTGTCGCGGAAGAACTCCTGATCCGGACTCGGATCCAGCAACATGCGTGCCCCTTCACCCCGTCGTCAGAACATAACGCTCTCAATACAGAGAACACTATTCTCATCGGATACGAAAGGGGTGCGCGAAGACGGACTCGGGGTGAACCGGGTCGGGTCAGCCGAGCGGAGTTCCGCCCACGCCCCAGTTCTCGCGGGGCACCTCGGTGATCGTCACCCACACCGACGACGGATTCTTGCCCGAGGCCTCGGCGTACGCGCGGGTGACCGCGGAGATCACCTCGGCCTTCTGCTCGTCGGACAGGCCCGGCGTCTGACTGATCTGGATGAGAGGCATGCGGGCATTGTCGCAGCCCGTCGCACGACCCGCCGATCGGTCCTGCCGTCCGCCCCACGAGATGTCGTGCGAACGGACGACATCCGGCTACTCGGCGATCTGCGGTGTCTCGAGCAGGACGTCGGTGTCGAAGCAGGTGTGCGTGCCGGTGTGGCAGGCGGCGCCGACCTGGTCGACGACGAGCAGCACCGTGTCGCCGTCGCAGTCGAGGCGCACCTCGTGCACGTACTGGGTGTGTCCGGACGTCTCGCCCTTGACCCAGTACTGCTGCCGCGACCGCGAGTAGTAGGTGGCCTTGCGGGTCGCGAGGGTGCGGGCGAGCGCCTCGTCGTCCATCCACGCCATCATCAGGACGGCGCCGGTGGTCCGCTCCTGCACGACGGCGGCGAACAGGCCGTCGTCGTTGCGCTTGAGCCGGGCGGCGATCGCCGGATTCAGGATGTCGCTCATCGGACCGTGATCCCTTCCGCGCGCATCGCGTCCTTGACCTGACCGATGGTCAGCTCCCGGAAGTGGAAGACACTCGCGGCGAGCACCGCGTCGGCACCGGCCTGCACGGCGGGTGCGAAGTGCTCGACGGCGCCGGCACCGCCGGAGGCGATGACGGGCACGTGCACGGCCTTGCGCACGGCCTCGATCATCTTCAGGTCGAAACCGTTCTTGGTGCCGTCGGCGTCCATCGAGTTGAGCAGGATCTCGCCGACGCCGAGTTCCTCGCCGCGTCGGGCCCACTCGACCGCGTCGATGCCCGTCCCGCGACGACCACCGTGGGTGGTGACCTCCCAGCCGCTCGGCGTGGGTTCCTGTCCCGCGGGCACGGTGCGGGCGTCGACCGACAGCACGATGCACTGCGAGCCGAATCGCTCGGACATCTCGCGCAGCACCTCGGGCCGGGCGATGGCCGCGGTGTTGACCGAGACCTTGTCGGCGCCGGCGCGCAGCAGGCGGTCGACGTCCTCGACGGTGCGGACGCCGCCTCCGACCGTGAGCGGGATGAACACCTGCTCGGCGGTACGCGTGACGACGTCGAGCATGGTGCCGCGGTCGCCGCTCGACGCGGTGACGTCGAGGAAGGTCAGTTCGTCGGCGCCCTGTTCGTTGTAGAGGGCGGCGAGCTCGACCGGATCACCCGCATCGCGCAGGTTCTCGAAGTTGACACCCTTGACCACCCGCCCCGCATCCACGTCGAGGCACGGGATGACCCGCACGGCCAGCGTCATGTTCGATCTCCTTCGGAACCCAACTGCTCGGCCACGGACTGTTCCGTCGCCGACTGCACAATCTCCAGTATCTCGCCGTGCACTCCGGGCGCTGCAGCGACCACCGATCCGGAGCCGATCCGCCAGGGCCGGCCCGCGAAGTCGGTGGCGATGCCACCGGCGGCCCGCACGAGTGCGACACCGGCGGCGTTGTCCCAAGGGTGGTGGCCGAACACCACGGCACCGCCGATCGCGCCTCCCGCAGTGAACGCGAGGTCGGCGCCGGTGGAACCGTGCATCCGCAGCCGGGCGACGCGCCGGCTCAGCTCGGTGATGACGGCGAGACGCCGGGTGCCGGGCACCCGACCGCGACTGTCGATGTCGAAACTGCCGACGGCGATCATCACGTCCTCGAGCCGGGCCGGCTGCAGCGGTTCGGTGGGCTTGCCGTTCACGAGCAGCGGCCCGTCGGCGATTCCCGCGAAGCGCTGATTCGTCAGCGGCAGCCACGTGAGGCCGAGGATCGGTTCGCCGTCCTCGACGAGAGCGAGGAGGATCCCGGCCATCGGCAGCCCGGCGGAGTAGTTGATGGTGCCGTCGATCGGGTCGAGCAACCAGACGGTGCCCTCCCCTGCGGACGGGCCGCCGAACTCCTCACCGTGCACGGGGATACCGGTGCGCTCGGCGAGGGCACCGGAGATCCGCCGCTCGAGTTCGAGATCGAGATCGGTCGCGAAGTCGTTCGGTCCCTTGTCGACGGAACGCGGCGCACCGTGCCCGGCGACGAACCGTTCCGCGACCTCGTCGAGTACACCGCTCGCGACGGCGAGCAGCCGGTTCAGGTCTGCGGGATCGGTCATCGGTCAGCGCGAGACGGCGTCGAGCGCCTCGGTCAGCGTGAATCGGCCCGCGTACAGCGCCTTTCCGACGATGGCACCTTCGACACCCTCGTCGACGAGCGTCGCGATGGCACGCAGGTCGTCGACGGTCGAGACGCCACCGGAGGCGACGACCGGCGATTCGGTGGCCGCGCACACCTCGCGGAGCAGATCGAGGTTGGGGCCGGAGAGGGTGCCGTCCTTGGTGACGTCGGTGACGACGTAGCGCGAGCAGCCGTCGCGTTCGAGGCGCTCGAGCACCTCCCACAGATCGCCGCCGTCGGAGACCCAGCCGCGGCCGCGCAGTCGCCACTGGCCGTCGAGAAGCTTGACGTCGAGACCCACGGCGATCCGGTCGCCGAACTCGCCGATGACGCGCGAGCACCACTCGGGATTCTCGATCGCGGCGGTGCCGAGGTTGACGCGGGCACAGCCGGTCGCGAGGGCCGCGGCGAGGGTCTCGTCGTCGCGGATGCCGCCCGACAGCTCGACCTTCACGTCGAGTTCGCCGACGACGTCGGCGAGAAGTGCACGGTTGTCGCCGCGGCCGAACGCCGCGTCGAGATCGACCATGTGCACCCATTCGGCGCCGGCGTTCTGCCATTCGAGGGCGGCGTCGCGGGGCGAACCGTAGCCGGTCTCGCTGCCCGCCTCTCCCTGAACGAGGCGAACTGCTTCACCGTTGACGACGTCGACTGCGGGCAAAAGGACCAGGCTCACTGCGTACACATTAGTGCCTGTACCTGTGACATCACCAAACGCGTGGCCGGGGCGTCAGGAAAGCACCGTGCGTCATGCCGACCGTGCCGCGTCGAGGGCCCGGCAGGTCGGGGTCGGGCGGCCGGCGTACTCGTCGACAGGACCCTCGTACAGCACGGTTCCGCCGTGCCGTCCCGGTCCCGGTCCGAGGTCGACGATGTGGTCGGCGTGGCGGATCACGTCCAGGTGGTGCTCGATGACGACGACGGTGTGCCCTCGGTCGACGAGGTCGTCGAAGACGCACAGGAGGGTGCCGACGTCCTCGGCGTGCAGGCCGGTGGTCGGCTCGTCGAGGACGTAGAGGGTCGGCGTCTTCACTCGTCCGAGTTCCTTGGCGATCTTCACCCGTTGACACTCGCCACCGGAGAGCGTGTCGAGCGACTGTCCGAGGCGGAGGTAGTCGAGGCCCACCCCGGCGAGCGCACTCAGTCGACGCGCGATCTCCGGGTGCGGCAGTTCCTCGAGGGCGCGACCGACGGTGAGGTCGTCGACATCGGCGATCGACAGGCCGTTCACGGTGTGCCCGAGCACCTCGGCGGTGAACCGGCGGCCGTGGCAGGTGTCGCAGACGACCTCGCGTCCGTCCATGAAGGCGAGGTCGATGTACACGACACCGGCCCCCGTGCAGGTCGGGCACGCACCCGCCGAGTTCGCGCTGAACAGGCTCGCTGGCACACCGCTGTGTTCGGCGAACATCCGCCGCAGGGTGGGTGCGATGCCGGTGTAGGTGATCGGGGTGGAGCGGCGATTGGCGCTCACCGGCCGCTGGTCGATCACCGTGGCGTCGTACTGATCGACGAGTTCGGCTGCGAGACTGGACTTTCCCGACCCAGCGACGCCGGTGAACACGGTGAGCACGCCGGTGGGGATCCGCACCGTCAGGTCGCGGAGGTTGTTGCGACACGCATCGGCGATCGTGAGACGACCGGTCGCCTCGCGGGCGGGGTGACCGCGGCCGATGGCGCGCCGCAGCGATCGGCCGGTGGGAGTGTCGGCCGTTCGGAGCCGGTCGAAAGTGCCCTGGAAGACGAGGCGACCACCGGACGAGCCCGCACCGGGACCGATCTCGATCACCTGGTCGGCACGGGCCATGACGGCCGGATCGTGTTCGACGACGAGGACGGTGTTGCCGCTGTCACGGAGCCGTTCGAGGAGCTCGATCATCGACTCCACGTCGGCGGGATGCAGACCGACCGTCGGTTCGTCGACGACATAGGTCATCTCCGTCAGGCTCGACCCGAGGTGACGGACCATCTTGATCCGTTGCGATTCGCCGCCCGAGAGCGTGGTGGTCGTCCGGGCGAGCGCGAGATAGCCGAGGCCGATCGTCACCATCGCCTCGAGCCGGCCCACCAGTGCGGATACCACGGGAGCGGCGCGCTCGTCGTCGATCGTGCGCACGAACTCGAGCAGTTCGGCGATCTCGAGGCGGGACAGCTCCCCGATCGTGCGGCCGCGCACTGTGACCGCCCGCGCGGCCGCGTTCAGCCGTTCCCCGCCGCAGTCCGGGCACGCCTCGGCGCGGGTGAAGCGCCGGATGACGTCCTGTTTGCGTTCGGAGAGGTTGTCGGAGGTGTGCAGGTGGATGCGCTCGAACCTTTCGACGACGCCCTCGTAACCGTCCGGCGGTTTGTGGCCCAGCGCCGCTGCGGCCTCGCCGCCGTGGAGCAGTGCCTCGCGCTCGGCGGGCTTCCACTCGCGCAGGGGTGTGTCCGCGTCGAAGGACCCGATGTCGGCGTACTGGGAGTACCAGTACCCGCCGTTGCCGAATCCGGGCACCAGGATCGCGCCCTCGGCGAGGGACCGGTCGAGATCGAGGAACCGCTCGACGGCACTGACGACGATCTCGCCGAGCCCGGAGCAGGTCGGGCACATTCCCGTGGAGTCGTTGAACGAGAAGCGGTTCGACTCGCCGAGGACGGGTGTGCCCGCGCGGGAGTACAGCAGCCGCAGATAGGTCCAGGTGTCGGTGATGGTGCCGACCGTCGAGCGGGCGTTGCCGCCGAGCCGACGCTGGTCGACGACGATCACCGGCGTCAGACCGTCGATGTGGTCGACGTCGGGTCGCGTCCATTTCGGGAGCCGGTTGCGCGTGAACGGCGGGTACGTCTCGTTGAGCTGGTAGCCGGCCTCCGCCGCGATCGTGTCGAAGATCAGCGACGACTTGCCGGAGCCGGACACCCCGACGATCACCACGAGCCGGTTGCGCGGAACGGTCAGATCGATGTCGGCCAGGTTGTGGGTGCGGGCGCGGCGGATCGTGATGGCGCGGTCTCGCACTGCCGCCTCGGTTGTCGTGACGGTGGTGGTCATGGGTTCGACGCTAGGACCGGTTGCGGCCGGATCCTGGCCGCAACCGATGGGAGTATGGCGCCATGGCGGACGTCACCGAGCGGATGCTCGCGTTGTTGTCGATCCTGCAGACCGGACGCGCGATCGGCGGGGACAAGCTGGCCCGGCGGCTGCAGGTGAGCCGCCGGACGCTCCGCCGCGACGTCGACCGTCTGCGCGGCTACGGGTATCCCGTCGAAACCCGTTCCGGGCCCGGCGGTTTCTATCGCCTCGCGTCGGGACGCTCGATGCCGCCGCTGGTACTCGACGACGACGAGGCCGTCGCGGTGCTGCTGGGACTCGGCGCCCTCGCTGCGACCGGGCCGGCCGAAGGAGGGCTGGACGACGCCGCGACCCGTGCCTACGGCAAGCTCGACCAGTTCCTGCCCGCGCGGCTGCGCCCGCGGGTCGCGGCCGTCCGCGGCGCGGTGGAGACGAGTGCGCTGCAGGCGCCCAGCGTGTCGGCGGAGCTGCTCGGCACCGTGGCAGAGGCGATCGCGCGGTGCGACACACTCACCTTCGACTACGTCGACGCGCAGGGCTCGCCCACCTCTCGCCGGGTCGAGCCGTACCGGCAGGTGCACCACCTGGTGCGGTGGTACCTCCTCGGATGGGACGTCGACCGCGAGGACTGGCGGGTCTTCCGTCTCGACCGTGTGCGCGACCTGCTCCGCACCGGCCGCCCATTCGCACCGCGCCCGCTTCCCGCCGGGTCCGCCACGGAATACCTGCGGCAAGGATTCCGGCAGGGGCGGACACCGGTGCACCTGGACGTGGCGGCCTCGGCCACCCGGGTGGCCGACGCGCTGAAGTACCAGGACGCCGAGATCCGCCCGACGGGTGACGATCGGACCGAAGTGGACCTCGCGGTGGAGTCGTGGCAGTGGCTCGTGCTCGCGCTCGCCGCCCTCGACGCCGACGTCCGGATGCGCGCGGACCCGGAGATCGTGCGGTCCTGCGCGATGTTCGCCGATCGTCTGCGCGCGGCGGCGCAGGACGCCGTCGTCCCCTCCGAGGAGCGCGCGAGGTGACTCAGGGCACGGCAGATCGATCTCGAGTCCGCACAGCTGCGTTACCGGACAGTTCGCGCGCCCAACCGGGGTTCGCTACCGCAACACGCCGGGCGAAGCCCGGTTCGGCGCGTCAGCTTCCGGGACGGTCGTCCTCGGCGGGACCGAAGGCCCGGCGGGCCGACCGCGTCGATACGACACCCATGGCCACGACGGCCGCCACGATGCCGACCAACGCGATGACGAGGCCGACGACCGGCGTGGGCCGGACCGCCACCACGACGATGGCGGTGACGAGCAGCACGACGGTCGCCGCGCCGACGGACAGCAGCGCGTGACGGCCGAAGGAGAACTCTCCGCTCGGTCGTCCGCGCCGCGGCCCGGTCACAACGAGTTGACCCAGTTCTGCAGCAACTGTGCGCCGGCGTCGCCGGACTTCTCCGGGTGGAACTGGGTGGCCGAGAGCGGACCGTTCTCGACGGCAGCGACGAAGCGGCTGCCGTGCTCGGCCCAGGTCACCTTCGGCGGCGCGAGACGCTCGGGAGCGTCGAGCTCCCACTTGCGGGCGGCGTAGGTGTGGACGAAGTAGAAGCGGGTGTCGGCGTCCATGCCGGCGAAGAGCACCGAATCGGCGGGGGCCTCGACGGTGTTCCAGCCCATGTGCGGCAGCACCGGCGCGTCCAGACGCTCGACCGTGCCTGGCCACTCGCCGCAGCCCTCGGTCTCGATGCCGTGCTCGACGCCGCGTTCGAACAGGATCTGCATGCCGACGCAGATGCCGAGCACCGGGCGCCCGCCTGCGAGGCGGGTTCCGATGATCTTGTCTCCGCCGACGCTACGCAGGCCCTTCATGCACGCGTCGAAGGCACCGACGCCGGGGACGACGAGTCCGTCGGCGGCGAGCGCGATCTTCGGGTCGGCGGTGACCTCCACATGCACGCCGGTGCGGGCGACTGCCCGCGTGGCGGAGTGGAGATTGCCAGAGCCGTAGTCGAGGACGGCGACCGTGGTTGCGCTCATGATGTCGATTCTATGTGGTGGGACGGGGACGTTCCGACGGCCCGGCCAGTCGGGCCAGCAACGGCAGCGCCGGGACCAGGACGGCGGCAGCGGCGAAGGCCGCGGGATAGCCGGCCGCGGCGGCCACCGCGCCGAGGGCGAACGAACCGGCGCCGGTGCCGGCATCGAAGCCGATGTTCCAGGCCGCACTCGCCGAGCCGGTGTTGCCCGCGCCGGCGCGACGGAAGGCGACGAGCAGCGCCTCGTTCTGCACGACACCGAAGCCGAGGCCGAAGGCGATCGCGGCGACGATCAGCAGCACCGCTCCCCCGCGGTCGTCGGCGACGAGCGCGAAGGGAATCATCGCCAGGCCTGCCAGGCCGAGACCGACGGGCAGCAACTTGCCGGCGCCGACCCGGTCCGCGACGGATCCTGCCGCGTACCGCCCGATCAGCGAAGACGCGCTGAGCACGGCCAACGCCGCCGCGACGGGCAGGCCGGCGACCGCGATGCGTAGCAGCGAGGTGAGACCGCCGTAGGCGATCGCTCCCGCACCGACCGCGACCAGCGGGAACAGCAGCACGACCGGCGGTACCCGTCGCGCCGTCCGGGACTGTTTCGCGGTCAGCCGTGGCAGACGGCTCGCGGCGAGCAGACCGGCGGACGAGATGATCGCGCCGAGCACGAACACCGGCGTGGTGGAGAACCGCTCGGCGATCGCCAGGCCTGCGGGCAGGCCGATCGTCTGGGACGCGGCGATGGCGATGCCGAGCATGCCGGTGGCCCGGCCGAGCAATCGGGGCGGCGCGAGTTCGCCGACGAGGGCGGCCGCCGCCACGGTGATCATGCCGAAGCCGATACCGCGCAGCGCGGAGATCCCGAGCACGGCCGCCGGGGCCATCGACACGAGGAACAGCAGCGACGGCGGCCCGAGGAACAGGCAACCGGCCGCGAGCGTCGCGCGGTGACCGAACGCGCGCAGCAGTCGCGGCATCGCGAGCTGGGTGAGGACGGTGGTGAACATGAACACCGCCGTCACCGACCCGGCGAGCGTGTCGCTGCCGCCGGCCTCGGCGATCGCCCACGGCACGACCGGCAGCAGCAGCGAGAACCCGCCGAAGGCCGCCGCGGACGTCGACCACGCCGGGATCAGACCACGAACGGTGAACAGTCCTTGTTGTTCCGCCACGTCAGAGCAACCGGAAGACGCCCGCGGCGGCCGCCAGGACGGTAAGAGCCAGCAGCACACCCGCGAACAACGTGTTGCGCGCCTTCCACATCGACCACGTTCCGCCCGCGGCGAATCCGGCCACGATGAAGCACAGGTAGGTGAGGACGACATCCATATGTCAGAGACTGCCCTTCGTCGACGGGATGCCGGTCACACGCGGGTCGGGTTCGACGGCCTCGCGCAGCGCGCGGGCGACCGCCTTGAACTCGGCCTCGGTGATGTGGTGCGGGTCGCGGCCGTAGAGCACCCGCACGTGCAGTGCGATGCGGGCGTGGAAGGCGAACGACTCGAACACGTGCCGGTTGATCACCGTCGAGTAGGGCACGCCGGGATATCCCCCGATCACCGAGTGCACCATGTAGTCGGGCTCACCGGTGAACACGCAGTAGGGACGGCCGGAGACGTCGACCGACGCGTGTGCGAGGGTCTCGTCCATCGGGATGAAGCAGTCGCCGAAGCGCCGGATACCGCGCTTGTCGCCGAGGGCCTGACCGAAGGCCTGGCCGAGGACGATGGCGGTGTCCTCGACGGTGTGGTGGGCCTCGATCTCGATGTCGCCCTGCGCCTGCACAGTGAGGTCGAACGAACCGTGCTGGCCGAGCGCGGTGAGCATGTGGTCGTAGAACGGGATCCCCGTGGAGATCTCGGTGCGACCGGTGCCGTCGAGGTCGATCTCGACGGTGATGCTCGATTCCTTGGTGGTGCGTTCGACGCGCGCGATGCGGTCGCTCATCGGGTTTCCTCGATTTCCGTGGCCGCGAGCTTCTCGCTCACTCGCAGCAACTCGTCGTTCTCGTGGGTCAGGCCGATCGTGGTGCGCAGGTAGCCGGGCATCCCGACGTCGCGGATGAGCACACCCTCGTCGAGATACCGCTGCCAGGTGGCGGGGGCATCCGCGAAGCGGCCGAACAGGATGAAGTTGGCGTCGGAGGGGATCACGTCGTAGCCGAAGCGGGCGAGTTCGGCGGCGACGCGGTCGCGCTGGGCGGCCAGTTCGGCGACCGACGCGAGGGTTTCGTCGGCGTGCCGCAGGGCCGCACGCGCGGCGGCCTGGGTGACGACCGACAGGTGGTAGGGCAGGCGCACGAGCAGCAGCGCCTCGATCACCGCGGGGGCTGCGGCGAGATAGCCGAGCCGTCCACCGGCGAAGGCGAACGCCTTGCTCATCGTCCGCGAGACGACGATCTTCGTCGGGTACTCGTCGATCAGCGACAGAGCGCTCGGCTGCGAGGAGAACTCGACGTACGCCTCGTCGACGATCACGATGCCGGGTGCGGCGTCGAGGATCACCCGCAACTGGTCGAGCGGGATGCTGTGTCCCGTCGGGTTGTTGGGGCTGGTGACGAAGACGACGTCGGGCCGACGCTCCCGCACGGCCGCGGCGGATGCCTCGACGTCGAGGGTGAAGTCGTCGCGGCGGTAGGTGGCCAGCCACTCGGTCTGGGTGCCGTCGGCGATGATCGGGTGCATCGAGTACGACGGCACGAAACCCATCGAGGTGCGCCCGGGACCACCGAAGGCCTGGAGGAGCTGCTGCAGGATCTCGTTGGAACCGTTGGCGGCCCAGACGTTCTCGACACCGAGGGGCACACCGGACGCCTTCGTGAGATAGGCGGCGAGGTCGGTGCGCAGCGCGACCGCGTCGCGGTCGGGATAGCGGTGCAGTTGCGTCGCTGCTTCACGCACGGCTTCGGCGACGTCGTCGACGAGCGCCTGCGTGGGCGGGTGCGGGTTCTCGTTGGTGTTGAGCTGGACGGGCACCGTCAGCTGCGGTGCGCCGTAGGGCGACTTGCCGCGCAGGTTCTCGCGCAGCGGCAGGTCGGCGAGGGTGATGCTGGAGCCGGGGATCTGGGTCACTTCAGCGCCTCGAATCGCAGACGGACGGCTTCGCCGTGGGCGGGCAGGTCCTCGGCGTTGGCGAGGGTGATGACGTGACCGGAGACGTCCTTCAGGGCCGCCTCGGTGTACTCGACGACGTGGATGCCGCGCAGGAAGGTCTGCACGCTCAGGCCCGACGAGTGCCGGGCGCAGCCGGCGGTGGGCAGCACGTGGTTCGATCCGGCGCAGTAGTCGCCGAGGGAGACCGGCGCCCACGGCCCGACGAAGATCGCGCCCGCCGAGCGGACGCGCGCGGCGACCTCGGAGGCGTTCTCGGTCTGGATCTCGAGGTGCTCGGCGGCGTAGGCGTTGACGACCTTCAGGCCCTGCTCGATGTCGTCGACGAGGACGATGCCGGACTGGCTGCCGGACAGCGCGGTGGTGACGCGCTCGCGGTGCTTGGTGAGCTCGAGCTGCGCGGCGAGGGCGGTGTCGACGGCGTCGGCGAGGTCGGTGCTGGTGGTGACGAGCACCGAGGCAGCCATGACGTCGTGCTCGGCCTGACTGATCAGGTCGGCGGCGACATGCACCGCGTCGGCGGTGTGGTCCGCGAGGATCGCGATCTCGGTGGGGCCGGCCTCGGCGTCGATACCGACGACCGCGCGGCACAGCCGCTTGGCGGCGGTGACGTAGATGTTGCCGGGGCCGGTGATCATGTCGACCGGGGCGAGTTCGGCGCCGTCGGTGTCGGTGCCGCCATAGGACAGCAGTGCGACACCCTGTGCGCCGCCGACGGCCCACACCTCGTCGACGCCGAGCAGGGCCGCGGCGGCGAGGATGGTCGGGTGCGGCAGTCCGCCGAAGTTCTTCTGCGGCGGCGAGGCGATGACGAGCGATTCGACGCCGGCGGCCTGCGCCGGGACGACGTTCATCACGACCGACGACGGGTAGACCGCGTTGCCGCCGGGCACGTAGAGGCCGACGCGCTCGACCGGCACCCAGCGTTCGGTGACGGTGCCGCCGGGGACGACCTCGGTGGTGACGTCGGTGCGACGCTGGGCCGCGTGCACGACGCGCGTGCGCGCGATGGCCTCCTCGAGGGCGGCACGGACCGCGGGGTCGAGTTCGGCGAGCGCGCGGTCGAGTTCCGCGGCGGGAACACGCACGGAGGCGGGGCGGACCCCGTCGAACTTCTCGCAGTAGTCGAGTGCGGCCTCGGCGCCGCGGTCGCGGATGTCGTCGACGACGGGACGGACCTGATGGAGCACCGCGTCCACGTCCACTCCGCCGCGGGGCAGCGCGCCCCTGAGCTCCGCAGTGGTGGGAGTACGACCGCGCAGGTCGGTGCGGGCAAGCATGAGGTGTCCTCTCTCGTCGAACAGGGATCACCCTCTACTATCCCGCATCCCCTGATGACGTTCGAAGTCGCGCCCGCGTGAGGAACCTCTCGGCACGGATCACCGTGCTTATGCTGTCGGCATGGACGAGGACGAGTCGCGCCCGAGCACGTTGGGCGAGTTGATCCGCCGCCAGCGTGAGCTCGCAGAGTTGCCCATGCGTCAGCTCGCGGCGATGGTGGGCATCTCGAATCCGTACCTGTCGCAGATCGAGCGGAACCTGCGGGCGCCGAGCGAGCGTGTGCTGCAAGCGATCGCCGAACAGTTGCATCTGTCCGCGGACACCCTCGCGGCCCACGCGCAGGCCGACGACGGAGCGGAGTCCGCCGTCCTGCGGGCGATTCGCGAGGATCCCGACCTGACCAATCCCCAGCGGCGTTCGCTGGAGGAGATGTACGAGGCGTTCCGCGAGGTCACCGTCGCGCGCCGCCGGCGTGGTGGAGGACGCGAACCCGACGAGGAGTGAGCATTCTCACAATCGGCACCGGGCGCGTTCGTGCGTCACGCAGCATCCGAGGTCAGCCCGATTTCGTTGCCTCGTCGACGAACATGCAGGTAGCACGTACCTGGGGGTAAGGTGCGCGGCTCCGTCGGCGACGTCACCATCGGCTCCGGACCATTCACCCAGTTCTGGAGTTGCTCGGTGCTCAACCATCTGCAGAAGAAGCTCACCTCCTCCCTCGACCCGATCGGGTGGGGACCGGCCGTCGCATCCGTCGCCGGCCGTGCAGTGAAGAATCCGCGGGCCGTGGCCGGCGCGACCACGGAGTACGCCGGCCGTCTGGCGAACATCCCGGCGGCGGCGACACGCGTGTGGAACGCCGCCGATCCGCAGCCCCCGGTGCCGCTGGATCCGAAGGACCGCCGGTTCTCCGATGCCGCCTGGAAGGAGAACCCGGCCTACTTCTCGCTGCTGCAGAGCTATCTCGCCACCCGCGAGTACGTCGAGGATCTCGCCGACGCCGGCTCGGGCGATCCCGTGCAGGACGGCAAGGCCCGCCAGTTCGCGAACCTGATGTTCGACGCGCTCGCCCCGTCGAACTTCCTCATCAACCCGGGTGTGCTCGTGCGCGCGCTCGACACCGGTGGCGCGAGCCTGTTCCGCGGCGCGAAGTACGCCCTCGAGGACGTCGTGCACCGGAAGGGATTGCCGCTCAAGGTCGATCGTGAGGCGTTCACCCTCGGCGAGAACATGGCCGCGACCCCCGGCAAGGTCGTCTTCCGCAACGACCTCATCGAGGTCATCCAGTACGCCCCGCAGACCGGCGAGGTACACGAGATCCCGATCCTGGCGGCGCCGCCGTGGATCAACAAGTACTACATCCTCGATCTCGCGCCGCAGCGCAGCCTCATCGAGTGGGCCGTGCAGCACAACCGCACCGTGTTCGCGATCTCGTACCGCAACCCGGACGAGTCGATGCACGAGATCACGATGGACGACTACTACCGGCAGGGTGTCGCGGCAGCTCTCGACGTCGTCGAGGAGGTCACCGGTTCCTCGCGCATCGAGGTGCTGTCGATCTGCCTGGGCGGTGCGATGGCAGCGATGGCCGCGGCGCGCATGGGCAAGCTCGGCGACAAGCGGATCAGCGCGTTCACGATGCTCAACACGCTCCTCGACTACAGCGAGGTCGGCGAGCTGGCACTGCTGACCGACCCGGCGACGCTCGACCGTGTCGAGTTCCGGATGAGCAAGCAGGGCTTCCTCTCGGGCAACGAGATGGCCGGCAGCTTCGACATGATCCGTGCGCGCGATCTGATCTTCAACTACTGGGTGTCGCGGTGGATGAAGGGCGAGAAGCCCGCCGCCTTCGACATCCTGGCGTGGAACGAGGACAGCACCCGCATGCCGGCGAAGATGCACTCGCACTACCTGCGGTCGCTGTACGGCCGCAACGAGCTCGCGCGCGGTGTGTACGAGCTCGACGGCGAGGTCCTCGACCTGTCGGACATCACGTGCGACACCTACGTGGTGGGTGCCATCAACGACCACATCGTGCCGTGGACCTCGTCGTACAAGGCCACTGGTCTGCTCGGCGGGTCGGTCCGATACGTCCTGACCAGCGGTGGCCACGTGGCCGGCGCGGTCAATCCCCCGAACCCGAAGGCGTGGTTCGAGGCCGTCGGCGCGCCCGACGGCGAGAAGCTGCCGAAGCTGCCCGAGGACCCGAAGACGTGGTCGGAGAAGGCCACTCGCACCGCCGGGTCGTGGTGGGAGGACTGGACCGCATGGTCGACGAAGCGTGCCGGTGAGCTCGTCGCTCCCCCGGCGATGGGCAGCGCGCAGCATCCGCCACTGTGCGATGCCCCGGGAACCTATGTCTTCGAGTGACATTGCGCGTTAGCTATCATTTTGCTAACCTGCTAACAGCGCTGATCCGAGCGCACCCCCACAGGGGAAGCCCCGCTCCTGTCACGAGCGCCCACGGAAGGTACACATCATGACCGCACCGACCAAGACCACCGCCGCCAACGCCAAGGCCACCGATGCCGCTGCCAAGGCGACGGAAGCCGCCACGAAGGCCGCCGCCGAGGCCACCGCAACGGCCCAGCAGTCGGCCGAGAAGCTCACCTCGACGGCCGCTGCGGTCGCCGACAAGGCCGCCACCGAGTTCACCAAGACCGTCGACGAGGCCACCGAGCGCTTCCAGGAGTTCAACGCGAAGTTCATCGACGCCGCGAAGCAGAGCGGAAACCTCGGCGTCGACACCTACGAGAAGGCCGTCTCGAGCATCCTGGATCTGCAGGAGAAGGTCGCCGACGCCACCCCCGTCGAGTGGGTCGCCGATCTCGCCAAGGCGCAGGTCTCCTTCGCTCGCGAGCTCACCACCACCGTCACGAGCACCGCTCGCGACCTCCTGAAGTAATCGTCGACTCCTCGATGCAGTCGATACCGAACACCGCATCAGCGGACGTTCTCCGGTGCAGTGCATGCTGCCACTGACACCCGCCCGGATCGCCGCGGCCCCGTTTCGTCTCGGGACCGCGGCGATCGCCGGTTGGAGCGCCTATTTCGCCGGTCTCGTGCGACGTGGCGCCACACCGTGCACATTGGTCTCCGACGCGAACCGGTACAGCCGCGCCCTGACGTCGGCCACGCCGCCGCGCTGGACCACGGACTGGCCGGTCGTGCGCCGGTGGCCCCTCGGAGGTCTGCGTGATTGCAGCACCTCCGACCCCGCACGCGATGAGATCCCGACGCTGCTGCTGCCGCCGCAGGCCGGCACCCACTCGTGCATCGTCGACCATTCCGCCGACCGCAGCCAGGTCGAAGCCCTCCGAGCCGGTGGCCTGACCCGCCTGCACTGTCTCGATTGGGCACCCGCGACTCCCGCGACGGACGGCTGCTCGATCGACGAGCACCTGGCGGTCGTCGCCGAGGCGGTCGACCATCTCGGTGGCCGGGTGAACCTGATCGGCGACAGCCAGGGTGGGTGGCTCGGCACCGTCTACGCGGCACTGCATCCCGGGAGCGTGCACTCGCTGACCGTGGCGGGAGCACCCATCGATTTCCACGTCGACCAGCCGGCACTGTCGGTGCTGGCCCATGCGCCCCGCGGGGCCGCGGCCACGACGATCGACTTCTGGTACGGGGCGGCACGGGCCGTCGGGGTGCCGACCACCGATCCGATCGGTGAGATCGAACGGGCGATGACTCTGCTCGGACTGCTCGACGATCCCGACGAGGTCGCGCGCTGGGAAGCCGAACGGCACTGGTTCACGTGGAAGCAGGAGATCCCCTCGTCCTTTCGCGAGTGGATCATGCGACACCTGTTCGTGGGCAACGAACTCGTCGCCGGCACGCTGAGGGCCGAAGGACGCGTCGTCGATCTCGCGGCCGTCGACTGTCCTATCCACCTGATCGCCGGGTCCGCCGACCCGATCGCGACTCCCCGGCAGGTCAACGTGCTGGCCGAGCACGTGTCGACCCGGCCGGAGAGGATCACCACGACGATCGCCGATGCCGGCCACATCGGGCTGTTCATCGGCCGCCGTGCACTCACGGAGGTGTGGACGCCGCACGCCCGACGGCTGGCGGCGTCGAACTGAGCGCGCTGTCCCCGGCCGTAGCGCGGTCGGGGACAGCGATCAGGACGAGCTGTCCACCCCGAGGCGCGTACACGCCGCCTTGTAGAGATCGACGACGGCCGTGCGAAGCCCGGCCCGGTCGGTCACCGGCTCGAGCCACGGGATGCGCACGGTGTGATCGCGACCGTCGATGACGACGACCCACTCCCCCGCCTCGCGGTCGACGCCGGTCATCCGCGCCTCGACGGCACCGGGCTCGGCGAAGGCACGCACGATGAGCAGGCTGTCGGCCGCGTGGTCGTCGTTCATGTGGGCGGTCACAGCCGCCACCACCTGGCTGTCGAAGTCGGTCACGGGCGCTGAGCGTAGCCAATCGGGGCGGACGACGAGCGCGTCGGTCCCGGTCGCGACCGCCGACGGTTCATTCGACGATGCGGCGCAACGATTCTCGGCACTCGCGATACACCTCGACCGGGTCGCGGTCGTCACCGGCGAGGGCAAGTTCCCCCCACCTGTCCCAACTCGTGCGCCACACCGTCACGGCCAGGTCGGCCACCAGGCGCACCGTCGTCGGATCCACATCCTCCGCCTGCTCGGCGATCCGCTCGCGCAATCGCTCCACGAGTGATGCCTCCTGCGCCGCGGCAAGAGCCTGCAGTTCCGGGTGAGCGGCGAGCAGACGGGCGACGCGGCGATGCTCGTCGAGTTCGGGGTCGCTGTCGCGGCCGACGACCTTCTCCGTCGCACGCTCGATCGCGCGCAGGATCACGGCGGGTTCGGAACCGGCGATGTCGAGCGATTCGATCATCGTCAGAAGTCGCCACTGCCCCGGGAGCGCGGCCTGCTCCTTGGAAGTGAAGTAACGGAAGAAGGTGCGCGAGGACACCCCCGCGCGGTCGGCGATCTGCGCGACGGTCGTCTCCCGCACCCCTTGCGTCTCGAACAGATCCATTGCCGCACTGTGGATCTCGTTTCGGGTGTCGAGCCGCCGGCGAGCCTGGAGATCTCGGGGCGGGCTGTCTTCGGCCGCAGCCATCGGGCCCCCTTCGTTCGGTGCGATCTCGCACACATCGGTTGATTGTCAGCTTACGCCACGTTGTCACATTGTGACACCATCCCGTGGTCGCAATCCCCACGAGAAAAAGGTCCAGATGACTGACGTCCGACATCGGGAAGATCTCCCGGCCGGTGACGCAGCGGGTGAGAACATCCCCTCCACCCGCACGCTCACGAAGGTGATCGGTGTGCTGGTGCTCGCCGCACTGCTCATGATCCTCAACGAGACGGTGCTCAGTGTCGCGCTGCCACAGCTGATGCAGGACTTCTCGGTCACGGCGGCGACCGCGCAGTGGCTGACCACCGGCTTCATGCTCACCATGGCCGTGGTCATCCCCACCACCGGCTTCATGCTGCAGCGCTTCACGACCCGCGCACTGTTCCTCGTCGCGATCGTGTTGTTCCTCGTGGGCACGGCACTCGCGGTGGTGGCCCCGACCTTTGCGCTCATGCTGCTCGCGCGTGTCGTCCAGGCCGCCGGCACCGCCATCATCCTGCCGTTGCTCATGACCACGACGATCTCCGAGGTGCCCGTGCAGCATCGCGGCACCGTGATGGGCCTGAATTCCGTGGTCATCTCGGTGGCTCCTGCGATCGGGCCGACGCTGGCCGGTGTCGTGGTCGACGCGCTCAGCTGGCGTTGGTTGTTCGGCATCATGTTCGCGCTCGGTGTGGTCGTCTTCGCCGCGGGCTTCGCCTTCGTCCACATCCGCAGCCTCACCCGCAGGGCGCCGTTGGACGTGGCGTCCATCGTGGTCTCGGTGTTCGCCTTCGGCGGCCTCGTGTACGGTCTCGCGAACATCGGCACGCTCGTCTCGGACGGCGCGCTCACCCCGGTGGTGTCGCTGGTCGTCGGCGTGCTCGCACTCGCGCTGTTCGTCACGCGTCAGCAGAAGCTGGTCCAGGAGGGCTCGGCCCTGCTCGACCTGAAGCCGTTCACCGTCCCCACCTTCCGACTCTCCGTGGGCATCGTCATCGTGTGCATGGCGACGATGCTCGGCACCGTGATCGTGCTGCCGATCTACTTCCAGTCGGTTCTCGGGGTCTCCGTGCTCACCACCGGCCTGCTCCTGCTGCCGGGCGGACTCGTGCAGGGCGTGATCTCCCCGATCATCGGACGCCTCTACGACAAGGTCGGACCGCGCCCCCTCGTGATCCCGGGCGCGCTGCTGCTCGCGGGCGGGCAGTGGTGGCTGACGCAGCTGGGCACCGACACCGCGCTCGGTGTCGTCGTCGCGATGCACGTCGTCTTCTGCATCGGCATGGCGATGCTCATGACCCCGCTCATGACGGCCTCCCTCGGTTCGCTGCCCCCGCGCCTGTACGGCCACGGCAGCGCCATCATGAACACTCTGCAGCAGCTCGCCGGCGCCGCAGGCACCGCGGTGCTCGTCGCCGCCATGACCATCGGCGCCGAGAAGGCGAGCGCCGTGAGCGAAGCCGGTGCTCTGGCCTCCGGCGTGCGGACCGCATTCGTCCTCGGTGGATGCATCGCTCTCGTCGCGGTCGTCCTGGCCCCACTCGTGCGTCGCGTCGAGGATCGTTCGGCGCTCGAGCCGGTCGGCGCATAGGCACCGGAGGGGCAACAGGGCCGGCCGGGAGCATCCCGGCCGGCCCTGCCTCGTTTCGAACGGAGCGATCAGCCGTTCCCGGCGTCGCTCTCCCCGCTGTCCGCGTCGTCGACCTCCACCCGGACGCCGAGGGCGGATTCCAGCGCCTCGAGTTCCTCGTCGAAGTGATCGAGCAGCCGGACGAGATCCGGGACCGTGCGACCGCACGCCGTGAGACCGAAGGCGATCTCGTCGTCGGTGCTCGTGCACGTGATGTTCAGCGCCTGCCCGTCGACGGGCACCGACAGCGGATACAACGCGTCGACGCGCGCACCGTTCCAGTACAGCGGAGCGTCGGGGCCCGGCACGTTCGAGACGATCACGTTGAACGGCGGTCGCGGCAGGGCCCGATTGCCGGTGAGCACACCCACCGCGAGGGGTGCCACACCCACCGCGCTCGTCGCGAGACGACCGAGCTTCGACATCGAATTCATCGCGTGCTTGCCCTCGATCATCGAACCGCGCACGCGCGCAAGACGTTCGACCGGGTCGACGCACTGCGTCCCGAGCGTGCACATCAGGATGCCGATCTCGTTGCCCGACGAGTTCGCGCTCTGACGCAACGACACCGGAACCATGGCGACCAGCGAATCGTCCGGCAGCGCATCGTGTTCGGAGAGATACGCCCGCAACGCCCCGCCCGACAGTTCGAGGACGACGTCGTTGAGTGTCGCGTCGGCGGCCTTGGCCACCATGCGCAGTCGTTCGATCGGCCAGGACCGTGCCGCGAACCTGCGCGATCCGGAGATCTGACGGTTGAGGATGGTGTTCGGAGCGCCCAGCGACAGCGAACCCCCGCGATTGTGCAGTGCCCGGTCGACGGTGCCGACGATCGCCGGGACCAGCGCCACCGCCTCGGACACCACGTTCACTGCGTCGTTCATCACGCCGGTCGCCGCACGGACGACGGCACCGGGGAATCCGATCGCGGTGCCCATGGCCGAACGGCTCGTCGACCGGGCGTCGGCGACCGCCCACGGGGCCGGCATGTCGGTGCGGTCCGGGTCGGTGCTGAGCGCGCGGCGCAGCAGGCGCATCGCACCGACCCCGTCTGCGAGCGCGTGGTGGATCTTCACGTACAGGGCGTAACGACCGTCGGCGAGCCCTTCGATCAGGTGCATCTCCCACAGGGGGCGCGTGCGGTCGAGCAGGGACGCGTGCAGGCGGGAGACGAGTTCCCACAGATCGTCCATCGTGCCCGGGGACGGCAGCGCGTTGAACCGCACGTGGTAGTCGATGGAGAAGCGCGGATCGTCCTCCCATGCCCACTGCCCGAGGGTGAACAGCGACCGGGTGGGCCGCTTGCACCACAGCGGCCCGGCAGGTTCCTCGCGGGCGAGCGCCTCGGCGAACATCGACCGCAGGTCGCTCGCGTCCTTGCCTTCCGGCGGCTGGAACAGCAGCAGACCGCCGACGTGCATCGGATGATCGCGCGACTCGCCGAGCAGGAACATCGAGTCGGTCGGTGCCATCGGTAACCGCATCGCGTTCTGTCTTCCTCCCCCACAAAGCACCGGCCACCACCGGAGCCCGCCCCCACGTGACCGGTCCCGGCACGTCGATGTGCTGTCAGTTCTACCCCAGAAGGCGCGAGTGCGGGGACCGTCGCACCGACGAATCTTCCGGTGACGCGTCCGATTCGTCCGGTCGGTGACGTGCGACCTACGCCCTACATGTCCAGGCCGAAGTCCAACACCGTCACCGAGTGGGTGAGCGCACCCACCGCGAGGTAGTCGACGCCCGTGCGCGCGTAGTCGGCGGCGACGTCGAGGGACAGGCCGCCGGAGGATTCGAGTCGTGTCTGCGGCGCGTGGGTGTTGCGCCGCTGCACCGCGATCTGCGTCTGCCACAGCGGGAAGTTGTCGAGCAGGATCAACTCGACGTTCTCGGCGAGCACCTCGTCGAACTGTTCGAGGGTGTCGACCTCCACCTCGCACGCGATGTCGGGGGCGTGTTCGCGGACGGCTCGCAATGCGGCGACCACCGAACCGGCCGCCGCGACATGGTTGTCCTTGATCAGCGCCTCGTCGCCGAGCCCCATGCGGTGGTTGACGCCGCCACCCATCCGCACCGCGTACTTCTGCAGCGCGCGCAGTCCCGGCAGCGTCTTGCGGCTGTCGCGGATCTTCGCTTCGGTGCCCGTCACCGCATCGACCCAGTGCGAGGTCGCCGTCGCGATGCCCGACAGGTGACACAGGAGATTGAGCATCGTGCGCTCGGCGGTGAGCAGACCGCGGGTCGGCGCCTCGACGGTCAGGACCGAATCGCCGGGCAGCACCCGCTCCCCGTCGGACCTGCGGTCGAGCACGCCGTAATGACCGGCACCGATGACCTCGTCGAGGACGAGCAGACCGACGTCCAGACCGGCGAGGGTGCCGGCCTGCCGCGCGACCACCGAGGCGGTGGCGACAGCGTCGGCGGGCACGGTGGCGTCGGTGGTGACGTCCGGGCCGTAGCGCAGGTCCTCGTCGAGCGCCTTCCGGACCAGCTCGCGGGTCTCGGCGAGGTCGAGTCCGTCGGGCAGCGCGGTGGTCATCTCAGTTGACTCCTGTCAGTTCCGGTGTGGTGAAGGACAACTCGCCGTCATCGTCGATACGCAGCTCCAGACTGCGAGCCTGCGCCGGGTCGGTGTCCGGATGATCGCTGCGGGTGTGGCATCCCCGCGATTCGGTGCGTCGCTGCACCGCGAGCAGCAGGGCCCGCGCGGTGACGGTGAGCGCCGCGTCCTCGAGTCGCTCCGCGTCGGCACACGCCGTGGCGACGCTCGCGCCGTCGAGTTCGACTGCAGCAGCGGACAATCCGTCGGCGTCGCGCACGACCAGCGCGTGCCGGGTCATGAGTTGCTGCAGCACCGCACGATCGCAGACGGTCGGGGCGACGACGGGAATGCCGTCGGTCTCGACACGCGTTCCGGCCCGTTCGATCGCCGCCGCCACCCCGGCGCGCTCGCCGAGGACGAGTCCTTCGAGAAGGCTGTTGGAGGCGAGCCGGTTCGCGCCGTGCAGGCCGGTGCGTGCCACCTCACCGGCCGCGTACAGACCGGGGATGCGGGTGCGGCCGTGCACGTCGGTGACGACACCGCCGCACGAATAGTGGGCGGCGGGAGCGACCGGCAGCAGATCCCGGGCCGGATCGAGACCGGCGTCGGCGCACATCGTCGTGATGGTCGGAAAACGTGTGGCGAAACCGTCGAGGTGACGTGCGTCGAGGTAGACGTGGTCCTCGCCGAGCGCGGTGAGACGCTCGGCGATCGCCCGTGAGACGACGTCGCGGGGTGCGAGGTCGCCGAGCGGGTGCACGCCCTCGGTGATCGATCGGCCGCGGGAGTCGACCAGTCGCGCTCCCTCACCGCGCACCGCTTCGCTGATGAGCGGCCGACGTCCGGTGCCCCCTTCCGCGAACAGCACGGTCGGGTGGAACTGGACGAACTCGAGGTCGGCGACGCCGGCGCCGGCGGCCAGGGCCAGCGCGATGCCGTCGGCGGTGGCGCCGGGCGGATTCGTGCTGCACGCGTACAACTGCCCGAGGCCACCGGTCGCGAGCAACACGGCCGGGGCGTGGACGACGCCGTACCCGCGCTCGTCGAGGACGAGCAGTCCGGTGACACCCCGCGCGTCGGTGAGGACCCGGGCGGCAGCGGCTCCGAACAGGACGGGCAAGCCCGCCTCGCCGAGGGCGCGCTGAACTTCGGCGCCGGTTGCGTCGCCACCGGCGTGGATGATGCGGCGGGTGCTGTGTCCACCCTCGCGGGTGCGGGCGATGTCGCCGTCTCCGGCGGTGTCGAACACCGCGCCGAGATCGCGCAGGGCGGTGACGGCGTCGGGGCCGGCCGTGACGATCGAGCGCACCGCGTCCTCGTCGCACAGTCCCCCGCCTGCGGCAAGTGTGTCGGCGACGTGGGCGTCGACGCTGTCGCCCACCGGCGCCACCACCGCGATGCCGCCCTGGGCGTACTGGGTGGCCGTGTCGGTGGGGCCGCCCTTGCTCACCGTGAGCACCCGCGCGCCGCGCCGGGAGGCGGCGCGCGCGGCCGTGAGACCGGCGACGCCACCCCCGACGACCACCAGGTCGGCGTGGTCCTCCCACGCGACCGTGATGGCGGTGGTCACTCGCCGCTGCCCGGGTTGCCGATGGCGATCATGCGCTGCACCGACAGGCGGGCCCGCTCGGCGACGTCGGCGGCGACGTGGACCTCGTCGCGTCCCTCCTGCAGGCAGCGCAGCAGTGCGGCGGGGGTGATCATCTTCATGTAGGGGCACGACGCGCGGTCGTTGACCGCCTGGAAGTCGATGCCGGGCGCGGCCTTGCGGAGCTGGTGCAGCATGCCGACCTCGGTGGCGACGAGGACCTGCTTCGCGCCGGTCTCCCGCGCGGCGTCGATCATGCCGCCGGTGGACAGGATCCTGACCTTGTCGTCGGGCACGAAGCCCTCCCCGGCGAGGTAGAGCGCCGAGGTGGCGCAGCCGCACTCGGGGTGGACGAACAGGTCGGCGTCGGGGTGCGCCTTGGCCTGCGCGGCGAGCTCGTCGCCGTTGATACCGGCGTGCACGTGGCACTCCCCGGCCCAGATGTGCATGTTCTCGCGGCCGGTGACGCGCTTGACGTGGGCGCCGAGGAACTGGTCGGGCAGGAACAGCACCTCACGGTCGGGGTCGATGGACGCGACGACGTCGACGGCGTTCGACGAGGTGCAGCAGATGTCGGTCAGGCCTTTGACCTCGGCGGTGGTGTTGACGTACGAGACGACCACGGCGTCGGGGTGGTCGGCCTTCCACTCGCGCAGCTGGTCGGCGGTGATCGAATCGGCGAGCGAGCAGCCGGCGCGCTCGTCGGGGATGAGCACCGTCTTGTTCGGGCTGAGGATCTTCGCGGTCTCGGCCATGAAGTGCACGCCGCAGAAGACGATGGTGTCCTCCTCGGCCTCGGCGGCGATACGCGAGAGCGCGAGCGAGTCGCCGACGTGATCGGCGACGTCCTGGATCGCGGGAAGCTGGTAGTTGTGCGCGAGCAGCGTGGCGTTGCGCTCACGGGCCAGCCGACGGACCTCCTCGGCCCACTCCGGCGTCGCCTCGACGCCCGTGTATCCGCCGGGGCCGTCGACGATGGTGGCGGCTCCCGCCCACTCGGTCGTGGTCATGGCCTAGCTCCTTCGAGGGTGTCATCCCGGCGGGTTGTACCGGAATTGCCGTGTTCGAGGTTTTCGACTTAGGATCGAAAACATGCCACATAGTAACACCCGTCACGAAGTGCTCATCGCCGTGTTCCAGGTTCGCCGCTTTCCGGACACCTCGGGAACCCTCCGCGAAGAACCTGAACTCGGGGTGCTGCTGTGGCAACGGGCCCTCGATCCGCAGGTCGGCACGTGGTCGCTCCCCGGCGGGCAACTGCGCAACGACGAGGACCTCACGACGTCGGCGAGGCGGCAACTCGCGGAGAAGGTCGACGTCCGCAAGGTCGCGCATCTCGAACAGTTGTCGGTCTTCTCCGACCCGGATCGGGTGCCGGGTCCACGCACGATCGCGTCGACCTATCTCGGCCTGATCCCTCTCACTTCGGATCCCCAACTACCTGCCGACACGGCCTGGCATCCGGTCTCGGACCTTCCCGAGATGTCCTTCGACCACGGGGTGATGGTGGCGAACGCCCATGCGCGCCTCGCCGCGAAGCTGTCGTACACGAACATCGCGTTCGGCCTCGCGCCGGCGGAGTTCTCCATGTCGACTCTGCGCGACATCTATTGCGCTGCACTGGGATACGAGGTAGATGCCACCAATCTCCAAAGGGTGCTGGCGCGCCGGAACGTGCTCACCCGCACCGGCAACACCGCACCGTCCGGAAAAGCGGGAGGTCGCCCCCCGGCGCTCTACCGCTTCACCGATTCCCGGCTGCGCGTGACGGACGAATTCGCCGCCCTGCGACCGCCGGTGTGAACCTCCGCGAGGAGGTCAGAAGGGCCGACCCATGATGACCTCGAGCAACTGCAGCGGCATCGTCAGGAAGGCCGACCCGACAAACAGCGCGGAGCGCAGCGGATCGCCTGCCAGATAGCCTTCGCTGATCCATTCCAGAATGTCGACCGAACCCATGCTGCCCCTCCCCGTTCGTCATGCACAGATCGTCATGTGATTCCGACGTGTGTGTCGGACAAGATGAGTCGTGCGTTACATGCCTGCAGACGGGATGCCCTCGGCCGAGCGCGTCAGGCTGGCGAGGACGGTCTCGACCAGTGTGCGAACGTAGTCGTCCGAGGGGGGTTCGCCGGTGGCCGACCACTTCTGGGCGACCGGTGCGAACAGCAGGTCCACGGCGACGTCGAGATCGAGGTCGTCCGGCAGTTGCCCCGCATTCTGCGCGGCCCGGAGCCGGGCCTTCTTCATCTCCCGCATCGGTGCGTCGAGCCGGTGTTCGTATTCCGCTGCGAGTTCGGGGTCTTCGAGTACCGCCACGGTCAACGCGCGCAGCGGGACGGCGAACGTCGGATCACGCAGTTCCGCCACGGTGGCCTGCAGCACCGCGATGAGGTCCGCGCGCAGGTCGCCGCTGTCGGGTAGCGCGGCCTCGTCCCCGGCGTCGCCCTGCGTGCGCGCCAGGTACGCGTCGAGGAGCACGGCTCCCTTCGACGGCCACCAGCGATAGATCGTCTGCTTCCCCACGCCGGCCCGGGCGGCGATCGCCTCGATACCGAGTTTCGAGTAGCCGACCTCCGCGACCAACTCGAAAGCGGCATCGAGGATCGCTTTCCGAGAGGCGGGGTTCCGCCGGGAGTGTCCGGCTTCGGGGAGTGCGGGCATGAAACGACGATACCGCACCGAGACGAGACGTTGCGTCTTGACAGACGCCCCTCGGCGGATCATGCTCGAACGGACGAGACGGACCGTCTCGTCTCATCCAGGAGGTATCCATTGAAGACCCAACCGACAATCCCATCCCCCGCCACCCCTGGCCTGCGTCCCCGCACCTGGTTGATCACCGGCGCGAGCCGCGGCCTGGGCAGGGAGTTCGTCCGTGCCGCGCTGGCGAGAGGTGACAACGTCGTGGCCGTCTCACGATCGATCGAATCGGCCGATCTCCCCCGGGATCCGGAGCGTCTCCTCCGAATCCCGGCCGACGTCACCGACCGCACGGCGGTGTTCGCCGCATTCGACAGGGCACGCGAACATTTCGGAGACCTCGACATCGTCGTCGACAACGCGGGCACCATGGCCTACGGATTCGTCGAGGAGTTCACCGAGGAGCAGGCGCGTGCACAGTTCGAGACGAACTTCTTCGGAGCGATGTGGGTCAGCCAGGCCGCCATGGCGACCTTTCGGAGCCGAGAACGCGGGCATCTCGTGCAGATCTCGAGCATCGGGGGCGTACTGAGCGGGCCCGGCACAGGGCTGTACAGCGCGAGCAAGTTCGCCCTCGAAGGACTCAGTGAAGCACTGGCCGTCGAAGCCGCGCATTTCGGCATCGACGTGACGATCGTCGAGCCGGGCGGCTACTGGACCGACCTCTACACCACCATGACGGTGAGCACTCCGCGATCGGACTACGACTCGCTGCGAGCCGAGATCGAGGAGCAGAGCGCGTCCACGAGCATCGACAGCCACCCCGCCCTGGCCGCGCGGGCACTCCTCGAGGTCGTCGATGCCGACCGGCCGCCGCGACGCATCGTCCTGGGCAGCGCCGTCCTGGATGCGGCCGTGGCCGCCACCCGGGAGAAGGTCGACACCTGGCTCGAGTGGGAGTCGGTGAGCCGTGCCGCGGAAGATGCCGTACCGGCACCGGAATCCGTGAGTGGGGAGCGATCCGCGATCTAGAATGGGCGGATCGTGTGTCCGGCGGACCCCAGGTCAGGTGATCCCATGAACGTCGACGACATCTGGAACACGATCGACGAGCAGCGCGCACGAACTGCCGACCTGCTGGAACAACTGACCGACGACGAGTGGCGCCGGCCGTCACTGTGCGAGGGCTGGACCGTGCGCGACGTCGCCGCGCACCTCACGTTGCAGCAGCTCACCGTGGTCGATTTCGTGCGGATGGTCGTGCGTCATCCCGGAGGGGTGAACACGATCATCCGCGAGTCCTCTCGCGACCGTGCCCGGCGACCGACGCAGGAGTTGATCGCCGGCCTCCGGGGGATGATCGGTTCCCGGCGGCACAACGTGGGCATCACCCCGCTCGAGGCCATGATCGATCTGCTCGTCCACGGCCAGGACATCGCGGTGCCGCTGCAGCGCGACCTGCCGATGCCACCGGATGCCGCAGCGGCGGGCGCCACTCGGATGTGGTCCACCCGCGGCACCGGGAAGGCCCGGGTCTTCGCCGACGTCCCGCTCGACGGATTCCGTTTCACCGCAACCGATGTCGATTGGTCCGCCGGTTCCGGACCCGAGGTGCGGGGACCGATCTCCGCGATCCTGCTGCTGCTCGCGGGCCGTCGTGCGGGGTTGTCCCGATTGGAGGGCGACGGAGCGGAGGAACTACGCCGGCGGGTGGCGCACGCGTGATGGGACGATGGGGGCCATGAGCGCCGATTCCCGTGTCCTGTGGACCATCGGCCACTGGACGTGTCCGCAGTCCGTCCTGCTCGACACCCTGACCTCGGCCGACATCGAACTCGTCGTCGACGTGCGGAAGATGCCCGGTTCGCGCCGCAGCCCGCAGTTCGACGCCGACGAGATGCCGTCCTGGCTCGACAGCGCCGGGATCGGCTACCTGCACCTCACCGAACTGGGCGGCAGGCGGCCGAAGCAGAAGGACATCGATCCGACCGTCAACGCCGGCTGGAAGAACGCAAGCTTCAAGAACTACGCCGACTACACACTCACCGACGACTTCGAGGCCGGACTGGAGCGCCTCACCGACCTGGCCGAGCATCAGCACGTCGCCATCATGTGCGGCGAGCCGATGCCGTGGCGCTGTCACCGGCTGTTGATCGCGAACACCCTCGCCGCACGGGGATGGACCGTCGTGCATCTCGTCAACAACGCGAAGCCGCGACAACACGAACTGGGACAGTGGGGCGCGACACCGTCGGTGGATTCCGACGGCGTCGTGACCTATCCGGGCGATCCCGACGACGATGGGTGAAACCCCTCGGCCGTCGAATCGGGTCGGCGCTCAGCGCCGTTCGCTCAGCGCCGAGTCTACGGTCCCGTGACGCGAGCACCGCGCCCACCACCCGTCCGGCGCGATCTGGACGATCATCCGCCGACCGCACTGCGCGCAGAACCGTGGCGGTTCGAGTCCGAGTTGCACTGCTGCGGAAGGGGTTCGGACCGTCCCGTCGACGATCGCTTCGCCGGTGAACGGGTCGAACATCAGATCGTCTCGCCGAGGGCCTTGATCGGCATCTTCAGTTCGCCGAGCAGATCGAGATCGGTCTCCGCGGGCCGGCCGAGCGTGGTGAGGTAGTTGCCGACGATGACGGCGTTGATCCCGCCGAGGATCCCCTTCTGCGCGCCGAGGTCGCCGAGCGTGATCTCGCGGCCGCCGGCGAACCGGAGGATGGTGCGCGGCAACGCCAATCGGAAAGCCGCCACTGCCTTGAGCGCCTCGGTGGCAGGCAGCACCTCGAGGTCGCCGAAAGGGGTGCCGGGGCGCGGGTTGAGGAAGTTCAGCGGCACCTCGTCGGGTTCGAGCGCCGCGAGGTCGGCTGCGAATTCGGCTCGCTGCTCGATGGTTTCACCCATCCCGAGGATGCCACCGCAGCACACCTCCATACCTGCCTCGCGCACCATGCGCAGCGTCTCGAAGCGCTCCTCCCAGGTGTGGGTGGTGACGACGTTCGGGAAGTGCGAGCGCGCGGTCTCGAGGTTGTGGTTGTAGCGGTGCACGCCCATCGCGACGAGCCGGTCGACCTGGTCCTGGGTGAGCATGCCGAGCGAGCACGCGATCTGGATGTCGACCTCGTTGCGGATGGCCTCGATACCGGCCGCGACCTGCGCGAGGAGGCGTTCATCGGGTCCGCGTACGGCCGCGACGATGCAGAACTCGGTGGCTCCGGTCTTGGCGGTCTGCTTCGCGGCCTCGACGAGCGACGGAATGTCGAGCCGGGCGGCTCGCACCGGAGAGGCGAACAGGCCGGACTGTGAGCAGAAATGGCAGTCCTCGGGGCAGCCGCCGGTCTTGAGGCTGATGATCCCCTCGACCTCCACCTCCGGTCCGCACCACGTCATGCGCACGTCGTGGGCGACCGCCAGCAGGTCGTCGATGCGGTCGTCCGGCAGTTGCAGGACCTCGAGGGTCTGGTCGCGGTCGAAGCCGATTCCGCGACCGAGCACCTGGTCGCGAGCGATTTCGAGGATGTCGGTGCGGGCGGGCGCCTGGGTCACTGCCGTCTCCTGGGGTGGCGAGAACTTGAACATCGTTCAATTGAACAGCGTTCAGGTTAGGGCGAAGCGTCCGATAGTGTCAAAGGCACGAATCCTTCGGTTCGGATCCCCGGCGGCGCGGTACCGCCGCAGGCAGCAGGAGAAGCGGGAGCGAAGAAGCAGTGCAGTTGCGACGCGGCGACGTCCTCGACGGCGCCATGGCGATCCTCGACGAGTACGGGCTCGGCGACCTGACGATGCGCAAGCTCGCGTCGTCGCTCGGCGTCCAGCCCGGTGCGTTGTACTGGCACTTCCCGAACAAGCAGACCCTGCTCGGCGCCATGGCCGACCGCATCCTCGACGGTGTCGACGAACCGCCCGCGAGCGATGCCTGGGACGACGCCCTCTCGGAACTCGCGCACCGTTTCCGCGCCGCTCTGCTCGCCCACCGCGACGGCGCCGAACTCGTCGCCTCGAGCTACGCCTCCCGGCTGACCACCTCGCGGGCCCGCGACGCCTTCGTGGCCATCGCGGAACGCGCGGGTCTGTCGCGGGCGTACGCCGAACTCACCGGCTACGCACTGCTGCACTATGTGCTCGGCCACACGGTCGACGAGCAGTCCCGCGTCCAGCTCGAAGAGCTCGGTGCGCTCACGCGCGCACCGCTGTCCCCCGATGTCGCGACCGAGCAGCCGGCCGACGCCGACGACGACCTGCTCGACGGCGACCCCGCCGTCCGGTTCGAATTCGGCCTGCGATTGTTCGTCGACGGCATCCGCGCACGTCTGGAGACCCGTGCGACATCCTGATCCCGCGGTTCCTGTCGGACCCGTCTCCTACCTTCGACGCTCGTGACCGCCCCCTGGACCCTCCAGCAGATCGACGCCGTCGCACCCGATCCGTCCTCGATGACGGCTGCGCGCGGCGTCGCCTCCGCATGGCTCGAGACCGGTCACGACACCACGGCCCTGTGGGGACTGTGCCGCGGGCGTGGCACCACGCCGTACCGCACGGCGATCGACCCGAGCGCTCCTGCCTACACATGCACGTGCCCGAGCCGGAAGCTGCCCTGCAAGCACGCCCTGTCGCTGCTCGTGCGCTGGTCCGAGGGTGCCGTGCCGACCTCTGAGGCACCCGACTTCGTCACCGGATGGCTCGCTGCCCGCGCCGCGTCCACCACACTTCCCGCCCCGGCGGACGAGCCGGTCAAGGCGCCCGATCCGGCGACCGCCCAGCGCCGCGCCGAGCGGGTCGCGGCAGGACTCGACGACCTCGACCGCTGGCTGACCGATCGCATCCGGCACGGCCTCGGGGCGGTCGATCACGGCTACGACACCTACGAGGCGATCGCCGCCCGCATGGTCGACGCCCAGGCTCCCGGCGCGGCGTCGGCGCTGCGCGCTCTGGCCACCGTCGTGAACGACGAAACCGATTGGCCTGCCAGGCTGCTCGCCGAGTACGCGCGCCTGCACCTGATGACCGTGGCGTACCGGCAGCGCGACGGGCTACCGAGGTCGCTCCTGCGTTCGCTGCAGACCCATCTCGGTTTCAGCACCCGTAGCGAGGAGGTCCGCGCCGAACCGGCCGTGCGCGACCGCTGGCAGGTCCTCGCCGTGCGCGTCACCGAGGAGAGCCGGATGTTCACCCGCAAGGCGTGGCTACGGGGGCGGACGAGCGGACGCTGGGCGATCCTGCTCGACTTCGCCCATGGCACCGCGCGTTTCGCCACGCCGCTCCCCTTCCCCGGTTCGCTGGTCGACGCCGATCTGCACTTCTACCCCGGCGCGGCCCCGCTGCGAGCGGTGCTCGGCCGGCAGCACGGGGAGACGGAGCCGTTCACGACCCTGCCCGCCACCGGACTCGACGCCGCGCTGGACGAGTACGCCCGCATGCGCGGAGCAGATCCGTGGTTGCGCAGCTGGCCCGTCCTGCTCGACGCGGTCACTCCCACCGACAGCGAGGAGGGCTGGTACGTCGTCGACCCGTCCGGGCGGGCACTGCCGCTGGCCGGTGACGACGACAGCCGCTGGCGGCTGCACGCCGTCGCAGGGGGCCGTCCCGTGACGGTCTGCGGCGACTGGGACGGAACTGCTCTCGCCCCGGTCTCCCTGTTCACCGAAGGACAGGTGATGACCTGGTGACCGCCCTGCCCGAATCGCTCACGACGGCAGCACTTCTCGGCACTGCACGCTCCGCGCCGGAGTTCGACGCGCTGCACACGGCCGACGCCGCGGTCGAACTCACCGGAGACCCCGCCGCGACGCTGCTCGCCGCCGCCGCTCTGGAGACGACCTTCGTCACCGCCGCGACCGTGCCCGTGATCCGCGAACTGCCGTCACCGGCCCCGGACGACGACCGTCCCGTCCTGCCCGACGCGGCTGCCGAACGCCTGCGCGCGCTGCTCGCCGTCCGCTCCCCACTGCTCGACGAGTGGTTCGAGGTGGCGGCACGATTCCGAGCGTCGTACGACATCGTGGTCGACCTGCTGACCGTCGCGACCACCGACGCGGTGCACCGCGACCGGCTGGTCGCACTCACCGGTGCCCGTGGGCGCTGGGTGGCCGCGCGCAACCCGGAATGGGCCGATCTGCTGCCGCCCGACCCGCTCGACGACTCGCCCTGGCACGCCGGTCCGCCCGCCCGTCGACGCCGATGGTTCGAGGCGCTGCGCGCGCACGACCCGGCCGCGGCGACGGCGACACTCGCGGCGTCGTGGGGTGCGCAGACCGCGGCCCAGCGGGCCGAGCTCGTCGCCCTGCTCGCGGTCGGTCTCGGTCCGCACGACGAAGACCTGCTCGAACGCGCTCTCGACGACCGCAGCCGCAAGGTCCGTGCCGTGGCACTCGACCTTCTCCCCCGCCTCCCGGACTCCGCATTCGCGAGGCGCATGGCCGAGCGGGTGCGGCAGTGGCTGCTCGTCGACGGCGCGACGGTCACCCTCGCCGTCCCCGAACGGCCGGACGAGAGCGCACTCCGCGACGGTCTCGCCGACGATCCCGCCCGTGATCTGCTGGTGGCGGCCGTTGCGGCGGCTCCGCTGTCGGTGTGGCGCGAGTACGCCGGGGACACGGTGCTGCCGGAGTTCGACGTCGACGACACCGTCCGCACGGCACTGACGGACGCGGCACTGACAGACGCGGCACTGACAGAGGCGGCACTGACAGAGGCGGCACTGACAGAGGCGTGGGGCCGCGCGGTGGTCCGGCAGCGCGACGGCGACTGGGCCGCGGCGTTGCTGCGACGCGACGGCACCGTCGACGCGGCGGTGGCGCAGGTCGTGCCCCGCAACATCCTGCTCGCGCATCTGCGCGGCGCGTCGCCGTCCGCGGTTCTCGACGACGCGCTGCTCGCCGCGCTCCCGGCGCCGTGGCCGCGCGATGTCGCCGAGAAGGTGCTCACCGCGCTGTACACGAAGCTGACGACCACCCGCGTGGTGCGCGACGTGCTGACGTTGCTCGCCCACCGGGCACCGTTCGAGCTGGCCGATCTGCTGGCCGACGCCGCGAACCGCACCGACGATCTCGGTCGCCTGCACCTGTTCGCGAGCGCAGCCGACACCCTGACCCTCCGCAAGACGATCCACGAGGAGCTGAGTTGACCGACTTCGAGTCGACCCCCGCAGTTGTCGGCACCGACGAAGCTGCGGCGTCCGATACCGGCACGTCCGATACCGACGCGCCCGAGGCCGACGCGCCCGACACCACCGAATCCGGCGTATCCGGCACCGACCTGCTGCGTCCGCACGCCGAGCAGCAGTACGCGGATGAACTCGCAGCACTCGCGCGACTCGACGACCGGCCGCGCCCGCCGTCGTGGCAGCTGTCGCCGTGGGCCGTGGTGACCTACCTGCTCGGCGGCGAACTGTCCGACGGCACCGTCATCACCCCGAAGTACGTCGGCCCACGCCGGTTGATGGAGGTCGCCGTCGCGACCCTGGCGACCGACCGGGCACTGCTGCTGCTCGGGGTGCCGGGCACCGCGAAGACCTGGGTGTCGGAGCATCTCGCCGCCGCGATCAGCGGTTCGTCGACGCGGCTCGTGCAGGGAACGGCAGGCACGACCGAGGAGTCGGTGCGCTACGGCTGGAACTACGCGCGGCTGCTCGCCGAAGGGCCGAGCGCCGCCGCGCTGGTCGCCTCCCCGGTCATGACCGCGATGCGTGACGGTGCCGTGGCGCGTATCGAGGAACTCACCCGCATCCCCGCCGACGTGCAGGACGCGCTGATCACCATCCTGTCGGAGAAGACGCTTCCCGTCCCCGAACTCGGCATCGAGGTGCAGGCGACGAAGGGGTTCAACGTCATCGCCACCGCCAACGACCGCGACCGCGGGGTCAACGACCTGTCGTCCGCGCTGCGTCGACGGTTCAACACCGTCGTGTTGCCGTTGCCGGCGAGCGAGGAGGACGAGGTCTCGATCGTCACCCGCCGCGTCGAACAACTCGGCGCCGCACTCGAACTGCCCGCCGTGCCCGCCGCCGCGGAGGAGATCCGCCGCGTCGTCACGGTCTTCCGGGAGTTGCGCAGCGGTGTCACCACCGACGGCCGGACCAAGCTGAAGTCCCCGTCGGGCACCCTGTCCACCGCCGAGGCGATCTCGGTGGTCACTGGTGGCCTGGCGCTGTCGGCGCACTTCGGTGACGGGGTGTTGCGGCCCGCCGACGTCGCGGCCGGGATCCTCGGTTCGGTGGTCAAGGACCCCGTCTCCGATCGCGTGGTCTGGAACGAATATCTCGAGGCCGTCGTCCGGGAACGCGGCGACTGGACCGACTTCTACCGGGCGTGCCGGGAGATCACCGGGTGACCGACGCTCTCTTCGACCGCGCGGATGCGCCCGCGGAGATCCGGGTCTTCGGGATCCGGCACCACGGGCCGGGTTCGGCGCGCGCGGTCCTGCAGGCACTCGCAGAGTTCGAACCCGACACCGTGCTCATCGAGGGGCCGTCGGACGCCGAGCCGGTGCTTGCGCTCGCCGCGGCCGACGACATGGTTCCGCCGGTCGCACTGCTGGCGTACGCCCGCGACGAACCGGCGCGGGCGGCGTTCTGGCCGTTCGCGGCCTTCTCGCCCGAGTGGCAGGCGTTGCGCTGGGCCTACCTGCACGACGCCGACGTGCGGTTCAGCGACCTTCCGGCGGCGATGTCGCTCGCCGCCGAACGCGAGGTCGGCGACCGCGCGACCGACGACCTGCTCGGCATGCTCGCCCGCGCCGGCGGCTACGCCGACTTCGAGCAGTGGTGGGACGCGGTGGTCGAGCACGGCACCGCACAGGCCTTCGACGAGATCACCGACGCGATGCGGGCGCTGCGCGAGGATGTCGGGATCGACGACCACACCGCGCGACGCGAGGCGCACATGCGGCAGGTGCTGCGCGCGACGGTCAAGGCCGGGGCCCGCGCGATCGCCGTGGTGTGCGGGGCGATGCACGCGCCCGCGCTGACCGGCCGGCTCGGACCGGCCGCGCCCGACGCGCGCCTGCTCAAGGGCATGCCCAAGGTCAAGACCACCCTCACGTGGGTGCCGTGGAGCCACTCCCGGTTGTCGCTGTCGTCGGGCTACTGCGCCGGCATCACCTCACCCGGCTGGTACCACCACCTGTTCACACAGCCTGCGGACACGACCGCACGCTGGTTCACCCGCGTGGCCCGTGTCCTGCGCGAGGAGGATCTGCCCGTCTCGAGCGCCCACGTCATCGAGGCGACGCGCCTGGCCGACACGCTCGCGGCGCTGCGCGGTCGCGCGGTGGCCGGACTCGACGAGGTCGTCGAGGCGACCCGATCGGTGCTGTGCGACGGCGACGACGTCCTGCTCGACCTCGTCACGCGGCGGCTCGTCGTCGGCGAGGCCCTCGGTTCGGTCTCCGAGGACACCCCCACCGTCCCGCTCGACACCGACCTGCAGCGCAATGCGAAGTCGTTGCGTCTCAAGCGGTCCGCCGAAGCGAAGAACCTCGATCTGGACCTGCGCCGCGAGATCGACGTCGCGCGGTCGCGACTGCTGCACCGCCTGGCGCTGCTCGGGATCGACTGGGGCACGCCCACCGAAAGCGAGGTGCGCTCGACCGGCACCTTCCGCGAGACCTGGACGCTGCGGTGGGAACCCGAATTGTCGGTGGCGATCGTCGAGGCGTCGCGGTGGGGCACGACGGTGGAATCCGCAGCGGGCGCCACAGTGGCCGACCGTGCCGCACGTTCCGGGATCGCGCTCGCCGACCTCACCGAACTCCTCGAACGGGCGCTGCTCGCCGACCTGCGGACCACGATCCCGTCGCTGGTGACGGCGATCGACGCGGCCGCCGCACTCGATCACGATGTGCTGCACCTGATGAGCGCACTGCCGACCCTCGTGCGCACCGTCCGGTACGGCGATGTGCGGGGCACCGATCTGTCCTCCCTGGACCACGTCTGCGACGCCCTGCTCGCGCGGGTGTGCGCCGGTCTCCCGGCGGCGGTCACCGGTCTCGACCACGACGCCGCCGATGCGCTGCGCACCGCGATCGACGACGTGCACCTCGCTCTCGCGCTGCGCGCGGATCCGAGCGCGACCGGTCGATGGCTCGACACGCTGACATCGGTGAGCGAGCGCGACGACGTCGACGGTCTGCTCGTCGGGCGCACCACCCGGATGCTGCGCGACACCGGCCGACTCGGCGAACACGACGCGGCCGTGCGGGTCGCGCGGGCGTTGTCGGTGGGGTCACCCGCGCCCGCGAAGGCACGCTGGATCGACGGGTTCCTCGGCGGGGGTGGGCTCCTGCTCGTCCACGACAGCGCACTGTTCGATCTCGTCGACGAATGGATCAGCGGTCTCACCGACGACGATTTCGTCGACGTCCTGCCCGTCCTGCGGCGCACCTTCGGGTCGTTCGCGTTCGGTGAGCGACGCCTGCTCGGGCAGACGGTGCGCGGCGAACGCACCCGCCGCGCGGAGACACCGCCCGCTGTGGACCGCGGCCGGATCGCCCTGACCGCCACCGCGTCGATCCTGGGAGTGTCGGCATGACAACCGAATCCGGAGACACCGAACGCCTGCGCCGCTGGCGGCTGGCACTCGGCGAGGCCGCCGAGGACTCCACGGGCTCGCTGTCCTCGGCCGACGACAGCGCGATGGACGCCGCGCTCGCCGCGCTGTACGACACCGCGCCCGGCGACGGCACCGCACCGCGCACGGCAGGTCTCGGCGCGTCCGCGCCCCGGGTGGCGCGCTGGCTCGGCGACATCCGCACCTACTTCCCGACATCCGTCGTCCAGGTGATGCAACGCGACGCAGTGGATCGGCTCGGGTTGACCCGGCTGCTCCTCGAACCCGAGATGCTCGAGGCCGTCGAACCGGACGTGCACCTGGTGGGCACGTTGCTGAGCCTGAACCGCGTGATGCCGGAGACCACCAAGGCGACGGCACGGACGGTCGTCGAGAAGGTCGTGCGCGAGATCGAGGCTCGCATCGCGCAGCACACCCGCGCCGCCGTCACAGGCGCGCTCGACCGGTCGTCGCGGACGTCGAACCCGAAGCTGCGCGACATCGACTGGGACCGCACGATCCGCGCGAACCTGGCCCACTACCTGCCGGAGCATCGCACCGTGGTGCCCGAGAAACTGGTGGGTTACGGGCGCCGGTCGCAGGCGGTGAAACGCGACGTGGTGCTCGCGGTGGACCAGTCCGGGTCGATGGCGTCGAGCGTGGTCTACGCGTCGGTGTTCGCGGCGGTCCTGGCGTCGATGCGGGCGCTGCGCACCTCGCTGGTCGTATTCGACACCGCGGTGGTGGACCTGACCGACAAGCTCGCCGACCCCGTGGACGTGCTGTTCGGCACCCAGCTCGGCGGCGGCACCGACATCAATCGGGCGATCGCCTACAGCAGGTCGCTGATCACGCGCCCGGCCGATTCGCTGTTCGTGCTCATCTCGGATCTGTACGAGGGCGGCATCCGCGCCGAGATGCTCTCGCGCATCCGGGAGATGCTCGCCGCGGGGGTGCAGGTCGTGGTGCTGCTCGCGTTGTCCGACGACGGGGCACCGTCCTTCGACCGCGACAACGCGGCGGCACTCGCCGAACTCGGAGTTCCCGCCTTCGCGTGCACGCCCGACCGATTCCCGGAACTGCTCGCCGTCGCGCTCGAGCGGGGTGACGTCGGACGCTGGTCGCACTCGGTCTGACCGCCGGACCGACCCGGACGGCGTGAGGATCCGGGTTCAGTGGGCCGGTTTTTCGGACGAGTCGACCGCCGCGTCACCGTCCTCCTCGGCGTACCGCTCGAGCAGCGCGATCTCGGCCGTGCGTGAGGGGAACGCGAAGGCCACCAACGCTGCTCCGACCAGCACGATCGCGATCGCGGCCGTGTAGGCGCGGGTGTCGCCGTCGAGGAAGGCCGACCGGGCCGCCTCGATGATCTGCGGCGCGTACTGCGGATAGTGCTCGGCGATCCCGACGGCTCCCGCGAACGACTTCTCCAGTGCGGTCTCGGTCTGCTCGTCGACGGCCGTGGCCTGAGGACTCGCCGCGATCGTCGCGGCGAGGGAGGCCGAGTATCCGGCCGTGAGCAGCGCTCCGAGGATCGACTGGACGATCGCGCCGCCGAGATCGCGTTGCAGATCGGCGGTGCCGGAGGCCATTCCGGCGCGGGAGACCGGCACCGATCCCGTGAGCGAATGCGAGGCCGGGGTACCGGCGAGACCGACACCGGCGCCGAGGCACATGTATCCGAGGGCGATCACCCAGTAGTGCGCGTCCTCGTCCCACAGCATCAGTGCGACGACGAGTCCGGCCACGATCGCGACGTAACCCGACAGCAGGGTGAAGCGGGAGCCGCGCGACCCGACGAGTTTCGCCGACTGCGGTGCCACCAGCACCATCACGAATGCGGCGGGCAGCGCCGCCGATCCTGCCGCGAGCGTCGAGTAGCCGAGCACGTTCTGCAGGTACTGCTGGCTGATGTACATCGTGCCCATGAGGGTGCCGAACACGATGATGCCCGCGACGGCCGCGACCCAGAACACGCGACGCCGGGCGACCCGCAGGTCGAACAGGGGATTCGCCGCGCGCAGCTGCCGCATCACGAAGAGGATCACCGCGACGAGAGCGATGACGAGGGCGGACACCGCGATGGTCTTCATCCCGTCGACGGGCACGAAGTTGATGCCCAGGACGAGCGAACCGACGAGCACCACCGAGACGAGGCCGCCGAGATGATCGACCGGGTCGGTCGACTCGTTGACGTGGCTCGGCACGAACATCCAGGTCAGGGCGAGCGCGATCAGCGCGAGCGGGATCGTCACCAGGAAGACCGATCCCCAGAAGAACTGTTCGAGCAACATGCCGGCGACGAGCGGGCCGAGCGCGGTCAGGCCGCCACCGATCGACGACCACAACGCGATGGCGCGCGTGCGCGCCGCGCCCGACCACAGGGCGGTGATCAGGGCCAGGGTGGTGGGGAACGCCAGACCGGCGGAGACGCCGCCGAGCACCCGGGCGGCGAAGAGCACGTCGGTGTTCGGCGCGAATCCGGCGACCGCGGAGGCGGGAACCGACAAGACCATGCCGAGCAGCAGCATCGTCTTGCGTCCGTAGCGGTCGCCGACGGCCCCGAGGTAGAGCACCGACGCGGCGAGACCGACGGAATAGCCGACGGCGACGAGGTTGAGCTGGGTCTGGCTCGCGTCGAACGCCTTCCCGATGTCGGGCAGTGCCACGTTCGCGACGGCGAGGTTCAGGTTCGCCACGGCGGCGACGAGGATCAAGGAGGCGAGCACCAGGTTCGCCCGTGCCGGCCGACCGTCGTCAGGTGGGGTCACGGACACATACTGCGCGCTCGAACAGCCGTCCTGCGCGGTTTCCGGCGGGTTTTCACCTTCGGTCACCCCACCGGGTTAGGATCGCCTCACTTGTTGTTCGACAGACTCGAGGCCCGCCATGACACGCCGATCCGCTGCGTTGCTCCGTTCCGCCGCTCTGTTCACGGCCACCGCGATCGCGCTGACCGCGTGCGGATCCTCCGACACGGAGTCCGACTCCGGTTCGGCTCCGTCGGACGGTGCCTTCCCCGTCACCGTCGACACGAAGTTCGGGGAGGTCACCATCGAGTCCGCCCCCGAACGCGTCGCGGCTCTGGGCTGGGGCGACGCCGAAACCGCACTGGCGCTCGGTGTTCAGCCGGTGGCGGCGAGCGACTGGCTCGCCTTCGGCGGCGACGGTGTGGGGCCGTGGGCGCAGGGGTTGTACGACTCGCCGCCGGAGCTCATCGGCACGATCGAGCCGTCCTTCGAGCTGCTCGCGGCGCAGGAGCCCGATCTGATCCTCGACACCAAGAGTTCCGGTGAGCAGGCCCGCTACGAGACTCTGTCGGGGATCGCCCCGACCGTCGGCGGCCCGGAAGGCAGCGACGCCTATCTCACCTCGCTCGACGACCAGGTGACCTCGGTGGCAACGGCGCTCGGTGTCCCGGACAAGGGTGCCGAGTTGCTGTCGCAGATCGATGCGGATTTCGAGCAGGCCGCCGCCGACAATCCCGAGTTCGCGGGCAAGACCGTCACCGTCGCCTCCTACACGTCGGAGGGGTGGGGCGCCTACGTCGTCGGCGACTCGCGCGTCGACTTCATGACCGAGCTCGGCTTCGTGAACAATCCGCAGGTGCAGGCCGCGGCGACGGACGATTTCTTCATCACCGTCTCCGACGAGAACCTGGACATGCTCGACTCCGACCTGCTGATCGTGCTGCCGATCTACGTGCCGGCCGCCGAGGTGACCGACAATCCGGTCTTCCAGCAGATCCCGGCGGTGCGCGACGGCCGGTTCCTCGTGCTCGACAGCGATTCCGACATCTCCGCGGCGTTCTCGACGAACTCGGTGCTGTCGGTGCCGTTCGCGCTCGACGAGCTGGTTCCGCTGGTCGCCGAACGCGTGAACTGAGCCGGTTCCTGCGTCCGGTTCAGCGCCGGAACAGCTTGTTGCCGAGCCAGACGATCGGATCGTAGCGACGGCCGGCGACGCGTTCCTTCATCGGGATCAGCGCGTTGTCGGTGATGTGGATGTTCTCCGGGCACACCTCGGTGCAGCACTTGGTGATGTTGCACATGCCCAGGCCGTGCTCGTCCTGCGCGACGTCGCGCCGGTCGGCGACGTCGAGCGGGTGCATCTCGAGTTCCGCGATGCGCATGAGATAGCGGGGACCGGCGAAGGCCTCCTTGTTCTCCTCGTGGTCGCGCACCACGTGGCAGACGTTCTGGCACAGATAGCATTCGATGCACTTGCGGAACTCCTGGGAGCGCTGCACGTCGACCTGTTGCATCCGGTACTCCCCCGGCGCCAGATCCGGAGGCGGCGCGAAGGCCGGTATCTCGCGTGCCTTGCGGTAGTTGAACGAGACATCGGTGACGAGATCTCGGATGATCGGGAAGGTGCGCATCGGGGTCACGGTGATCGTCGCGTCGGGATCGAACAGCGACATGCGGGTCATGCACGTCAGGCGCGGGCGACCGTCGACCTCCGCCGAACACGATCCGCACTTGCCCGCCTTGCAGTTCCAGCGCACGGCGAGATCCGGTGCCTGGGTGGCCTGCAGGCGGTGCAGGATGTCGAGGACGACCTCCCCTTCGTTGACCTCGACGGTGTAGTCCCGCAGTTCCCCGCCGTCGGCGTCGCCCCGCCAGATCCTGAACGCCGCCTGGTATCCCATCTCAACCCCTCCGTCCGGGATGGTCCGCGAGTTCCTCGTCGGTGTAGTACTTCCCGAGTTCGTCGATGTCGAACAGCTCCAGCAGGTCGCGGCGCATCGGTTGCTGCCGTTCGGCGGTGACCGTCACGTCGGGGACGAACGGGTCGCCGCCGTCCAGGCGACAGGCGAGCAGAGTGCGACGCCATTCGGGGTCCATCGACGGGTGGTCGTCGCGGGTATGTCCCCCGCGGCTCTCGGTGCGCTGCAACGCGGCCCGTGCGACGCACTCGCACACGAGGAGCATGTTCCGCAGGTCCAGGGCGAGATGCCAGCCCGGGTTGAACTGGCGGTGGCCCTCCACCGCGACGTTGCGGATCCGTGTGCGCAGGGTGTCGAGTTCGCGCAGGGCGCGTTCGATCTCGTCCGCGCGCCGGATGATGCCCACGAGATCCTGCATGACCTGTTGCAGGTCGGTGTGCAGGGTGTAGGGGTTCTCGGCGCGATCGGCGTCGGCCGGATCGAAGGGCGAGAGCGCCGCGCGGGCGGCGGCGTCGATGTCGGCGTCGCCGACGGTCGGCCGCGACGTGAGTCCCTGCACGTAGTCGGCGGCGCCGAGACCTGCCCGGCGACCGAAGACCAGCAGATCGGACAGCGAATTCCCGCCCAGCCGGTTCGATCCGTGCATGCCACCGGAACATTCCCCGGCGGCGAACAGCCCCGGGACTGCCGCAGCGGCGGTGTCGGGGTCGACCTCGATGCCGCCCATCACGTAGTGGCAGGTCGGGCCGACCTCCATGGCCTCGGCGGTGATGTCGACGTCGGCGAGTTCCTTGAACTGGTGGTGCATCGACGGCAGGCGGCGCATGATCTCGTCGGCCGGCATCCGCGAGGCGATGTCGAGGAAGACTCCGCCGTGCGGGGTGCCCCGGCCGTCCTTGACCTCGGAGTTGATGGCGCGGGCGACCTCGTCGCGTGGGAGCAGGTCGGGCGTGCGGCGATTGTTCTCCTGGTCCTCGTACCAGCGGTCGGCCTCCTCCTCGGTCTCCGCGTACTGGCCTTTGAACACCGGCGGGATGTAGGAGAACATGAATCGTTCTCCCTCGGAGTTCTTCAGCACTCCGCCGTCGCCGCGCACACCCTCGGTGACGAGGATGCCCTTCACACTCGGCGGCCAGATCATTCCCGTCGGGTGGAACTGGACGAACTCCATGTTGATGAGGGTGGCGCCGGCGCGCAGGGCGAGGGCGTGCCCGTCGCCCGTGTACTCCCACGAGTTCGACGTGACCTTCCACGACTTGCCGATACCGCCGGTGGCGATGACGACCGCGGGCGCCTCGAACAGCACGAATCGTCCGGTCTCGCGCCAGTATCCGAACGCGCCGGCGATGCGTCCCTCCGCGTCCTTCAGCAGTTCGGTGATGGTGCATTCGGCGAAGACCCGCACCCGGGCCTCGTAGTCGCCGTGCTCGGCGTGATCCTCCTGCTGCAGTGACACGATCTTCTGCTGCATCGTGCGGATGAGTTCGAGTCCGGTGCGATCGCCGACGTGCGCGAGCCGCGGATAGGTGTGACCGCCGAAGTTGCGCTGGCTGATCCGTCCGTCGGGGGTGCGGTCGAACAGTGCTCCGTAGGTCTCCAGCTCCCACACGCGGTCGGGGGCCTCGCGGGCGTGCAGTTCGGCCATCCGCCAGTTGTTGAGGAACTTGCCGCCACGCATCGTGTCCTGGAAGTGCACCTGCCAGGAGTCGCGGGGGTTGGCGTTGCCCATCGCGGCGGCGCATCCGCCTTCGGCCATCACGGTGTGGGCCTTGCCGAACAGGGACTTGCACACCACGGCAACGGAGAAGCCGCGCTGCCGCGCCTCGATCACCGCGCGCAGCCCGGCGCCGCCTGCTCCGATCACGACGACGTCGACCTTGTGCCGTTCGACATCCACCATCCGTGTTCCCCCTCCTCCGGTGCGGCCGGTGTCGTGCCGTGCGCGTCAGCCGATGAACCGCAGATCGGCGATGGTGTCGCTCGCCACGAGCATGATGTAGAAGTCCGTGAGGATCAGGGTCCCCAGCGTGATCCACGCGAACTGCATGTGCCTGGTGTTGAGTTTCGAGACGAACGTCCAGATCCGGTAGCGCACGGGGTGTTTCGAGAAGTGCCGCAGCCGGCCGCCTGTGACGTGCCGGCAGGAGTGGCACGACAGCGTGTAACCCCAGAGCAGCACGACGTTGATGAGCAGGATCAGGTTGCCGAGTCCGATGCCGAATCCGCTCGGGCTGTGGAAGGACAGGATGACGTCGTAGGTGTTGATCAGCGACACCACGAAACCGGCGTAGAAGAAGTAGCGGTGCGAGTTCTGCAGGATCAGCGGGAACCGCGTCTCGCCGGTGTAGTGTCGGTGCGGTTCGGCGACCGCGCACGCCGGCGGCGACAACCAGAACGATCGGTAGTAGGCCTTGCGGTAGTAGTAGCAGGTCAGCCGGAAGCCGAGGAGGAACGGCAGCGACAGGAAGGCGAGCGGGATCCACATCGGGAGTTCGCCGACCCACGTGCCGAAATGGCGGGCGCCGTCCACGCAGGACGCGCTCACGCACGGCGAGTAGAACGGCGTCAGGTAGTGGTAGTCCTCGACGTAGTAGGCGCTGCGCACGAACGAGCGGATCGTCGCGTACACCACGAACACACCGAGACCGAGGACGGTGAGTGCGGGTGTCTGCCACCACCGGTCGATCCGCAGCGTCCGCGCGGTGATCCGTGCGCGGCCCTCGGAGCGGACGCCGGTGGCCGGCTCACCGCGCGCCGCCGGCGTCGCCTCGGAGGTGCTCACCGCGAGCCGTGCAGCCCGCCGAGACCTTCGTCGTCCGTATCCGTTCCGCGGAACAACGAGTCGTCGTACGGCGTATCGGGAATCGGGATGCGTTCACCGAGACTGTTGACGACCTCGCGCGGAGGATGTTCGGCGAAGTCGCGTATGTCGATGTCGAGACGTTCGACGTCGTTCGACAGCCTCTTCACCGGGGCTGCGTCCCCGTAGCGCGATCGTAGGGATCCGAGGCATTGGCGCAGGTGGGCGGCGGTGCGCTGAAGTTCCTGCAATTCGCTGATGGACATCAGTACCTCCGGGCCGAGCGGTCGACATGTCCCTTCCGTAGCGGGTATCGGCATGTCGCGCCGGCCGACACGATGGGAACAGGCCAGTTGCAGTGTGGCATCCATCACAGTACAGCGGAAGCTCCGCCCGCACGCCGTTTCGTCGGGAGCGGCAGATCCGACCACCGAGAGGCACGGGTGGCGAAGACGCGGGCGTCGAGAGCGCCGCTGCCGGCCGGGATCCTGCCCACGACGGGGACGCCGGTGACGTCGGGAAGGTCGTCGAGATTGCACCGTTCCGCCAGATCCGGTGCAGTAGGCCAGGATCCGATGATCACCCCCGGACACTCGACCCCTGAAGAGCGGAGCGCAGCCACGGTGAGCGCGGTGTGGTTGAGCGTGCCCAGTCCCGCGGCGGCGACGATCACCGCCGGCGCTCCGAGCATGGCCGCGACGTCGGCGAGGGTGAAGCCGCCCGCACCGAGCCGGACGAGCAGACCTCCCGCACCTTCGACCAAAGTGAGGTCGTACTCGGCGTCGAGCATCCGGACGGTGTCGACGATCTCCTCGAGGGTGAGCAGCGGGCGTCCGCTGCGCCGCGCGGCGGTGTCGGGTGCGAGCGGATCGGGATACCGCGCGAGTTCGACGAGCCGGACACGGTCCCCGGCCAGTCGCCGGATCTCCTGCAGGTCGCCCGGCCCGTCGTCCCTCACGCCCGTCTGGGCGGGTTTGCACACCGCGACCCGCAGTCCCGCGGCCACGGCGTTCGCGGCGAGTGCCGCGGTCGCGACGGTCTTGCCCACATCGGTCGACGTGCCGGTGACGACGAGGATGCTCACGCCCGGGCTCCCGCGAGGACGTCGGTGAGCACCTCGTCGACGAGGGCGCGTTCGTCGTCGGTGAGGTTCGCGCGTGCCGTCAGGCGCAGCCGCGAGGTACCGGCCGGAACCGAGGGCGGCCGGAAGCAGCCGACGTGCACGCCGCGGTCGCGGCACTTCGCCGCTGCGTCGGCGGCGACGTGCGGGTCGCCGAGGATCACCGACACCACAGCGGACGGCGGCACCTCGACGCCCGTGAGACGAGCGAGGTGCGCGGCCTGCTCGAGCACTGCAGCGGCACGGGCGGGTTCGGCGCGCAGCACCTTCAACGCACCCCGGGCGGCACCGACGGCGGCCGGGGCGAGTCCGGTGTCGAAGATGAAGGTGCGGGCGGTGTCCACGAGATGTTCCCGTACACGCCCGTCGGCGAGGACGGCTCCGCCCTGGGAGGCAAGGGATTTCGACAGCGTCGCGGTGACGACCACATCGGGCTCGCCGGCGAGACCCACTTCGTGGACGAGTCCGCGGCCCCCCGCGCCGCGGACCCCCACTCCGTGGGCCTCGTCGACGAGGAGCAACGCGCCGTGCGCTCGGCAGACGCGATGCAGTTCCCGCAGCGGCGCGAGGTCGCCGTCGGTACTGAACACCGAGTCGGTCAGGACGAGCGCGCGGGCCTCGGTGCGGGTCGCGAGGGCGTGCGCGACCGCGTCGACGTCGTTGTGCGGGGTGACGACGATCCTCGAGCGGGACAGCCGGCACGCATCGACGAGCGAGGCGTGACCGCCGGCGTCCGAGACGATCAGTGCGTCCTTGCCACCCAGGGCGGCGACGGCACCGAGGTTCGCGGCGTATCCGCTCGAGAACACCAGGCCGCTGTCGGCCCCGACGAAGTCGGCGAGTTCGCGTTCGAGGAGTTCGTGTTCGGCGGTGGTGCCGGTGACCAGCCGCGATCCGGTGGCGCCGGCTCCCCATCGCCGCAGGGCAGCGGTGGCTCCCGCGAGGACCTCGGGATGGCCGGTCAGGCCGAGATAGTCGTTGGAGGCGAGGTCGACGACGGTCGAGCCGGGGGTGCGGACGACGGGGTCGCGGTGCAGACCCGCTGCGCGTCGCGCCGCCGCGGTGTCGTCGAGCCACGCCAGGGCGGGATGTGCGGTCATGAGCGGTGACCATACTTGAACACCGTTCAAGTCGCCATATCGGTCGGCTCGGATCGTAGGCTCGGACGGTCCGGCAGACCCCGACGAAAGGCAGGTGACGTGGTCGTCCACATCGAGTCCCGGGACGGAACGACGATCGGATTCCGCAGGCTCGGGCAGGGACCGGGTCTCGTCGTCGTGCACGGCAGCATCGCGACCGGGGACGAATGGTCGCGCGTGGCCTCCGTCCTGGCGGACCGCTTCACCGTCCATCTCGTGGACCGGCGCGGGCGCGGGCTCAGCGGCGACGCCGACGCGTACTCGATCGACACCGAGATCGCCGACATCGCCGCGGTTCTCGACGCCGCCGGACCGGACGCCTCGCTCGTCGGGCACTCCTACGGCGCACTGTGCGCCCTCGCGGCGGTCGCCTCGGGAGTCGACGTGCCCGGACTCGTCCTCTACGAACCGCCGGTGCCGGTCGCCGGGCCGCTCGCCGGAGCCGCCCTCGCACCGTATGCGGCAGCAGTGGACGCCGGGGACCTCGACCGCGCGCTCACCATCGCCATGATCGACATCCTCCGCGTCCCCGCAGCAGGGGTCGATCGGCTGCGCGGCACCCCGATCTGGTCCCGGATGGCGGAGCTGGCACCCACCTGGGTGCGCGAACTGCGCGTCATCGACGGTCACGGGCCGGATGTCGCGAGGTACGCCTCCGTCACGACCCCGACCCTGTTCCTGCAGGGCTCGCGGACCGCGCAGCACCACGTCGTGGCCACCGAGGCCCTGCGGGCCGTCATGCCCGACACCCGGTTGGTCGAGTTCTCGTGGCACGAGCACTTCGCGCACGTCACCACCCCCACGGCGGTGGCCGACGCGATCGCGGAGTTCCTCACCGCGGTCCGCTGACCGCGGCGGTCACCGGGTGTTCGCGCCGACGGCGGCGATCATCCCCGAGGTGATCGCCGCGAGATCGTCGGCCGAGCAGATGTAGGGCGGCATCGCGTAGACGAGATTGCGGAACGGCCGCAGCCACACCCCGGCCGCCACAGCGGCGTCGGTGGTCGCGCGCATGTCCACCGGATCGGTGAGTTCGATCACGCCGATGCCTCCGAGGACGCGGACGTCCGCGACCCCCGGCAACTCGCGTGCCGGCGCGAGCCCTTCCGTCAGTCCCGCGTTCACCGCCGCCACCTCGGCCCTCCAGTCGCGGGAGAGCAGCAGTTCGACCGCCGCGACGGCGACGGCGCACGCGAGCGGGTTGCCCATGAAGGTCGGACCGTGCATCACGCCACCGCCCTCCCCCGCGCTGATCGCCTCGGCGACGGCCCGCGTGCACAGTGTCGCGGCGAGGGTCATGTATCCGCCGGTGAGTGCCTTGCCCACGCACATCACGTCCGGGCTCACCTGTGCATGGTCGGCGGCGAAGAGTTCGCCGGTGCGCCCGAAACCGGTCGCGATCTCGTCGAAGATCAGCACCAGTCCGTGCTCGTCGCACATCCTGCGCAGCTCGCGCAGATACCGCGGGTCGTGGAAGCGCATGCCGCCGGCACCCTGGACGACCGGCTCGACGACGATCGCGGCGAGCTCGTCGACGTGCTCGAGCAGAACCGCCTCGAACTGCGCGACGTAGCCGGGATCGAAGTGAGCCGGTGGGGCCGGCGCGAAGACCTGCCGTGCGAGCATGTCGGTCCACAGTGCATGCATGCCGCCTTCCGGGTCGCACACGCTCATCGGGGCGAAGGTGTCGCCGTGGTAGCCGCCGCGCCAGGTGAGCAGGCGACGCCGTCCCGGTCTGCCGACGGCACGCTGGTACTGCACCGCCATCTTCATGGCCACCTCCACCGACACCGAACCCGAGTCGGCGAGGAAGACCGTGTCGAGACCGTCGGGGGTGATGTCGACGAGCAGTTCCGCGAGCCGTGCGGCGGGCTCGTGGGTGAGACCGCCGAACATCACGTGGCTCATGCGGTCGAGCTGATCGCGGACGGCGGCGTCGAGGACCGGATGCCCGTATCCGTGCACCGCGGCCCACCACGAACTCATGCCGTCGACCAGCTCACGACCGTCGGCGAGGACGATCCGGGTACCGTGGGCACGGTCGACCACCAACGATTCGGTGGTCGCCGGAAACGCGCCGTAGGGGTGCCAGAGGTGCCGAGCGTCGAGGGTGCGGATCCGCTCGACCGGGAGAGGAGAGTTGCCCACGCCCAGACTGTAGGCGGTTGGAAGTCGCCGCCCGCAGCCGCGTAGTCTGCCCGAGTTGCCGTGAACGACGCTCACGGCAATCGACCGGTGCGCTCGTCGCCGGTTCGCAGCACAGCCGAACACGTAAGACACCGGGGGTATCCGTCACATGTCCGTCCACACCTCGGGACCGGAACTCGAGAGTGGTGCGCGGACAGCAGGCACGCGCCCCGCACGTCGTGCCGACATCGACGGACTGCGCGGTCTCGCGATCGCGCTCGTGGTGATCTTCCACGTCTGGTTCGGTCGCGTCTCCGGTGGTGTCGACGTCTTCCTGGCGCTCTCCGGCTTCTTCTTCGTGGGCACGCTCCTGCGGACGGCCGACTCCTCGGCCCCGCTCGATCCGCGTCCGGTCCTGCGGCGGATCGGCCGGCGTCTGCTGCCGCCGCTCGTCGTCGTGCTCACCGCCGTCGCGGCCGCCACGGTGGTGCTGCGGCCGTTCACGCAGTGGCTCGAGGTGGCCGACCAGACCGGCGCGTCGCTGCTCTTCTTCCAGAACTGGCACCTCGCCCGCACGGCGAGCGACTATCTGGCCGCCGATCCGATGGTCAGTCCGCTCCAGCACCTGTGGTCGATCGCCGTGCAGGGCCAGTTCTACATCGCGGCGCTCGTGGTGGTGTTCGGCTTCGCGTGGCTGCTGCGGCGGATGTCGGTGCCTGTCCGTCTGCCACTGACGGTGCTGCTGGCCGTCCTCACCGCGGCGTCGCTGGCGTATGCGGTGCTCGCCGACCGGCCGCAGTCGTGGCTGTACTACGACAGTGCCGCCCGTGCGTGGGAGCTGACCCTCGGTGGACTGCTGATGTGCCTGTCGCCGTGGCTGCGGGTTCCGCGCGTCCTGCGGATCGTGCTCGGCGCCCTCGGCCTCGCGGTGCTGCTCGCGTGCGGCTTCGTCCTCGACGGCAACTCCCTCTTCCCCGGCCCGTGGGCACTCGTCCCCGTCGGTGCGGCGATGGCGCTCGTCGTCGCGGGCATCCGCTCCGGCTCCGGTCCTGACTCCGACTCCGGCGCCGAGCACGACACACCGTCGGCGCGACTGCTGGCGTCCGCGCCCATGGTGCGCCTCGGGGCGATCGCCTACGCGCTGTACCTGTGGCACTGGCCGATCCTCATCGGCTACCTGATCGTGCGCGGCCATACGTCGGTCGGCCTCGTGGGCGGGCTCGTCGTGATCGCCCTGTCGCTGCTGCTCGCCGAGGCGTCGACCCGGTGGTTCGAGGACCCGATCCGCCGCGTCGAACCCCCTCGGCCGTCCCGCACCGCGCTCGTAGGTGTCGTGACGGTCCTGGCCGTCGCCCTCGTCGGGGCCGCGAACCTCTGGCACACCCATGTCGACCGTTCGACGGAGACCCTCGACGACATCGCCGCCCTGCCGACGGAGCTGTATCCCGGCGCGGCGGTGTTCGATCCCGCCGTCTCCACCGAGCCGCAACCGGTGCAACCTCCGCTGCTCGTCGCCCACCGCGACCTGCCTCCTGCGACGCTCGAGAACTGTATTGCCCAGCACACCAACCGCACACCGTTGACCTGTACCTACGGCGACCCGCTCGCGACGCGCCGCATGGTGATCGTCGGGGGGTCGCACTCGGAGCACTGGCTCGCCGCGCTCGACGCGCTCGGCATCGAACACGGTTTCCGCCTCGACACCTATCTCAAGGTCGGGTGCCCGCTCTCCGATCCCCTCGCCCCGCTGGTCGAGGAGTCCCCGACGGTCGAGTGCGACACGTGGTCGACCGCCGTCCTCGCGGAACTGCGCGCCGATCCGCCCGACTACGTGTTCACCACGTCGACGCGCACCAAGGACCAGGGCGAGGGACCGGGCGACTTCGTCCCGTTCTGGTACGTCGATCTGTGGGAGACGCTCGCCGACTACGGCATCCCGGTGGTGGCGATCCGCGACAACCCGTGGCTGTTCCGCGGCGACGTCGCCTATCGGGCCGCCGACTGCCTCGCCGGAGGCGGCACCGCGGAGACGTGTGGCGTGCCCCGTGAGGAGGCGCTGGACCCGGTCGACCCGGCCGTCGCCGCGTCCGCGCACCTGCCCACGGTGTCGCTGCTCGACCTGTCCGACAAGTTCTGCCGGCAGGATCTGTGCCGGGCGGTGGAGGGAAACATCCTCATCTACCGTGACGAGAACCACCTCACCACGACCTACGTCCGGACGCTGACGCCCGAGCTCGGCCGACAACTCGGTCCCGCCACCGGTTGGTGGTGACGCGCTCACCCGGTGCCGGGACCGCCGGAAGACTACTGTTGGCGGGCATGGAGACCACCGAAGCGAGCGCCAGCGACGAGATGTCCGAGACCCTGGAAGTGTGGCCGGGATCCCCCTATCCCCTCGGCGCGACCTACGACGGGGCGGGCACGAACTTCGCACTGTTCTCCGAGATCGCCGAGAAGGTCGAGCTGTGCCTGATCTCCCGTGACGGGACCGAGACCCGCATCCCGCTCGAGGAGGTGGACGGTTACGTCTGGCACGCCTACCTTCCGACGGTCTCCCCCGGCCAGCGTTACGGCTACCGCGTGCACGGTCCGTTCGATCCGGAGAACGGTCACCGGTGCGATCCGAGCAAGCTGCTTCTCGACCCGTACGGGAAGGCGTTCGACGGGTCGTTCGACGGCGACCCGTCGCTGTTCTCGTACCCGCTGCCCGGCGCCGAGCCCGAGGCCGACAGCGGTGCGGACGAGAACACGGACGACACCGCAGACCCCGAGGACACCGACACCGAGGACGCCGACACCGGCGACGCCGCGTCCACCGACGATGCCGAGCCCGAGGCGATCGCGACGGGGCAGACCTCCGACGCCGCCGCGGAGCTGCCCGGCCTGGATTCGCTGGGCCACACCATGACGACCGTGGTGATCAACCCGTTCTTCGATTGGGCGATGGATCGTCATCCCCGCCGCCCCTACAACGAGACGGTCATCTACGAGGCCCACGTCAAGGGAATGACAGCCACGCATCCGGACGTCCCCGAACACATGCGGGGCACCTACGCCGGTCTCGCGCACCCGGCGATCATCGACCATCTCCTCGATCTCGGCGTCACCGCGATCGAGCTGATGCCCGTGCACCAGTTCATGCACGACCAGGTGCTGATCGACCAGGGACTGCGGAACTACTGGGGGTACAACACCTTCGGGTTCTTCGCGCCGCACGCCGAGTACTCGTCGTCGACCAAGCCGAGCGCCGTGGTCTCCGAGTTCAAGGCGATGGTGCGGGCCTTCCACGAGGCGGGCATCGAGGTGATCCTCGACGTGGTCTACAACCACACCGCCGAGGGGAACCATCTCGGTCCCACCATCTGCTTCCGCGGCATCGACAACGCCGCCTACTACCGCCTCGTCGACGACGACAAGGCCTACTACATGGACTACACGGGAACGGGCAACAGCCTCAACGCCCGTCACCCGCACACTCTGCAGTTGATCATGGACTCGCTGCGCTACTGGGTGACCGAGATGCACGTCGACGGCTTCCGGTTCGATCTCGCGTCGACCCTGGCGCGCGAGCTGCACGACGTCGACCGGCTGTCGGCCTTCTTCGATCTCGTCCAGCAGGATCCGGTGGTCTCGCAGGTCAAGCTCATCGCCGAGCCGTGGGACGTCGGTGAGGGCGGTTACCAGGTGGGCAACTTCCCCGGTCAGTGGACGGAGTGGAACGGCAAGTACCGCGACACGGTCCGCGACTACTGGCGCGGCGAGCCGGCCACCCTCGGCGAGTTCGCGTCGCGCCTGACCGGCTCGTCGGATCTGTACGAGGACACCGGCCGCCGTCCCGGCGCGTCGGTCAACTTCGTCACCGCCCACGATGGGTTCACCCTCGCGGACCTGGTGTCGTACAACGAGAAGCACAACGACGCCAACGGCGAGGACAATCGCGACGGCGAGTCGCACAACCGGTCGTGGAACTGCGGGGTGGAGGGCCCCACGGACGATCCCGAGGTCCTCGCGCTGCGCGGGCGCCAGCAGCGCAACATGCTCGCGACGCTGATCCTGTCGCAGGGCACGCCGATGCTCGCCCACGGCGACGAGTTCGGCCGCACCCAGCAGGGCAACAACAACGTGTACTGCCAGGACAACGAACTGTCGTGGGTGGACTGGTCGCTCGCCGAGTCCAACGCCGACCTGGTCGCGTTCACCCGCAACGTGATCGCGCTGCGCACCGACCATCCTGTCTTCCGGCGTCGCAGGTTCTTCGAGGGCCGGCCCATCCGCAGCGGCGATCAGTCCCGCGACATCGCGTGGCGCACACCGGCCGGCGACGAGATGATGCCCGAGGACTGGGACAGCGGTTTCGGCAAGTCGCTTGCGGTCTTCCTCAACGGCGAGGGGATCCCCGAACCCGATCAGCGGGGGCAGCGCGTCGTCGACGACTCGTTCCTGATGTGCTTCAACGCCCATCACGAGCCGATCGAGTTCGTCACCCCCGACGGCCCGCACGCCGAGGAGTGGACGGTCGCGCTCGACACCGACGTTCCCGACGGTCTGCGCGAGGAGGTCGTCGTCGCCGGTAAGCCGGTCCGGGTGCAGGCGCGCTCGGTGCTGGTGCTCCGGAAGACCCGGTGACGACCGGCGGTACGGAGTCGGCAGGTGTGAGCAACGCCGGCGCGGGGAATACTGCGCCGGTGTTGTCCACCTACCGACTCCAGATGCGCGGCGACGAGTGCACCTTCGCCGACGCCGTCGCCCTGCTCGACTATCTCGACGCCCTGGGTGTCTCGCACGTCTACCTCTCCCCCGTCCTCAGCGCGACGATCGGGTCCACCCACGGATACGACGTGGTCGATCCCGGCACGGTCTCCGAGTCGCTCGGAGGACGCGAGGGTCTGGAACGGTTGTCGCGGGAGGCACGCGCACGGGGTATGGGGCTGGTCGTCGACATCGTCCCCAACCATGTCGGGGTGGCCGACCCACGTCAGAACGCGTGGTGGTGGGACGTCCTGAAGCACGGCTCCGGGTCGCGCTACGCGTCGTTCTTCGATCTCGACCTCGCCGGCGACAACGGTGTGGACGGTCGGATCGCTCTGCCGGTGCTCGGATCGGACGACGCAGTGCAGGAGCTGACCGTCGACCGCTCCGGCGACGAGCCGATGCTCGCCTACTACGACAAGCGATTCCCGATCGCTCCCGGGACCGACGAGGGCACCGGTGAGGAGGTCCACGCGCGGCAGGCCTACCGGCTCGTGGCGTGGAACTCGGGGTTGATCGGATACCGCCGCTTCTTCAACGTCGACGATCTCGCCGCGGTGCGGGTGGAGGATCCCGCGGTGTTCGACGCGACGCACGAGCAGGTCGCGTCGTGGATCGCCGACGACCTGGTCGACGGGATCCGTGTCGACCATCCGGACGGTCTCGCCGATCCGTCCGGTTATCTCGCGCGTCTGCGCGAGGTGATCGGCCCCGAGCGGTGGCTCGTGATCGAGAAGATCCTCGGCGATGCCGAACCGCTGGATGCGACGCTGCCGGTGGACGGCACCACCGGCTACGACGCGCTCGGCGAACTCTCGACGGTGTTCGTCGATCCGGCCGGCGAGACGGAGCTGAACGCCCTGTCGCGCAGGTTCACCGGCGCCGAGGGCGACGCGCCGTGGCTGCACGCCCGCGAACACGACCTCAAACGATCGGTGCTCGGCAGCGGGCTCGCACCCGAGGTGCGCCGCCTCGTGCGGGCGATCCGACGCGAGACCGGCGACACCGGAAGCGACGACGCGGCGCTGCGCGAGGCCGTGATCGCCGTCGCCGCACAGCTTCCCGTCTACCGCGCCGACTACGCGCCGCTCGCGACCCTGGTGCCGCGCATCGTCGGCGACCTCGCGCGGACGCAACCCGCGCTCGATCCCGCGCTCGCGGTGTTCGCCCGGGCGATGGCCCTCGGTGGTGAGGCCGCGGCCCGCTTCGGCCAGGTGTGCGGTGCCGCGACGGCCAAGGCGGTCGAGGACTGCCTGTTCTATCGGGCGGCGCGGCTGATCTCGCTGCAGGAGGTGGGCGGGCAACCGGGCCGTTTCTCCGCCACCCCGGCCGAGTTCCACCTCGCGTGGACCCAGCGGGCACGGCAGTGGCCGCGAGCGATGACCACCCTGTCGACCCACGACACCAAACGCAGCGAGGACGTCCGCGCGCGGATCGGCGTGCTCTCACAGGTCGCCGACGAGTGGTCCCGCCGGCTCGGGACGTGGAACGACCGTGCGCCCGCACCGGATCCGGCGATCGGCCTGTTCCTGCGGCAGACCCTGTTCGGGGTCTGGCCGCTCGACGGAGTGGTGACCGCCGAACTGCGCGAACGGATGCACGCCTACGCGCAGAAGGCGCTGCGGGAGAACGGGACCCGCACCACGTGGACGGAGGTCGACGAGGAGTTCGAGACCGCCGTGGGCAGCTGGCTGGACGCGATCTTCGACGGGCCGGTCGCGGGCGAGCTCACCGCATTCGTCGCCGAGCTCGAACCGCACGTCGCGGCCGTCTCGTGCGGGCAGAAGCTGCTGCAACTGCTGGGGCCGGGTGTTCCCGACGTCTATCAGGGCACCGAGCTGTGGGACGACTCGCTCGTCGACCCGGACAATCGACGGCCGGTGGACTTCGACGCCCGGCGGCGACTGCTCGACGCCCCCGATTCGGCCCCGGCGAAGTTCACGATCGTGCGCACCGCGCTCCGGTTGCGCCGCGAACGACCGGCAAGCTTCGTCGGTGGCGCGTACGTTCCGGTCCTCGCCGCCGGCCCGGCCGCCGAGCACCTGCTCGCGTTCGGCCGCGGTCCGGCTCCGGACGACCTCGACGTCCTCGCGGTGGCCTCCCGCCGCACCGTGGCGCTGTCGCGCTCGGGCTGGAAGGACACGACCGTGGATCTGCCGGACGGCGACTGGTCGGACGCCCTGACCGGACGCTCTTTCACCGGTCGGGTCCGGGTCGCCGATCTGCTCGATTCCCAGCCGGTCGCAGCGCTCGTCCGCGCCCGTTAGTCCTCGAGCGCGTCGAGCGCTTCTTCCGCGTCGAGCCGGCGCTGGGTGCGTCGCCGACTCCAGGCGAGAACCAGTCCTGTGAGGACGATGACGACCGCCGCGCCGGCGACGCGCCCCGCCCAGGTCGCGGCGTCGTTCTCGAAAGGCCGTCTCTCGTAGCGCAAGCGGAGGAAGATGCCGGCGACGCCGACGAGATAGAGCGCGGCGGCGGCGGCACTGCGGGGTCGCCACAGTTTCGCGGTGGCGTACAGGTCGACGTCGCGTTGCCGCGCGTACAACTGGGTCACGATCGACACGACGAACCAGGCCACGAGGATGCCCAGTGCCGTCCACGCCCCGGGGCGGCCGGCGAGCCACGGGAGCAGTGCCGCCGCCACCAGCGCGATCCACAGGGACAACTGGAATCCCACCGCCGATGCTTCGTTCCAGACGTCTCGCTGACGTTCGTCGCGGTAGAACTCGTCGTCCAGATCGCCGATGAAGCGCGCGGTTTTCACGAAGACCGTCATGAGGGCTCCTTGGTGGTGAGCGGGAACAGTTCCTCGACCGTGCTGTCGAGTCTGAGGGCGAGACGCAGAGCGAGGTACACGCTGGGCGCGTAGTCACCCTTCTCCGTCGAGACGATGCTCTGTCTGCTGACGCCGACCGCGTCGCCGAGCGCGGCTTGGGTGAGTCCCGCTTTCTTGCGGAATTCGCGGACCCGGTTGCTCCTCGGTGTGTCGGTCACATCAGAAGTAAACTCTGCTTGTCATTTTATGTCAAGCATTCTTGTCATTTTCGATCGTCGAACCACCCCGGCACACCCGTCGAACTGGACATGCGATCACCCCTCGGCGCAGTCGATCACGAAATGGAGAATTACATTCTCTCAATCGAAGGTTCCGACACCGCTCCGGCCTTCGGCGAATCATGCAACAATACCGCGATTTCCGAGCGGGATCCGATCCCGACGAGGGGGTGGATTCGGGATCGTCACCTACGGAATCCATCCGATACGCAGCGATCCTTGATTTATGTTCTCGAATACGGAAATCTAGTTCTCATCGCGAGCGCCGACGCCGGCAGGACCTTTGCGCAGCCCAGGGAGAGGATTCGATGAAAACCGAAGACATGGTGATGATCAGCATCGACGACCACGTCGTCGAACCCGCGGACATCTTCGAGAAGCACTTCCCCAAGAGCCTGATGGACCAGGCTCCCAAACTCACCGCCCATCCCCGCAACCCCACTGTGCAGGCCTGGCAGTTCCAGGGCACCGTTGTCGGCAGTTCCGGCCTCAACGCGGTCGTCTCGTGGCCCAAGCACGAATGGGGCATGGACCCGACCGGCTACGCCGAGATGCGGCCGGGCGTCTACGACATGGACCTGCGGGTGCGCGACATGGACGCCAACGGCACCCTCGCCGCGACCCTGTTCGCCACCTTCCCCGGCTTCGCCGGCACCCACCTGGCGAGCCTGCCCGACAAGAAACTCTCCCTCGCCGCACTGAAAGCGTTCAACGACTGGGTCGTCGGCGAGGTCCCGGACGCCCACCCGGGGCGGTTCATCCCCATCGGCATCGTCCCGTTCTACGATGCCGATGAATCGGTGAAGGAGATCGAGCGCATCGCCGCCATGGGATGCCGGTCGATCAGCATCCCGGAGACGCCGTACGGCGTCGGTGAGGGTTATCCCGATTTCAAGTCCGGGCACTGGGATCCGATCTTCAAGGCGTGCGTCGAGCACGACATCGTGCTGTCCCTGCACATCGGCGGCGGCATCAACCTGGTCAAGCGCCCGGCCGGTTTCAACATCGACGACATGATGATCCTCACGCCGCTCATCTCCACCATTGCGGCGACCGACATCATGCTCAGCGGCGCCTTCCAGAAGTTCCCCGATCTGAAGGTCGCGATGAGCGAGGGCGGGGTCGGATGGGTCGCCCCGTGGCTCGACCGTCTCGACCGGCACATCGTCAACCAGTCCTGGACCGGCACCAGCTTCCTGCCGGCCGGGATGAGCCCGACGGACGTGTGGCGCAAGAACTTCCTCGCCTGCTACATCACCGAGCCGAGCGGGCTCAACAACCGTCACAGGCTCGGCGTCGACACCATCGCGTGGGAATGCGACTACCCGCACTCCGACTCGACGTGGCCGAACTCCCCCGAGATGCTCAAAGAGGAACTCGACGCGTGCGAGTGCACCGACGAGGAGATCGACAAGATCACCTTCGCGAACGCCGCGAAGTTCTTCGGCTGGGATCCGTTCGAGCACATCCCGCGCGAGGAGGCCACCGTCGGCGCCCTTCGCGCCCGCGCCACCGACGTCGACATCAGCGAGACATCCAAGGAGGAGTACCGCCGCCGTTACGAGCTCGCCAACTCCGGCTCGTAGGGCCTGCTCCACAAAAGCCCACAACAGACGATGCCCGCCGATCCGGATCGGCGGGCATCGTCGTGTCTGCTGGGTCCTGCCTACCGTCGTGTCACGGTCGGCTCATACCGGGTCCTTGCGCCACAGCAGTGCGTGCAGGCACTCGACGGCCTCGGCGGGCGATTCGACGTCGAGCACTCCCGCGGCGGGCATCCGCCAGCCTCCGATCGCGATGACCGGCACACCGATGCGGACGGCGAGCGCGATCTCGCTCATGGTGCCCCAGCTTCCACCCACCGCGATCAACGCGTCGCTGCTGCGCACGAGCAACGCGTTGCGCATCTCTCCGAGGCCCGTGGGAACGGCCACCGTCAGATAGGGATTGCCCTCGGCACGGTCGTCTCCGGGAAGCAGGCCGAGGGTCGTCCCACCGGCTTCCACAGCGCCACGGCAGGCTGCCGCCATCACCCCACCAAGACCGCCGGTGACCACGACGGCCCGGCGTCCGGCGAGGAGTCCCCCGACCTGGCGGGCGAGGCGTCGCTGTTCGGGCGTGGCTTCACCCGGCCCCACGACCCCGACATAGCGCTGCGCATTCATGTTCGGCATTCTGCATCATGGAGCGCTCCGGAGCGCGCGGTCCGAGAACATCATTCGCACTCGGTGATCGTCCGCTCCCACAGCCACCGCCCCGCGGTCGGCCGACCGAGCCCCTCGGGGGACACTGTGGCCATGAGCAGAGCCGACCGCAGCACCGACACCCGCCCGGACTCCCCGTGCCCGTGCGGTCGCGGCGTTCCCCTGTCCGAATGCTGCGGGCCGCTGCTGGCCGGTGCGAGCGCGCCCACCGCCGAACGGCTGATGCGTTCGCGGTACACGGCATTCGCGACGCGCGATGCGGCGCACCTGCTGCGCACCTGGCACCCGTCCACGCGTCCGCGCTCGATCGAGTTCGACCCCGATCAACGCTGGACCGGTCTCGAGGTGCTGCACACCACCGGAGGAGGATTCCTGCACACCACCGGCACGGTGGACTTCCGCGCACACTGGACAGCGGACGGGGTGCCCGACTCGATGCGCGAGCACAGCCGGTTCGTGCGGGAGGACGGCGAGTGGCTCTACCTCGACGACCGCGGCGACGACTGAACCGACTCCGTCACGGCGCCGTTCGTCGCAACAGCGTCGCGCGCAGCGTCCCCGAGAGCCACTGACGGTACTGGTCGACGTCCCATCCGCGATCCCGTCTCAGCAGCGCGTGCACCTGCGGGGAACTCAGGGTGAACAGGACATCGGCCGCGTGCTCGACGGTGACGTCCTCGCGCAGCCAGCCTGCGTGTTCGAGTCCTTCCGCGAGGGTGCGGGCGTTCTCGGCCGTCGCCTTCGCGTCGTCCGCGGCGAAACGACGCATGTCGGGATCGGCCCCTGATGATTCCACGGAGGTCATGAGCAACCCGCCCGCGCGTTCGAGCATCGCGGTGCCGTAGCGGACCACCTGCTCGACCACCAGATCGACGTGCGACACCGCGCCGCTGCCGTGGGACGGTTCCGGGTCCGCCGCCGCGGCCGCGCGCGGATCACCGCCGCCGGCCACCGCGTGATCGAGCGCCTCGCGGAAGATCTCCGCCTTGCCGCCGGGGAAGGCGGTGAACACCGTCCGCACCGCGACGCCCGCCTCGTCCGCGATGTTCTTGACGGTGGTGCTGACGTAGCCGTCGCGAACGAACAGCCGCGCCGCGGCGTCGCGGATCGTCTCGCGGGTTCGGCGGGCCGCTTCCTCCCGCAACGGTGAGGTGTACCGTCGGCGGGCTCGCTCGGGATTCGGGTTCACTCCCCCAGTATCGAGTGCACAGCAGCTGCAACAAAATTGACGCGCGGCAGGTGGGCCGCCGGTCGGCGCCATCCCCTGCACCGGCGCCGTCGACACGGCATGCTGGTCGAGTGCACACCTTCGAGGTCTGGGCTCCGATCCCGTCGTCCGTCCGGCTGTTCGCCGACGGACGGCTCCACGACATGCAACGCGACGGCGACGGTTGGTGGCGCACCACCGTCGAGGTCGCTCCCGACGCCCGATACGGTTTCGTGCTCGACGACGACACCGGGACGGTCCTTCCCGATCCCCGGTCGCCGCGCCAGCCGGAGGGCGTGCACGAGCCGTCGCAGCTGCACGTGCTCGACGAGTCGAAGTGGACCGACCACGGCTGGACCGGCCGGCAGCTGACGGGAAGCATCGTCTACGAGATGCACGTGGGGACCTTCACACCCGAGGGCACTCTGGACTCGGCGATCGAGCGTCTCGACGAACTCGTGGACCTCGGCGTCGAGTTCGTCGAACTCATGCCGCTCAACGCGTTCAACGGCACCCACGGATGGGGCTACGACGGCGTGCTCTGGTACGCGGTGCACGAACCCTACGGCGGCCCCGACTCCCTGCAGCGTTTCGTGGACGCCGCCCACGCGCGCGGCCTCGCAGTGGCGCTCGACGTCGTCTACAACCACCTCGGTCCGTCGGGGAACTATCTCGGGCGCTTCGGCCCCTATCTCTCCGCGGCGCCGGGCATCTGGGGCGACAACATCAACCTCGACCTCCCCGGATCCGGGGAGGTACGCCGGTACATCCTCGACAACGCGCTGCGCTGGTTCCGCGAGTTCCACATCGACGCGCTCAGGCTCGACGCCGTGCACGCGCTCATCGACCACACCGCCACCCACCTCCTCGAGGAGATGTCGGTCGAGACGTTCCGCTTGTCCGCCCATCTCGGTCGCCCCCTGTCGTTGATCGCCGAATCGGACCTCAACGATCCGAAGCTGATCACTCCCCGGCCCGGCGGTGGATACGGACTGCACGCACAGTGGGCCGACGACGTCCACCACGCGATCCACGCGGCGGTGTCCGGTGAACGGCAGGGCTACTACGGCGACTTCGGTTCCCTGGACTGCCTCGCGTACACGCTCGGGCACGGTTTCTTCCACGCCGGGACGTACTCGAGTTTCCGAGGCCGGGTCCACGGGCGCCCGCTCGACACCCGGCGCACACCGGCGAGCGGTCTGGTCGCCTACACCTGCACGCACGATCAGGTCGGCAACCGGGCGCTCGGCGACCGGCCGGGTGCCTATCTCGAACCCGGTCAGCTCGCACTCAAGGCCGCCCTCGTGCTCACCTCCCCGTTCACTCCGATGTTGTTCATGGGCGAGGAGTGGGGTGCGAGCACACCCTTCCGGTACTTCACGTCGCATCCCGAACCGGAACTCGCCGCCGCCGTCGTCGAGGGTCGCCGGCGCGAGTTCGCCGAACACGGCTGGGACGCGGCCGACGTACCCGACCCGCAGGCTCCGGAGACCTTCATCGGCTCGAAGCTCCGCTGGGACGAACGCGACGAGGACGGGCACGCCCGGTTGCTGGAGTGCTACCGCGCGCTCATCGCGCTCCGGCGGGACCGCGCCGAGCTCACCGATCCCTGGCTCGAGCACGTGCACGTGACGTACGACGAGGACGAGAAATGGCTCGTCGTGCACCGCGGTGCGCTGCGCGTGGCGTGCAATCTCGGACCCGACCCCGTCACCGTTCCGGTCGGCGGGAGGCCGCTGCTCTGGTGGGACGAACCGGTGGTCAACCGCACCGAGTCCGCAGTGCTGATCCCGGGCTGGTCCTTCGCGATCCTGGAGGCACCCGAAACGCCACGCCGATAACGTTCGTCAGGCGAAAAAGTCGTTGATTATGCCACGAGTGGGCGAGTACCGTCTCAAGTACCGTCGAATTCTCGAGGTGAATCACCATGAAACCCAAGAAGATTCTGGCGAGCGTATTCCTCAGCACCGCCCTCGTCCTCGCCCCTGCGGGGGTTGCCTCGGCGTCACCGGTGGTCGACACCTCCCCTGGCGTCGTCGCCGTCAACCACGACCACCGCGGCTACGACAAGCACCACGACAACGATCACTGGAAGGATCGCGACCACGGCAAGCACCACAACAGGGACTGGGACCGCCGTTGGGACAATCCGTGGCGTCCCGACTGCTTCTGGTTCGGCCCCTGGCTGGTGTGCTCACCCTGGTAGCGGCTCCGACTAGGTGAGATAACGGTAGGCCGGCGACCCCGGCTCGAGTCGCTGCGCGTCGATCGGCGACGCGTCCATGCGATTGAGAAGGGCCGAAAGGTCTTCCGCGGCACCCAGTTCGATACCGACGAGGGCAGCGCCGGTCTCCCGGTTGTTGCGCTTGACGTACTCGAACAGGGTGATGTCGTCGTCCGGTCCGAGGACTTCGTCCAGGAACCGGCGCAGTGCGCCGGGCTCCTGGGGGAAGTCCACGAGGAAATAGTGTTTGAGCCCGCGGTGGACGAGCGACCGCTCGATGATCTCGCCGTAGCGTGAGACGTCGTTGTTGCCGCCCGACACCAGGCACACCACGTTCGCTCCGGGCTGCACCGAGATCGACTCGAGGGCAGCGACGGACAGGGCGCCGGCGGGCTCGGCGATGATGCCCTCGTTCTGGTACAGATCGAGCATCGTGGTGCACAGCGCACCCTCGTCGATCTGGGTCATCCCGAACGGGGCCCGGCCGAGCCCCTCCCGGCGCAGCGTGGCCACGAGCGGCAGGCTCGAATGGGACACGACCTCGGCACCGAGTTCGGAGACGACGGCGTAGGGGACGTCACCGATCCGCTTGACCGCAGCACCGTCGACGAACGGCTCGACCTCCGGCAGCGTGACGGGACCGCCCGCGACCAGCGCGGCGGTCATCGACGCTGCGCCGGCCGGCTCGACGCCGACGATCGACGTACGTGGGGACCTCTCGCGCAGATAGGCGGCGACACCGGCGATGAGGCCGCCCCCTCCCACGGGGACGAGCACGACGTCGAGATCGCCGTCGAGCTGTTCGAGGACCTCGCGCGCGATGGTGCCCTGCCCGGCAGCGGTGCGGGCGTCGTCGAAGGGCGGGATCATCGTCGCCCCGGTGCGGATCGCATCGTCGGCTGCCGCTGCAGCCGCGGCGTCGAAGGTGTCGCCGACACCGATGAGTTCGACGCTGTCGCCGCCGTGGACACGGATCCGATCGCGCTTCTGCTTGGGCGTGCGGGTGGGCACGTAGATCCGGCCCTGGATTCCCATCACCCGGCACGCGTAGGCGACACCCTGCGCGTGATTACCGGCGCTGGCCGTGACGACGCCCGCGGCGCGCTCGGCCGCGTCGAGCTGCGCCATGGCGTTGTACGCCCCACGGAGCTTGAAGGACCGCACCCGGGTGAGGTCCTCACGCTTGAGGTAGACGTTTGCGCCCACGAGCGCCGAGAGTCGAGGGCTGCGCTCGAGCGGCGTGGGGGCGACCGCCTCCGAAATTCGCTCGGCAGCCGCATCGATGTCGGCCGCGCGGGGCACGGCGGTCACAAGCGTCGGTTCTGCTGTTCGCGAAGTGGAGGTCACCCGTCAATGCTGCCACTCCCCCGATTCGCCCACCACGGCGGGACCCGCATCGAGGGGTGGCAGCACAGTCCGTCCGATCGTGCCCGGTCTACGAGCCCTCGACCGGTTCGAGAACGAAGACGGGGATCTCGCGGTCGGTCTTCTCCTGGTACTCCGCGTAGGGCGGGAACGCCTCGACGGCACGTTCCCACCACTGCGCCTTCTCCTCGCCGTGGACCTCGCGGGCGGTCATGTCCCATACCTCGGTGTGGTCCCTCACCTCGACGTGCGGGTTCGCGACGATGTTGTGGTACCAGACGGGATGCTTCGGCGCCCCGCCGAGCGAGGCGACAGCGGCGTACCTGCCCTCGTGCTCGACCCGCATGAGGGGGATCTTGCGGAGCTTGCCGGACTTGGCGCCGACCGTGGTCAGGATGATGACCGGCCGCCCCTGGAGGGTCGTGCCGCGGGTTCCGCCCGACGACTCGTACTCCTCGACCTGCTTGGCGCTCCATTCGACGGGACTCGGTTCGTATTCTCCGTGCAGTGGCATACCGACCAGTCAACACACTTGTTGTGACAGTCGCCGCCCGATCGCCGAGTTCGGTGGCCCGAACTCTTCCCTGCGCCTATCCTGAAGAAAGAATTCCGCGCGGCCTACAGCCGCCCTGTCCACAGGAGGTGCACCGCGATGTCCGTGCTCGATACCCGGATACGCCGTGAGCGCACCGACGGTGTGGACATCGCCGGCACGATCTGGCCTTTGTACAAGCTCGAAGCACTCGCGGCCGGTCTCCTGACCCTGCTCGTGGTCCTCGTCGTCACCACCAGCGTCCAGAGCGCCGTCCTCGGTGCCGCTGCGGTCACCGTCGTCGTGTGGTGGGTCCGCAGGATCCAGCAGCACACACGGCGCGCGTAGGCGAACCGGCCGACCCCGGCTTCCCGCGCGGCGCTCACCGAAGGGCTCGCGCCGCGCGGCGGACCGCTAGGTGGCCAGGCAGCCCGGCCCGAGCAGGGCCTTGAGGTCGCCCATGAGCGCCGACGACGCTTCGACCCGCAGGCTGTCGTCGAGCTTGAGGACGGTGACCTTGCTGCCGGTGATGAGCCGCACGTGCACGTCGGACGAACCGGGATGGCGCGTGAGCACGTTCTTGAGGGCACCGACCTTGTCGGGGGTGCACAACCGGGTGGGCATCGACACCGAGACCGGCTTCGCGACCCCGATCTGCGACAGGTCGGGGACGGCGAGATCGTTGGCGATCAGGGAGATCCGGTCGTCGCGGATCGACACCCGGGCCTTGACCAGCACCACCGAGTCCTCCACGACGTCCATGCCGTAGACGGCGTAGGACTGCGGGAAGAACAGCACCTCGATGCCACCGGTGAGGTCCTCGAGCTGCGCGGACGCCCAGGCGAGACCGTTCTTGTTGATGCGCCGGTTCACCGAGGCGAGGATGCCGCCGACGGTGACCTGGCTGCCGTCCTTGAGCGCGCCTTCGAGGATCGCGGGGATCTGGGTGTCGGCCTGGGACGCGAGGACGTGCTCGACGCCGTTGAGCGGGTGCCCGGAGACGTACAGGCCGAGCATCTCCCGTTCGAGGGCGAGTCGGTGCTTGGTGTCCCATTCCTCCTCGGGGATGCGGACGTTGAACACCGCGGCGACGGATTCGTCGGCGTCGTCGCCGCCGAACAGGTCGAACTGGCCGATCGCCTCGGCCTTCTTCGTGCTCATCACCGCGTCGATCGCGTCGGCGTGGACGAGCATCAATCCCTTGCGCGGGTGCCCGAGCGAGTCGAATGCGCCTGCCTTGATGAGGGATTCGGTGACCTTCTTCGAACACGCGACGGTGTCGATCTTGTTGAGGTAGTCGGAGAAGTCGGTGTAGCGACCCTTCTCCTCGCGTCCCTTGATGATCGAGGCGACCACGTTCGTGCCGACGTTGCGGACGGCGCCGAGGCCGAACCGGATGTCCTCACCCACCGACATGAAGTTGGTGTGCGACTCGTTGACGTCCGGCGGCAGCACCGTGATGCCCATCTTGCGGCAGTCGGACAGGTAGACCGCGGCCTTGTCCTTGTCGTCGCCGACAGAGGTGAGCAGACCGGCCATGTACTCGGCCGGGTAGTTCGCCTTGAGGTAGGCGGTCCAGAACGAGACGAGACCGTAGCCGGCGGCGTGCGACTTGTTGAACGCGTAACCGGCGAAGGGAAGAACGGTGTCCCACAGCGCGGTGATCGCCGCCTGCGAGAAGCCGTTGTCCTTCATGCCCTGCGCGAAGCCGTCGTAGGCCTCGTCGAGGATCTCCTTCTTCTTCTTACCCATCGCGCGACGCAGCAGGTCTGCCTGTCCGAGCGAGTAACCGGCCACCTTCTGAGCGATCTGCATGATCTGCTCCTGGTAGACGATCAGGCCGTAGGTGTCGGCGAGGATCTCCTTGAGCGGTTCCTCGAGCTCGGGGTGGATCGGCTTGACCTCTTGCCGCCCGTTCTTGCGGTCGGCGTAGTCGTTGTGCGCGTTCATGCCCATCGGGCCGGGGCGGTACAGCGCGAGCACGGCGACGATGTCCTCGAAGCCGGTGGGCTGCATGCGGCGCAGCAGGTCGCGCATGGCGCTGCCGTCGAGCTGGAACACGCCGAGCGTGTCACCGCGCGCGAGCAGTTCGTAGGTCGCCGGATCCTCCAGCGGGAGGGTGTCGAGGTCGAGATCGATCCCGCGGTTGACCTTGATGTTCTCGATCGCGTCGCCGATGACGGTGAGGTTGCGCAGACCGAGGAAGTCCATCTTCAGCAGGCCGATGGCCTCGCAGGACGGATAGTCCCAGCCGGTGATGATCGCGCCGTCCTGCGCGCGCTTCCACAGCGGGATCGCGTCCATGAGCGGCTCGGACGACATGATCACCGCGCAGGCGTGGACGCCGGCGTTGCGAATCAGGCCCTCGAGTCCGAGGGCGGTGTCGTAGATCTTCTTGATGTCCGGATTGGACTCGATCAGCTGGCGGACCTCCGCGGCTTCCTTGTAGCGCTCGTGGCTCGGGTCGGTGATACCCGAGACCGGGATGTCCTTCGCCATGATCGGCGGCGGCAGGGCCTTGGTGATCTGGTCGGCGATCGCGAATCCGGGCTGGCCGAACTGCACTCGCGCGGAGTCCTTGATCGCGGCCTTCGTCTTGATGGTGCCGAACGTGATGACCTGGGCGACCTTGTCGTTGCCCCACCGCTCGGTGGCGTAGCGCACCATCTCACCGCGGCGGCGATCGTCGAAGTCGATATCGATATCGGGCATCGACACGCGCTCGGGGTTGAGGAACCGCTCGAACAGCAGACCGTGCGGGATCGGGTCGATGTTGGTGATGCCCATCGCGTAGGCGACGAGCGAACCGGCGGCCGAACCACGGCCGGGGCCGACGCGGATTCCGACCTCGCGGGCGTGGTTGATGAGGTCGCCGACGACGAGGAAGTAGGCGGGGAAGCCCATCTGGTTGATGACGCTGATCTCGTACTCGGCGCGCTCGACGTACTCGCGGGGCGGGCCGGCGGGGAAGCGCCGGTCGAGGCCGCGCATGACCTCCTTGTGCAGCCAGCTCGCCTGCGTCTCCCCTTCCGGCACCGGGAAGACCGGCATGCGGTCGCGGTGGGTCCACACGTCCTCGTAGGACTGCACGCGCTCGGCGATGAGCAGCGTGTTGTCGCACGCACCCGGCACCTCGCGGTCCCACTGCTCGCGCATCTCCTGCGCCGACTTGAGGTAGTAGCCGTCGCCGTCGAACTTGAAGCGGGTGGGGTCGGAGAGGGTCTTACCGGTCTGGATGCACAGCAGCGCCTCGTGGTTCGCGGCCGCATCCTTGGTGACGTAGTGGCAGTCGTTGGTCACCAGCGGCGGGATGTCGAGCTTGCGGCCGATCTCGATCAGGCCCTCACGCACCCGGCGCTCGATGGACAGGCCGTGGTCCATCAGCTCGAGGAAGAAGTTGTCCTTGCCCCAGATCTCCTGCCACTTCGCGGCGGCCTCGAGCGCTTCGCGTTCGTGGCCGAGGCGCAGGCGCGTCTGGATCTCGCCCGACGGGCAGCCGGTCGTGGCGATGATGCCCTCGTGGTGGTGGGCGATGAGCTCTTCGTCCATACGGGCCCACTTGCCGAGCTGACCCTCGATCGACGCGAGCGAGGACAGCTTGAACAGGTTCCGCAGACCCGTCGAGTTCTCGGCGACCATCGTCATGTGGGTGTAGGCACCCGAGCCGGAGACGTCGTCGGACTTCTGGCCGGGATCGCCCCACTGCACACGCTTGGTGGAGAAGCGCGACTCCGGCGCGACGTACGCCTCGATACCGATGATCGGCTTGATGCCGAACTTCTTGGCGACGTTGTAGAACTCGCTGGCGCCGTACATGTTTCCGTGGTCGGTCATGCCCACGGCCGGCATCCCCAGCCGTTCGGCCTCCTTGAACAACGGTCCGACCTTCGCGGCACCGTCGAGCATCGAGTACTCGGTGTGGGTGTGCAGATGAACGAACGAGTCAGCCACGCGTGCCTCTCCCGGGATGTCTGTGGGCAGAGACGAGTCTAAGCCGCGCGAGGCTCCGCGGTGACCACGGCACGCTGACGACGGGCCCGCACGAGCGCGTCCGTGCTGTAGACCGCCAGTGCGATCCAGATCAGGACGAAACCGATCCACCGCGAGGCGGGCATGTCCTCTCCGAGCACCACCACACCCCACGTCATCTGCAGGCTCGGCGTGAGGTACTGCAGCATGCCGAGTGTCGCGAGCGGGACCCGCTGTGCGGCCGCGCCGAAGAGCAGCAGCGGTACGGCGGTCACCAGGCCCGCCGACACGAGCAGGGCGGTGTGATCGATGCCGTGCCCGAGGAAGGTGCCGGTGCCGGTCACCGCGAGGAAGATCACGTACCCGAGCGCGAACGGGGCCGCGACGATCCCCTCCCCTGTGAGGGAGGTGCGCGGATCGAGCGGCACGATCTTCTTGATCACCCCGTAGGACGCGAACGACAGCGCCAGGGTCAGGGCGATGATCGGCGGTCGGCCGTAGTCGACGGTGATGACCACCACCGCGCACACCGCGAGCACCAGCGCCGCGATCTGCGCCGGCCGCAGTCGTTCCCGGAAGAACAGGACACCGAACACCACGCTGACGAGCGGGTTGATGAAGTAGCCGAGCGCGGTCTCCACGACCCGGCCCGAGACGACGCCGTAGATGTAGACGCCCCAGTTGACCGCGATCGCGGTGGACGCCGCGGCGACCAGGCCCCAGGTGCGGGCGGACAGGCCGCGCAGGGTGCCCAGGCGTCCCATGACGCCGAGCACGATCAGCATGAGCACGAGGGTCCACAGCACGCGGTGCGCGAGGATCTCGACGGCGCCGGCGGGTTCGAGCAGACCGAAGTAGGCGGGGAACAGTCCCCACAATCCGTAGGCGCCCAGACCGCACAGCACCCCCGTGCGCACGATGTTCCGCTGCCCCGAGTCGTTCCGTTCCCCCGAGTCGCCCTGTTGCCCCGAGTCGCTCACCGGCTCACCCTACGGCGCCGCCGTTGCGCTGTCGTTTCGAGACACCGTCGTTTCGAGACACCGCTGTTCGAGACACCGCCGTTTCGGGACGGGATCGCACCGCGCCTTCACACCTCCCCGTCGTCCGGTCCGGGCACGACCGTCTCGACGTGGGTGGGCAGCAACGGGGTCACCGCGAAGCGTCCGGCGATCGCGTCGGCGGGCAGGACCTCCACGGCCCGCACGTCCGGCGCGTCGGCGACGGCCCGGAACTGTGCGGGAGTGCCACGGAGCACCGCCGCGACGACACAGTCGCAGCCGTCGGCAAGACTTTGCGCGGAGACCGCCCCGACCCGTGCGGCGCGTTCGGTCCCGAACTCCACCAGGCTCAGCCGGCCCGCGGCGACCGAGGGGGCACGACGCACCGCCTCCGCGTTCTCCGGCACCGCGACCGGCACCAATGGTGTCTGGACGCGGTCGATCGGCACACGGAGGAGCACCTGCGCCACGCGCACCTCGTCGGTGAGTTCGACGACCCGGTCGATGCCGACGGTGTCGGTGAACGACACCAGTCCCCAGTGTTCGAGGTCTCCGTCCGCCTCGGCCTCGGCCAGGCTGTCCGCGGCCCGTGCCAGATAGTCGGCGACCACTTCCCCGTTGTCGGGACCGAGGGTGTCGCTGCCGACCGGGGTCGGCCGCGGCGGTGAGGTCCACCCGGCGACGAGCACGGCGACCACGAGAACGACGACCGCCGCCCAGGGCAGGACGCGTCCCATCGGTCAGGCGTTGCGCAACACGGCGAGCGCGTGTTCGAGATCCGGCGGGTACTTGCTGGTGATCTCGACCCAGTGCCCACGCGTGGGGTGCGAGAACCCGAGGGTGCACGCGTGCAGCCACTGCCGCTCGAGACCGAGACGCGCCGCGAGACGCGGGTCGGCTCCGTAGGTGAGGTCGCCGCAGCAGGGATGACGCAACGCCGAGAAGTGCACCCGGATCTGATGGGTGCGACCGGTCTCGAGATGGATGTCGAGCAGGCTCGCGGCCTGGAACGCCTCGATCGTGTCGTAGTGCGTCACGCTGGGCTTGCCGTCTGCGGTGACCGTGAACTTCCAGTCGCTGCTGCGATGGCGGCCGATCGGGGCGTCGATGGTGCCGCTGCTCGGATCGGGATGCCCCTGGACGAGCGCGTGGTACCGCTTCTCGACCGTGCGTTCCTTGAACGCGCGCTTGAGGACGGTGTAGGCACGTTCGGACGTCGCGACCACCATGACGCCGGAGGTGCCCACGTCGAGCCGATGCACGATGCCCTGGCGTTCGTGGGCGCCGGACGTGGAGATCCGGTAGCCGGCGGCGGCGAGGCCGCCGATCACCGTCGGTCCGGTCCAGCCGACGCTCGCGTGGGCGGCGACACCCACGGGCTTGTCGACCGCGACGATGTCGTCGTCGGCGTAGAGGATCTCCATGCCCTCGACGGGCTGGGCCTCGATGGTCAGGGGGCGGGGCGGCTCGGGCAGTTCCACCTCGAGCCAGGAGCCGGCGGACAGTCGGTCGGACTTGCCCACCGCCGCGCCGTCGACCACGACGGCGCCCTCCTCGGTGAGCGTGGCGACCACGGTCCGGGACAGACCGAGCAGGCGCGCGAGGCCTGCATCGACACGCATCCCGTCGAGCCCGTCGGGTACGGGCATCGCGCGGGTTTCCCTCACTGGTGTGATTCCTTTCTCGTTTCGTCCGCATCCGGCGCTGCGCCCCGGCCCTTCGAGGCACCACCGTCGGGTTCGACGCCGAAGACGGTCAGGGCCACGAGCAGGATCGCTCCGCACACGATGGCCGAGTCGGCGACGTTGAACACCGGCCACCATCCGACCGACACGAAGTCGACGACGTGGCCCTGCAGCGGTCCGGGCGAGCGGAACAGACGGTCGGTGAGATTGCCGAGCGCTCCCCCGAGGACGAGGGCGAGGCCGAGTGCCCACCATCCCGATCTCAGGGTCCGGCCGATCTTCACGACACCGACGACGACGGCGATCGCGACCAGCGTGAGCAGCCAGGTCATGCCCGTGGCCATGGAGAACGCGGCACCGGGATTACGGACGAGTGTCAGGGTGATCGTGTCGCCGACGATCGAGATCGGGTCGGCGGGGTCGATGTAGTGGACGGCGAGCACCTTCGTCACCAGATCCGCGACGTAGACGACGAGCGCCACGAGCAGCAGCGGCCGCAGCATGCGCCGGCCGATGGACGGGGACGGCTCGTCGGCACGACCGGGAACCGGCGTCTCCGCGTCGCGGTCGGGTCGGGAAGCTTCGTTCGTCACCGCTCCATCATCCCCTACCGGACGACCGCGGCGGTTCCCCCACCCGCCGTGGCTACCCTGGGTGGCGTGCCTGCGCTGTCCAGATTCCCCCGCTCGGGGCCATGTGCCCTCGCGGCTGTGCTGTCCCTCTCCGCTCTCGTCGCCGGTTGCGGTGGTCCTTCGGACGGCGCGCCCGCCGTCACGGCGGCGACATCGACGGAGGTGACGGTGCCGGTGTCGGCAGTGACCACGACGGTGCTCGACCCCGGCGCCGAACCCCGATCGGTGGTGCGGCTCGCACCCGAGGCGGGAATGCAGCAGGGCGTCGTCCTCACCACCCGGTCCGAGGTCTTCCAGCGCGTCGGCGACGACCCGCAGCAGGACTTCTCCACTCCCGAGCTGACCCTTCCGCTCTCGGCGACGGTCGAGCAGGCGGTCTCCGACGAGAATCCGAGCACCGTGGTCGACATCACCGTCGGATCGGCCACGTCGCCGGACGAGACGCTCGGCTCCGCGCTGGCCGATGCAGAGGGTTCCGGAGCCGGACTGACGATCGGGCCGACCGGCGCGATCAGTGCGCTGCGCCTCGAGCCCGCTCCAGATGCGGCGAACATCGCACGGTCGGCGATCGAGCAGGCGTTCTACCAGGCCGTCTACCGCATCGTCTCGTTCCCGGAGGAAGCCGTCGGTGTCGGCGCCGTGTGGGAGATCCACCAGCAGGTGATGAGCGCGGGGATCACCCTCGACCAGGTCGGGACGGCGACGCTCGTCGAGCGGGACGACGACCGCATCACGGTCGACGTGAGGGTCGAACAGACACCGCGCGAGTCCACCTGGGTGCTGCCGAACGGGCAGGGCCGTCTCGACATCGAGCAGTACACGATGGCCGGTGAGGGGTCGATGACGATCGACGCGTCGCTCCCCCTGCCCGTCGGCGGAGAACTGACGGTGCGGGGCGATCAGACCTACGTCGAGCCGGACGGCGGAACACGCCTGTCGCAGTCGCAGGTCGACCGGGTGGGCTGGAACACCCCGGAGCAGTAGTCCGGGAGACGGACCGACGAACGCCGACGGCCGGCGCGGACATTCCGCGCCGGCCGTCGGGTCGTTCGGGACGAGTACTACATCACGCGCAGGCCGGGGACTGCAGCTGCGCCATGTTGATGACGATGGAGCACGCGTAGTCCTTCGACACCTTCCAGGTGCCGTCCTCGGCGACGAAGTCGACCGTGCCGAAGGACGGCTGGTCGCTGCCCGCGAGCGCCATCTCGACACCGGCGGTGATCGTGCCGTTCTCGTTGTCGGTCACGTCGACGACGTTGACCTGCACACCGGCGTCGTTGGCCGCCTGGGCGACCATGTTGATCAGCTCCGGATCCTCCTCGGCGCCCTGGACCAGGTCGGTCTTCTCGGCGGCCGGGACGCTCAGGTCGAAGGCGCGCGCGAGATCGGCGTTGAGCTCCTCGACGGTCGGCACCGGCGGGTAGTCGACGGCCGGGGCCGCGGCGGTCGTGGTCGTGCTGGTCTTCGCGGTCGTCTCGGAGGAGCTACCGCCGTCGTCCGAGCTGCAGGCGGACATCGTGAGGGCGGCGGCGAGCGCCACGGTGGCGACGGTGATCTTGCGAAGCTTCAACTTCTCGTCCTTCTCGTTCGGTCGTGCACGATGTGTTCGTCGTGCTCGGTCATCCGGCAGCGGATCGCCCGCAAGAGTACCCGGCGGTAGTAAGAAGACCACGAGGGCGCCGGGAACATGTTTCAGTTCAGGCTCGCGAGCGGATCGGCGACAGTGAGGTCGGGATCGTTCTCGTCGAGCGTCCGCGCTGGTCCCGGACCCGTGCTGCGTGTCTCGAAGCGGACGGTGACCACACCGTGCCCCGCACCCTGCACCCATCCGTGCCCGAATTCCGGATGGCAGACGTCGGCGCCCGGCGTCCACCGCGTGGCCGGTCCGCTCGCCGCGACGCGCTCCTCGTCGTCCTCCTCGGCCGGCCCGGTCTCCTCGGTCGTCGTCCGGTCCAGTTCGGGGAACAGGGTGTCCTGCGCGATCGCGGACAGACCCGCATAGCCCACCCCGACGAGCCGGACGGGACCGATCTCGAGGGGATCGAGCGCGAGGCGCTGGGCGGCGGCGGTGAGCACCTGCACGTCCTCGGTGGCGTAGGGCAGGGTCGACGACCGGGTGAGCACCGACATGTCGGCCTTACGCAGCTTGAGCACCACCGTGCGGGCGGCACGCCCGTCCTTGCGCAGGCGCGTGTGCGCGGCGGTCGCGGACGCGGCGATCGCCCGTCGCAGTCCGGGCATCGCGACGATGTCCGTGGGGAAGGTGGTCTCGGCGCTGACCTGTTTCGCCTCGGCGCGTTCGGCGACGGGCCGGTCGTCGAATCCGTTGGCGAGCCGGTGCAGTCCCGGCCCGATGGTGCCGCCGAGGATCGACGCCGCCTCGGCGACGGGCAGCGCCGCGAGATCTCCGATGGTCTCGATACCGAGTCGCCGCAACCGGTCCTCGGCCACCGGACCGATCCCCCACAGCTTGCGCACCGGCAGGCTGTGCAGGAGCGGAAGTTCGCCTTCGGGCCGGACGACGAGCAACCCGTCCGGTTTCGCGAGACCGGATCCGATCTTCGCGATCTGCTTACCCGATCCGGCTCCGATGGAGGCGACGAGACCTGTTTTCTCCCTGACGTGTTCGCGTAGCTCCGAACAGAAGCGTTCGACCTCGTCGGCGTCGGCGCCGGCCAGTTCGAGAGGTTCGGCGAACGCCTCGTCGAGCGAGAGGGTCTCGAGGATCGGGATCCGGGCGCGCAGGGTGTCGAAGACGAGTCCGCTCAGTTCGCGGTACAGGATTCCGCGCGGAGGCAGCATGACCGCCGCCGGTCCGACGAGGCGGCGTGCGCGGCTCATCGGCATGGCCGAGCGCGCACCGTAGACGCGGGCCTCGTAGCTCGCGCCGGCCACCACCCCGCGGGCACCGAGCCCACCGACGAGGACCGGCCGGCCCCGCAGGGTCGGCCGGGTCAACTGCTCGGCGGACGCGAAGAACGCATCGAGATCCAGGTGCAACACCCAGCGCCGACTCACGGAAGCGGGCACGTGTCGAGACTAGTGCGCCGCACCCACACGTCCGGTGGGAGGCCGCAGGTCGGTGCTTCCGGAAGGGCACTCGGCCCTTCCGGAAGCACCGGCCCGGTCACGCCTTGACGATGGACGCGCGGGTTCCTTCGCCGAGTTCGATCGCCTCGCCCTCGGGAGCACCGAGTTCGAAGGTCGTGGCGAGGATCTCGCCGGCGATCAGATCCCGGTGGCGGGCAGCCCATTCGGCGCGTTCGGCGGGAACCTCGAACCGCACCGAGATGCGGTCGGAGACCTCCAGGCCGAGGTTGCGGCGCGCGTCCTGGAACTCGCGGATGCGGTCCTTGGCCCAACCCTCGGCCTCGAGTTCCTCGGTGACGGCCGTGTCGAGGACCACCAGGCCGTTGCCACCCGGCAGCGCGGCGGTGGATTCCGGCTCGGCCGCGACGAGACGGCTGGTGTACTCCTCGGGCAGCAGGGCGATGCCGGCCGCGGTGACCGTGCCGTCCTCCGCCTGCGTCCAGTCGCCCGCCTTGACGGCCTTGATGACCTTCTGCACGTCCTTGCCCAGACGCGGACCGGCGGCACGCGCGTTGACGACCACCTCGAACCGGCCGTGGGCCTCGACGTCGTCGGTGGTCACGACCCGCTTGACGTTGACCTCGTCCTTGATGAGGTCGACGAACGGATCGAGATGCGACGAACCCGGCGTCGCGACCGTCACCTCGGGCAGCGGCAGCCGCACGCGCAGCTTCTGGGCCTTGCGCAGCGACAGCACGGTCGAGCACACACCGCGCACCTCGTCCATCGCCGCGACGAGCGCGGGATCCGAGGGCAGGTCGTCGGCCGCAGGCCAGTCCGCCAGGTGCACCGACCGGCCACCGGTCAGACCCCGCCAGATCACCTCGGAGGCCATCGGCAGCAACGGCGCGGCCAGGCGCGTGACGACCTCGAGCACCGTGTGGAGGGTGTCGATCGCGTCGGTGTCCTCGTCCCAGAACCGGTTCCGGGAGCGGCGCACGTACCAGTTGGTCAGCGCGTCGCAGAAGGTGCGCAGCTCGTCGCACGCCCCGGCGATGTCGACGGTCTCGAGTGCCTCGGTGATGACGTCGCGGGTCTGCGCGAGCTTGGCGAGGATGTACCGGTCGAGCACGTTCGTCGAATCGGTCCGCCAGGTGCCCGGCTTCGACGCGTACAGCTGCAGGAAGCTCCATGCGTTCCACAACGGCAGCAGCGCCTGCCGCACGCCCTCGCGGATGCCCTGCTCGGTGACGACGAGGTTGCCGCCGCGCAGGATCGGCGAGGACATGAGGAACCAGCGCATCGCGTCGGAGCCGTCGCGGGCGAAGACCTCGTTGACGTCGGGGTAGTTGCCCTTCGACTTGCTCATCTTCAGGCCGTCGTCGCCGAGGACGATGCCGTGGGCGGCAACGCATTTGAAGGCGGGACGGTCGAACAGCGCGGTGGCCAGGACGTGCAGCGTGTAGAACCAGCCGCGGGTCTGGCCGTTGTACTCGACGATGAAGTCGCCCGGGTAGTGGGTGTCGAACCAGTCGCGGTTCTCGAAGGGATAGTGCACCTGGGCGAACGGCATCGAGCCGGACTCGAACCAGCAGTCGAGGACCTCGGGGACGCGACGCATGGTCGACTTCCCGGTCGGGTCGTCGGGATTCGGCCGGGTCAGTTCGTCGATCATCGGCCGGTGCAGGTCGGTGGGCCGCACACCGAAGTCGCGTTCGAGTTCGTCGAGCGAACCGTAGACGTCGACGCGCGGGTACTCCGGATCGTCCGAGACCCACACCGGGATCGGGCTGCCCCAGTAGCGGTTACGGCTGATGTTCCAGTCGCGGGCGCCTTCGAGCCACTTGCCGAACTGACCGTCGCGGATGTGTTCGGGCACCCACGTGATCTGCTGGTTGAGCTCGACCATGCGGTCGCGGAAACGGGTGACGGCGACGAACCACGACGGCACCGCCATGTAGATCAGCGGCTGACCCGACCGCCACGAGTGCGGGTAGGAGTGTTCGATGGTCTCGTGCCGCAACAGCTTTCCGGCGGCCTTGAGGTCCTTGATGATGACCGGGTTGGCGTCGAAGACCTGCAGGCCCTCGTAGGGCGGCACCATCGAGGTGAACTTGCCGCCCGGATCGAGCGGCTGCACGAGCTCGATGCCGTTGCGCTGGCAGTACTCCATGTCCTCTTCACCGAAAGCCGGTGCGAGGTGGACGATTCCGGTACCGGACTCGGTGGTGACGTAATCGGCGGCGATCACCCGGTGCGCGTTCTCACGGCCGGTGAAGAAGTCGAACGGCGGCTCGTAGGCGAGGCCGACGAGGTCGGTGCCGCGGTAACGGCCGAGCACCTCGGGCTCCTCGCCGAGTTCGCGGGCGTAGTGGCCGAGACGGTCCTGCGCGAGCACGTAGGTCTTGTCGTCGGCGCCGCGCACGGCGACGTACTCGATCTCGGGGTGCACCGCGATCGCGAGGTTGGACGGCAGGGTCCAGGGCGTGGTGGTCCAGATGAGCGCGCACGCGCCGTCGAGTTCGGAGCCGGGTGCGCGCAGCACCATGTCGACGGTGACCGCCGGGTCCTGACGCATCTTGTAGGCGTCGTCGAGGCGGGTCTCCTGGTTCGACAGCGGCGTCTGCTCGTACCAGCTGTAGGGCAGCACGCGGAAGCCCTGGTAGATCAGGCCCTTCTCGTACAGCGACTTGAACGCCCACATGACCGACTCCATGAAGTCGAGGTCGAGGGTCTTGTAATCGTTGTCGAAGTCGACCCAGCGGGCCTGACGGGTGACGTAGTCGCGCCACTCACCGGTGTAGCGCAGCACCGACTGCTTGCAGTAGGCGTTGAACTCGGCCAGTCCCATCGAGTCGATCTCGGACTTGTCCTTGATGCCGAGCTGCTTCTCCGCCTCGAGCTCGGCGGGCAGGCCGTGGCAGTCCCAGCCGAAACGGCGGTCGACCTTCTTGCCGAGCATGGTCTGGAAGCGCGGGACGACGTCCTTGACGTAGCCGGTGAGCAGGTGCCCGTAGTGCGGGAGGCCGTTCGCGAAGGGCGGGCCGTCGTAGAAGACGAACTCGTCGGCGCCGTCGCGGTTGCGCAGCGAGGCCTCGAAGGTGCCGTCGGAGGCCCACTGTGCGAGCACACGCTCCTCGAGCGCCGGGAAGTCGACACCCGAATCGCGCGGCAGGTCGTAGTCGACGCGCGGATATCCGGCAGTACTGCCGGCGGTTGCTGCGGTGGGATCCGGTGCAGCGTGGTTCTCGGTCACAGCGTGGCTCCTCCGTGCCTGGATACGTCTCGGCACGGGGACGATCGCCGTACGCGTGCACGGCCACCGCGGTACCACCCCGCTTGCACGTCCCGAGGGACGGCCACTCGTTCGGGCTGTGACGGGCCCACCCGTCCGGTTCTACTGGGCGACCGGCAAGGTCGCCGTTCTTCCGGAGGCTCCCCGGTGATGGCCGGATCGACGCCGCCCGCGATCGCGGGATCGAGCTTCACGCTCGGTGATGCATATTGTAGGACGCTTCAGCGATCCGACGAATTCCGGTCGCCGGGACGCCGGCGCGGTGCGCGTCGACCGGGACGTCCGCCCGAGGTGCCGGCCTGCCCGACGGAACGGGGATCGGCCCACTCACCTTCGGCCGAACTCCGTCCGCCGAGTGCGCTCGCCAGCAGGAGCACCGCTCCCACGACGCACACCGCGATACAACCCCATGCCCAGAGCACCGAACCGGTCATCAACGCGATCACGAGAAGACCGAATCCGACAGCTGCGAGTACCAGCGTGACGACGAGCACGACGCTCCTCCTCTACCGAGGTACAGCACCAGGCCGTACAGCACCAGCCGGAGAGACCGTCGGTCAGCTGTTGCCCTTCGCGAAGGACGACGATCCGAACGACGACGACGAGTTGGACTGGTTGAACACTTCCTGTCCACCGTCCACCGGAACGGCGGAACCGCGCTGCTCGAGCTCTTCGAGCTGCGACTCCAGGTAGGACTTCAGGCGCACCCGGTATTCGCGCTCGAACGTCTTGAGCCGCTCGATGCGCTCCTCCAGCACCGAACGCTGCTGGTTGATCGTGGCCATGATCTCGGTGTGCTTCTTCTCCGCGTCGGCCTGCAGCGCATCGGCCTTCTCCTTGGCCTGACGCAGCTGGGTCTCCGAGCGGGTGCGCGCATCGGCGAGCATCGCGTCGGACTTCTGCCGCGCGTCGGCGATCATCGCCTCGCTGCGGGTGCGGGCGTCGGAGACGAGCTGCTCGGAGTTGGTCCGGGCGTTGCGCACGAGCTCCTCGGCCTCGGCCTTGGCGTCGCCGGTGAGGCGGTCGGCCATCTCCTGCGCGAGTCCGAGGACCTTGGCGGCCTGCATGCTCGCGTCGCCGCTCGACGGTGCCGCGGCGACCGGGGCGGGTGCCGGAGCCGGCGCCGGAGCGGGTTCCGGCTTGGGTGTCTCCACGACACGTGCGGGTTCGGGTTTGGACGGGGCCGCCGGCGCGGACGACGACGCGCTGCGCGGCGCCTTCTTGGCCTCGGCGAGCTCCTGGTCGAGTTCGGCGACCCGCTGACGCAGGTCGGCGTTCTCCTCGATGAGGTTCGTCAACTCCTGCTCGACGAGATCGAGGAAGGCGTCGACCTCGTCCTCGTTGTAACCACGCTTCCCGATCGGAGGCTTGCTGAACGCGACATTGTGCACATCAGCTGGTGTCAGCGGCATGGAAGGATCCCTTCACGCGTCGAGTAAGCGGTCAAGCAGGCGTTCTGAGTAATCGACAGTGCGTTACGCGTATCAAAACCCACTGTATATGGCACTCCATTGTGGCACACGGCAGCTCCGGGACGGCCCGACACGACGTCGGACACAGGCATCATGCTGCGCCGCCCCTGGGCAGGAATGCCATGAGGAAATACACGATGAACAGCAAGACCATGATGGACAGATCGAGCCGTACACCACCGAGATTGAGCGGCGGAATCAGTCTCCGCAGCAGCTTCACCGGCGGATCCGTGACCGTGAAGATCGCCTCGAGAACGACGACCACGAAGCCGGACGGCTTCCACTCCCGCGCGAAGGTTCTGATGAACTCGACGATGATCCGTCCGATCAGCAGAAGCCAGAAGATGAACAGCAGGAACCACAGCACCTCGAAAACGGCCACCTGCCCACAATGCCCGACGATGACGGGTCGATCAAAACCGAAACGCCCGGCCTGCAGTGATCTGCATCATGGCCGGGCGTGTCGGGACGCTCGAGGGACAGCGGCGGGCATGCGGCGACGGACGTGCCGTGTGCACGCCTGCGCAGCGCGCGTCGACTACTGCTGGTTGTAGAAGCCGGTCTCGGCGATACGCCGACGTTCCTCGGCGGAGACGTCGATGTCGGCGGGCGAGAGCAGGAAGACCTTCGTGGCCACCTTGTCGAACGAACCGCGCAGCGCGAAGGCGAGCCCGGCCGCGAAGTCGACGAGACGCTTGGCGTCGGCGTTGCTCATCTCGACGAGGTCCATGATGACCGGCGTTCCGTCGCGGAAACGCTCACCGATCGTGCGCGCCTCGCTGTAGTCGCGGGGGCGCAACGTGGTGATCTTGGACAACGGACCTCCCTCGTCGAAGAGCGCACCACGCCGAGGCTCGGCACGCTCGAGCCGGCTCTCGGCCGTCAGTGGTGCACGGCTGGGAACCGCGCGGGCCGGGGTGGGCGCCGGACGGGGGCTGCGGGCCGTGATGGGTTCGACCCGCGGACGCGGTGCCGGCTCGTACCGGTCGAACTCGTCGTGCTCGAACTCGCGAACCGGTTCCTCGCGGTGCGACGGGGCGTACTCGTCGCGGTGCGACGGCGCGTAGCCGCCGTAGGTGGCCTCGCCGTAGTCGCGATTACGGTCGCGGCGGCCACTCGCCGGATCGTCGAGGTACTCGTCCTCGTAATCCTCGAGCGGCACCATCCCGAAGTACGCCTTGAACTTGTGGAGTGTGCTCATCGATCGCCTTTCCCTCGCGCGGCGGATGTCATTCAGGCTAACGGTCGATACCCCAAGACGGCCGTTCCGACACGCACGCACGTCGAACCCCATCGAACCGCGTGTTCGAGGTCACCCGACATGCCGGCGGACAACTCCGCCGCCGCCGGGTGGTCCTGCAGCAACCGGGCGTGCATGTCGTGCAGCTGCTCGAATGCCCGCTTGGGCTCCCACCCGAGCGGCGGCACCCCCATCAGGCCTCCGAGTTCGAGGACCTCGGACGCGGCGACCGCCTCGGCGAGGGCGGGAAGATCCTCGGCGACCACGCCACCGCGCTCCCGATCGCCGTCGAGGCTGACCTGCAGCAACGCCCGCAGCGGGGCGGTGCGTTCGCCGGCGTCGAGGGCGGCCCGCACCCCCTTCTCGAAGGCCTGCACGAGACGGAGACTGTCGACCGAGTGCACCGTGTGCGCCCAGCGGGCGACGGCACGGGCCTTGTTGCGCTGCACCCGCCCGATCATGTGCCACTCCACCGGCGCGGTGACGCTCTCCCGGAACTCGGCGATCTTCGCGCTCGCCTCCTGCTCGCGGGACTCGCCGAAGCGTTCGCATCCCAGCTCGTGGAGGAGCACGGCGTCGGAGGCGGGAAAGAACTTGGTGACCGTCAGCAACGCGACGTCCGACGGATCACGTCCGGCCGCGCGCGCCGCGGCGTCGAGCCGCTCGCGTACGGCGGCGAGACGTCCGGCGAGTTCGTCGCGCCGCTCCTCGGAGGTGGGGGCGCTCACGCCGTTCCCTCCTCGCCGGCCTCCTCGAGCCAGACGACCGAGGCGAACCGACCCGTGGGTGCCGAGCGCCGGTGACTGAACAGAGAGGTGTCCTCGATCGTGCAGCGCGGATCCTCCACCACGGCGGTCACGCCGTGATCGGCGAGCTGGCGGCGCAGTCCGGCACGCAGGTCGAGTCCGGGAGTACCGCGGTTCGTGCGGGTCGCGCTGCCGGGCAGGTGTGCCTCGACATCGGCCCTCATCGCCGCGGGCACCTCGTACTGCCGGCCGCTCGCGGCCGGTCCGAGCAGCGCGCCGATGCGATCGGGGCGGGCGCCGAGATCGACCATGACGTCGAGCACGCGCGGGAGGATCCCGATGCGCGCCCCCACCCGGCCGGCGTGCACCGCGGCGATCACCCCGGCCACCTCGTCGGACAGCAGGATCGACACGCAGTCGGCGCTGAGGGTCACGAGCGCGAGCCCGGTCTCGCGGGTGACGAGCGCATCGGTGGCAGGAACGGGTTCGGACACCGGCCCGTCGACCACGGTGACGTTGCGGCTGTGGATCTGTTCCATCCAGACGAACCGCTCGGGCGGCAGCCCGATGACGGACGCGAGCCGCCGCCGGTTGGCGGCGACTGCGGCCGGATCATCACCGACGTGGTCGGCGAGGTTGAAACTGTCGTACGGAGCTGCGGACACCCCGCCGGCTCGTGTGGTCACGACCCGGCGGGCGCGCAGCAGGCGGTGCGGAGCCGTCAACGGCGCATGAAGATCGGCACGTCGACGTCGTCGTCACCGTCGTCGTCGATGTCCACACTGCGAGGTGCGTTGCCGCCTCCGGCCGGCGGCTGGTTGCCGACGGGGGGCTGCTCACGCACCGGGGTGGGTTCGACGGGCTCGCGCTCGGGACGGCCGAGTTCGCCGGCACGCGCCACGCCGATCGCACCGGGCCGACCGGTCGGCTGCTGCTGTTGCTGGGGCTGCTGCTGCGCCTGTCCCGGCTGCTGCTGCCCCACCTCGACGGGACGACGAGTGGGCGTTCCGCCCTCGAAACCGGCGGCGATGACGGTCACGCGGACCTCGTCGCCGAGCGAGTCGTCGATGACCGTGCCGAAGATGATGTTGGCGTCGATGTGCGCGGCCTCCTGCACGAGCGAGGCGGCCTCGTTGATCTCGAACAGGCCGAGATCGGATCCGCCGGCGATCGACAGCAGAACACCGCGCGCGCCTTCCATCGACGCTTCGAGCAGCGGCGAGTTGATCGCGGCCTCCGCGGCCTTGATCGCACGACCCTCACCGCGCGACGAACCGATGCCCATCAATGCGGAGCCGGCACCCGACATGACGCCCTTGACGTCGGCGAAGTCGACGTTGATCAGACCCGGGGTGGTGATGAGGTCGGTGATGCCCTGGACACCGTTGAGGAGCACCTCGTCGGCGGAGCGGAAGGCGTCCATGAGGCTGACGGCGGCGTCGCCGAGCTGGAGGAGCCGGTCGTTGGGGATGACGATGAGCGTGTCGCAGGACTCGCGCAGCGTCTGGATGCCGGTGTCGGCCTGGCTGCCGCGGCGCTTGCCCTCGAAGGAGAACGGACGCGTGACGACACCGACGGTGAGCGCACCGAGCTTGCGGGCGATGCTCGCGACGACGGGAGCGCCGCCGGTACCGGTTCCACCACCCTCGCCTGCGGTCACGAAGACCATGTCGGCGCCCTTGAGCACCTCTTCGATCTCGTCCTTGTGATCCTCGGCGGCCTTGCGGCCGACCTCCGGGTCTGCGCCGGCGCCGAGTCCGCGGGTCAGTTCGCGGCCGACGTCGAGCTTGACGTCGGCATCCGACATGAGCAGGGCCTGCGCGTCGGTGTTGACGGCAATGAACTCGACTCCCTTGAGTCCCTGCTCGATCATGCGGTTGACCGCGTTCACGCCGCCACCGCCGATACCGACGACCTTGATTACGGCGAGGTAGTTGTGCGGGGGCGTCATGTGCTCTCGCCTTCCTGAAGTTCCGGGTGGTGCATGGTGTCCGGGTGGTGCTGGGTCTGGGTCTGGCTCGATGTCGGTCACGTCCGCCGGTCGGGCGGACGGCTCCGCAGCGCGCTGCCCCGACAAACCCTCAACCACAGCTTGAAGGTTATGTCAAGTAACGCGACTGTCCGAAACGCTATGGCACGGGTACCGGGATTAGCCAGTAGACGCGCCGGACACGCCGGACGAATTTCGTCGATCCCTCACCTCACCGTCGGCAGGTCGGGACTCGCCACGTCGAATCGCTCCCCCGGCTGCGTCAGCAGCGGGCCGACGACCGCCGCCTTCCGCTCGGAACGATCGGTTCCGCCCCACACCACGACACGCCCGTCGGTGAGGACGATCGAGATGTCGGACGGGGAGGGCGCTTCGATCGTCTCCACCTGCACGCGCAGCTCGGGCGGCAACCTGTCGAGCACCTCCACGGCGGCGCGGGTCGCGGGATCGCCGGTGCCCGGCGTCGGGGTGACGAGGCGGGGAGTGAACATCGGAGGCGGCTCGACCGCGAAGTCGACCCCCTCGATGTCGACCGAATGGGTGCCGTCGGGTGCATCGAAGAAGACCATCGCCTCGCGCTCGGTCACCGTCACCCGCACGGTGGAGGGATAGACCCGCTGGACCCGGACCGACGCCGCGCGCGGAATCGTCGCGACCCGCTGGGCCGCCCCGGCCGTGTCGACCCGGAGCAGCGGCGTGCCCTCGGCGACCGCGAGCGCGTCGACCACCTCGTCGTAGGTGACGACCTCGATCCCGTCCACCTCGATCACCCGCACGGACAGCAACGGCGACAACCAGGCCACCGCGATGCCTCCGAGGAGCACCGCCACGACAGCCGCCCCGACGAGCACGGTCCGCAGGCGCACCGACCGCCCGGACGGGCGCCGGGCGGTGCTGCGTTCACGGGCTTCGTCGGGCTCACGGGATTCGCGTGACGGTCGCCCGCGACGGCGGCGTGACGAGACGGCGGCGGGCGTCACGAGCCGATCGGCTCCGGTCCGGAACCGCCGGGTGCGCGGAATCCACCGGGCTCGGGAACCGCCCCGGCCGGACGGAAACGACCCGGTTTGCTGTGCAGCGCGTCGAGGATCTGCCGCCCCAGCATCGTGACGTCACCGGCGCCCATCGTGATCACGACGTCGCCCGGCCGGGTCAGGCGCGCGACCTGCCGGGGCACCGCGGACAGATTCGGCTGGTAGTGCACCGGCTTGCTCACCGCCCGCGCGACCAGCGCACCGCTCACCCCGGGGATCGGTTCCTCCCGGGCGCCGTAGACGTCGAGCACCACGACCTCGTCGGCGAGGTCGAGCGCCTGCCCGAACTCGGTGGCGAACGCCTCGGTGCGCGAGTAGAGGTGCGGCTGGAAGACGACGATCACGCGGGGTCGTTCGGTGCCGGTCTCGGTGTAGCGCAGCGGCTCTCCGGCGACGAGTTCGGCCGCGGCCGCGAGGACCGCGCGGACCTCGGTGGGATGGTGGGCGTAGTCGTCGAACACCCGCACGCCGTGTTCGCGGCCGGTGTACTGGAACCGCCGGTGCACACCGCCGAAACCGGCGAGTCCCTCCAGCGCCTCGTCGACCTGCGCTCCCGCTTCGAGCGCGGCGAGCAGCGCAGCCAGAGCGTTGAGCGCCATGTGCCGGCCGGGGACGGACAGTCGCACGGTGCGCGGCGAATCCTCACCCGCGAGGTGGAACTCGGCGACGCCGCCGACATCCTTGGCCTCCCAGCCGAGCAGCCGCACCCCGACGGGAACGCCGCGGTGGTCGCCTGCCGTGCCGATGACGTCGGCGGTGCCGTAACCCTGCACCCGCAGGTCGTCGCGGCCGAGGGCGACGACGCGTTCGGCGAGGGCCGCCGAGCCGGGATCGTCGAGGCACACGACGAGCAGGCCGCCGGGCGCGATGCGGGCGACGAACTCGTCGAAGACCGCCGTGTACGCCTCCGGCGTGCCGAAGTAGTCGAGGTGATCGGCCTCGATGTTCGTGACGATCACGGTGTTCGGGTCGTACTGCAGCAGCGAGCCGTCGCTCTCGTCGGCCTCGGCGACGAAGACGTCCCCGCTGCCGTGATGCGCGTTGGTCCCGGATTCGTTGAGTTCACCGCCGACCGCGAAGGACGGATCGAAGCCGCAGTGCTGCAACGCGACGACGAGCATCGACGTCGTGGAGGTCTTGCCGTGGGTGCCCGAGACCAGGAAGGTGCGGTTCCCTCGCATCAGCGAGGCGAGGACCGCGGGGCGCAACAGGATCGGGATGCCCCGCTCGCGGGCGGCGACCAGCTCGGGATTGTCCTTCGGGATGGCCGCGAACGTCGTGACCAGGGCGGTGGGGCCACCCTCGAGCAGGTCGAGCGCCTCGGCGGCATGGCCGATGCGGACCTGCGCACCGCGCGCCCGCAGCGCGAGCACACCGCGGCTCTCCTTCGCGTCGGAACCCGACACCTGTCCCCCACGGGCGAGCAGGATCCGGGCGATGCCCGACATCCCGGCACCGCCGATACCGACCATGTGCACCCGCTCGAGTTCGGCGGGCAACTGCGCACTCATCGTTCACTCCTGTTCGGTTCCACTCCGGCAACCTCGAGCACTATGCGAGCCATCTCGTCCGCGGCACTGCGGTGACCGGCGGCCGCGGCGCTGCGCCCCATCTCCACGAGTCTCCGCTCGTCGCCGAGCAACGACACCACTTCCGTGGCGACATAGTCCGAACTCAGGTCGCCGTCGGCGACGATCCTGCCACCACCGGCCTCGACGACGGGCCGGGCGTTGAGTTCCTGTTCACCGTTCCCGTGCGGGAGCGGCACGTACACGGCGGGCAGCCCCACCGCCGAGACCTCCGCGACCGTCATGGCCCCGGACCGGCAGACCACCGCGTCGGCGGCGGAGTACGCGAGGTCCATCCGTTCGAGATAGGGCACGGTGACGTACGGGGCGCGGGCGTGACCGGGATGGGCGGGGATGTCCACGGTGTTCTTCGGTCCGTGCGCGTGCAGCACGGCGATGCCGGCCTCCGCGAGCGCCGCGGACGCGCCGGCCACGGCCTCGTTCAGCGAGCGGGCACCCTGCGACCCGCCGAACACGAGCAGCACGGGCACGTCGTCGGGCAGACCGAAGTGCCGTCGTGCCTCCGCGCGCAGCCCGGCGCGGTCGAGACCGGTGATCGACGAGCGGACCGGGATCCCCACGATCTGCGCGTCGCCACGCCGGACGATGCCCGAGCGCGGGACGGCGGCGAGCACACGCTCGGCCCGCAGGGCACCGATCCGGTTGGCGATGCCCGCGCCGGCGTTGGCCTCGTGGACGACGACCGGGATGCGCCGGCGTCGACGCAGCGGACCGGCGCCGGCTGCGAGATAGGCGGGCAGCGCCACGTACCCGCCGAAACCGACGACGACGTCGGCTTCGACCTCGTCGAGGATCTGCCGGGTGCGGCGCACCGACGAGACGACCCGGCCCGGCAACTTCAGCAGGTCGGTCGTCGGCTTGCGGGGCAGCGGCACCGGTGGGATGAGTTCGAGAGGATATCCGCGGCGCGGCACCAGCGTCGTCTCGAGTCCCCGTTCGGTGCCGAGCGCGGTGATCCGCGCGTCGGGCACGAGTGCGCGGACGGCGTCGGCCACCGCGAGCGCCGGTTCGATATGACCGGCCGTGCCGCCTCCGGCCACCACCACCGACAGTGCCGGCCTCTCCCCACTCACCTACGGTTCCCTCTCTCTCCGCTTCGTCCGTTCGATCCGCGTGTCGTGCGGTTCGTCTGCTGCCGGCCCCGGGCGGGTTCGCGCGCGGGTTGCGTGCGCCGGGCCCGGCCGGTCCCCTCGCGGGGTTGCGTCCGGCCCGCCGATCCCCGGCGGTCCTGCGCAGCTCCCCGTTGCCGCTCGTTCGGCGCCGGGGTCTGCCGCTTGCGCGAGCCCCCACCACCCGCCGCGGGGCGGGCACTGCGCTCGGGGACCGCGGCCCGTGCTCGTGGCTGTCGTGCTGCGACCGTACGCGCCGCCGAGGAACGACCGGCCCGGTAGGCCTCCGGCTTGCGCAGGCGCAACAACCGGGCGAACCGGCCGTCCTGTCCCGCGTGCAGCGCCGCGATCGCTTCGGGTTCGTGTCTGGCCGCATTGGCGATCAGACCGAACATCAGCAGGGTGGTGGCCGTCGAGGTGCCACCGGCCGACACGAGCGGCAGCTGCAGGCCGGTCACGGGCAGCAGTCCCACGACGTAGCCGATGTTGATGAAGGCCTGGCCGATGATCCACGTCGTCGCAGTCGCGGTGAACAGGCGCAGGAAGGGGTCGGCCGAGCGCATCGCGATCCGCAGTCCGACATAGGCGAACAGACCGAACAGGCCGATGACGGCCACTCCGCCGAGGAAGCCGAGTTCCTCACCGATGATCGCGAAGATGAAGTCGTTGTGGGCGTTGGGCAGATAGCTCCACTTCGCGCGGCTCTGGCCGAGCCCGCGACCCCACAGGCCGCCGTCGGCGAGGGAGAACTTCGCCTGTCGCGCCTGATAACCGGCGCCCTGCGGGTCGTCGCCGGGGTTGAAGAAGGCCCGCACACGCTGCGAGCGGTAGCCGGCCGTCAGAGCGAGGATCACCGCGAGTGTGGCGGCCGTGCCGACGATCCCGAGGAACACCTTGAGCGGCAGGCCCGCGAACCACAGCAGGGCGAGCACGATGATCACGATCGACACGGTGGTGCCGAGGTCGGGCTGGAGCACGATCAGGCCGGTCACGAGCAGGGCGGCCGGGACGAGCGGGACGAGCATCTCGCGCAGCGTCGAGTTCTCGCCGCGCCGGGACGCGAGCAGGTGCGCGCCCCATACGGCGAGCGTGATCTTGGCGATCTCCGCCGGCTGCAGCGAGATACCGGCGATGACGAACCAGCCCCGGGTGCCCTGCGAGACCGTACCGATGCCCGGTATGAGCACGAGCACGAGCAGCACGACCGAGAACGCGAACGCCGGGAAGGCGAAGCGTCGCATCACCCGGACCGGGATCTGCAGCGCGATGTAGAAGATCACCATGCCCAGGACGGCGAAGATCACCTGGGAGGTGAACAGTCCGTAGGCCGATCCCGCCGCGGCCACCGCGCCGACGCTCGACGACGACAGCACCATGACGAGGCCGAGCACGGTGAGCAGGACGGCGATCGTCACCACGAGATGGAACGACGCGAGCGGTCGCGCCATCCAGGCCCCGAACCGGCCGCGTACTCCGACCACCGGCTCGTCGGTGTTCGCCCCTGCTCGGGTCGCTCCTGCCCGAGGGGTCACGGTTGCGTCCCGCCCCCGCGGAGTTCCTCGACCGCGGACGCGAAGCTACGGCCGCGTTCCGCGTAATCGGCGAACATGTCGAGCGATGCCGCGGCCGGCGCGAGCAGCACCGTCTCCCCCGGCGAGGCGAGCGCGGCCGCTTCCCGGACCGCCACGCGCATCGCGGCGGGACCGTCGGCGCCCGGCGCCGCGGCCCTCCGCACCGGAGCAGTGCCTGTCGCGTTCACCGAAGCGGTGTCGGTCTCGCTCGTCGCATCGGTCATCGCTTCATCGTCGCCCGTGTCGACGACGACGACCGGGACCTGCGGGGCGTGTCGCGCCAGCGCTTCGGCGATTTCGCCGGCATCGCGGCCGAGCAACACGGCTCCGGACAGTCGTGGCGCCACCTCGGCGACCAGGTCGTCCACGCGGGCGCCCTTGAGCAGACCACCGGCGATCCACACCACGCGGTCGCGGGCGAGCAGCGAACTGCGGGCCGCGTGCGGATTGGTCGCCTTCGAGTCGTCGATGTACTCGACGCCGTCGACCTGTCCGACCGGCGCGGCGCGGTGCGGGCCGACGCGGTGCCGTCGCAGGCCGTCGTGCACCGCCGAGGCCGGCACGTCGATCGCCCGCGCGAGGGCGGCGGCCGCGAGGGCGTCGGACAGTCCCGCGGGGCCGGGCGGCGTCACGTCGTCCACGCGAGCGAGTACAGCGGAATCGGCGAACGCCCGGTCGACGAGCAGTTCTCCGCTGATCCCGAGTTCACCCTCCTGCGGATAACCCAGGGTGAAACCCACGGTGAGGACGGCACGGGAACGGTCGCCGAGACCACCGGCGATCGGGTCGTCGAGACCGATGACGCCGACGGCGCCGGTGAGGGCACCGAGTTTGGCCTCGATGTAGTTCTCGATGCCGCCGTGCCAGTCGAGATGGTCCTCGGCGATGTTGAGCACGACACCGGCCTCGGGCCGAACCGAGGGCGCCCAGTGCAGCTGGAAGGACGACAACTCGACGGCGAGGACATCGGCCCGCGGCTCGTCGCGGCGCAGGGCGTCGAGCACGGGAAGACCGATGTTGCCGCACGCGACGCTGCCGAGACCGGCGGCCTCGAGGATCGCGTGCAGCATCATGGTGGTGGTGGTCTTGCCGTTCGTCCCGGTGACCACCAGCCAGCGTCGGGCCGGACCGTAGACCTCGGCGCGGTCGATGCGCCAGGACAGTTCGATGTCGCCCCAGATGGGTATCGCCGCACCGGCCGCACGCGAGAGCAACGGCGCGTCGGGCGGGAATCCGGGACTCGTGACCACCAGGGCGAACTCCCGCAGCGCGGTGGGGTCGTCGAGGAGGCTGTCGTGGTCGACAGTCCGGGCGCCGAGCGCCGCGCACTCGGCCAGTGCCCGCTCGTTGCGGTCGGTGACGGTGACGTGGGCGCCGAGATCGGTGAGGGGTTGGATCGTCGCGCGGCCGGACACCCCTGCCCCGGCGACGAGCACCGCCCGTCCCCTGAGCCGTTCGAGTTCGTCGGTCACGGTCAGTCCCCGATCGCCGCGAGGTATTCGCTGTAGAAGAGGGCCAGACCGATCGCCGAGGCGATGGCGGCGAGCAACCAGAACCGGATGATCACCGTGGTCTCGGCCCATCCACCGAGTTCGAAGTGATGATGGAAGGGTGCCATCCGGAACACCCGCCTGCGGCTGGACCGGAAGACCGCGACCTGGATGACCACCGAGGCGGCCTCCGCGACGAACAGCGCGCCGATGACCACCATGAGCAGCTCGGTGCGGGTCGTGATGGACAGACCGGCGAGCATGCCACCGAGGGCGAGCGAGCCGGTGTCACCCATGAAGATCTTGGCCGGTGCGGCGTTCCACCACAGGAAGCCGATGCAGGCGGCGGCGCCGGCGGCGCACAGCAACGCCAGGTCGAGCGGGTCGCGGACGTCGTAGCAGCCGGCGGTCGGTTCCACGGCGCACGCGTTGCGGTACTGCCAGAAGGTGATGATGACGTAGGCGCCGAGCACCAGCGCCATCGAACCGGCAGCGAGACCGTCGAGGCCGTCGGTGAGGTTCACCGCGTTAGACCATGCGCTGACCAGCAGGTAGACGAACAGGATGAACACGATCGAGCCCATCGAGACCGTGGCGATGTCGCGCACGTAGGACAGATCGGTGCTGGCCGGGGTGAGGCCGTCCGCATTGCGGAACTGCAGCGCGAGGATGCCGAAGCCCACGGCGACGACGAGCTGGCCGACGAGCTTGGCCGTCTTGTTCAGGCCGAGATTGCGTTGCTTGCGGATCTTGATGAAGTCGTCGAGGAAGCCGACGCCACCGAGCGCGGTCGTCAGGCCGAGCACGAGCAGACCGGAGGCGGTGGGACCTTCCGCGTCGTATCCCATGCCGATGAGATGCGATCCCCAGTAACCGGCCCACAGACCGGCGAGGATCGCGACGCCGCCCATGGTGGGGGTGCCGCGCTTGGACTGGTGGCTCTGTGGGCCCTCGACCCGGATCTCCTGCCCGAAGCCCTGCCGGGAGAACATCTTGATCAGGACGGGGGTGAGCAGGATCGAGACTGCGAGCGCGATGCCCGCCGCGAACAGGATCTGTCTCACCGGGCGTCCTCCGTCCCCACAGCAGCGTCGTTGTTTCCGTTACCGGCCGGGTCGTCCGCGAGGACGGCCTCGGCGACGGTCCACAGTCCCACGGACTGCGATGCCTTCACGAGCACGATGTCGCCCGGTTCCAGTTCGTCGCGCAGCAACGCGATCGCGGCGTCGGCATCGGGGACGTGGCTCGCTTCCTCACCCCACGATCCTTCCATCACGGCGCCCTGGAACAGACCCCGGACCGGTCGGGTGGCGCCGACGGCGATGATGCGGGTGACGTCGAGGCGCACGGCGAGGCGTCCGATGGCGTCGTGGGCGACGACGGCGTCGTCCCCGAGCTCGGCCATCTCCCCCAGCACCGCGAAGGTGCGCCGGGGAGCCGGGCCGGACCGCGCCATGGTGACCAGGGCCTTCACGGCTGCGCGCATGGAATCGGGATTGGCGTTGTAGGCGTCGTCGATGACGGTCACCCCGTCGGATCGGGTCTGTACCGCCATGCGGTGCGCCGAGACGGGACCCGCCGTCGCGAGCGCCTCGGCGGCCTGCTCGACCGTCGCACCGCATTCCACGGCGACGGCGATCGCCGACAGGGCGTTGCCGATCTGGTGTTCGCCGTGCACGGCCAGGCGCACGGGCACACGCCGCTCCTGTCCGTCGGCGCCGGGAACGACGGCGGTGAAGGAGGCACGCGCCTGATCGTCGAGGTGGATGTCCTCGGCGCGGTAGGCGGCACCGGACCCGGTCCCGACGGTCACCACGCGACCGGTGGTGCGGGTCGCCATCTTCGACACGAGGGTGTCGTCGGCGTTGAGGATCGCCACTCCCCCGTCGGCGGCGCTGGGCAGCGCCTCGACGAGTTCGCCCTTCGTCTTGGCGATGACCTCCTGCGAACCGAACTCGCCGAGGTGGGCGGTACCGACGTTGAGCACGACACCGATCCGCGGCGGGGCGATGCGGGTCAGGGTCGCGATGTGCCCGGGGCCCCGCGCCGACTTCTCGAGGACGAGGAACCGGGTGGATTCGGTGGCGCGCAGCGCGGTCCAGGGGTGGCCGAGTTCGTTGTTGAACGAGCCGGGCGGGGCTACGACCTCCCCGAGCGGTGCGAGCACGGCGGCGATCATGTCCTTCGTGGACGTCTTGCCCGCCGAACCGGTGACACCGACGACGGTGAGGCCGGCGTCGGTGAGCGTGTCCACCACGGTGCGGGCGAGCTTCGCGAGGCCGGCGAGCACGGCCGCGCCGGATCCGTCTCTGTCGTGTTCGAGCGCGAGGGCGTTGGTCTCGGTCGGCGGGATCGGCGGCACCACGATGGCGGGCACACCCACCGGCCGTGCGGCCAGGACCGCGACCGCACCGGCGGCGACGGCGGCCGCGGCGTGATCGTGTCCGTCCGAGCGCGCACCGGGCAGCGCCAGGAACAGGCCGCCGGGACCGATCCGTCGCGAGTCGAACTCGACGGAACCGGTCACCTCGGCGGACGGATCGTCGACGTCGTGCAGGGTGCCCCCGACGACCTCCGCGATCCGAGCCAATGTCATCGGGATCATGCCTTGCCTCCGTGATGCGAACCGCCCGCAGCAGGCGGATGGTCACCGTCGGGTCCTGCGGTCCGGTACTTGTCGAGAGCTGCGCCGAGGACCTCGCGGTCGTCGAAGGGATGCTTCACTCCGTCGATCTCCTGCCCCGTCTCGTGGCCCTTGCCGGCGACGAGGACGACGTCGCCCGGGCGCGCCCACGCGACCGCGGCGGCGATCGCCGCGGCGCGGTCGCCGATCTCGAGGATCTCGCCGCGTTCGGCCGGCGGAACGGAGTGCGCACCGTCGAGGACGGCCGCGCGGATGGCGGCGGGGCTCTCGGTTCGGGGGTTGTCGTCGGTCACGACCACCAGATCGGCGGCCCGCGCCGCGACCTCGCCCATGATCGGCCGTTTCGTCCGGTCGCGGTCGCCGCCCGCACCGACGACGACGGCGATGCGTCCCTCGGTCGCGGCGCGCAGGGTTCCGATGACCGCTTCGAGTGCGGCGGGCTTGTGGGCGTAGTCGACGACGGCGAGGAAGTCCTGTCCGCGCTCGACCCGTTCGACCCGGCCGGGCACCGCGACATCGGCGATACCGCGGATCGCGGCGTCGATGTCGGCGCCCACCTCGGCGCAGAGCGCCACGGCGAGAGCGGCGTTGGTGACGTTGTAGCGGCCCGGCAGGCCGACGGTGGCGCGGCGGGCGATCCCGTCCGGACCGGTCAGGGTGAACTGCTGCACGCCCGTCTCTTCGGGGACCTCGTCGGTCACCGTCCAGTCGGCACCGGCGCGACCGGCGGCACCGGATGCACTGTCGCCACCCGTGGTGACCGTGCGGACTGCGGTCGCGTCGTCGCGGCCTGCCGATGCGACCTCGGCCATGCGGCGTCCCCACGCGTCGTCGGTGCACACCACCGCGCGGTGGGCCCGGACCGGCGAGTCCTCGGCGAACAGCCGGGCCTTCGCGCCGAAGTAGTCGTCGAGGTCCTTGTGGAAGTCGAGATGGTCCTGGGACAGGTTGGTGAACCCGCCGACGGCGAACTCGGTGGCGTCCACGCGACCGAGCGCGAGGGCGTGGCTGGAGACCTCCATCACGACGGTGTCGACACCGCGTTCGCGCATGACGGCGAACAGGGCGTGCAGCTGCGGTGCCTCGGGGGTCGTGAGGGTGCTCGGCACGCGGATCCCCTCGATCCGGGTCTCCACCGTGCCGACGAGACCCACGACGCGTCCGGCCGCGACCAGACCGGCCTCGACGAGATAGGAGGTCGTGGTCTTACCGGACGTGCCCGTGATGCCGATGACCTGCATGCTCCGGGAGGGGTGTCCGTAGACGGTGGCCGACGCCGCCCCCAGCGCGGCACGCGGCTCGGGATGGACGAGGACGGCGACCGGATCCGAGGTGGCCTCGGCGACGAGATCGCGACCGGCCTCGTCGGTCAGCACGGCGACCGCTCCGCGCTCGAGCGCGGTGCCCGCGAAGGAGGCGCCGTGGGCGCGCGCGCCGGGCAGCGCGGCGAAGACGTCGCCGGGGCGGATGCCCTGGGCGCGCAGGTCGATGCCGGTGACCGCGGCCGCACGGGCCGCATCATCTCCGGCGGCTGCATTGACGATCTCGACGCGCGCCCCGATGGCGTCGGCGAGAACCGAGATCTGCGTCATCGGTGGGTGCTCGGGTCTCCGCCCCTCCTCCGGAGGAGCCGGATCCGGACTCGATGGCACAGGCACCAGTTTCCTCTCGCTTCGCTGCAGCTCGTCTGCAGGCACTCCGACGGATGTTCCCGGGTTCGTTCCCGATGCGGTCTCGGCGACGATCGTCGTGTCACGTTACCGACGTGTCAGCCTACCGAGGCGCCACGGTCACCTCGTCAGTCGACCTGGAGGATCAACTTGCTCTCCGGTTCGGCCGACAGCGGCACGCCGTCGCGCTGCAGCAACCACGACGCGATGTTGCGGAACAGCGGCGCAGCCGATTGGCCACCGCTGCCGTCGGAGCTGCGGGTCGGGGCGTCGAGCATGATGCCCACGACGTAGCGCGGATCGTCGGACGGCGCGATGCCGGCGAAGGTGATCCAGTAGTCGGAGTTCGAATAGCACTTGCAGTTCTGGTCGATCTGCTGGGCGGTGCCCGTCTTGCCCGAGATCCGATAGCCCTCGATGGCGGCGCCCGCGCCGGTGCCCTGCTGGTTGCCCGTGTCGGACTGGACGACGGAGCGGAACATGTCGCGCACCGTCGCGGCGGTCTGCGGGCTCACCACCCGCACCGGATCGGGGCGGGGTGTCTCGGTGCGCGTGCCGTCCGGCGCGACGGTCGCGCGCACGACCCGCGGCGGGACACGCTCGCCGTCGTTCGCGATGGTCTGGTAGATCGCGGTCATCTGCAGCAGCGTCATCGACAGACCCTGGCCGATGGGAAGGTTCGCGAAGGTGCCGCCCGACCACTGCTCCCGGCTGGGCAGCAGACCCGCGGATTCGCCGGGCAGGCCGACGTCGGTGCGCTGGCCGAGACCGAACAGTCGCAGCATCTCGGCGAAGCGGTCCTCGCCGATCCGCTCCGCGAGCATGAGCGTGCCGACGTTCGACGACTTCCCGAACACACCCGTCGTGGTGTACGGCACGACCCCGTGATCCCAGGCGTCCTTGACGGTCGCGCCGGCCATGGTGATCGTGCCGGGGACCTGCAGGACCTCGTCGGGTCGGGTCAGACCGTCCTCGATCGCCGCGGCCGCGGTGATGATCTTGTTCACGGATCCGGGTTCGAACGGCGAACTGACCGCGAGATTGCCCTGTTCGGCGTCGGGCGGGTTGTTCGCGACACCGATCGACGGGTCGAAGGTGCTGTCGTTCGACATGGCGAGCACTTCGCCGGTGTGCGCGTCGAGCACCACGGCGGAGGCGTTCTTCGCTCCGGACAGGTCCTTCGCGCGCTGCACCTCCTGCTGCACGTGGTACTGCAGGTCGTTGTCGATCGTGAGCTCGACGGAGGAACCGTCGACGGCGGGCTGACGGTCGCGCCAGCTGCCCGGGATGACGGCGCCGTCGGACCCGCGGTCGTAGGTGGATGAACCGTCGGTACCCGCCAGCACGGCGTCCATCGACGCTTCGAGCCCGATCAGGCCGTGTCCGTCCCAGCCGGTCGCGCCGACGAGATTGGCGGCGAGCGATCCGCCCGGATACAGACGGATGTCCTGACGCTCGGTGCCGACCTTGTCGTACTCGTCGACGATCTCCGCCGCGACCCCCGGATCGACGCCGCGGGCGAGGTAGACGAAGGTCTCGTCGCTCTCGAGCATCTCGAGCACGTCCCTCTCCGGCGCCGCAGCACCGAGCGCCTCGTGGACCGCCGACGCGACACCCTCGAGATATTCGGAGACCTCGGGCCGGGACGGGTCCTTCGCGCGTTCCTCCTCGAGTTCCTTTCGCACCCGCACGGGTTGGAAGGTCAGTGCCTTCGCCTCCATGGTGTAGGCGAGCGGTTCGCCGTTGCGATCGGCGATGGTGCCGCGGGTCGCGGGTTCGACGAGTCGGGTGGTGCGCTGGCTGGCGGCTTCGGCGGACAGTGCGGGAGCCTGGACGAGCTGCACGGACAGCAACTGGGCGACGGCTACGCCCAGAATGCCGAACATGCCGATCCGGCCCCACTTGTTGCGGAACGCGAAACTCGTCCGGTCGCGCTGCTTGCGATCGCGCGGCGCGGGCATTCGAGCCCGGCCGCCGCGCGTCGCCGGGGTGGAACGTCGCTGCGGTGCACGCCGAGGGGTGGAGCGGTTGTTCACCGAGGCCCGCCCTCGGGTTCCGTCGGCACGGCCTGGACAGGTGCTTCGGGCGCCGCCTCACGGGGCGCTTCGGATTGCGGCAGTTCGCTCACGGGTACCGATTGTCCTGCCGCGGGCGGTACAGGTGCGGCACCCTCGACGTCCGGCGTGGCGGCCGCGGGAGCCTCCGCCGCGGGTGCGGGGACGGGAGCCGGTGCCGGTTCCTCGCCCACCGGGCGGCCGTCGGCCGACGGCGCGGCCCGACGCGTGTCCTCGGTGTCGGTGCGCGGCCGAGGTTCCTCGCTCACGTCACCGAGCGGCCGCGGAGTCTCCGCCCCGGCGCTGCCGGCCAGCGGGGTCTGGACGCGGGCGTCCTCCCGGGCGGGCGGGTCCAGCGGGACCGGCGGGGCACCCTGGGCCGGGACCGGATCGCCCACCACCTGCACCGAACCGTCCGGAGCGACGACGATCCGTGCGACCTGCCCGGTGGGGATCATCCCCAGTTCCGCCGCGGCGACCGCGAGCGCGGGAGCCGACTCGGCCGTGGCGACGTCGCGCTGGAGCACCGCCCGCTTCTGGGCGAGCTCCTCGTTGAGCGACCGCGCCGCGCTGAGCTCGTAGGAGTCCTCGGTCGCCCGAGTGGTCAGCAACAGCGTCACGGCCATGCCCACGCCCAGAAGCCCGATGATGGTGGCGACGAACGGGATCCGGGTGCGGACACGTCCGGCGCCCGTCGTGCGCCCGCGGGTCTGCACCTGTTCGACCCCGAGCTGCGCTGCGCGCTGCGACCGTCGCTGATAGGCACGCTGCGCTGCGGTCGATCGCCCCGGGTTCCGGCGCTGCGGGGGTGCCACCTGTACGGTCATCGGTTACCTCCTGGCGATTCGTTCTGCAGCACGCAGGCGGACGGGCGCCGAACGTGGGTTGGCCTCGATCTCGTCGTCCGTCGCCCGCTCCGCACCGCGGGTGAGGATGCGCAGTTCCGGTCCCATCCCGGGCAGTTCGACCGGAAGCCCTTCGGGACTGCGGGACTTCGCACGGGGTGTCAGTTCCTGTTTGACGACCTTGTCCTCGAGCGACTGGTAGGACATGAAGACGATCCGGCCGCCCACCGCGAGAGCGTCGAGAGCGTCGGGGATCGCATTGCGCAACGAGTCGAGCTCCGCGTTGACCTCGACCCGCAACGCCTGGAAGGTGCGCTTGGCCGGGTGACCACCGGTACGGCGGGTCGCGGCCGGGATCGTGCGGTACAGCAGTTCGACGAGTTCGCCGCTCGTCCGGAACGGAGCCTTGGCCCGGGTCCGCACGATCTCGGAGGCGATCTTGCCGGCGAAGCGCTCCTCGCCGTAGGTGCTCAGGATGCGGGCGAGGTCGCCGTGGCTGTAGGTGTTGAGGACATCGGCCGCGGTGATGCCGGTGGTGGCATCCATCCGCATGTCGAGCGGGGCGTCCTTGGAATAGGCGAAGCCGCGCTCCGCCTCGTCGAGCTGCATCGAGGACACGCCCAGATCGAACAGGGCCGCGTGGACCGAGCCGTACCGGTCGAGGCCGACGCTCTCGAGCGCGTCGGCGATCCCGTCGTAGCGGGTGTGGACGAAGTCGGTGCGGTCGGAGAACCGTGCGAGTCGCTCGCGGGCGATCGCGAGTGCGTCGGTATCGCGGTCGAGGCCGACAAGCCTCAGCTTCGGGTAGATCGTCAGGAAGTGTTCGGAGTGCCCACCGAGACCGAGCGTCGCGTCGACGTAGACCGCGCCCTCACCGTCGGGACCGACGCTCTCGATAGCGGGGCCGAGAAGATCGACGGCCCGCTGGAGCATGACGGGCACGTGGCCGAACTCCGCCGCAGATGTCACATCGGCACCGGTGGCCTCATCCGTACCATCGACGGATTCGTGCTCGCCGTCCACCATGTGTCCTCCGGAATCCTGCTCGGGCCGCTTACGGTCTGTGGGGTACTCGTCGGGTGGACGGTGGTGTGCCTCGTGCCTGCCTGTCGCTCGTCTCGCTACCGTGCTCGCCGCCACGGGGGTGGATACGGAAGACGGCGAATGCCTCGAGGTCTCTGTCCGAGTCCGAAGAGACCTGACGCCGGGGAAGTGCGTCAGGGCCCTCCGGTCCGTACCTGGCGCTGGGGAAGTGCGTCAGGGCCGGCACATCGGGCAGAGGCCTCGCGGCACTCGCCGCGCAGCCCGAGCCGTGGTTACAAGATGTCGCGTAGTGCTTCGTCTCTCGCTTCCGAGAAGTCTTCTTCGTGCTCGGCGAGGTAGGTCTCCCATGCCGTCGCGTCCCAGATCTCGAGGTACCTGACCGAACCGATCACCACGCAGTCCTTGGTGAGACCGGCGTACTTGCGGTGGGCCGACGACAGCGTGATCCGGCCTTGTGAGTCGGGTCGCTGCTCCTCCGTTCCCGACGCGAGACTCCGCAGGAACGCACGTGCCTGCGGGTTGCTCCGTGAGGCACTCGCAGCGCGTTCGGCCAGAGCGGCGAACTCGTCGCGAGGGAACACGGTGAGGCTGTGATCCTGCCCCTTCGTGATCATCAACCCTCCCGCCAGCTCGTCTCGGTACTTCGCCGGCAGCGTGAGCCGGCCCTTGTCGTCCAACTTCGGGGTGTAGGTACCGAGGAACACTCGGCGCCTCCCCGCTGCCGGACGGATGCTTCGCGCGACAGGACACCTTGTCCCGCCGCGCCCCACATTACCCCACTTTGCCCCACCGGAAACGGATTACTGCCGCCCGGCCACGCGTGTTGTCGTCACATTCCCAGCTCAGAGCAGGTGGCGAAAAATGGGGACACGCCCTCGCGCGACGACACCGGATTGACCGTCGTCGGCGCCCCGACGCTCCGCCCCACCGGCGGAGCGAGGACCGAGCAATCGGCGACCAGGGAAAACACTGCGTCCGGAGCCGGGGTGGGAGGCGGTGGGGAGACGGGGAACGCGCGGGTGGGGCACGGTGGTGGAGGGACAGTGGAGCGGACGGACGGGCAGAGGTCCAGAGGTCGGTCGACAGAGAAACGACGACGGCGCGACCCGTGGGTCGCGCCGTCGTCGATACACCTGATGGTCGAGGAGGTCAGTCCTGCTCGAAACGCCTCCGGAACCGCTCTTCCATGCGGTTGGTGAAGCCACCACCCGAGGACTTCTTGCCGCCGCGGGAACTTCGACCGGTCTTTCCGGAACCGGAACTACCGCCCGTCGCCCCTGGAGTCGACGACCGACGACCGCCGAGGAGCAACAGGACTCCGGCGGCGAACATCACGAGGAACCCGAGCAGACTGATGATCGGGAAGCCGCCCGGCTTGAGCGGCAGGGCAACGCCGGCGATCAACAGCGTCAGGCCCAACACGAACAAGGCGCCGGCCTGCAGCCGCCGCCGGTTCGACGCCATCCCCAACCGGCTGCCACGCACGGTCGAGGCGAACTTGGGATCCTCAGCATAGAGCGCGCTCTCGATTTGATCGAGCATGCGCTGCTCGTGCTCGGAGAGTGGCACGGTACCTCCCCCGGCACTAAACGGTGGCCACCGGATCCGTGGGGCGAATCCGGCGGGGGGCCGTCCGTACGGCCGCCTGAGTCAATAATACGAGCAGATGTCGCTGTGGACCACAAACTCCACACGTGAGTTCGATCCCCTCTTCGGCGAAGGCCCTCGTGAGGGGGCGAAAGTCACCCACCGACACCGACCTCCGGCTCTGCTTCGGCGTCGAGATAACCCTCCACGTCGTGCAGGAAGTGGCCCACCTCGTCGTAGAACGCACCGGATTCGTCGGCTCCCACCGCCTGCGCGACCCCCGCCTCGACCGCGGTGCGGGTGGCGGAACGATCGGCGAAGTAGTCGGCCCAGACGGCGAAGGACTCGTCGGCGCGCGCCATGAGTGCCCATGCGTTGCGCGTGGCGGGGCGGCGGGGCCGGATCCCGGACCGCAGCTCCGCGGCGGCGACCACCGCACCGGCACCGCGCAGCGCTGCCAGATAAGCGAGCCGGAACCGCTCGCCCGGATCGCCGGCACCGGCGGCACCCGAGAGCAGATCGTCGGCCTTGCGCAACAGCGTCGCCGCGCGCGCCGAGGTGGCACGGTCGATGCATGCGGACGGTCCGAGCGTGGGAGACGTCCGACGCGGGCCTCGACTCGCGACCTGACCGTTGGCCATGTTCACGCACCTCCTCGGCGTGGTCTCACCACTCGTTACAACGAGCGGTATCCGGTGGCATTCCCGCCGAAACGCCGAGGAACGGAGATCACTGTCCTCGAGTGAGGCCCGACACGGACGCCGAGCGGGAGACCCCAGGGTGATCCGGGGATGTTCGCTTCCCTCGAACATCCCCGGATCACCGGTGTCGAACATGCGTTCGACGTATTCAATATAGCTGGACCCACCGACAACCCGTCAAGAGAAAGCGGCCACGTCATCCCGAACGATCAGCGAGACCCGAGCACCTCCGACGCAGCGCGAGCCACCCGAACGAGTCACGCATGACCACCGACCCCCGCCACGACGCCCCGATCCTCACCGAACTCTCCCCCGCGGACTTCCGTGCGCGCCTGCCCCAGCTGCTGGCCGTCTACGTCGCGGCGATGCGGTATCCCCGCGGCACGGAGTACCACCGCGCGCCGATGTGGTCCGAGCATTCGGCCCGCGCGGGATGGCAGGCGTTCGCCGCGAGTCTCCCCGAGGATCCGGACACCGTCGTCGGAATCGCGTACGGCTATCGGGGCGACACCCGCCAGTGGTGGAACCAGCAGGTGCGCGCCGGCATGCGCCATTCGGGACGGTCCCCCGAGGAGATCGATCGCGTCCTCTCCGACTACTTCGAGCTCACCGAACTGCACGTCCGACCCGACATGCAGGGTCGCCGCATCGGTGAACTGCTCCTGTCGGCGCTGCTGCGGGAACGCACCGAAGCAGCCGTACTGCTGTCCACCCCCGAGGTGCCGGGCGAGGACAACCGGGCGTGGCGGCTGTACCGTCGGTTCGGATTCCAGGATGTCGTCCGCCGGTTCGTCTTCACCGGCGACGCCCGCCCGTTCGCGGTCCTCGGCAGGAGCCTGCCCCTCGAGCCGGACCTCGTTCCGCACCACCACCACACGATCGACGATCCGGACGGAAGCGGTACCCCATGAACTCCACACTCGACGTCGTCGTCGTCGGCTCGGGCCACAACGCCCTGGTCTCCGCGTGTTATCTCGCCCGCGACGGATGGTCGGTGGAGATCCTCGAACGCGACACCGTGCCGGGCGGCGCCGTCTCCACCGTCGAACGTTTCCCCGGATATGCCGTCGACCGGGGTTCCTCGGCGCACATCATGGTGCGCCATTCGGGGATCGTCGAGGAACTCGATCTCGCCGCCCACGGCCTGCGCTACATCGACTGCGACCCGTGGGCGTACGCGCCGCCGCCGGCGGACTCCGACCGTCCCGGCATCGTCTTCCACCGCGATCTCGACCGGACCTGCGCCTCCGTCGAGGCCGCCTGCGGACGTCGCGAGGCCGACGCGTACCGCCGCTTCGTGCAGGACTGGGGCCCGCGCAGCGCGGCGGTGATGAAGTCGTTCACCCGTCCCCCGACCGGCCGGCACCTGCTGTCGTCGTTCTGGGGACTCGACGCCGGTGAGGGCGGCAGCGCCCTGTCCCGCCGGTTCCTCACCACCGGCGACAGCCTGCTCGACGAGTACTTCGACGACGAACCTCTCAAGGCGGCCCTCGCCTGGTTCGGCGCGCAGTCCGGGCCGCCCATGTCCGAACCCGGCACCGCGGCGATGGTGGGCTTCGCAGCCCTCATGCACACCCTGCCCCCGGGCCGCGCGATCGGCGGGAGCGGCGCGCTCACCCAGGCCCTGCTGTCGCGGCTGCGGTCCGACGGCGGCACGGTGACCTGCGGCGACGCCGCCACCGAGATCCGCCGGACCGGCGATGTGTGGACCGTGCGCACCGAATCGGGACGCTCGGTGCAGGCCCGCAGGGTCGTCGCCGGATGCCACGTGCTGACCACGCTGGATCTGCTCGACCGCGGCGGATACGACCGCGACCGGCTCGAGGGCTGGCGTCGCAGCATGCGGGTCGGCCCGGGCATCGGCATGGTCCTGCGCCTCGGCACCGACTCGCTGCCCCGCTACCGCGGCTGCGACGAGCCCGAACTGACGACCTCCGGTCTGCAACTGCTCGTCGACGACCGCGCCCACCTGCGCGCCGCGCACGGTGCCGCGATGGCGGGAGACCTGCCGCCGCGACCGGCCGTCCTCGCGATGAGCTTCTCCGCCCTCGACCCGACGATCGCACCCGACGGCAAGCACCAGATCACGCTGTGGTCCCAGTGGCATCCGTACGCGCTGCGCGGCGGACGTCGCTGGGCGGACATCGCCGGCGCCGAGACCGACCGCATCCTCGCCGAGATGGAGACGCGCTCTCCCGGCTTCACCGCGAGCGTGGAGCACTGTCACGTGCAGACCCCCGCGGATATCGAGAGCGAACTCGGCCTGCTCGGCGGGAACGTCATGCACGTGGAGATGTCGCTGGACCAGATGTTCCTGTGGCGCCCGCTGCCGGAGCTGTCCGGTTACCGGGTGCCCGACGCGCCCGGCCTCTACCTCACCGGCGCCTCCACCCATCCCGGCGGTGGTGTCTCCGGTGCGAGCGGACGCAATGCCGCCCGGGTCGCCCTCGCCGACGCCAAGGGGAGCCTCGTCGACCGCGTGAAGGGCTGGGTGTCGCGGTGACCGACACCCGCGTCCCCGCACCGCCCCGGCCGGCCCGTCGGCGGACGATCCTTCCGATCGTCCCGGCCGTCGCCGCGGTCCTCGCCCAGATCGCTTATCCCCTCACCGCGGGTGATGCCCGGGACGCCGCGACCGTCGCGGTCGTCACGCTGCTCACCGCCGCGTGCCTCGTCCATGCCGCGCTGAACCGCGGCCTCACCTTCGCCGTCGTCCTGTTCGTCAGCTCGGCCGGCATCGGATATCTGTCCGAGGTGGTCGGCACGATGACCGGCTATCCCTACGGCTGCTACAGCTATGTCACCGACCGGCTCGGACCGGCCGCCTTCGACGTCCCGCTGGTGGTGCCGCTGGCGTGGTCGGCGGGTCTGTACCCCGTCTGGTGCGTGGCCTCCCGCCTCGTCCGCAACGGTCCCGGCCGGATCGCGGCGGTCACCGTCGGCATGCTGGGCTGGGATCTCTACCTCGACCCCCAGATGGTGGCGGACGGTCACTGGTCGTGGTGCAACGCCGGCGGCCTACCCGGGATCGAGCACATCCCGCTCACCAACTACGCGGGCTGGATCCTCGTCGCCGCGATCATGGCGACCGTGCTCGTGCTCGTCGATTCCCGGTCGGACCGTGCCGACACGCCCCGGCACGATGCCGTGCCCATCGCGCTGTTCCTGTGGACGTGGCTCGGTTCGGCGCTCGCCCACAGCGTCTTCCTCGACGCTCCCGAACTCCGCTACTCCGCGGTGTACGGGTTGCTCGTCATGGGGGTACTGGGTGTTCCCCTGCTGGTCTCGCTCGTCCGGTCGTGGCGCGGACGCGTGTCCGGTCCCGGTCGGGACGAGGCACGACTCGCCGCGAGCGACCCGAACGACCGACGAGGATGACCGTGCCTGGCACCATGTTCTCCGTGCAGTCGTCCAACCTGTCCGTCCGCCGTCGTGTCGTCGCGGTCGTGGGGCTCGTGCTCCTCGGCCTCCCGCTCCTCACCGGCTGCCTGCGTGTGCAGGCGACGATGGGGATCTCCTCCGACGACCGTGTGTCGGGGCAGATCGTCGCCGCGACCATCCCCGCCGACGAGAACGATCCCGGTCCCGAGCTCACCGCCCCCTCGGCTCTGGCCGGGAAGGTGCGGGTGCAGGAGTACTCACAGGACGGCTACGTCGGGAGCCAGGTCTTCTTCAACGACCTCACCTTCGGCGACGTCCAGCAGCTCGCCACGATGTCCGATCAGAGCGCCGGCATGTTCCAGCTCAATCTGCAGCGCTCGGGCGATCTGGTCGCCCTGAACGGACGTGTGGATCTCGAATCCGCTCCCACCCAGGGCACCGACGTGCAGTTCACCATCGCGTTCCCCGCCCGGGTGGCGACCACCAACGGCACCCGCGAATCGGATTCGATCGTGACCTGGAAGCTTCCGGCCGGTGAGGTGAGCAGCCTCCGCGCGGAGGTGCGCTACGCCGATCCCAACACGCGCGGTTTCGCGGGCTGGGCCGGGATCATGGCCGGCGCCGCCTTCGGTGTCACGCTGATCATCGCGGGCGTGGCCTGGTTCACCCGTAATCCCGCGCCGCAGTGGTCGTCGGCGAACGGGACGCGGTCCTGACCCGCCTTCCGCGCGACCCGTCCCCCGGTCTCACGCGACTCGTCGCCGGTGGCGCTCTCGTCGCCTCCTACGGCGCGGCCGTCGCTCTCGCGAACCGCGTCGCGCTCCCCAGCCTCGTGCCGGGACCGGTGGTCGACGAGCAGGTCACCGTCGTCGTCCCCGCCCGCGACGAGGCGCCCCGCATCGCCGCGATCGTCTCCGACCTGCGGGCCCAGACAGGACTGCGCGCCCTGCGCGTGGTGATCCTCGACGACGACTCGTCCGACGGCACCGCCGAGGTGGCCGGGGCCGCCGCCGAGGGCGACGAGCGCATCACCGTCGTCCGGTCGACACAGCCGCCTCCCGAGGGATGGACCGGAAAGGCGGCCGCGTGTGCCGCAGCCGTCGCCCACGCCGGAACGGCAGCCGACAGCGGCGTCGTCGTGTTCGTCGACGCGGACGTCCGGCTCGCACCCGACTCGCTCGCCGCCGCCGTCGCTCCGCTGCGCCGCCAGGACGCCGCGCTCGTCTCACCGTTCCCGTACCAGCTCACGGGATCGGCGCTCGAACGGCTCGTGCAGCCGCTGCTGTTCTGGTCGTGGTTCTCGGTGCTGCCCGTCGCGGTCTCGCACCGCACCCACCGGCCGTCGATGGCGGTTGCGTGCGGGCAGTTCCTCGTCTTCGACGCGCGCGCCTACGCGGCGATCGGCGGGCACGCCGCGGTCGCGGCGAGTCCCACGGAGGATCTGGATCTGGCCCGGGCACTGCGTCGCGCCGGACTGCGTACGACGGTCGCGGCCGCGGGCGGGCTGGCGTCGTGCCGGATGTACGACGGGCCCCGCCCGCTGATCGGCGGTTACACCCGCTGGTTGTGGTCGGCGTTCGGTTCCCCGGCCGGCGCGGCCGCGGTGGTCGCGCTGTATCTCCTCGCCTATCTCGTGCCCCCGGCGGCGGCGCTTCTCGGCGAGGGGCGGACGCGGCGCTGGGGCGTGGCCGGTACCGCCGCGGGCATGGCGTCACGGCTCCTTGCGCGCGCCACCGAACGGGGAGGACGCACACACCCGGATGCTCCGGACCGTCCCGTCGACGACCTGCTGGACGCCGCGGCACACCCGGCATCGGTCCTGGCCTTCGGTGCGCTCACGGCGTCGTCGATCCGAGCCCGGCGCAGCGGACGCGCGGCGTGGAAGGCCCGCGTCCTGCCCTGACCCCCAGCCGGAACGGGACGGATGTCAGGCTGGCTGCACCACGGCGGGAGCTTCGAGTTCGTAGCCGAGACGGTCGAGCACCTCGCCGGTCGCGCGGGCGAAGTTGAGCGTGATGAAGTGCAGGCACGGCGCACCCTCGGAGATCAGCCGCTCGCACATCTCCGTCGCCACCTCGATGCCCACCTCGCGCACCGCGGCCCGATTCTCCTCCGGACCGTCGCCCGCCGCGCGCCGCAGCCGCTCCTCGAGTACGGGCGGCAGATGCGAACCCGACAGTTCGAGGCTGCGCCGCGCCGAGCGCAGCGAGGTGATGGGCATGATCTCGGGGATGATCGGCTTGAGTCCCTGCTCGGTGTCGCAGGCCACGACCCGGTCGCGCAGACGCAGGTAGTGCTCGACGTCGAAGAACATCTGGGTGATCGAGTACTCGGCACCCGCACGCAGCTTCTGCACGAGATAGCGGGTGTCGTGGTCGAGGTCCGGGGACCGATGGTGTCCTTCGGGGAACGACGCGACGCCCACGTGGAAGTCGCCGAGATCGCGCACCAGCCGCACGAGTTCGTCGGCGTATTCGAGACCCTCCGGGTGCTTCTCCCACTCGCCGAGCGGGTTACCCGGCGGGTCGCCGCGCAGGGCGAGGATGTTGGTGATGCCGCGATCGGCGTAGGCGCCGACCATCGCGCGCAGTTCGTCGATGCTGTGCCCGACGGCCGTGAGGTGCGCGACCGGCAGGAGGGTGGTCTCCTCGGCGAGACGTCCGGTGACCCGGACCGTACGGTCGCGGGTGGATCCCCCGGCGCCGTAGGTCATCGATACGAAGGCCGGACCGAGACGTTCGAACGTCCGCACGGCACGCCACAGTCGTCCCTCGGCCTCGGCGTCGCGAGGCGGGGAGAACTCGACGGAGAACGGAATGCGGCCCGAACGCGCGGACCCGAGACGGTCCACGATCGACGGGGTCCGAGAAATCCCGCCGTCCTCGGTTGCCCTGACGAAGTCGCTTGTCACCGGTCCAGCATAGGTGGCGCCCCCGGGGCGGTCGCTACCGGCGACGACCCGACTGTGCGGATAGGCTGGTCGCGGCACCTCCGGCTCACCCGCCTCCGAGGCGCCGTCACCCATCGACCTGGAGGTTTCGTCCTGTCTACCGGCGCCGATCACTTGTCTGCCGAGCAGCTCCCCCATCGGGTGGAGGACTCCCTCCGGCAGTTCTTCACCTCACGCTCCGACCTGGTCGACTCGGTGGGCGGTGGATACCGGCAGGCCGTCGACACTCTGGAGGCGTTCGTGCTGCGCGGGGGCAAGCGGGTGCGTCCGCGCTTCGCGTGGACGGGCTGGCTCGGCGCCGGCGGTGACCCGACCGGGCCGGAGGCCGAGGCCGTCCTGCAGGCGTGCTCCGCGCTCGAGCTCGTGCAGGCCGCGGCACTCGTCCACGACGACATCATCGACGCCTCCACCACGCGTCGCGGATTCCCCACCGTGCACGTCGAGTTCACCGAGCAACACCGGAAGGCCGGCTGGCACGGCAGGTCGGAGCAGTTCGGCGAGTCGGTCGCGATCCTGCTCGGCGACCTCGCCCTCGTGTGGGCGGACGACATGCTGCACTCGGCCGGGCTCGACCCCGCGACCGTCGCGCGCGTGGTCCCGGCCTGGGCCGCGATGCGCACCGAGGTGCTCGGCGGGCAGTACCTCGACATCGCCAACGAGGTGGCGGCGGACGAATCGGTGGAGGCCGCCACTCGGGTCAACCGGTTCAAGACCGCGGCGTACACGATCGAACGCCCGCTGCACATCGGCGCTGCCCTCGCCGGCGCCGACGACGACCTCATCGCCGCCTACCGCCGCTTCGGCACCGACATCGGCCTGGCGTTCCAGCTGCGCGACGACCTGCTCGGTGTCTTCGGCGACCCCGAGGTCACCGGCAAGCCCTCGGGCGACGACCTGCGCTCGGGCAAGAGGACCGTCCTGTACGCGCTGGCGCTCGAGACGGCCGACGCGTCCGATCCTGCCGCGGCCGAGCTGCTGCGCACCTCCATCGGGACCGATCTGTCCGACGGGCAGGTCGAGCAGCTCCGCTCGCTGCTCGTCGATCTCGGCGCGGTCGCCCGGATCGAGAACCGCATCACGGCACTGACCGACAGCGCGTTCGAGGCGCTCGAGTCGTCCGGCGCCACCGAGGAGGGCAAGGCCCTCCTGCGCGAGTCGGCGGTCGCCGCGACCCGACGGGTGGCGTGAGGACGGTGCGGACGGTTCCCGGCGCCGACCGGGTCGTCGTGGTCGGTGCCGGTCTCGCCGGTCTGTCGGCGGCCCTGTACCTGCGCGGTGCCGGTAGGGACGTGACGGTGCTCGAACGCGCCGACGACGTCGGTGGCCGGGTCGGCAGCTATCGAGGCCCGGGCTACGAGATCGACAACGGAGCCACCGTGCTGACGATGCCCGAGCTGATCGACGACGCGCTCGCCGCGGTCGGCGCCGACCGGAACTCCGTCCGGCCGGCCCTGCGCACCCGGCGACTGTCCCCCGCCTATCACGCACGGTTCGCCGACGGCACCTCGATCGACGTGCACTCCGATCCCGACGCCATGGTCGCGGAGATCTCGCGGGTGTGCGGACCGGAGGAGGCACGCCGCTATCTGCGGTTGCGCGCGTGGCTCGCCGACATCTTCGACGCCGAGTTCGACCGCTTCATGGACGCGAGTTTCGACTCGCCGCTCGACCTGGTCTCGTCCCCGGCGGCGCTGCGCGACCTGGCGCGTCTGCTCCGGCTGGGTGGGTTCGGCAGGCTCGGCGCTCAGGTGAACCGCAGGATCACCGACCCGCGCCTGCGCCGCGTCTTCACGTTCCAGGCGCTGTACGCGGGGGTTGCTCCGGCGCGGGCCCTCGCCGTCTACGGGGCGATCGCGCACATGGACACCTCGCTGGGCGTGTACGCGGTGGACGGCGGTATGCGGTCCGTCGCCCGCGCGATGGCCGCGGCGTTCGTCGAGGCCGGTGGACGGCTCGAACTCGGGCGGGAGGTGACCTCGCTCGATCTGTCCGGCGGACGGGTCGACGGTGTCCGCACCCGCGACGGTGAGCGTTTCCCGTGCGACGCGGCCGTTCTGACCCCCGACACCCCGGTGGTCGACGGGTTGCTGCCCCGCCGACGGCGCCGCCGCACGCTGGCCGCACCGTCGGCCGTGGTGCTGCACGGGTCGATCCCCACCGGGGTGACCCGCGGCTGGGCGGCGCAACACCACCACGTGATCGACTTCGGTGGCGAGTGGGACCGCACCTTCGCGGAGATCACCCGCAGCCGCGGACGCGGCCGGCCGATGTCGGATCCGTCGCTGCTCATCACGCGACCGGCCCTGTCCGATCCCGGCCTGCGGTTCACCCGTGAGGGGGTCGAACACGAACCGTTGTCGGTGCTGGCGCCGTGCCCGAACCTCGACAGCGCTCCGCTCGCCTGGGCCGAGCTCGCGGTGCCCTACCGCAACGAGCTGCTCGACGTCCTCGCCCGCCGCGGATACGGCGGGATCACGGACGGTTTCCGCGTCGACCACATCGACACGCCCGCCACCTGGCACGCTCGTGGCATGCAGGCGGGCAGCCCGTTCTCGAGCGCCCACGTCTTCCGGCAGACGGGACCGTTCCGGCGTCGCAACCTCGATCCGGCCGTTCCCGGCGTGGTGCTCGCGGGGTCGGCGACGGTGCCGGGCGTCGGTGTCCCCACCGTGCTGTTGTCCGGAAGGCTCGCCGCCGAACGTCTCGGTGTTCCGCGAAGGCGGTGACACCGGGCGCACCGTGCTCCGCGTCTCCACTAAACTGTCCTCGTTCGCCAGCTATCTGCGCGCCGCGCATCCACACGTCCACGGGGGAGGAACCGTACCGATGTCGTCCCCTGCCTCGCCCGACGCCGAGCCGCAGACCTCGACCGCGCCGGAGGGGACGGTGGCGCCGACGGGTGAGCGTCCGAAGCAGGCATTCCTGAGGAGTCCCGCCGGCCACGCCGCGTTGCTCGGCGCGTGGGGCGCGGTACTCATGACCTTCGGCAGTTTCGGGTCGGGCAGTGTCCGCCGCGTCGACCCGCTGCTCGAGGACATCTACCTGTCGTGGTTGCGCTTCGGCCACGGCCAGCTACTCTCGCGGATCATCCTGTGGGTCGGTGTGCTCGTCATGATCGCGGCGTGGGTGCGCGTCGGCCGGGCGACCCTCGCCGGCCACGTCACGGTGCGCGATCTGTGGACGGTGCTGCCCGCATGGACCGCTCCTCTGCTGGTCGCGACCCCGATGTTCAGCCGCGACGCCTACTCCTACCTCGCGCAGGGCGCACTGCTGCGCGGCGGCTTCGATCCGTACGAGGTGGGCCCGGTCGTCAATCCGGGCGTCCTGCTCGACAACGTCAGCAACGTGTGGACGACGACCACCACGCCGTACGGGCCCGTCCACCTCCTGCTCGGTGCGGGCATCACGTCCATCACCGACGACAACGTGGTGACGGGCACCTGGTTGTGGCGCCTGACCATGCTTCCCGGCCTGGCGCTCATGGCGTGGGCCGTGCCGAAACTCGCCCGTCGCATGGGTGGGAATCCCGCGATCGCCCTGTGGCTCGCGGTCCTGAACCCGCTCGTGCTGATCCACCTCGTCGGCGGTGTGCACAACGAACTGCTGATGGTCGGTCTCATGATCGCCGGCATCGTGCTCGTGCTCGAGGGCCGGCACATCAGTGGCATCGCCCTGGTCTCGCTCGGCGCCGCGATCAAGGCCACCGCAGGATTGGCGCTGCCCTTCCTGGTGTGGGTGTGGATGATCCACGAACGCGATCGTGCGCGCGCCGAGGGACGCGAGCCGGCAGCGCCCGTCCGACTGTTCGCCAAGGCCGCCGGTCTGGGACTGGTCGTCTTCGCCGCGGTCTTCGGCGGCACCTCGCTGCTCGCCGGTGTGGGCATCGGGTGGCTCACCGCCCTGTCCGGCTCGTCGAAGATCATCAACTGGCTGTCGCTACCGACGATGATGGCGCACGCCGTCACCTGGGTCACCCCGTGGCGGCTCGGATCGGTCCTCGACATCACGCGCATGCTCTGCGCGATCGCGCTGGTGGTGATCCTCGTGTGGGCGTGGTGGCGTTTCCGCCGCACCGAACGCGACGCGATCTTCGGGATCGTGGTGGCACTGACCGCGGTGACCCTGCTCTCGCCCGCCGCGCTGCCCTGGTACTACTCCTGGCCGCTCGCCGTCGCCGCCGCCTTCGCGATGTCCCCCCGGGTGCTCATGGTGCTCGTCGCGTTGTCGACCTGGCTGATGCTGATCTTCAACCCCGACGGGTCGATCGGGATGTACAACATCGCGCACGTCGCACTCGCGGTGTTCGCCTCGATCGTCGCGGCCCGGTCGCTGGTCACCTACGACCCGCTGCGTCTGCGGTTGCGGCCACGAGCGGCATCGCCCGCCGGCGCTGCCCGGGACGACCGTGCCTGACCGCCCCACCGGGATCGCGGCCGACGATCTCACCCGGGCCTACGCCTACTGCGCCGAGCTCACCGCCGAACACGGACGCACCTACAACCTCGCGACCCGGTTGCTGCCGGCGCCGCGACGACACGCCGTGCACGCGCTCTACGGCTTCGCCAGACACGTCGACGACATCGTCGACGTCACCGCCGTGGACGACCCCGAGGCCGCGATCCGCGGTGTCGACGACGCGCACACCCGCCTGCACGTCGCACTCGCGGGTGATCCCGGCCCACTCGACGACACGGGTCTCGTGGTCCGCGCGCTCGCCGACACGATCCGGCAGTACCGCATCCCGATCGAGTACTTCGACGCCTTCATCCGCTCCATGCGCATGGACGTGCCCGGCACACCCGAGTTCCGGCCCCACTACCGGACCATGGAGGAACTGCGCGAGTACATGTACGGCTCGGCGGCGGTGATCGGTCTCGAACTGCTGCCGATCCTCGACGTCGACGATCCGGCCGCCCCGCCGGCCGCAGCCGCGCTCGGGGAGGCGTTCCAGCTCACCAACTTCATCCGCGACGTGGGCGAAGATCTCGAACGCGGACGCGTCTACATCCCGCTCGACCTGTGGTCGGCGTTCGGGGTCGACATCGACCTGCTGCAGGAGTGCCGGCGCACCGGCGCGGTGGATCCGAGGGTCCGGCGGGCGCTCGCCCACGCGGTCGCGCTGACCCGCGCCGAGTATCGCAGGGCCGAACCCGGACTGGTGGTCCTCCCCGACCGGATCCGGCCCGGTATCCGCGCGGCCTTCACGCTCTACGGACGGATCCTCGACGAGGTCGAACGCAGCGGGTTCCGGGTGCTCGACCGGCGCGCGACGGTTCCGCGCCGCACGCGTGCCGCGGTCATGCTCACCGAGTACGTCGCCGGCTCACTGCTCCGGCAGCGGTAACGGCGCCCCGGAGACTCAGAAGGCGCGGAGACTCAGAAGGCCCGGAGACTCAGAAGGCGAGCGCCTGCGCCCGACGCATGACCTCGCGCGCGGACTGCGTGTGCATCGCGGCCACGGGGCATCCACCGGGAAGGGAATCGTCCTCGGTGAAGAGCCACCGCAGGATCTCGTCGTCCTCGTAACCGCCGTCGTGCAGCACCGCGATCAGGCCGGGAAGACCCTTGAGAACGTCCCCCTCGTCGTCGAGGAATGCCTCGGGCACGACCGGCACGCGGTCGCGCTTGAACGCCAGCAGCTGCCGGTCGCGCACCATCTGCTGCACGCGGGAGGTGGCGACGCCGAGGCTCTTGGCCACGTCGACGAGCTGCACCACGGGGACGGAGCGGTCGAGAACGTCGTCGCAGTAAGGGATTGCACTCACCCCACCACGTTATCGCTGCGGCCTCGCGGGCAGCTACGCGGCTACCGTCCACGGGAGCTGGCTACGATCGACGGGGACGAAATCGCTCCGCCGACGCGGAGCCGGAGCTTCGTCACGTCGATACCTCGAAGGCCCGGGTACCGGCGTCCCACCATCACGAGACACGGGGGTACACCGGGTGACCGCTGGAGGCGACCGACTGGTCGGCGTCGTGCTCGACCGGCGTTATCGCATCGAATCGCAGATCGCGCGGGGCGGCATGTCGACCGTCTATCGCGGCACCGACCTGCGTCTCGACCGCCCCGTCGCCGTGAAGATCATGGATCCGCAGTTCGCGGCCGATCCCCAGTTCCTGGCACGGTTCGAGTTCGAGGCCAGGTCCGTCGCACGACTGACGCATCCCGGGCTCGTCGCGGTCTACGACCAGGGCCAGGACGGCGATCACGTCTTCCTCGTGATGGAGCTCGTCGAGGGCGGCACCCTGCGCGAACTGCTGCGCGAACGCGGGCCGATGCCGCCGCACGCCGCAGCTGCCGTGGCCGCGCCGGTCCTCGGAGCCCTCGCGGTCGCCCACCGGGCGGGTCTCGTGCACCGCGACATCAAGCCCGAGAACATCCTCATCTCCGGCAATGGTGAGGTGAAGATCGCCGACTTCGGGCTCGTCCGGGCGGTCGCCGCCGCGACCACCACCTCGCGCAGCGTGATTCTCGGCACCGCGGCGTACCTGTCCCCGGAGCAGGTGACCGTCGGCAGCGCCGACGCGCGCAGCGACGTCTACTCCGCCGGTGTGCTCGTCTACGAGATGCTCACCGGCCGCACCCCCTTCACCGGCGACACGTCCCTGTCGGTGGCATACCAGCGCGTGGAGAAGGACGTGCCGGATCCGAGTTCGGCCATCGACGGGGTCCCGCCCGAACTGGACACCTTCGTCCGCCGGGCCACCGAACGCGAACCGTCGGAACGCTACGCCGACGCGCAGGTGATGGCCGACGCGCTCGGCGAGATCTGCGACACGCTCGATCTCCCCCGCTACCGGGTTCCGGCTCCGAGACGATCCGCGGTGCGGACGCCTCCCGTGGTGGACTCCGACGCCGCGGCACCGACCCGCACCGTCGACGGCGCCGCTGCCGGGCACGCCGATCCTGCTCCGGCGACGACGGTCCTTCCCGGCTCCGCCGCCGCGAACTCGCACGCGCCGACGACCGTGCAGACCGCCGTGCCGGTTACGCCCGACCCGGATGCACCGGCCACACGTCCGCATCCGACCAGGGTCGCGACCCGCACCCATCCGCGTCCCGACACCGAACCGGTGGCACCCCGGCCCGACTACGCCGCCGACCGTCGCCGTCAACGCCGGTTCGCCGCAGGCTGGATCGCCGCGATCATCGTGCTCGCGTTGTTCATGGGGATCGCCGGGTGGTGGCTCGGCGCCGGCCGCCTCACCGACGTCCCGACCGTCCTGGGACTCGACCGGGCGGCGGCCGTGTCCGCGATCGAGACGGCCGGGTTGTCCAGCGAGATCCGGGGCGAGTACTCCGACGACGTTCCCGTCGACACCGTCCTGGGCACCGACCCCACCGCGGGCTCACGTGTCCCCGACGGCGACACGATCGCGTTGCTCGTGTCGCTCGGCAGGCCCACCGTCCCGTCCATTCCCGGCGCCGGCGAGAGGTCCGTCGTCGAGGACGAACTGCGGAGCCGCACCTTCGAACCGGTCGAGGGCGGCACCGCGTTCAGCACCACGGTGCCCGAGGGTGGAGTGGCCGCGCTCGACCCCGCCCCCGGAACCGTCCTGCCCGTAGGCGCGGAGGTCGCGCTCGTGATCAGCAAGGGATCACCCCCGGTGACCCTGCCCGACCTCACCGGACGCCCGGTCGACGAGGCGCGTCGCATCCTCGACGAAGCGGGACTGACCGTCGGCGAGATCCGTGAGGTCTTCGACGCCGACGTCGACGAGGGACGGGTCGTCGGCACCGACCCGGAGGAGGGCGAAGACGTTGGTGCCGGCGGAACCGTCACCCTCCTTGTATCCAATGCAGTGAAGGTGCCGTCGATGTTGGGACGCTCGGTGGGCTCGGCCCGCGACGAGCTCACCCGCCTCGGATTCGAGGTCGAGGTGCGGCAGCTCGGCGACTCCGACCGCTCGGTCGTGATCGGCCAGAATCCCGGGGCGGGCCGGAGAGCAGAACAGGGCAGCACGGTCACGCTGACCGCACTGCCCTGATCCGACCGCCTTTCCCCTACCCGCGGGGCATCTCCGCTGTCATCAACCGCGGAGCATCTCCCCTGTGGTCAACCGCGGAGCATCTCCCCTGTGATCAACCGCGGAGCATCTCCGCCACGAGGAACGCGAGTTCGATCGACTGCTGCGTGTTCAGCCGCGGATCGCACGCCGTCTCGTAGCGACCGTGCAGGTCGAGATCCGAGATGTCCTGCGCACCGCCGAGGCACTCGGTGACGTCCTCGCCGGTGAGCTCGACGTGGATGCCACCGGGATGCGTGCCGAGCGCGCGATGCACCTCGAAGAAGCCCTGCACCTCGTCGACGATGCGGTCGAAGTGACGGGTCTTGTAGCCGGTGGACGCCTCGTGGGTGTTGCCGTGCATCGGGTCGCACTGCCAGATCACCTTGTGACCGGAGGCCTCGACCCGCTCGATGATGCCGGGCAGCAGGTCGCGGACCTTCGAATGACCCATCCGGGAGATCAGGGTCAGCCGGCCCGGCGTGTTGTGCGGATCCAGGCGCTCGACGTACTCGACGGCCATCTCCGGGGTGGTCGACGGACCGATCTTCAGACCGATCGGGTTCGACAGCAGCTCCGCGAACGCGATGTGCGCACCGTCGAGCTGACGGGTGCGGTCGCCGATCCACAGGAAGTGGGCCGACAGGTCGTACAGGCGCGGCTTGTCGCCCGAGTTGTCGAGGCGCAGCATCGCGCGCTCGTAGTCGAGGACGAGAGCCTCGTGGCTGGCGTAGATCGTCGCCGCGCGCAGGTTCGGGTCGACGACACCGCAGGCGTCCATGAACCGCAGGCCGCGGTCGATCTCGGAGGCGAGCGCCTCGTACCGGGCACCGGCGGGCGAGGCCGAGACGAACGCCCGGTTCCAGTCGTGCACGCGATGCAGGTCGGCCTCACCGGCGGCGGTGACGGCACGCACGAGGTTCATCGCGGCGCTCGCGTTCGCGTAGGCGCGCACGAGGCGCGACGGATCGTGCCTGCGCACCTCGGCATCGGCGACCAGCGAGTTGACCATGTCGCCGCGGTAGGACGGCAGACCGAGCGCGTCGGTGTCGGACGAACGCGGTTTGGCGTACTGGCCGGCGATCCGCGCGACCTTCACGACCGGCGTCGACGCACCGTAGGTCAGCACCACCGCCATCTGCAGCAACGTGCGGATGTTGCCCTTGATGTGCGGCTCGGTGTTGTCCGCGAACGTCTCGGCGCAGTCGCCACCCTGGAGGAGGAAGGCCTCACCGCGAGCGACGGCGGCGAGCTGGGTCTGCAGCTCCTCGACCTCGCGGGGCACGGTGATGGGGGGCACGCTCTCGAGCACGGTGCGCATCGCCGCGGCCTGTTCCTCGGGCCAGCTGGGCTGCTGCAGCGCCGGCTTTGCGAGCGCCGCGTCGAGGTCGGCACGCAGCTCCTCGGGCAACGGGGGAAGTTCGGGCAAGCGGTCGATCGGCACGTCGACAGTCCAGTTCACCCGTCCAGGATATGGCGTGACGGCCGAAAGCGGCGCAGCACCCCGTTACCCGCGTCACCGCGATCGGCGAGCAGCCTCGATCGCCTCGAACTTCGCGAGGTTGTGACGGGCGTCGGCGAGCGCGTCGTGGTTGTCGTCCGGCGCCGGGGGCAGGGGCGGGGAGCCCGAGTCCTCCCAGTACTGCCGGAGCTCACGGGTGAAGCGGGGCAGGACGTCCGGGAGTTCGGGCATGGTCCCCCAGAGCTGAACGAGCACGACGTGGTCGTAGGCCCCGATCCACGCCCACAGTTCGGGCCGGATGCCCGGTCGGGGCACGAGGAACTTCAGCAGGTCGTCGCGGATCCTCGATCGCGACTTCCAGGCGGGGTGCGCCGGGGGCGGGAGCTTCGGGAGGACGTTGCGACGCACCCAGGCACCGGCCCGGGTCGGGTCGAACTCGGTCGACACCGCGTAGAACTCGCGGCCGTCCTCGCAGGCGACACCGATCGAGACGAGTTCGATCGTGCGTCCGTCCTCGATGAACTCGCAGTCGTAGAAGTAGCGCACCTGCTCACCCGGCACGCGTGTCGGGAACACGGTCCGCGACGGAACCGTCCTGCGGCGCAGTCGCGGCACTGCCGTTCGTCGACGCGTCCGTGTTCCCGGCCGTGCCCGACTCGTCCGCCGAGCTCTTGTTCTTGAGGGAGGCGGCGTAGATGTCGACGTACTCCTGGCCCGACAACTGCATGAGCGAATACATGACCTCATCGGTGACGGTGCGCTCGACGAAGCGGTTGCCGCCCATGCCCTCGAACCGGGAGAAGTCGATGGGCTCGCCGATCCGCACGGTGATCTTCGCCGGTCGCCACATCTTCGACCCGATCGGGTTCATCCGGTCGGTGCCGATCATGGCGACGGGGATCACCGGGACGCCGGTCTCCAGCGCCAGTCGCGCCAGGCCGGTCTTGCCCTTGTAGAGACGGCCGTCGGGCGAGCGGGTGCCCTCGGGGTAGATGCCGAGCAGCTTGCCCTGGCCGAGCACCCGAACCCCGGCGTTGAGCGCGTCCTGCGCGGCGTCGGCGCCGGTGCGGTCGATGGGGACCTGCCCGACCGAGGAGAAGAACCAGCGCTGGAAGGCGCCCTTGAGTCCGGTACCGGTGAAGTACTCGCTCTTGGCCAGGAAGGTGATCCGCCGGCGCACGAGGAGGGGAAGGTAGAACGAATCGAGGACGGCCCGGTGGTTACTGGCCAGGATCGCCGGTCCGTGGGCCGGAATGTTCTCGCCGCCTTCGAACTTCGGACGTCCTATGAGCCACAGCAGCGGTCCCAGGAGGACGTACTTGAACAGCCAGTACCACATGGCATCCTTCCCGAATCCGATCATCCCCCACGCGGATCGGTGCAGCACCGCCCGCCGGTCGACTCTACGACGACGCGACTACCACTCGCACATCGCCTCAGTGCCCGACCCCACCCTTTCACCGTCGACGTGACGATAATCTCACCTACAGCGAATCTCACCTACAGCGGCGGTCGTGAGGTTTCGATCGCGGATCGGGCGAGATCGGCGGCACCGATGAGCCCGGCGGCGTCGCCGAGCTGCGCGACCCGGACGCGCGCGAGGGGACGATGGCCGGAGCCGGTGGTCACGGCCGCGTAGTGCTCGCGCGCGGCGTCGAGGAACAGCGGCGCGGAACCGGAGACCCCTCCCCCGATGACGACGAGCTCGGGGTCGTAGACGTCGGCGACGAGCGCCAGTCCGAGCCCGAGCCTGCGGGCGAAATCGTCGAAGGCCGCGAGCGCGACGGGGTCGCCGTCGTGGGCCGCGCCGGCGATCCGCCGGCCGGTGAGCGATCCGGGATCCGAGGCGATCTCGCCCGCGAGAACGGACCGCCCGGGTTCGGCCGCGAGCATCTCAACGGTCGTGTCCACGAGACCCGTTCCGCTGCAATACCTTTCCCAACACCCCTGCTTGCCGCACGGGCAGGGTCGACCGTCGGGCACGACCTGCAGGTGACCGAGTTCGGGCGCCACACCGTAGGCACCGCGATAGATCCTGCCGTCGAGCAGCAGCGCGGCGCCGATGCCCGTTCCGAGCGCGACCATCACCGCGATCGTGCTACCCGCGGCGGCGCCGAAGCGGTACTCGGCCCAGGCGGCTGCGTTGGCGTCGTGCTCGAGGACGACCGGCAGTCCGAAACGGTCGGTGAGAGTCTCGGCGAGCGGCGTGTCGCGCCAGGGCAGGTGCGGCGCGAACCGCACGGTGGTGCGGTCCTCGGTGAGGAAACCCGCGACCCCCAGCCCGACCGCCGCGATGTCGTTGCGGTCGCGCAGATGCTCGACGAGCCGGTGCAGCGCGTTTTCGAGGGCGACCGCGGAGGACGGCGTCTGCGTGCGCACACTGTCGATGACGTCGCCGTCCCGGTCGACGGCCGAGGCCCGGATGCTCGTGCCCCCGATGTCGATCCCGACGGTGAGGCGGGGATCGTGCGTGTTCACGTGCGGAGGTTGACGGAGATCGGCTCGAAGGCCGGACGATCCCGCGTCGGCGGATCGGGTGTCGGTTCGGGCGGGACGCCGCCGGTCGAGGGCAGGAACTGTGCGAGGAACTCCCGCAGGAGCGCGATCAACGCCGCCAGTTTCGACGCCAGCCTGCTGACCAGTTCGTGGTTCTCGCCGCGAACGAGGGCTGCGGCGGCGCAGAGCGGGCACCACGCGCATCCGCTCGGGGACGTCGCGGTATCACCCGGCGCCGCCGAACCGGTCGCGGCATCGGGGGCGGGATGCGGAGCTGCTTCGCCGGTCGCAGCGACGAACTGCTGCACCGTGCCCTCGACACGGTCGAGCACGGCGTCGGCGAGCAGCAACAACTCGGAGATCAGGGCTTCGTGATCGTCCCTCACAGCGGCCACACCGCCGGATCCGGTACGAATCGCACCACCAGATCGGTTCCGTCGAACTCGGCGTCGGAGACGGTGCACCGGCGCAGCCCCGACGCGAGTCGCACCCGGCGGCGCATGCCGTCGGCGCCGACGACGAGATCGTCGCCGATCCGCCCGAGTGTCAGGGACGCGGGGTCGGCGAGCGGCAGGTACATGCGCATCGCGTACACCGACCCCACCCCCGTTCCCGATTCGTGCTGCACCCGGACCGGCTCGTCGGTCTCCGACGAGGGAACGGGCGCGTCGCGGCGGAGCGCCGTGGCGAGCTCCTCCAGAGCTACCAACCCTACCGGCTCCGCGGCACGGCGCTCGCACACGATCACGGGGACGTCGGTGACGGTCGCCCCGATCTCGGCGACGATCGCCTCGTGCGCGGCCCGCTGGTCGGCGAGCAGCCGCGCGGCCGCACCCGAACCGCCGATCGCAGGGACGACGCCGTTGACGACGACCGCGTCGACACGGAGACCGGACAGGGCGAGCCACGACCGCACCCGAACGAGCTCGGCACGACCGGCGCGGTCGGGCGTCGCCACGATCACCGCGGCGCTGCGTCCGCGATCGTCGAGCAGGTCGCGTACCGCGGCGATCCCCGACAGCAACCGATCGAACAGGGCGACGAAGACACCCGTGCGGGGGTCCGGACCGGTGGCCGCCGCCACCCGGCTGTGCTGGGGCCAGATCCGTTCGAGGGAGTCGGCGACGGTACGCGGCGCGGTGAGGGTGCGCAGGGCGTCGCCGGAGGCCGGGGCGTCGACGACGACGAGAGCCCACCTCCCGCTGTCCGCGAGTCGCGCGACCTCCGCGAGCACCAGCAGTTCCTCGACGCCGGGAAGTCCGGTCAGTTCGTCGGGCTCGGGCAGGTCGAACCGATCGGCGTGCTCGTGCGTCCCGGCGAGCGCCGCCATCGACGCGAGGACCGCGTAGCGCGAGCGGAGCAGCTGCAACGAGTCGATCTCGACCATGTCGAGGTTGTCCTCGACGGTGCGGATGTCCGTCGCGCCGGCGTCCCGGTTCGTGGCCGGAGGCAGGTCGAGCACGTCGCCGAGGGAGTGCGCCCGGTCGATGGACACGACTAGCACGGGCTCTCCCGCACGGGCGGTCGCGAGCGCCTCGGCCGCGGCCAGGGTCGTCTTCCCGGCGCCGCCCTTGCCGAGGAACCATCGCACGCGGGCCGGGGCGTGCCGGACGTTCAGCCCTCCACCTGCTTCTTGAGTTCCTTCAGCGCGGTGTCGGTGATGACCTTCTCCGCCTTGCGCTTGAACAGACCGATCATCGGGATCGTGAGATCCACGGTGAGCTGGTAGTCGACGACCGTGGTGCCGTCGGGGGTCTCGGTCAGCACGTACGAGCCGGACTGGGCCTTCTGGATCTCACCGCTCTCGAGTTCCCAGCTCACGGCACGGTTGTCGGACGCCCACTTGTACCGCAGGACGTAGGTGTCCTTGACGATGCCGGCGTCGAGGACGAAGCGCACGCGCTCGGCCCGGCCGTCGGGACGATGCTCCACGACCTCCACGGTCTTCGCCGCCGACACCCACGTCGGATAGGCATCGAAATCTGCGATGACCTCCATGACACGCTCGGCCGGCGCGTCGATGGTGATCGACCTCTTCGTCTTCTCGGCCATGTGGTGACGGCTCCCTTTCTCGGTCCCTCGGGTGTACACCGATCAGTCCCGCCCCGAGGGTCTATCACACACGTGGGAACAACGGTATCGGGACGACGCTCCTTCGGTGGCTTCAGTGTCGCGGCGGCTCACCGGCCGGACGACCGGCCTCGAGACGCTGCTTGACCTCGAAGGTCATCACCTTCCCCTGGACCCGACGCGTGCGGTTCATTCCCGCGAGGTCGAGACCCGCGACGCGCTCGGGCGCGACACCCACCGGCTCGCAGTGCAGGAAGTAGTGGATCACCGCGCCGTCGAGGACCGGCTCGATCCACACCTCCATCGTCCCTTCGAGCGGACCCGACACCGCCCACCGGATGCCCTTCTCGGCCCGGTCCTCCCGCACGGTCAGTGCGAGATCGGGCCACCACGCACGCCACCGATCGAGGGCCGCGACCTCCTCGGCGATGCGCTCCGGGGGCGCCGCTACGAAGGTCTGATCCGCCACCTGAATGCTGCTCACGCAGGACAGCTTCACATATCGTCCCGGCGGCCCGTCCGGTCACCCCGCCGACGGCGCCACGGTCTCGTTCGGGGGCGCCGAGGCGTCGAGGTAACCGCGCAATCTGGCGCCCAGGACGTCCCATCTCCAATCGGTGGAGACCCACTCACGACCGGCTGCCCCCATCGTGGCGGCCCGATCGGGATCGGCCAGGACACCGGACACCGCGGTCGCCACGGCCGTGACGGAGGTGCCGTCGACGACGTAGCCGGTGCGCCCGTCGCGCACCGTCTCCGGGGCACCGCCCGACCGGCCGGCCACGACGGGCACGCCGGTCGCGGACGCCTCGAGGTACACGATGCCCAGGCCCTCGACGTCGAGACCGCCGCCGCGGGTCCGGCACGGCATCGCGAACACGTCGGCGATGGTGTGGTGCGCGGCGAGCTCGGCCGACGGCACGGTACCGGTGAACACGACGTGCTCCTCGACATCCGTGCGGCGGGCGAGCTCCCGCAGGCGCGACTCGTACGGTCCGCCGCCGACGATCACGAGGACGGCACCGTCGATCCGCTTCCGGATCGCGGGCAGCGCGCGGATGAGCACGTCCTGCCCCTTGCGCGGCACGAGGCGCGACAGGCACAGCACCGTCGGCCGGTCGCCGAGGCCGTAGCGTGCCCGCAGTTCGGCGCGCGCCGCCGGATCGGGCCGGAAGACGTCGGTGTCCACCCCGGACGGCAGATGTTCGAGACCTGCTTCGGGGCCGAAGGCGGAGGCGAACCGCCCCCTCGTGTAGCGACTGACGTAGGTGACGGTGTCGGTGTGCTCGCCGATCTGCCGCAGCGCCTGCCGGGCGGCGGGCAGCATCGACCATCCCACCTCGTGGCCGTGCGTGCTGGCGACGATGCGACGGGCGCCGGCGCGGCGCAGCACGGGGGCCAGCAGCGCCAGCGGCGCGGCCGCTCCGAACCAGACGGTGTCGCAGTCGTGTTCGGTGAGCAGCCGCGTGGCCCGTCGCGCGACGTCGGGGGTCGGCAGCATCAGGGTGGTGGGATGACGGACGACCTCGAAGGGGACCCGCGCGTCGAACTTCACGTGGCTGTCGCCGCGCCACCGCGGCGCGTAGACGACCAGGTCGTCGGACGGAAGCTGGTTCGCGAAGGCGTGCAGATAGGACTGGATGCCCCCGGGTCGGGGCGGGAAATCGTTCGTCACCAGCAGGGTCCGCGACATGGGACCACCGTAGAAGCAGCGCGACGGGAAGGCGTCGACGGGTCCCGGGCGGTGGCGGCGGTCGCAGGTTCCGGACGGTGCCCCGTCAGCGGATGTCGCGGATGCGCTCCCCGAGCCAGCGACCCCAGCCGTCCACGAACTCGGCGGTGTCGACGCCGAGCAGGTCGACGAGCACGTCGTCGAGCCGCTCGTCGGTGACGGGACCCGCGGCGAGGGCGCGGTACAGGGAGACGAGGCTGTCGTGTCCGAACTCGTCCGCGGTGTACGCGGCGATCGACCACGAGCTCTCGTAGGCGAGCGCCGACCGGTCGCCGGTGAAGTCGCCATCGGCGGGCAGCGACGTCGGTGCACCCGACGCCCGCATCTGCCGGGTCAGCGTCGGCGCGATCCGCTGCACGTCGACCGGCCCTGTGCCGAGACCCTCCGCGGTCGTGCGGTGGCCGACGTAGTCGGCGAAGCCCTCGAGGACCCACATCGGTGAGCCGTCCACCGTGCCGGCCCGCGCGGCGACGTGCACCGTCTCGTGCGCGAGCACGATCCGTCGGGAGGTGTCGTCGAGCCGCTCGCTCGCAGCCGGATTGAAGACGATGCGCTGACCGGTGGCGATCCCGCGCTCGTGGTCGACATCGTCGGAAACCGCGACGGCCGCGATGTCGTCGCCGTCGTGCCGCGGACCGACGAGGTGCGAGAACTCCTCGCGTGAGGACGTCACGACCACCAGTGCGCGTCGCGGCCAGGAATCGCCCCACAGGTCGTCGACGGCCTCGACCACCGACGGCAGGTCCTCGGCCAGGTCGTCCACGAAGGCGGCGTTGTCCGGGTGTCCGATCACGAGTGAGCGACCACCCTCGGTCTGCGCGGTCGCGAGATGCAGGCGGCCGTGGTCCCACGGCCCTCGCCAGGTCACGGTCTGTGCCCCCGCGAGGTCGGGTGCGTCGTCGGCGATCCGCCAGCCCTGCGGCCGGTGGACGAACAGCACGGTGACCGGTCGCCGGGTGGGTACGTCGTCGACACCGTCCACGGCGTACCGCAGATGGACGCGGTGCGCCCGTACCTCGTCGGCTGCGAACCGGGCGACCGTCCCGGGCGGCAGGGGCAGCGCGGGTTCGGAGGTGAGTTCGTAACCGAGATCGGCGAGGGGGACGGCGGAGATCGCCGCGATCCGCTCCCGCTCGGCGTCGAGGAATTCCGGGGACGCGTCGTCGATCAGCTCCGCGAGGGATCCGTCGTCGCCGGTCCGGACGGCGTGCGCCCAGTCGTCGAGCACGACCTGCAGTTCGGCCCGTACCCGGCTGTCGGCGTCGTCGGTGTCCACGGGGTCGACGGCCAGCAGCAGTCCTGCCGTGACCAGGGCGACCACGAGTCCGGCCAGGCCGAGACGTTCCCACTCGCGGGTACCGGCGGTGAAGGACGATCGCGCGGGCACCGCGTCAGTCTAGGTCGGTGTCCGAGGGTGGTCCCGTACGCCCTCGCCCACCGGCGGCGATCCCGCCTCTACCCGGTCAGTACCGCCGGGCGCTGTGGAACGGGAAGCGATCGATCGACTGGACCTTCACCGGCACGCCGAAGGTCGAGGCGTGCACCATGTTGCCATCGCCGACGTACATGCCGACGTGGGAGGCGTCGTCGTAGAAGATCACGAGGTCGCCGGGCTGCAGATTGTCGCGGGAGACGGGGATGCCGCCCTGCGCCTGGGCCTGACTCGACCGGGGCAGCGACTTGCCGACCTGCTGGTACGCCCACACCATCAGACCGGAGCAGTCGAACTGGTCGGGGCCGGTAGCGCCCCACACGTACGGCGAGCCGATGCGCGACAGCGCGGCGCGGAGCGCGGCGCCGTTGCTGCCGGGGACGAGGTGCTGGAGGATCTTCTCGGCGTCGAGGCCCGGAGGGAAGGGAGTGCCGGCGAGTTCGGCCTTCTCGGCGTCGCTCAGCGCCTCGAAGGCGTTCAGGACCCCTTCGATCTGCTCCTCGAGTTCGGCCTGTCGCCGCTGGAGTTCGTCGCGGAGGGTCTGGGCCTGCTCGGCGGCGGCACGTGCCTCGTCGGCGGCGTGCTGTGCGGCCACGGCCGCCTCGGCCGCAGCGGCGGTGGCCGCCCGGAAGCCTTCGACCTCACGCGAGGTCTGTTCACCCAGGACGTCGAGCAGGACCATCTGGTCGAGCATCTGCTGGGGCGAGTCGCTCACCATCACGGCGAACAACCGGTTGGTGCGCGCACCGCGGTAGTTGGCCCGCGCGAGCTTGTCGACGGTGGGCTTGAAGCGGGCGATCTCGGCGCGAGCGGCGCCGAGGGCCTCGTCGGCCTGGCCTGCACGCACCTCGGCCTCGTGCTGCGCCGCGACCTTCGCTTCGAGATCCGCACCGGCGGCGTGCAGTGCCTCGGTGGCCTGTTCGCTGCGACGCGACAGATCCGCGAGGTGCTCCAGGCGTGCGGCCGGACTCTCACCTGCGGGTTGCGCCGTGGCCGGCGCCAGAGTGAAACCGAGGACCATCATCACGAGGGCGACGACGAGCGCCGGACGGCCGGTCCGTCGCCTGTCCTGCACTCGTACGAGGTGTTTCGTCCTGTCGGAAACCACGTGGGCTCGCATCCTTTCCCAAAGGTCTCGATCAGGTTACGGAATTGCATAGGTTTGTGTCTACCTGCGAGTAGCCCTCCCGCGCCACGGCCGTTTGTGCAAGCAGTTCCTGCACCGGGAAGGACGGGCAGACACACGAGGAGGGTGGGTCCGGTACGTACCGGACCCACCCTCCTCGCGAAGTGCGTCGGCGCTGGAGCGGGGGGAGCTTCGGCCGATCAGAAGCGACGTGCGCCGACCGATCAGAAGCGACGGGCGCCGTCGACAGGCATCGAGTTCAGCGGTGCGATCTTGACCGGCTGGCTCGAGGTGGACGCGTGCACGATGTTGCCGCCGCCGATGTAGATGCCGGTGTGGCTGCCGCCGTAGAAGGACACGACGTCACCGGGCTGCAGAGCCGCGACGTCGACCGGAGCACCGGCGGAGGCCTGCTCGTAGCTGGTGCGCGGGACGCTCAGACCGGCCTGCTTGTAGGCCCACTGCACGAGACCCGAGCAGTCGAAGGAGCTCGGGCCGGCAGCGCCGTAGACGTAGGGGGCACCGATCTTCGACTGTGCGGCGTCGGCAGCGCGCTGGCCGACGGAGCTGAAGGGGGCGGTGAAGGAACCGGCCTGGGGCGCGGGGGCGGCCTCGGGGGCCGGCGGAACGATGTTGGCGATCTCCGGCGGCACGGTCACACCGGCCGGGAGGTCGAACGTTCCGACACCGGGAATGTTGATCGGCTCGGCCATCGCCGGGCCGGCCGAGACGGTGACTGCTCCGAGAGCAATGGCACCGGCGACGAGTGCGCGCCGGACGGTGCGCTTGCTGTTGTTCGAAACCACGAGGGGACGTTCTCCGTTTCTTCCGTTCACCCGCCGACCGAGTTAGCTGACGGGTTCGGGCCGGAAGATCAGCCCTACCCCTCCCCGCGAGCGGCGGAGGGGATTCACCCCGAGTACTACGTGTGGGTCCCCGGCTCGCCGCTCCCGAGGACGGGGAGAAGCGATTAGGCGGTAACCGTGCGGCTCCGACCCGGGGGTGGGGCGGAAAACTCTCCGCTCGGTCTCGAAAAGATTACGAAACGGCATCGGTGAAGTCGACCGCCTCGCCGTGCGAGCCGACCGTTTCGGCCCGCTCCTGGGGGAATGCCGTCGCGGAGCAACGGTCCGATAACGGCGCGGTAACGGCCCCTGTTCGGCACACCTCTACCCGAGGGAGGTCCGGCGCCCGTTTCACCCGAGTCCTTTCCGGAAGAACCAGGTCAGAACGTCCGGACCCACCGGCTGTTCACGAGGCGAGGCGCCCGATTCGCCGGTTTGTCGTGCTCGGAGGCCGATCGGTCTGTTTTCCGGCCTTCGTCTACCCCCTATCGGGCCGAGAAAAGCGCGATGTGATCCTCGTCTCCACCCCCTCCGGCGGCCGCTCCGAAGCCCGCTCGGCGGTGTGTCGGTGACGCTTCCTAGGCTCTGCCGCATGACCTCGCCGCAACCATCCGCCCTCGGCGTGCAACTCGGTTTCGACGAGCTCGACACTCCCCTGCGCGAGACCACCTTCGTCGTCGTCGACCTCGAGACGACGGGAGGGAAGGCTGCCGAGGACGCCATCACCGAGATCGGCGCGGTGAAGATCCGCGGGGGCGAGGTGCTCGGCGAGTTCGCGACCCTCGTCGATCCGGGACGACCCATTCCCCCGTACATCGTGCAGCTCACCGGCATCACCACTGCGATGGTCTATGCGGCGCCCAAGATCGAGGAGGTGCTGCCCGCCTTCCTGGAATTCGCGTCCGGAGCGGTGCTCGTCGCACACAACGCCGGATTCGATGTCGGCTTCCTCAAGGCCGCCACCGCGAAGTGCGAACTCGCGTGGCCCCGCTTCCAGGTGCTGTGCACCGTCAAGCTGGCCCGCCGCGTCCTCGGACGCGACGAAGCGCCGTCGGTGAAGCTGTCCGCATTGGCCGAACTGTTCCGGGTCTCCACCGTGCCCACCCACCGCGCCCTGGACGACGCGCGCGCCACCGTGGACGTCCTGCACGCCCTCATCGAGCGGGTCGGCAACCAGGGCGTCCACAGCCTCACCGAACTGCGCGACTACATGCCGGTGGTCACCGCCGAGCAGAGGGCCAAACGCGCGCTCGCCGCGCATCTGCCGCGCAGACCGGGCGTCTACATGTTCCGGGGACCGTCCGACGAGGTGCTGTACGTCGGCACGGCGGTCGATCTGCACCGGCGTGTCCGTACCTATTTCACCGGCTCCGAGACACGACCGCGGTTGCGCGAGATGGTCGCGCTCACCACGCGCATCGATCACGTCGAATGCGCCCACGGGCTCGAGGCAGGTGTCCGCGAACTCCGCTTGATCGCGGCCCACACACCTCCTTACAACCGCAGATCGAAGTATCCGATGCGCGGTTGGTGGATCATCCTCACCGATGAGGCGTTCCCGCGCCTGGCCGTGAGCCGCACCCCCGGACCCGACTCGGTCGGCCCGTTCTCGGTGCGCGCCGACGCCGCGGACGTCGCGGCACTGCTCGCGGAGATGTGCGGTCTGCGCACATGCACGCGCAGGATCGGCCGTACGGCCCGCCACGGCGACCGCTGCCCGCCTGTCGCCGTCGGGGGCTGTGCCGCCGCCTCCTTCGGGGTCCAGGACGCTTCCGCCTATGCGGCCCAGGTCGAGCGTGCGCGCGCAGTCGTCCGCGGGACCGCCGACGATGCCGTCGAGACGGCGCAGGAGCGCCTCGATGCCCTCGTACGCGACCAACTGTTCGAGAACGCCGCCCGCCTGCGCGACCGCCTCGCCGCCGCTCTCGTCGCACTGCGGCGCACGCAACGCCTCGCGGCACTGGCGGCTGTCGACGAACTCGTCGCCGCGCGACCGCGGGCCGAGGGCGGGTGGGAGTTCGCCGTCGTCCGCGCCGGTCGTCTCGCGTCCGCCGGAGTGGCACCGCGCGGTGTGCGCCCGATGCCCGTCGTCGAGGCGATCGTCGCCGCGGCCGAGACGGTGCGGCCGTCACCCGGCCCGCTCCGCGGCGCGTCCCCGGAGGAGATCGGTCTGGTGGCGCGATGGCTCGACGGCGAGGGCATCCGCATCGTCCGGGCCAGCGACGGCTGGTGCGAACCGACGCGGGGTGCGGGCCGGTGGAGCGCGTGGGCCGAGCTCGCACGCGACGCCCGTGCTGTCCGCAGGCTCCTCTCCGCCGACGAGCCGCACCGCTTAGGCTGATGCAATCCCCGAGGAAGGTTGAAGGAGACCCCATGATCAACGCGATCGTCCTGATCGATGCCGAGGCGAACCGTATCCCCGAGACCGCGCAAGCGGTGGCCGACCTCGACGGCGTCGACACGGTGTACTCCTGCGCGGGCGACGTCGACCTCGTGGCCGTCGTCCGGGTCCGCGATCACGAGAAGATCGCCGACGTCGTCACCCGGGGCATCAACAAGATCGACGGCGTGACGAAGACCGTCACCCACATCGCGTTCCAGTCGTACTCGAGCGCCGACGTCGAGGCCGGCTTCTCGATCGGGAACTGACACCGGCAGCATCACCGACGACCGACGGGCCCGCACCTGTGCAGTGCGGGCCCGTTCGTGTGTCCTTACTGTTCTCCGGTCACTTCTGTCCGGAACCGGCACCCAGCCGCGTGGTGACCTCGGCCCACCGCTCCAGGACGGCCGTGGCCCGGCCGCTGTCGATCGCCTCCGCCGCCGTCCCGAGTCCGGCCGCGAGGGCATCCTCGAGCACGCCGTCGACGCCTCGGAAGGCTGCGATCGCCCCGGCAGCGTTGAGGAGCACGGCGTCGCGCACCGGTCCCTTCTCCCCTGCCAGGACGGCCCTCGCGACCGCCGCGTTCTCCGTGGCGTCGCCCCCGCGGAGCGCCTCGAGCGGAACCCGTTCGATACCCAGGTCGCGCGGATCGAGCGTCACGACCCGAACCTCGCCACCGTGGACGATGTGCACGCTCGAGGTCGTGGAGGTGGTCAGTTCGTCGAGACCGTCGTCGCCGCGCACGACGAGCGCCGAGTTGCCGCGCTGCGCGAGCACGCCCGCGACGGTCGGGACGAGCGGTTCGAAGGCGCATCCGATCAGGCCGGCGCTCGGACGGGCCGGATTGGTGAGCGGGCCGAGGACGTTGAAGACCGTCGGGATACCGATCTGCTTGCGCGGTGCGGCCGCGAAGCGCAGTGCCGGGTGGTAGACCGGCGCGAAACAGAATCCGATCCCTGCCTCGGCGACCGAGTGGGCCACCTCGTCGGGCCCGAGGTCGATGTGCACCCCGAGCGCTTCGAGCACGTCGGCGCCGCCGCTCTTGGACGAGGCGGCGCGGTTGCCGTGCTTGACCACGCGGATACCGGCTGCAGCGACGACCAGCGAGGCCATCGTGGAGATGTTGACGGTGTTCGCCCGATCGCCACCGGTGCCCACGACGTCGACGACATCACCGTCGACCGGGACCAGCCGGGCGTAGTCGAGCATCGTGTCGGCGAGTGCCCGCACCTCCTCGGGTGTCTCGCCCTTCATCTTCAGAGCGACACCGAAGGCCGCGATCTGGGCGGGGGTGGCGTTGTCGGAGAAGATCTCGCTCATCGCCCATCGCGCCTCGGCGGCGGACAGGTCCTGCCCGGCGGTGAGTACCCCCAGGACGGAGGGCCAGTTCTGCGTCACCTCGTCCGCGTCTCGCGTCGCGTTCATCGCACCTGCCCTCGCCGCATCTCGCTCCTCACCGGGCACCGGCGTGCCCTCCGACCGGTCAGCTTAGCCAGCGGAATCCTGCGGTTGCAGAGCGTCCCATCCCAGGGCCGTTCCGCCGAGCCGCTGGGCGAGCGAGGCCATCCGCGACTTCTCCTGTGCACAGTGCAGCGCATCGAGGATCTGGACGCGTTGCAGGATCACGGAAGCACCACCGACGACGGCAGCGGGTGGAACGTTCCCGTCGTCGGTTCCGGCCACGACGTAACCGTCCTGCCCGGCCAGTTCCGCCGCCCGGTCCACCGTGCCGGCGGGCAGGGCCAGGTGGTGCCGCATAACCGCCTCGTCCTCGGCCCGCCACGCAGGCGTCGCCTCGGCGGCACGCTCGAGTGCCGTCGAACACGCCTCCGCGTCGTCGAAGGACGAGACGACCACGACCAGGTCGGCCCGGTTCGCGTCGAGCGGTTCGCTGCGCCGGCCGACCAGGGACCGCAGCCACCCCCGAAGACCCTTTCCGGTACTCATGTCACCACGATCGCACGTGACCTCCGCGACCCTCCGAAATGTCCCGTGTGACACCCCTCCGAGCACCCGCCATCGAGTGCCCACCTGGAGAAATACAGGTCCGGGACCTGCACGGACGCGCCGATTTCGGCCCCGATTGCCCAAGACGTACTACGACGGGTCATACTAGCCAGCGTGACGAGCGCAGTAGGGACTTCAGGATCTGCAATCACACAGCGCGTGCACTCGTTGAACCGGCCCAACCTGGTCAGCGTCGGCACCATCGTGTGGTTGTCCAGTGAGCTCATGTTTTTCGCAGGGCTCTTCGCCATGTACTTCGTGGCACGGGCACAGGCCCCGGAGGGCATGTGGCCTCCGCCTCCGACCGAGCTGAACCTGTGGCTCGCCGTGCCGGTGACCATGGTGCTGATCGCGTCCTCCTTCACCTGCCAGCTGGGCGTGTTCGCTGCCGAGCGCGGCGACGTGTTCGGACTGCGACGGTGGTACATCGTCACCCTCGCCATGGGCACCTTCTTCGTGCTCGGCCAGGGCTACGAGTACATCCACCTGGTGGAGCACGGCACGACCATCCCGGGCAGCGTCTACGGCTCGGTGTTCTACATGACCACCGGCTTCCACGGCCTGCACGTCATCGGCGGCCTCATCGCATTCGTGTTCCTGCTGTTCCGCACGAAGGTCAGCAAGTTCACGCCTGCGCAGGCCACTGCAGCCATCGTCGTTTCGTATTACTGGCACTTCGTCGACATCGTTTGGATCGCGCTGTTTGCCACGATTTATTTCATCCGTTAGCCAGCTGAACGCCCAGGCAGCCCCCTGACGTCCAGTCCGTCCCGACATAAAAAAAGGGATACAGATGAGTTCATCCCCACCTCTCGCCTCCGAGGGTGACATGCCCGGTCGATCCTCTGCAGCAGACGCTGCGAAGTCCCGCCGCCAGCGCAAGATGCGCCGGCGCGTCACCGGAGCGTTGGTCCTCGCGCTCGGTCTCCTCAGCGCAGGCTTCATCGCCTCCGCGCTGACGCCTGCCCCGCAGGTGGCCACCGCGCAGGACGACCAGAGCGCTCTGATCCGCGAGGGTCAGCAGCTCTACGAGACCTCCTGCGTGACCTGTCACGGTGTCAACCTCCAGGGCGTCCAGGACCGTGGCCCCAGCCTGATCGGTGTCGGTGAGGCCGCCGTCTACTTCCAGGTCTCCTCGGGCCGCATGCCGATGATGCGCAACGAGGCCCAGGCGCTCCGCAAGGACCCGAAGTTCGACGGTGCACAGGTAGACGCCCTCGGCGCGTACATCCAGGCCAACGGTGGAGGCCCGACGGTCATCCGCGACGAGAACGGCGAGATCGCCCAGTCGTCGCTGCGCGGCAACGACATCGGACGCGGTTCGGAGCTCTTCCGCCAGAACTGCGCGTCCTGCCACAACTTCACCGGACGCGGCGGCGCGCTCTCGTCCGGCAAGTTCGCACCGAACCTGGATCCGGCCAGCGAGCAGCAGATCTACACCGCGATGCTCACCGGCCCCCAGAACATGCCGAAGTTCTCCGACCGTCAGCTGACGGTCGAGGAGAAGCAGGACATCATCGCGTACATCAAGTCCGCCAGTGAGACGAGGGACCCGGGTGGCTACGGGCTCGGCGGCTTCGGCCCCGGTGCCGAAGGGCCGACCATGTGGGTCGTCGGCATGGTCGCCGTCGTCGGCGCTGCACTGTGGATCGGAGCAAGGTCATGAGTGGCGGCGAAACGCCGAACAAGCACACGGTCGAAGATCTCGACCGGATGAGCCGGGACGACCTCGTCACGCTCGGCACGAACCTCGACGGTGTCGACGTCGCGTTCCGCAAGGACCGCTGGCCCGTCGAGGGCACCCGTGCCGAGAAGCGGGCCGAGCGCAACGTCGCCTTCTGGTTCGCCCTCGCGGGCATCGCGGGTGTCGCGTTCATCGCGATCTACCTGTTCTGGCCGTGGGAGTACCAGGGCATCGGCGACGAGAACTACGGCTGGTACAGCCTCTACACCCCGATGCTCGGCCTGACCCTGGGTCTGGCCATCCTCGGCATCGGTGTGGGCGCGGTGCAGTTCACCAAGAAGTTCATCCCGGAAGAGGTGTCGATCCAGGATCGGCACGACGGCGGCTCGCCCGAGGTCGATCGCAAGACGATCGTCGCCGAGCTCTCCGACTCGCTCGAGACGTCGACCCTGCCGCGTCGCAAGCTGATCAAGCGCACCGCGATCTTCGGTGGTGGCGCGCTCGGCCTCGGTCTGATCATGCCGCTCGGCGGCCTGATCAAGAACCCGTGGGCCGAGGGTGACCAGTCGTCGCTGTGGGTGTCGGGCTGGACCCCGCGCTACCCCGGCGAGACCATCTACCTGCGTCGCGACACCGGCCGCCCCCAGGACATCGTCCTGGTGCGCCCGGAGGACCTCGACGCCGGCGGTATGGAGACGGTGTTCCCGTTCCGCGAGTCCGATCGCGGCGACGACCACGCTCTGCTGCAGGGCCTGCGCGGCATCCGCAACGCCGTCATGCTCATCCGTCTGCGCACCGAGGACACCGAGCGTGTCGTCAAGCGCAAGGGCCAGGAGAGCTTCAACTACGGCGACTACTTCGCGTACTCGAAGATCTGCACGCACCTCGGCTGCCCGACCTCGCTCTACGAGCAGCAGACGCACCGCATCCTGTGCCCGTGCCACCAGTCGCAGTTCGATGCGCTGGAGTACGGCAAGCCGATTTTCGGTCCCGCTGCTCGCGCACTGCCGCAGCTTCCGATTACAGTGAACGAAGAGGGCTTCCTGGTCGCCAACGGTGACTTCATCGAGGCACTCGGCCCGGCATTCTGGGAGCGTCGCCCGTGAGTACTGCAACCCCGTCCCGCGCCGCACAGATCGGCGAGAATCTCGATTCTCGCTACCACCTGTCCGCGGGCATCCGCCGCCAGATCAACAAGGTGTTCCCCACCCACTGGTCCTTCCTCCTGGGTGAGATCGCGCTCTACAGCTTCGTCATCCTGTTGATCTCGGGTGTCTTCCTCACCCTGTTCTTCGATCCGTCGATGGCGCACGTCGTCTACGACGGCGTCTACACGCCGCTGCGCGGCGTGGGTATGTCCCGCGCCTACGAGACGACCCTGAACCTCTCCTTCGAGGTCCGCGGTGGTCTGTTCGTGCGACAGATCCACCACTGGGCAGCACTGATGTTCGCAGCGTCGATCGTCGTCCACCTGCTGCGCGTGTTCTTCACCGGTGCGTTCCGGCGTCCGCGCGAAGCCAACTGGGTGATCGGCTCGCTGCTGCTCATCCTGGCGATGTTCGAAGGCTTCTTCGGTTACTCGCTCCCCGACGATCTGCTCTCGGGCACCGGCCTCCGCGCCGCGTTCTCGGGCATCACGCTCTCGATCCCGATCATCGGTTCGTGGATGCACTGGGCGATCTTCGGTGGCGACTTCCCGGGTGAGCTGATCATCCCGCGCTTCTACGTGCTGCACGTGCTGCTCGTCCCGGGCATCATCCTGGCCCTGATCGCCGCGCACCTCGCGCTGGTCTGGTACCAGAAGCACACGCAGTTCCCCGGCCCCGGCCGCACGGAGCAGAACGTCGTCGGCGTTCGTATCCTCCCGGTCTTCGCCGTCAAGTCGGGTGCGTTCTTCGCGATGACCTTCGCGGTGCTCGCCCTGATGTCCGGTCTGCTGCAGATCAACCCGGTCTGGAACATCGGCCCGTACAACCCGTCGCAGGTGTCCGCCGGCTCGCAGCCCGACATCTACATGATGTGGACGGACGGCATGGCCCGTATCTGGCCGGCATGGGAGCTGTACCTGTTCAACCGGTACACGATCCCGCAGCCGTTCTGGATCGCGCTGATCATGGGCCTGGTGTTCGTCGTGCTCACGGTCTACCCGTGGATCGAGAAGAAGTTCACGAAGGACGACGCGCACCACAACCTGCTGCAGCGTCCGCGCGACGTGCCGGTCCGCACCGGTCTCGGGTTCATGGCCCTGGCGTTCTACGCCGTCGCCACGATCATGTGTGTCAACGACATCATCGCGTACAAGTTCGACATCTCGATCAACGCGACGACCTGGATGGGCCGCATCGGTCTCGTCCTGCTCCCGCCGCTCGCCTACTACATCGCGTACCGGTTCTGCCTGGGTCTGCAGCGCAGCGACCGCCAGGTGCTCGAGCACGGCATCGAGACGGGCATCGTCCGTCGCCTGCCGACCGGCGAGTACATCGAGATCCACCAGCCGCTCGGCCCGGTGGACGAGCACGGCCATCCGATCCCGCTGGAGTACCAGGCCGCCCCGGTTCCGAAGCGGATGAACAAGCTCGGCACCGCCGGCAAGCCCGGCTCCGGCAGCTGGTGGAGCCCGGACCCGGCCGACGAGGCCGCCGCGCTCGAGGCCGCCCACCACGAGGCCGAGCTCGAGCTGCGGAACACGCTCCGCGAGTACCAGGAGCGCGTCCACGGCAACGGAGACGGCGCAGCCCAGCTGCCCGACAAGTCGCAGCACTGATCCGCACCAGCGGCTCGTAACGGGGCCCCGGACCATTACGGTCCGGGGCCCCGTTCGTCGTTCGGGGGTCCTCCCCTCCCCCACCGGATATCGTCCGGGGCGTACGTCTTGACCTTGACACTGTGACAAGCGCTCGAATGGGTCGTGAAGGAGGTGCCTTCCATGCGCACACATCACGACCCGTCCACCCGCCTCGTCGAGGCCCTGTCCGCCGCCGACGCCTCCGTGCGTCTGCGCGCCGCACTCGAGTCGGGTACCGCAGCCGATCCCGGAATGGTGACCGCTCTCGTCGACCGGTGCGCGGTGGAGCCGGACTTCTTCGTCCGCGACATGCTGACCTGGGCACTGTGCCGCCTGCCGGCCGAGACGACCGTGCCGCATCTGCTCGCCGAGCTCGACTCGGACGTCGCGCAGGCACGCAGCCAGGCCCTGCACACGTTGTCGAAGATCGGCGATCCCGTCGCGTGGCCGAAGGTCGCGGCGACGCTCCACGACAAGCACGACGAGGTGGCACGCAGCGCGTGGCGCGCGGCGATCGCTCTCGTGCCACCGGGGTCGGAAAGCGGCCTCGCTGCCGCTCTGGGCGCCGAACTGGGTCGCGGCGACCACGACCTGCAACTGAGCCTCGGTCGCGCTCTCGCGGCGCTCGACGAGGCCGCGGTGCCGGTCCTGCGCGCGGCGACGAGCAGTCCCGATCCGCGCGTCCGCGCCCACGCGGAGGCCACCGAACGGATCCGCGTCGACCCCGACAGCGCGTTCGTCCTCTCGGTGGAGTCGGCGAAACGCGTCGCCGCACTCGGCGCGGACGCGGTCCGGGAGTGAGCCGATGCTGATCGGTGAGATCTCGCGGCGGTCCGGTGTCAGCACCCGCATGCTGCGGCACTACGACCGCCTGGGGCTCGTGACGCCGACGGGCCGCACCTCGGGCGGCTACCGCGAGTACACCGCGGACGACCTCCGGAGGCTCTTCCACGTGGAGAGTCTCCGGAGTCTCGGTCTGTCTCTCGACGAGGTCGGACGAGCGTTGCGGGAGCCGGATTTCGCGCCGGCGGAGCTGGTGCAGGAGCTGATCGCGCACACGCGCGAACGGATCGCCGCCGAGACCGAGCTCCTCGCCCGCCTGGAGGGCGTCGACTCGGCCTCCCCCACGGGTTGGGACGACGTCCTGCGCCTCGTCGCCTTGCTGCGCGCGTTCGAATCCGATTCCGGCTCGCGGCGCCAGCAGGCGATCCTGTCCCAGGACGAGGACACGACGCTGCCGGTCGCAGCGCTGGTCCGGGCGGCACTGTCGGAGGAGGATCCGTTCGTCGCCGGCGCTCTGCGTTGGTCGCTCGCCCGATCGGTGGGTGCGGTCGACGCTGCGCTGCCGGCACTTGCGGAGGGCCTGCGTTCCGACGAGGTGCCGGTGCGGCGACGGGTGATCGCGACGCTCGCGGAACTCCGTGTGCCCGAATCGACGACGCTCCTGGAGGAGGCTCTCGGCGACGCCGATGCCAAGGCGCGCGCCACGGCGGCTCTGACGCTCGGGGCGCGCGGGGTGGACGCCGCGGTACCCGTGCTCGTGGAGATGATCGTGGAGGGCCGGTCGGACGTCGAGGCCGCCGAGGTTCTGGGCGTGCTCGCGGACCGGGCGCTGTCGTCCGTCGAGATCGTGCGGTCGCTGCAGCTCGCACTCGGCGGCGCGGGCGATGCCGGTGTCCGGCTGCGTCTCACGCAGGCACTCGCGGAGATCCCCGGACCGGCCGCCGACGACGCTCTCGCGGCGCTGAGCGACGACCCGGATCGCACGGTCGCGGCGACCGCGAGGGTCGTCCTCACCACCCGCCGGGCTCCCTGAAGAACGAACCCCCGAGAACGACACCCCGAGAACGACACCCCGAGAACGACACGGGCGCCGCACCCGAAGGTGCGGCGCCCGTGTGCGTCGAGAGTGTCGGCTCAGTGCTTCTCGGGTCCTATGTGGTACTCGAACACGAGACCGGCGGCTGCAGCCAGGATGAGTGCGACCGCGAGGACGATCATCCACGGCTGGTAGAAGGCCAGCGCGATGGCGGCGAAAGCTGCCGCACCGGCGAGCAGGATCGGCCAGTAGCTACCCGCACTGAAGAATCCGAGGTCGCCCGCACCGTCGCTGATCTCCGCGTCCTCGTAGTCCTCGGGACGGGTGTCGAGACGACGTGCGACGAAACGGAAGTAGGTTCCGACGATCAGGGTCAGTCCGGCGGAGAGGACGATGGCCGTCAGGCCGGCCCATTCGATGCCCTTGTCCGACAGCCCGGTGAACGTGCCGTACACGATGGCGACGAGCACGAAGAACACCGTCACGACCTCGAAGAGCTTGGCTTCGATCTTCATATCAGCACTTGTCCTTGTCGGTGGAGGTGGCCGTCACTCGCCTGCGGCGACGGTCGCCGACCGGTCCGTGCGGTCGGTCTTGAACGGAGTCGTCGAGGTAGCGATCGGGCTCTGGCCGATGGCTTCGAGCGCACGAGCGTTCGACAGGCCTTCGCCGCCGTCCTCGACCGGCTTGCGGAGCTCGATGTACCGGGCGAAGTCCTCCGGGCTGACCGCGCGGACCTCGAAGTTCATCATCGCGTGGTAGGTGCCGCACATCTCGGCGCAGCGGCCGACGAACGAGCCCTCACGATCGATCTCGGAGATCTGGAAGACCGGATCGGAGTTGTTCTCGATCGGGTTCGGGTTCACGTCACGCTTGAACAGGAACTCCGGCACCCAGAAGGAATGGATGACGTCGGAGGACGCCAGCTGGAACTCGATGCGCTTGCCGGTGGGAAGCACGAGCACCGGAATCTCTTCGCTGGTGCCGATCGTCTCGATCTTGTCGTAGTGGAGGTAGGACAGGTCCTCCGTGGGCTTACCGTGGATGGGGCCCGGAGCCTCACCATGTCCGCCCTCGTCGTTCGAGTGCTCGCCGTCGGTGCCCGGCTCGTACGGCTGCAGTGCGACCGCGTCCTGGGCGACCTCGTCGGTGCCGTCGTACCGCGCGGTGCCGTCCTGCAGATCGATGGTCCGGTAACCGAACTTCCAGTTCCACTGGAATGCCGTCACGTCGACGACGACGTTCGGGTTGTCCTCCTTCTCCAGGACGTAGTTCTGCACCACGACCGTGAAGTAGAAGAGAACACAGACGGCGACGAACGGCGCCGCGGTGTAAGCCAGCTCGAGCGGCACGTTGTACGCCGTCTGACGCGGGAACTCCGGATCGTCCTTCCGACGCCGGTAGGCGATGATCACCCAGAAGGTGAGTCCCCACACGAGAATTCCCATGACGAGGGCGGCGACAACCGACCACGTCCACAGTTCACGCATACGCTCGGCCTGAGGAGTGATGCCCTCCGGCCAGCCGAAACGAAGGATTTCTTCGCTCGAGCACCCGGTCAGCACCAAGGCTGCAATGCCGAGTGATGCTGCGAGCCCGAACCGCCGAAGGATCCGACCTTGCGCCACGTTCACGCCTTCCTGATCGCCGCAATTCCACTAGGGCACACCCGGAGGGCCGGCCCAATTACTACGCAGCGTAGACCAAACCCGGGCGCTATCCATCGCCGGGGCACGAAGAAAGTGTCGGACTGGGCGTTTCGACCGGAAGACCCGGCTCGTGACGTCGGTCTTCTCCTGTCGGACGAGTGATCATCGGTGGCGCCCGGGCGCGGCTGCCCGGTGTCGACCGTCTGCGGCATACTTCGGTAGAACGAACGCCGGACCCCGAGTGGTAGTTCCCGGTGTCATGCGCGGTGCGGTGTCCCGCGCTGGGCACCCACCGGGGTTCTTCGCGACACCCCCGACCGGAATGAGGTAACCCACGCGTGTGCGGATTGCTCGGGTTTCTGACCACTGACGGCACCAGCGACGACGCCGTCGCGAAGGTGGACTCCGCGATGCACTGCCTGCGCCATCGCGGCCCCGACGAGCACGGCACCTGGCACGACGCCGACCTCGTCTTCGGATTCAACCGGTTGTCGATCATCGACATCGCGCACTCGCATCAGCCGCTGCGCTGGGGCCCGCCGGAGCAGCCCGACCGCTACGCGCTGACCTTCAACGGTGAGATCTACAACTATCTCGAACTGCGCAAGGAACTCACCGAGACCTTCGGCACCTCCTTCGCGACCGAGGGCGACAGCGAGGCGATCGTCGCGGCCTACCACCACTGGGGCGTGCGCGCCGTCCAGCGCCTGCGGGGCATGTTCGCCTTCGCGATCTGGGACACGCACACCCGCGAGCTGTTCGTCGCCCGCGACCAGTTCGGCATCAAGCCGCTGTTCCTCGCGACCGGTACCGGCGGTACGGCCTTCGGCAGCGAGAAGAAGAGCCTGCTCGAGCTCGCCGACGTGATCGGCATCGACACCGAGCTCGATCCCCGTGCGATCGAGCACTACACGGTGCTGCAGTACGTTCCCGAGCCCGAGACGCTGCACCGGCGGATCCGCCGCCTCGAATCGGGCTGCTACGCGCGCATCACGCCCGGCGCCGAGCCCGAGATCACGCGCTACTTCCACCCCACCTTCCCGGTCCGGCCGTTCGCGGCCGGCCGCGAGCAGGATCGCTATCGCGAGATCGCCGAGGCCCTCGAGGACTCGGTGGCCAAGCACATGCGCGCCGACGTGACCGTCGGGTCGTTCCTCTCCGGTGGCATCGACTCCACGGCCATCGCCGCGCTGGCGATGCGCCACAACCCGAAGCTCATCACCTTCACCGCCGGTTTCGAGCGGGAGGGCTACTCCGAGGTCGACGTCGCCGCGGAGTCGGCCGCCGCGATCGGTGCCCGGCACGTGGTGCGGGTGGTCTCCCCCAGCGAGTTCGCCGCGGCCATCCCGGAGATCATCTGGTACCTCGACGATCCGGTGGCCGATCCGGCGCTCGTGCCGCTGTGGTTCATCGCCCGCGAGGCGCGCAAGCACGTCAAGGTCGTGCTGTCCGGTGAGGGTGCCGACGAGCTGTTCGGCGGTTACACGATCTACCGCGAGCCGCTGTCGCTGCGTCCGTTCGAGTTCCTGCCGCCGGCGCTGCGGCGGGCCGCCGGAAAGCTGTCGGAGCGGATCCCGGAGGGCACGCGCGGCAAGAGCCTGCTGCACCGTGGCTCGATGACGCTCGAGGAGCGCTACTACGGCAACGCCCGCAGCTTCAACGACGCGCAGCTGCGCTCGGTGCTGCGCGACTTCCGTCCGGAGTGGACGCATCAGGACGTCACCGCGCCGATCTACGCGCAGTCGGCGGGCTGGGATCCGGTGGCGCGGATGCAACATCTCGACCTGTTCACGTGGCTGCGCGGCGACATCCTCGTCAAGGCCGACAAGATGACGATGGCGAACTCGCTCGAGCTGCGCGTGCCGTTCCTGGACTCCGAGGTGTTCCGGGTGGCGTCGCAGGTTCCGCTGGAGCAGAAGATCACCAAACAGACGACCAAGTACGCGCTGCGGCAGGCGTTGGAGGGCATCGTCCCGCCGCACGTGCTGCACCGCGCGAAGCTGGGCTTCCCGGTGCCGTTGCGGCACTGGCTGGCCGGCACGGAGCTGTTCGACTGGGCGCACGAGGTGATCGCCGAGTCGCAGACCGACCACCTGCTCGACAAGGCCGCGGTGGCGAAGATGCTCGACGAGCACCGCACCGGCCCGATCGATCACAGCCGCCGCTTGTGGACGGTGCTGTGCTTCATGATCTGGCACGGCATCTTCGTGGAGAAGCGCATCGTGCCGCAGATCCAGGAGCCGGCCTACCCGGTCGAGATCTGACGGTCACGACGAGACACGGCCGCGAGCTCCCCTACCGGGTGCTCGCGGCCGTTCGTCGTTCCGGGGCCGGCGATCAGGCGCCGAGGACCGCGCCGATCTCGTCGGCTGCCGCGGTGCCGTAGGCGTCGGCGAGACGCTTGAGGGCATCGGTGCGGTCGAAGGTCCATTCCTGGGTGCCGGTGGTCTCGAGGACGTGCACCGCGACCAGCGAGCCCAGCTGCGCGGCCCGTTCGATGCTCAGACCGGAGCGGTGGCCGAGCAGGAAGCCGGCGCGGAAGGCGTCGCCCACACCGGTGGGGTCGACCTTGGCGCGCTCGGGAACCACACCGACCTGCACCTGGTTGCCGTCGCGGTCGACGATCTTCGCGCCGTCGCCGCCGAGGGTGGTGATGCGCATGCCGACCTTCGCCTGCACCTCGTCCTCGCTGAGACCGGTCTTCTGCAGCAGCAGACCCCACTCGTACTCGTTGGTGAACAGGTATTCGGCGCCGTCGATGAGCTGCTCGGTCTGCTGTCCGTCCAGGCGGGCGAGCTGCTGGGACGGATCGGCGACGAACGGGACGCCGAGCCGGCGGCACTCCTCGGTGTGCCGGATCATCGCGTCGGGGTCGTTGGCGCCCACGAGCACGAGGTCGACGCCGTGCTTGTTCACCACGTCGCCGATGGAGATCTCGCGGGCCTCGGACATCGCACCGGGGTAGAACGAGGCGATCTGCGCCATGTCCAGGTCGGTGGTGCACACGAAGCGGGCGGTGTGGGCGGTCTGGGAGATCCGCACCGACGAGCAGTCGACGCCGTGGTCCTCGAGCCACGTGCGGTACTCGGTGAAGTCGGCACCGACGGCGCCGACGAGTACCGGCGTTCCGCCCAGGACACCCATCGCGAAGGCGATGTTGCCGCCCACTCCGCCGCGCCGGACGACGAGGTCGTCGACGAGGAAGCTCAAGGAGATGTGCGCGAGCTGGTCGGCGAGCAGCTGCTCGGCGAACCGGCCGGGGAAGCGCATGAGGTGGTCGGTGGCGATGGAGCCGGTCACGGCGATGGTCACGTGGCTGAGCCTTTCCGCGGATGTCGATGGTGTGGCTGCTCACACGGAGAGCCGTAGCGGTCCCACGGTACTACCGCGGAAACGACGGAACCCCGGCGCCGTGAAGCGCCGGGGTTCCGAAGTGCGTCCTCAGCTCAGTTGAACGAGTCGCCGCAGGCGCACGACCCCGTGGCATTCGGGTTGTCGATGGTGAAGCCCTGCTTCTCGATGGTGTCGACGAAGTCGATCGACGCACCCTCGACGTACGGCGCGCTCATCCGGTCGACGGCGAGCGTCACACCGGCGAATTCCTTCGTGAGGTCTCCGTCCAGCGTGCGGTCGTCGAAGAACAGCTGGTACCGCAGACCGGCACAGCCTCCGGGCTGCACGGCGATACGCAGTGCGAGGTCGTCACGGCCCTCCTGATCGAGCAGTGCCTTCGCCTTCGCAGCGGCGGCCTCGGTCAGGATGACGCCGTGAGTATCAGTCTCTTGCTGCACAGTCATGGGCGCTCCCTGTCGTTCGTGTCGAAACCCGATGGTTCAACGGTACCGCGCCGGAATCTATTCCTCGTGGACGAGTTGCGCCGAGCGTGGTATGGCGTGCGGAATTTCCCGCTTCTCTCCACTATCCCATAGCCTGGTGGTGTGAAGTTGCTACGCCGCGGTGGTTCCGACGACTCCGCCGATCACCAGGTTCCTGCGACCGAGGACTCCCCGGCCGCGACTCCCGACGATTCCGCGTCCGCGAAGACGACGACCGGTAAGGGGCGTCCGACGCCGAAGCGGCGCGACGCCGAGAACCGTCGTCGCGGTCCCGTCGCTCCTGCTCCCCTGACTGCGAAGGAAGCACGCGAGCGCCGCAAGGCCGCGCGCAAGTCGCAGAGCAAGGAGGAACGCAAGGCGGCCGCCGCGCAGCGTCGCGCCGACGCGTCCGAGCGCCGCAACCGGATGCTCGCGGGTGAGGAGAAGTACCTGCTCCCCCGCGACCGCGGCCCGGTGCGCGCCTATGTGCGCGACATCGTCGACAGCCGGCGCAATCTCGTCGGTCTGTTCATGCCGCTCGCGCTCGTGCTCATCATGTCGATGTTCCTCGGACCGGTGGTGCAGCAGTACGTCACGCTCGCGATGTTCGTGATGATGTTCCTGATGATCATCGAGGGCATCTACCTCGGGCGCATGGTCAACAAGAAGGCGCGTGAGCGCTTCCCGGATTCGACGGACGGCGGCTTCGGGCTCGGCTGGTACGCCTTCGTGCGCGCCTCCCAGATCAAGAAGCTGCGTGCCCCGCTCCCCCGGGTCGGCCCGGGCGACGCCGTCTGACCTTCCAGCGACCTCAGTTGTGAGGCGCACCGCACACGACCGGCGGTAGCCGCCGGATCTCGGCCGCGGCCTGCATGTCCTGCGACATGCGGTGCCGCGGCCGAGTCGTCCGTGCGGGGCGTTCCCAGTGGAACCGCCAGGGTGCGCGCCGGACCCAGGCCGGCGCGGGAGCGGTCCGCCGGCGGAGCACCTCGAGACCGACGACCAGGGTGGACAGAACCACGACGGTGACTGTGAGTTCGATCATGCTTCGATCCTCCGACCGAACTCGTTCGCCCGACAGTGGCAGCAATGACGCACAACGTCGGATTTCTGCCAGACCGGGCGATTGATAGCGTTCTCGCGTGAAGATCCGTCCGAGAGGTGACCTGTGACCAGCGGTTCCGATTCCCCCGCCGACGTCGAGTTCCCGCGCGTCGACCTACCCGATCTCGAAGCACGCGTCGCCGCCGAGGAACGCCAGCGGGATCTGACGAAGCCCGCCGGTTCACTCGGACGGCTCGAGGAACTCGGGTGCTGGGTCGCCGCCTGCCAGGGCGAGGTCCCACCCCATGCCTTCCGCCGGCCGCGGGTCGTGGTCTTCGCAGGCGATCACGGCGTCGCGCGCAACGGGGTCTCGGCCTACCCGCCGGAGGTCACCGCGCAGATGGTCGCGAACCTGTCCGCGGGAGGCGCCGCCGTGAACGTGCTCGCCGCCGCCGCGGGAGCGAGCGTGCGAGTCGTCGACATGGCCGTCGAGAGCGACACCTCCCCCGAGGTGTCCGAGTTCAAGATCCGGCGTTCGAGCGGCAGCATCGACCGCGAGGACGCACTGACGCACGACGAGACGGTCCGCGCGATCGCGGCCGGCCGTGCGCTCGCCGACCGCGAGGTCGACGAAGGCGCGGATCTGCTCGTCGCGGGCGATATGGGGATCGGGAACACCACTCCTGCAACCGTTCTCATCGCCACCCTCACCTCCACCGAACCCGTGGCCGCGGTCGGCCGCGGCACCGGCGTCGACGACGCGGGGTGGATGCGCAAGGTCACCGCGATCCGCGACGCCATGTGGCGGGCACGGCCCCACGTGCGCAATCCCGTCGCGTTGCTGCGCACCGCCGGTGGCGCGGACTTCGCGGCGATGGCGGGCTTCCTCGCACAGGCCGCGGTCCGCCGGACGCCGGTGATCCTCGACGGGGTCGTCGTCACCGCCGCCGCGATGGTCGCCGAGGAACTCGCACCCGGCGCGGCCCGCTGGTGGATATCCGGTCACCGGTCGGCCGAACCCGCCCACACCATCGCGTTGCGCCACCTCCGGCTCGAGCCGATCGTCGACCTCGGTATGCGCCTCGGCGAAGGCTCGGGAGCCGTGACGGCGCTGCCGGTGCTGCAGGGTGCGGTCGCGATCCTCGCGCAGATGGCCACCTTCTCCGAAGCGGGCGTGAGCACCCGCGACGAGAGCACCCCGGCGACCGCCGACTGATGATCCGCGCCTGGCTCGGCGGGGTCGCGCTGGCCCTGTCATGGTTGACGGTGCTGCCCGCGCGAGGCCCGTCGGAGATCGACCGGACGGTCGCCGGACGTGCGATCTCCGCGGCGCCGATCGCCGGTGCCGTACTCGCCGCCGCGGCCACGGCCGTCTGCCTGGTCGGTTCCGCCGTCGAGACGCCACCACTGGTGACGGGCCTGGTGTGTGTCGGGGTGTTGGCGGTCGGCACCCGGGGAATGCACGTCGACGGGCTGAGCGACACCGCCGACGGTCTCGGTTGCTACGGCCCGCCCGAGCGGGCGCGCGAGGTGATGCACAGCGGCGGCGCCGGTCCCTTCGGTGTCGCGGCGCTCGTCGTCGTCCTCGGTCTGCAGGCCGCCTCGTTCGGCGCGCTCGCCGACACCGACGCGTGGTGGGCGGTCGCGTTCGCGGTCTTCTCGGGACGTGTCGCCGTGGTCGTCGCGTGCCGGCGCGGCGTAGCGGCCGCACCCGGCAGCGGCTTCGGCGCACTCGTGGCAGGGACGCAGGGCGTCGTGCCGATCGCGGTGTGGACGGTGGCCGCGGTGGCACTGTCGCTCGTGTGCCTGCCCGGTCCCGTCTGGGCGGGACCGGTCGTCGTCACGGTGGTGCTGGTCGTCGCGGTGCTCTTCGCCCGTCACTGCGCCGCGCGGTTCGGCGGCACGAACGGCGACGTGCTCGGCGCGGTCACCGAGGGCACGGTCGCCGCCGTCGCAGTCGCAGCGGCGAGCCTCCTCTAGATCGCGCTCCCCCCGAATAGATCGCGCTCCCCCCGAAACGACGAGGGGTGCCGCCGGAATCCGGCAGCACCCCTCGCGTCGTTCGTGGCTACGTCACTTGCGCAGCGTCGTCATCCATCCGTGGGTGTCGGCGAAGGTACCGCGCTGGATGCCCGTCAGGGTGTCGCGCAGGGCCATCGTGATGGGGCCGGGCTCGCCGTCGGCGATGGTGAACTCGCCGTCCTTGTCCTTGACGCTGCCGACCGGCGTGATGACCGCGGCGGTACCGCACGCGAACACCTCGGTGATCTCACCGCTGCCGGCCTTCTCACGCCACTCGTCGGTGCTGATGCGACGCTCCTCGACCGCGAGACCGGAGTCCTTGGCGAGGGTGAGCAGCGAGTCGCGGGTGATGCCGGGGAGCAGCGAGCCGGACAGTTCCGGCGTGACGAGGCGCGCATCGGCACCGGACCCGTACACGAAGTACAGGTTCATGCCGCCCATCTCCTCGACGTACTTGCGCTCGATCGCGTCGAGCCAGACCACCTGATCGCAGCCCTGCTCGGCAGCGTGCGCCTGCGCGACGAGCGAGGCCGCGTAGTTGCCGGCGAACTTCGCGGCACCGGTGCCGCCCGGGGAGGCGCGCACGTACTCGCGGGAGAGCCACACGTTGACGGGCTTCACGCCGCGCGGGAAGTAGGCACCCGCCGGGGACGCGATGACGAGGAACTTGTACTCCTTCGCGGGCCGCACGCCGAGAGCCGGCTCGGTCGCGAACGCGAACGGACGCAGGTAGAGAGAATCCTCACCGCCGGCGGCGGGAACCCACTCGTCGTCGACCTCGACCAACTCGGTGATCGCCTTCACGAACAGCTCCGGCGGCAGGTACGGCATCGCGAGCCGCTCCGCGGACCGGTTCATGCGCGCGGCATTGGCGTTCACGCGGAACGACGCGATGCTGCCGTCGGCCTGGCGGTAGGCCTTGAGACCCTCGAAGATCGCCTGCCCGTAGTGCAGGACCATCGCGGCCGGGTCGAGCGGGATCGGCGCGTACGGCTCGACTTTCGCGTCGTGCCAGCCGATTCCGTCGGTGTAGGTGATCGACACCATGTGATCGGTGAAGTGCTGCCCGAATCCGGGATTCGACAGAATCTCCTGTCGCCGCTCCGCAGAGCTCGGTGAAGGATGCTGGACGCGGGCGAATTCGAGGACACCTGTCATGGAGGACAATGGTACAACCGCCCGCAAAACCATTATCTGGTGTGGTCCTCGACGAACGGCGGAGCCACCACTTCGGCACGCAGCGATCGTCCGCGCACATCCACGGTCACTTCGTCGCCCGGTTCGAGTCCGGCGGAGGTGTCGAGCAGCGCGAGGGCGATACCGATCTTGAGGGTCGGAGAGAAGGTGCCCGAGGTGGTCCGCCCGACCTCGTCGCCGTCGCGACGCACGGTCAGATCCTGACGCAGGACGCCGCGGTCGAGTGCCCGCAGGCCCCACAGTTTCCGCGCCGGGCCCGTCTCCTTCTCGCGGAGCAGGGCGTCGCGACCCCAGAACTGCGGCTTCTTCCAGCCCACGGCCCAGCCGACCCGCGCCTCGAGCGGGGAGATGTCGACCGAGAGTTCGTGCCCGTGCAGCGCGTAGCCCATCTCGGTGCGCAGGGTGTCGCGGGCGCCGAGACCGGCGGCCTGACCACCCTGGGCGCGGACGGCGTCGAGCAGGGCACGGAAGACGCGTTCGGCGTCGTCCCAGCGCGGCAGCACCTCGTAGCCGCGTTCACCGGTGTACCCGCTACGGCACACGCGCACCGGAGCACCCTCGTACTCGGCGTCGGCGAAGCCCATGTAGGCGATGTCGGTGGGCAGGCCGAGCGCCTCGAGGACCTCGACGGACTTCGGCCCCTGGACGGCGAACACCGCGTGGTCGCGATGCTGGTTCGTCACTGTGACGTCCGCCGGCGCCGCGGCGGACAGCGCCTCGACGACCGCCGCGGTGTTGGCCGCGTTCGGAACGAGGAAGAGTTCGTCGTCGGAGACGTGGTAGACGATCAGGTCGTCGACGACACCGCCGTTCTCGGTGCAGCACAGCGTGTACTGCGCCTTGCCGGGACCGATGCGGGTGAGGTCGTTGCTGAGCGTGGTGTCGAGGAACTCGGCCGCACCCGGTCCGGCGACGAGCGCCTTGCCCAGGTGGCTGACGTCGAACAGTCCCACGTTCTCGCGCACGGCCGTGTGCTCGGCGACCGTCCCGGCGTAGGAGACCGGCATCTCCCAGCCGCCGAACGGAGCGAAGGTCGCACCGAGTTCGACGTGCACGGTGTGGATGGGGCCCTGCTTCAGTTCCTCGTCGCTCATGGCGTACGACGCTATCCCACCGCCACCGTGTCCGACAGCGACGCCGGGCGTCGTTGTCATTAGGGTCGATGGCATCGAGGCGATTCCCCTCGCACCGAACGACGCCGCAAGAGAACGACTCGCTCGTTCCCGACCAAGCTCCAAGGAGATGCCCTGTGAGTGCACCCACTCCCGATCTTCCCGAACTCGTTCTCGCCGGTTCGGTTTCCAAACGAGCCGATGTCCTGGTGATCGGCGTGACCTCGTCCGACGGCACCCCGGAGATCCTCGCGGGCGACGCCCCGATCGACGAGGCGGTACTCGGCGAACTGCTCGACTCCCTGGTCGCCGTGGGCGCGAAGGGCCGCGGCGAGGAACTCACCCGCGTGCCGGCCCCTGCCTCCCTGCCCGTGGCGAGCGTGCTCGCCGTCGGTCTCGGCGACGCCGACAAGATCGACGCCGAGCAGGTCCGCCGCTCCGCCGGGACCGCGGCACGCGCACTGACGGGTGTGGAGACGGTCGCGACCACACTGTCCGCCGTCGACCTCGGGGCCGCGGCGGAGGGCTTCGCGCTCGGCGCCTACACCTACACCGAGTTCCGGTCGGAGAAGTCCGCCCCCAAGGAGGACGCACGGCCGGTCGCGCGGGTGGAGCTGCTCGTGCCGTCGACCCGCGACCGCGCGGCGAAAGCGGCGCTCACCCGCTCCGTCGCGATCGCCGAGGCCGTCGCGACGGCCCGCGAGTTCGTGAACACCCCGCCGAGCCACCTGTTCCCGGCCGAGTTCGCCGAGCGCGCGAAGGCACTCGGTGAGGCCGCCGGCCTGAAGGTCGAGATCCTCGACGAGAAGGCGCTCGAGAAGAAGGGCTTCGGCGGCATCGTCGGCGTCGGCAAGGGCTCGTCGCGTCCCCCGCGCCTCGTCCGTCTGTCCTACTCGTCGAAGAAGCGCAAGGCCCCGAAGGTCGCGCTCGTGGGCAAGGGCATCACCTTCGACACCGGCGGCATCTCCATCAAGCCCGCCGCCGGCATGGAGGCGATGACCTCCGACATGGCCGGCGCCGCCGCGGTCGTCGCGACCGTCGTGCTCGCCGCGAAGCTCGGTGTCGCCGCCGACGTCACCGCGACCGTGCCGATGGCCGAGAACATGCCGTCGTCGACCGCGCAGCGTCCGGGCGACGTGCTGACCCAGTACGGCGGCACCACCGTCGAGGTCATCAACACCGACGCCGAGGGTCGCCTGATCCTCGCCGACGCCATCGTGCGTGCGTGCGAGGACGATCCCGACTACCTCATCGACACCGCGACCCTCACCGGCGCGCAGATGGTCGCCCTCGGCACCCGGACGCCGGGCGTCATGGGTCACGACGAGTTCCGCGACCGCGTGGCCGCGCTGTCCCAGGAGGTCGGCGAGAACGGCTGGGCGATGCCCTTCCCGAAGGAACTGCGCGGTGATCTCGAGTCCCGCGTCGCCGACCTCGCGAACGTCTCCCCGCACCGGTGGGGCGGCATGCTCACGGCCGGCATCTTCCTGAAGGAGTTCGTCGCCGAGGGTGTGCAGTGGGCGCACATCGACGTCGCCGGCCCGGCCTTCAACACCGGCGGACCGTTCGGTTACGTCGGCAAGGGCGGCACCGGCGTGCCCGTGCGCACGATGCTCGCCGTGATCGAGGACGTCGCCGCCAACGGATGATCTCCCGCACCGGTCCTCTCGCCTACGGGCCCGCCCGGGCAAGGGAGAGGACCGGTGTGATCGGCAACAGCGGAACCCACGGTGTGAGGTGATCCGCCCCTCCCCGAACATCACCGAAAGATAGGTGCAAGGATGGGAGGGGCCATGCCCCGCCGGTATCGGCCCGACCGAACACGTGAACCAGCAGGCACGGGGTTCCCGCCCCGCGCACAATGGTCAACGACCACACAATGGTCGGCGACCACGAGTCGGTACAACTCAACACACACGAACACAACCGTCGAGGAGTCAACAGACATGGCCTTCTCCGTCCAGATGCCAGCGCTTGGTGAGAGCGTCACCGAGGGAACTGTCACGCGATGGCTCAAGCAGGAAGGAGACACGGTCGAAGTCGACGAGCCCCTGCTCGAAGTCTCCACGGACAAGGTCGACACCGAGATCCCGTCGCCTGCAGCCGGCGTGCTGGTCAAGATCGTCGCCCAGGAGGACGACACGGTCGAGATCGGTGGCGAACTGGCCGTGATCGGTGACGCCGGTGAGGAAGCCGGCGGAGATTCCGCACCCGCCGCCGAAGAGGCGCCGGCCGAGGAGGCTCCCGCGGAGGAGCCCGCAGCGGAGTCCGCTCCCGCGCAGCCCGCATCCTCGGGTGGCAGCGGCGAAGGCACCCCGGTCACCATGCCGGCACTGGGCGAGTCGGTCACCGAAGGCACCGTCACCCGCTGGCTCAAGGCCGTCGGCGACGAGGTCGCCGTGGACGAGCCGCTCCTCGAGGTCTCCACCGACAAGGTCGACACCGAGATCCCCTCCCCGGTCGCCGGCATCCTCACCGAGATCTCCGCGCAGGAGGACGAGACCGTCGAGGTCGGCGGACAGCTCGCCGTCATCGGCGGTGGCGCCCCCGCCGAGCAGTCCGCGCCCGCCGAAGAGGCGCCGGCAACCGAGCCCACCACCGAGCCGTCCGAGGAGACCGCTCCGGCGCCGTCCGAGCCCGCACAGCCCGCATCCTCGGGTGGTAGCGGCGAGGGCACCCCGGTCACCATGCCGGCACTGGGCGAGTCGGTCACCGAAGGCACCGTCACCCGGTGGCTCAAGGCCGTCGGTGACGAGGTCGCCGTGGACGAGCCGCTCCTCGAGGTCTCCACCGACAAGGTCGACACCGAGATCCCGTCCCCCGTCGCCGGCATCCTCACCGAGATCTCCGCGCAGGAGGACGAGACCGTCGAGGTCGGCGGACAGCTCGCCGTCATCGGCAGCGAGGCCCCGGCCCAGCAGTCCGCTCCGGCCGAGGAGAAGCCCGCGCCGAAGCAGGAGGCTCCGAAGCAGGAGGCTCCGAAGCAGGAAGCTCCCAAGCAGGAGGCTCCGGCGCAGAAGCCCGCCACCCAGCAGCAGGCCCCGAAGGTGGAGCAGGCCACCCCGGCTCCCGCACCGAAGCCGGTCGGGACCGCGGCGACGACGCCGAAGCCCGCGCCTCAGGAGGAGTCCACCCCGAGCGGTGCGACCCCGTACGTCACCCCGCTCGTGCGCAAGCTCGCCTCGCAGCACGGTGTCGACCTGTCGACGGTGAAGGGCACCGGTGTCGGTGGCCGCATCCGCAAGCAGGACGTCCTCGCTGCCGCCGAGAGTGGCAAGGCCGCCGGTGGCGAGCAGCAGAAGCCCGCCGCTCCGGCCGGTCCGGCTCCGGGTGTGCGTCCCGAGCTCGCCAAGCTGCGCGGAACGACCCAGAAGGTCAACCGCATCCGCCAGATCACGGCGAAGAAGACCCTCGAGTCGCTGCAGACCACCGCGCAGCTCACCCAGACCTTCGAGGTCGACGTCACCAAGATCGCCCAGCTGCGGGCCCAGGCGAAGAAGACGTTCTCCGAGCGCGAGGGCGTCAACCTCACCTTCCTGCCGTTCTTCGCGAAGGCCGTCGTCGAGGCGCTGCGCGCGCACCCGAACGTCAACGCCTCCTTCGACGACGGCAAGAAGGAGATCACCTACCACGCGGCCGAGCACCTCGGCATCGCGGTGGACACCGAGCAGGGCCTGCTCTCCCCGGTGATCCACAACGCCGGCGACCTGTCGCTGGCCGAGCTCGCCCGCGCGATCGCCGACATCGCCGAGCGTGCCCGCAAGGGTGGTCTCAAGCCCGACGAGCTGGCCGGTGGCACCTTCACCATCACCAACATCGGTAGCCAGGGCGCGTTGTTCGACACCCCGATCCTCGTGCCGCCGCAGGCCGCGATGCTCGGAACCGGCGCGATCGTCAAGCGTCCGGTCGTGGTGATCGACGAGACCGGCAACGAGTCCATCGGCGTCCGCTCGATGTGCTACCTGCCGCTGACCTACGATCACCGCCTGATCGACGGTGCCGACGCGGGCCGCTTCCTCAAGACGATCAAGCATCGTCTCGAGGAGGGCGCGTTCGAGGCCGATCTGGGACTGTAGGTTCCGGATCCGGACTGTCCGTCCGGACGACCTCCGACGGGGGCATCACCGCTGCGGTGATGCCCCCGTCGGCGTCCGCGCCACAGCGGGTGCCCTCCCCCTGCGGTGCGGCGTAGAGTTCAGGAACATGAGTGATCCCTCGTCTTCCGCCCGTTCCGATTCGGCTCCCGTCGCCGTCGCACGTCTCGGAACCATCGGTTATCTCGAGGCCTGGGAGAGGCAGCGCGAACTCGCGAACGAGCGCGCCGACGGCATCGGCGCCGACACCCTGCTGTTGCTCGAACACCCGCCCGTCTACACGGCCGGGCGCCGCACCGAGGACGGCGACCGCCCCACCGACGGCACGCCCGTCATCGATGTCGACCGCGGCGGCAAGATCACCTGGCACGGCCCCGGACAGCTCGTCGGCTACCCCATCGTCAAGCTCGCCGAGCCGATCGACGTGGTCGGCTACGTGCGTCGCATCGAGCAGGGTCTGATCCGCGTCTGTACCGACATGGGCCTGACCTGCGGCCGCGTCGAGGGACGCTCCGGCGTCTGGCTCCCCGCCGAGTTGCGCGACGGGCACTGGCTCCCCGAACGCAAGATCGCCGCGATCGGCATCCGGGTGCAGCGTGGTGTCGCCATGCACGGCTTCGCACTCAACTGCAATTCGGCTCTCGACGCGTTCGACTCGATCGTCCCGTGCGGCATCCGCGACGCCGGAGTCGCGTCGCTCACCGGCGAACTCGGCCGGGAGGTCACCGTCGACGACGTGATCCCCGCCGTCACCGAGGCCGTCATCGCTGCTCTCGACGGCCGAATCCCCGTGACCGAGTGCGACATCGAGCGGGTCACCTTCGAGCAGGCGGTCGGGACGTCCGGAATTCCCACCACCACCCCGGAATTCACGACGCACCGGTTCTGAGGGGCGGTCGCACCCGCCGGGTCCGGGCGGGACCGGCGGCGTACGATCGAGTGCGTGACTGTGGCCCCAGAAGGACGCAAGCTGCTGCGGATCGAGACCCGAAACGCGCAGACGCCGATCGAACGCAAACCCAACTGGATCAAGACCCGGGCGAAGATGGGCCCGGAGTACACCGACCTCAAGGGCCTGGTGCGACGCGAAGGTCTGCACACGGTCTGCGAGGAAGCCGGTTGTCCCAACATCTACGAGTGCTGGGAAGACCGCGAGGCAACCTTCCTCATCGGTGGCGAGCAGTGCACCCGTCGCTGCGACTTCTGCCAGATCGACACCGGTAAGCCCACCGCGCTCGACCGCGACGAGCCGCGCCGTGTCGCCGAGTCGGTCCGCTCGATGGGTCTGCGCTACTCCACGATCACCGGCGTCGCCCGCGACGATCTGCCCGACGGCGGTGCATGGCTGTACGCCGAGACGGTGAAGCAGATCCATGCGCTCAACCCGGGCACCGGCGTCGAGAACCTGATCCCCGACTTCAACGGCAAGCCCGACCTGCTGCAGGAGGTCTTCGAGTCGCGCCCCGAGGTGCTCGCGCACAACGTCGAGACCGTGCCGCGGATCTTCAAGCGCATCCGTCCGGCCTTCCGCTACGAGCGGTCGCTCGACGTGATCCGGCAGGCGCGCGATTTCGGACTGGTCACCAAGTCCAACCTCATCCTCGGCATGGGCGAGACCCCGGAGGAGGTCACCGAAGCGCTGCACGACCTGCACGACGCCGGCTGCGACATCATCACGATCACCCAGTACCTGCGGCCCTCCCCGCTCCACCATCCGGTCGAGCGCTGGGTCAAGCCGCAGGAGTTCGTCGATCACTCCGAGACCGCCCGCGAGATCGGGTTCGCCGGTGTGATGGCCGGGCCGCTGGTGCGTTCGTCGTACCGCGCCGGTCGCCTGTACGCGCAGGCGATGGCCCATCACGGCCGCGAACTTCCCGCCGACCAGGCGCATCTCGCCGAGGAGGGCACGGCGTCCCAGGAGGCCGGTGCCGTTCTCGCACGCTTCGGCAACTGACCTCGCGCCGCGCGTCGCGGTAGGTCCTCGGGCGGCCCCGGTGGTGGTAAACGTGCCATCACCGGGGCCGTATCCTTGAGTACATGGCGAAGGGCAGCAAGACCGACAAGGAAGCGAAGGCTGCGGCGAAGGCCGCACGCAAGCAGGCGTCGAAGGAGCGTCGAACCCAGCTGTGGCAGGCGTTCCAGATCCAGCGCAAGGAGGACAAGGCACTCCTGCCGTGGATGATCGGTGCCCTCGTCGGTTCGATCGTGGTGTTCTTCCTCGTCGGCCTGATCTTCGGCATCCAGTGGTTCCTGCTGCCGGTCGGCATCCTCGTCGGCGTCCTGCTGGCCTTCATCATCTTCGGGCGCCGCGTGCAGAAGAGCGTGTATGCGAAGGCCGACGGCCAGGCCGGTGCGGCCGCGTGGGCGCTCGACAACCTGCAGGGCGCGTGGCGCGTGAGTCAGGCTGTCGCGGGCACCACCCAGCTCGACGCCGTGCACCGCGTCATCGGACGTCCCGGCATCATCCTCGTCGGTGAGGGCAATCCCGGTCGCGTGAAGGGCCTGATGGCCCAGGAGAAGAAGCGGGTCGCGCGTCTCGTCGGCGACACCCCGATCTACGAGTTCGTCGTCGGCAACGAGGAGGGCCAGATCCAGCTCTCCCAGCTGCAGAAGCGTCTGAACAAGCTGCCCCGCAACATCGACACCAAGCGGATGGACACCATCGAGGGTCGTCTGTCGGCGCTGAGCACGAAGAAGTCCGGGCCGGCCATGCCCAAGGGCCCGCTTCCCGCCGGCGCGAAGATGCGCAGCGTGCAGCGCACCATGCGTCGCCGCTGATCTGCCGAACTACACCGAAGGCCGCCTCTCGTCCCGGGGACGAAGGCGGCCTTCGGTGTGTGCGGAGAGTTTCCGGAGGTCAGCGCGAACGCACGACCGCGGTGCCCGTGGCGCGATCCTGGAGACCGCGACCGTCGATGTCGGTGACGAGCGCCGGCGCGATGAACACCAGCAGCACCTGACGTGCGAGCGCGCGCACGATGCCGACCCGCACGGGGGCGTCCACCCGCACGACCTGCAGCCCGGCGACGAACTGGCCGGGGGTGAACGAGAACAGGCTCACGCATCCCACGCCTACCACGAACCAGATGATGAGGGTGTACGACGACAGCAACGGACTCTCGAGCGGGTTGCCGCCGACGAGGCCGGCGGCGATCGCCATGGACATGAACCAGTCGACCGCGAGGGCGAGGACCCGGCGGACGGTGGGCACCATGGAGCCGGGGCCGTGTTCGGGGAGGCCGAGCAGCTGCCCGGGATAGTCCTGCTCCTGCTGGAGACCTTTGGGAAGCGCCGCAGCAGGCCCGGAAAGCCAACTGCCCGTCATGCGTGCCATGGCACCAGGATAAGCTCTCATGGGCGGACCGGCGTCGACCCGTGTTGGCAGTGGTGACTTATACCACCTTTTCGACCTCACAGCAGGACGAAAGCATGTGTAACACCCGCGAAACATAGGCTTGATGGACGGGCAACACCAGATCCATAACGTCTGATCCGACGCAGGCGCCCAGCACCCATGGCGCGCACCGACTGAAGGAGCACAAGCGTGGCGTTCACCACGGCCGAAGAGGTCATCAAGTACATCGCGGAAGAGAACGTCGAGTACGTCGATATCCGCTTCACGGACCTGCCCGGCATCGAACAGCACTTCTCGATCCCGGCGAAGGCGTTCAACGAGGACGTCTTCGAGGACGGCCTGGCATTCGACGGATCCTCCGTGCGGGGTTTCCAGTCCATCCACGAGTCGGACATGCTCCTGCTCCCCGATGTGACGACCGCCCGCATCGACCCCTTCCGTGCCGCCAAGACCCTGAACGTCAGCTTCTTCGTCCACGATCCGTTCACCCGCGAGTCCTACAGCCGCGACCCCCGCAACGTCGCGCGTAAGGCCGAGGAGTACCTGGTCAGCACCGGCATCGCCGACACCGCCTTCTTCGGTGCCGAGGCCGAGTTCTACATCTTCGACTCCGTCTCCTACGACTCGAAGATGAACGGCGCGTTCTACGAGCTCGACTCGATCTCCGGCTCGTGGAACACCGGCGCCGAGTACAACGCCGACGGCACCCCGAACCGTGGTTACAAGGTCCGCCCGAAGGGTGGCTACTTCCCCGTCGCTCCGTACGACCACTACGTCGACCTGCGCGACGAGATCTCCACCAACCTGCAGCTCGCCGGCTTCGAGCTCGAGCGCGGCCACCACGAGGTGGGCACCGGCGGCCAGGCCGAGATCAACTACAAGTTCAACACGCTGCTCTCCGCAGCCGACGACCTGCAGCTGTTCAAGTACATCGTCAAGAACACGGCGTGGAAGGCCGGCAAGACCGCCACCTTCATGCCGAAGCCGCTCTTCGGCGACAACGGCTCGGGCATGCACGTGCACCAGTCGCTGTGGAAGGACGGCAAGCCGCTGTTCCACGACGAGTCCGGCTACGCGGGTCTGTCCGACCTCGCCCGCTGGTACATCGGCGGCATCCTGCACCACGCGCCGTCGCTGCTCGCCTTCACGAACCCGACGATCAACTCGTACCACCGCCTGGTGCCGGGTTACGAGGCTCCGATCAACCTCGTGTACAGCCAGCGCAACCGTTCGGCCGCCGTGCGTATCCCGATCACGGGCAACAACCCGAAGGCCAAGCGCCTCGAGTTCCGCGCTCCCGACTCCTCGGGTAACCCCTACCTGAACTTCGCGGCGCAGATGATGGCCGGCCTCGACGGCATCAAGAACAAGATCGAGCCGCTCGCTCCGGTCGACAAGGACCTCTACGAGCTCCCGCCGGAGGAGGCCAAGAACATCCCGCAGGCTCCCACCAGCCTGTCGGCCGTGATCGACAACCTCGAGCGCGACCACGAGTACCTCACCGAGGGCGGCGTCTTCACCACCGACCTCATCGAGACCTGGATCTCGCTCAAGCGCGAGCAGGAGATCGCTCCGGTCAACCTGCGTCCGCACCCCTACGAGTTCCAGCTGTACTTCGACTGCTGAGTCGAGTCCGGTAAGCACTCTTCGAGAGGCCGTCCGTCCCTTCCGGGACGGGCGGCCTCTCGCCTTGTCCGCACCCTTTCCGTTCCGGCATCCGAGATGCGTTCGTTCGTCATCGAATCCGGCGAAATCGCGACCGATTCCAGAAAAGTGGTCCATAGTGGGCACGTGCCCACGACGCGGGATTTCTCCGAGCGGTTACGCGCAGCCGGTCTTCGCGTGACCCGACAGCGTCTGGCGGTGCTCGATGCGGCGCACGAGCACCCGCACGCCGATGCCGATCGCATCTTCGAAGCGGTCGGCGCCGTCGTTCCCGGCATCGGCCGGCACACCGTGTACGACATCCTCCACGCTCTCTCGGCACACGGTCTGCTCCGACGAATCCAGCCCGCAGGTTTCCACGCGCGGTACGAGGTGCGTGTCGGCGACAGCCATCACCACCTCGTCTGCCGGTCCTGCGCCGCGATCTCGGATGTCGACCACACCATCGGCGACTCGCGTTGCCTGTCTCCGGTGGACGACGCAGGTTTCGACGTCGACGAGGCGGACGTCGTCTTCTGGGGCCTGTGCCGCGACTGTTCGACAGACGATCCACGACAACAGCCCTGAATCGGTCCGATCGCCCCTGATCCGGAAGGAAACCGCAGTGTCCGAAAGCGAAAACCCGGCAGTCCCCTCCCCCGAGCCGTCACCGCACCGGCCCAGGACCAATCAGGACTGGTGGCCGGACCAGCTGGATCTGACGGTCCTGCACCAGCATTCACCGCTGTCCAATCCGTTGGAACCCGACTTCGACTACTCGAAGGAAGTCGAATCCCTCGACGTCGAGGCGCTCCGTCAGGATCTGATCGACCTGATGACGGATTCCCAGGACTGGTGGCCGGCCGACTTCGGCCACTACGGGGGTCTGTTCATCCGCATGAGCTGGCATTCGGCCGGCACCTACCGCATCGCCGACGGTCGCGGCGGCGGCGGCAAGGGTGCGCAGCGGTTCGCGCCGCTCAACAGCTGGCCCGACAACGTCAGCCTCGATAAGGCACGTCGCCTCCTGTGGCCGATCAAGAAGAAGTACGGCCGCAAGCTCTCGTGGGCCGACCTGCTGGTCTTCGCCGGCAACTGCGCCTACGAGTCGATGGGTTTCAAGACCTTCGGCTTCGCGTTCGGCCGCGAGGACATCTGGGAGCCCGACGAGGTCTTCTGGGGTCCGGAGGACACCTGGCTCGGCGACGAGCGCTACGCCGGTGAGCGTGAACTCCAGGGCCCGCTGGGCGCCGTCCAGATGGGTCTGATCTACGTCAATCCCGAAGGCCCGAACGGTAACCCGGAGATCCTCGCGTCCGGACGCGACATCCGGGAGACGTTCGGCCGGATGGCGATGAACGACGTCGAGACGGCCGCGCTCATCGTCGGCGGTCACACCGTCGGCAAGACGCACGGCGCCGCCCCGGCCGACAATCTCGGTCCCGAACCCGAGGGTGCCCCGCTCGAACAGCAGGGTCTCGGCTGGAAGAACTCGCACGGCACCGGTGCCGGTGGCGACACGATCACCAGCGGTCTCGAGGTCACCTGGACGCCGACTCCGACGAAGTGGGACAACAGCTTCCTCGAGACGCTGTACGCCTACGAATGGGAGAAGACCAAGAGCCCCGCCGGTGCGTGGCAGTGGACGCCGAAGGGTGGCGCCGGCGCGGACACTGTGCCCGACGCCCACGACCCGACGAAGAAGCACGCGCCGGGCATGCTCACCAGCGACCTCGCGCTGCGGTACGACCCCATCTACGGGGAGATCACCCGCCGCTGGCTCGATCATCCCGAGGAACTCGAGCAGGAGTTCGCCAAGGCGTGGTTCAAGCTGCTGCACCGCGACATGGGCCCGATCTCGCGGTACCGCGGACCGTGGATCCCGGAACCGCAGATCTGGCAGGACCCGGTGCCGGACGTCGACCACGAGCTGATCGACGACAGCGACATCGCGTCGCTCAAGGCGAAGGTCCTCGACTCGGCAGCGACGATCCCGCAGCTCGTCGCCACCGCGTGGGCGTCGGCCGCGAGCTTCCGCGGCACCGACAAGCGCGGCGGCGCGAACGGTGCACGGGTGCGGCTCGAACCGCAGAAGAACTGGGAGGCCAACGAACCCGAGCAGCTCGCACAGGTGCTGCAGATCCTCGAGGGCATCCAGCAGGACTTCAACGGCTCCGCCGGCGGCGGCAAGAAGGTCTCCCTGGCGGATCTGATCGTGCTCGCCGGTAACGCCGCGGTGGAGAAGGCCGCCGAGGATGCGGGACACGACATCACGGTTCCGTTCTTCCCCGGCCGCACCGATGCGAGCCAGGAGTGGACCGACGTCGAGTCGTTCGAGGTGCTCGAGCCGAAGCACGACGGTTTCCGCAACTACCTGCGCGGTGAAGAGAAGCTTCCGCCCGAGAAGCTGTTCCTCGAGCGCGCCAACCTGCTGACGCTGACCGCTCCCGAGACGACGGTGCTCGTCGGCGGTCTGCGTGCGCTCGGCGCGAATCACGGCGGCAGCAAGCACGGGGTCTTCACCGACCGCCCGCAGACCCTGACGAACGACTTCTTCGTCAATCTGCTCGACATGGGGACCGAGTGGAAGGTCTCGCAGAACAGCGAGGGCGTCTACGAAGGACGCGCTCGGGGATCGGACCAGGTCAAATACACCGCGACCGCCGTCGACCTGGTCTTCGGGCACAACTCGCAGCTGCGGGCGCTCGCCGAGGTCTACGCGACCGACGATGCCGGCCCGAAGTTCGTCCGCGATTTCGTCGCGGCCTGGACGAAGGTGATGAACCTGGATCGTTTCGATCTGAAGAAGTGACCGCGCCGGCGGTCCACGACCGCGCCTGACGCACCGTCCCGGAGCCACCCGTCGTGTTCGGCGGGTGGCTCCGTCGTGTGCAGGGGGTCGTGCGCAGGTCCGCCGAGCCGAAACCGACTGGACAGCCGTACTGCACACGGGTGTACCGTGAGGACACAGCTTTGGTGATGTTCGTCACACCCGCTCGCGGGGGAGTGGATGCGACGTGGTCCGTATCCGAACGACACGTCTCCTCGGGAGGCCACCATGCGTAGATCCCTCGTTTCGGCAGCATGCGCCGCTGTCATGCTGTCCCCCGTCCCTCTGTCCGTCGCACTCGCAGGCACCGCAGCGGCCCAGACCGACATCTCCGTCGTCGGCATGTCGCAGGAGCAGGCACAGCAGGTGCTCTCCGACGCGGGAGTCCCCTACATCATCCTCAACCGGTCCGGCAGCACCATGCAGAACTGCAGGGTGACCGAGCAACGCGACCGCGGCTACGACGTCGAGGTCGAGTACGACTGGGACCACGAGAACAAGGAGTGGGACAAGACCGAGGTCGAGGTCTGGCGAGGACTCGCACTCGTCGTCTTCTGCGACTGATGGTCCGTCAGTCCCAGAACACCCGCTCGACGACCGCCCGCGCCCGACGCGTGACGCGTAGGTAGTGGTCGAGGAACTCCGACGCGTCCTCACCACGCCATCCCGTCACGCGGGCAACGGCTTCGAGCAGCCGTCCCGGCCCGGGGAGCTGGTCGGTCGGTTTACCGCGGACGAGCACGAGACAGTTCCGCGCATCCGTCGCGGTGATCCATGCCGTGCGCAGGAGTTCGACGTCGGTCGCGCTGAGCAGCTCGGCCGCCCCGATGCCGCCGAGCGCCTCGAGCGTCGAGGTCGTGCGGAGCGCCGGGAGCCGGTAGGCGTGCTGGAGCTGCAGCAACTGCACGGTCCATTCGATGTCGGCGAGGCCTCCCCGTCCGAGTTTGGTGTGGGTGGCCGGGTCGGCACCGCGCGGCAGCCGTTCGGAGTCCACGCGTGCCTTGATGCGCCGGATCTCGCGGACGGCCTCCTGTGAGACCCCACCCTCGGGATACCGCACCTCGTCGATCATGTGCAGGAAACGCGTGCCGAGCTCGCGGTCGCCGGCGACGGCGTGGGCGCGCAGCAGCGCCTGCACCTCCCACACCTCGGCCCACTGCGTGTAGTAGGCCCGGTAGGACGCGAACGTCCGGACGATCGGACCGCTGCGACCTTCCGGACGCAGATCCAGATCGACCTCGAGCGGCGGGTCGGTGCTCGGTGCGCCGAGCAGTCGCCGTACCTGCTCGGCGATGCTCGTCGCCCACTTGACCGCATCGGTCTCGTCGGCGTCCGGCAGCGGGTCGCACACGAACAGCACGTCGGCGTCGGATCCGTAGCCGAGTTCGCCGCCACCGAGCCGGCCCATCCCGATCACCGCGATGCGCGCCGGTGCCGGTCCGCGGGACTGCTCGGAAGCCCGGATCACCGCGTCGAGCGCGGCTTCGAGGACACCCGCCCACACCGTGGACAGCGCCCGGCACACCTGCGGCACGTCGAGCATGCCGAGGATGTCGGCGCTCGCGACGCGCGCGAGTTCGGCACGTCGCAGCGAACGCGCGGCGGCGATGGCACGAGCAGGATCGGAGTACCGCGACGACGACGCGACGAGGGCACGCGCCACCTCGGGTGGGTTCGCCTCGAGCAGTCGCGGCCCGGTCGACGCGTCGGCGTACAGACGGATGACGTCGGGAGACTTCACCAGCAGGTCGGCGACATAGGCCGACGAGCCGAGCACCGTCATGAGACGTTCGGCGACGGCCGGCTCGTCGCGCAGCACCCGCAGGAACCAGACGGTGTCGTAGAGCGCGTCGGACAGTCGCCGGTAGGCCAGCAGACCGGCGTCGGGATCGGTTGTCTCACCGAGATATTCGAGCAACTGCGGGAGCAGCAGCGCCTGGATGCGCGCTTTGCGGGAGGCTCCCCCGGACAACGCCGCCAGATGTTCCATCGCGTGCTGCGGGCCGTTGTAGCCCAGCGCGGCGAGCTGGCGGACGGCCGCGTCGGGCGACAGCCGCAATGCTTCCTTGTCGAGCTTGCTCACCGAGTCCAGCAGCGGCCGGTAGAACAGGCGCGCGTGCAGTTTCCGGATCCGGGACGAGTTGCGCTTGATCTCCGATTCGAGGACGCCGAGCGCGTCCTTGCGTCCGTCCGGCCGCATGTGCGCGGCGCGCGCGAGCCACCGCAACGCCTCGCGGTCCTCCGGCGGCGGCAGGGTGTGGGTCCGCTTGAGCCGCTGAAGCTGCAGCCGGTGTTCGAGCAGGCGGAGGAACTCGTAGGACGCCCGCATGTTCGCGGCGTCGTCGCGCCCGACATACCCGCCGTCGGCGAGCGCACACAGCGCTTCGACGGTGTTGGGCACGCGCAGCGCTTCGTCGACGCGACCGTGCACGAGTTGCAGCAACTGCACGGCGAACTCGACGTCGCGGAGGCTGCCGCGTCCGAGCTTGAGTTCGCGTTCGCGCAACTCGGGGGGCACCATCTCCTCGACCCGGCGGCGCATCGCCTGCACGTCGGGCACGAAGTCCTCGCGTTCGGAGGCGGTCCACACCATCGGACTCAGGGCGTCGATGTACCGGCGGCCGAGGTCGAGGTTCCCGGTCATCGGCCGCGCCTTGAGCAGCGCCTGGAACTCCCAGGTCTTCGCCCACCGGTTGTAGTAGGCGACGTGGGATTCGAGGGTGCGGACGAGCTCACCGCGCTTGCCCTCCGGCCGCAGCGCGGCATCGACCTCGAAGAAGGCCGACGTCCCGATACGCATCATCTCCCCGGCGATCCGGCTCGCACGGGCATCGGCGGGTTCGGCGACGAAGACGACGTCGACGTCGCTGACGTAGTTCAGCTCGCGCGCACCGCACTTGCCCATCGCGATGACGGCGAGGTCGATCGGGCACGGACCCTCCGGGATCACCGTGGACACGGCCACCGCGAGGGCAGCGGTGAGCGCCGCGTCGGCGAGGTCGGCGAGCAGCGCCCCCACCTCGAGATAGGGCAGCACCGGTTCGTTCTCGACGACCGCCGCGAGGTCTGCGGCGGCGATCAACATGAGCTGGTCGCGGTAGGTGGTGCGCAACGCCGCGACGGCGTGCGGACCGACGAGCCCGGCCCGGTGGATCAGCCGGCCGGGACGCCCGTCGGGTTCGGGTTCGGCGTCGACGCTGTCGAGCATCCGCGCCGTGAAGGTGTGCTTGTCGGGCAGTGCCGTACCGCCCGCGAGCATCTTCCAGCGATCGGGATTGGCGACGACGTGGTCGCCGAGCGCCGACGACGCCCCGAACAACCCGAACAACCGGCCGCGCAGACGCGTGTCGGAGCGCAGCGCCGAGTCGAGCTCGGCCCAGTCGTCACCGAGCGCGTCGGCCAGGCGCGTGAGGGTGCGCAGGGCCAGGTCGGCGTTGGGGGCACGGGACAGCGCCCACAGCAGTTCGACGCTGTCGGCGTCGTTCCATCCGAGTCGAGCGAGCTCGGCGGGCGCGGTCGGCTCGACGAGGCCGAGCCGACCGGGGCCGGGAACTACCGAACGCGCGCTGGGCGGTCTCACCACGCTTCCATCGTCGCTTACAACCCCAGGTACTGCTCGAGTTCGAAGGGAGTGACCTGGCTGCGGTAGTTCTCCCACTCCCGCCACTTGTTGCGCAGGAAGTAGTCGAAGACGTGCTCACCGAGGGTTTCGGCGACCAGCTCGGACTTCTCCATCTCGCGCAGCGCGATGTCGAGATCGGTGGGCAGTTCGCGGTAGCCCATGGCGCGACGCTCGGCGGAGGTCAGCGACCACACGTCGTCCTCGGCCTCGGGAGCGAGCTCGTAGCCCTTCTCGATGCCGCGCAGACCGGCCGCGAGAAGCACCGCGAAGGTCAGGTAGGGGTTGCACGCCGAGTCCGGGGTACGGATCTCCACACGACGCGACGACGCCTTGTTCGGCGTGTACATCGGGACGCGGACGAGCGCGGACCGGTTCGACGGGCCCCAGCACGCGGCCGTGGGGGCTTCTCCCCCGTGCACGAGACGCTTGTACGAGTTGACCCACTGGTTGGTGACGGCACTGATCTCGTTGGAGTGCTCGAGGACACCGGCGATGAACGCCTTGCCGGTCGCCGAGAGCTGCAGCGGGTCGTCGGGGTCGTGGAAGGCGTTGGTCTCGCCCTCGAACAGCGACATGTGGGTGTGCATCGCGGAACCGGCGTGGTCGCGGAAGGGCTTGGGCATGAACGTCGCCCGCACGCCCTCCTGCATCGCGATCTCCTTGACCACGTAGCGGAAGGTCATGACGTTGTCGGCCATGGACAGCGCGTCGGCGTAGCGCAGGTCGATCTCCTGCTGGCCGGGTGCGGTCTCGTGGTGGCTGAACTCCACCGAGATGCCCATGGACTCGAGAGCGTCGATCGCGTGGCGCCGGAAGTGCGGGGCCGAGCGGTGCACGGACTGGTCGAAGTAGCCGCCGATGTCGGCCGGGACGGGGGCGCCGCCCTCGGGGCCGTCCTCGACGAGGAAGAACTCGATCTCGGGGTGCACGTAGCAGCTGAAGCCGAGATCGGAGGCCTTGTTGAGCTGGCGGCGCAGCACGTGGCGGGGGTCGGCCCAGCTGGGGGTGCCGCCGGGCATGGTGATGTCGCAGAACATCCGGGCCGAGTACTGGTGACCCCGGTCGTCGACCCAGGGCAGCACCTGGAAGGTGGTGGCGTCGGGACGCGCGACCATGTCGGCTTCGGAGATCCGGGAGAAGCCTTCGATGGCCGAGCCGTCGAATCCGATGCCCTCCTCGAAGGCGCCTTCGAGTTCGGCCGGCGCGATCGCCACCGACTTGAGGGTGCCGACGACGTCGGTGAACCACAGGCGCACGAACCGAATGTCGCGCTCTTCGAGGGTGCGGAGCACGAACTCCTTCTGGCGATCCATACTCGCGAGACTAGGCACAATCCGTTAATTCCGTGTTACATCAGGTGACACTTGCGGATGGCGTGTCGCTCACGCCCGTCGACGCTCAGCAGTGAGGATCACTTTCCGGCACCGTCGAATCCACAAGATAGCTGGTCACGGCGGTGTCGACGCACGCGTTGCCGTCCAGGGCGACGGTGTGCTGAGTTCCCTCGAAGGTCACCAGGACACCGCCGAGCCTGGCGGCGAGTTCGACTCCTGCGCCGTAGGGCGTCGCCGGATCGCCGGTTGTCGAGACCACGAGCACGGGCGGCAGATCGCGGACGTCGGGGGTGTGCGGCTCCCCCGTCGCCGGAACGGGCCAGAAGGCACACACGTCCAGGGCCGCCGATCCGGTGCCGCGGCCGTCGTCGAGGAAGGGGGCAGCCGCGCGGAACCGCATGTCGAGTTCGCCGGCCAGGGCCCGGTCGGTCACCGGCGGGTCGTCGACGCACCGGACGGCGTTGAAGGCGTCGGTGATGTTGCTGTAGGTGCCGTCCTCGGCGCGGCCCTCGTAGAGGTCGGCGAGTCGCAGCAGGGTGTCGCCCGTGCCGGTGGTCGCGAGCGACTCCAGCCCGCCGCGCAGCGAACCCCACAGGGTCGGCGAGTACAGGCCCTGCTGCACACCGGTGATGGCGTCGCGGTGGCTCAGTCCGCGAGGGTCGGTGGTGGGTGCCGGAGCGTCGAGCAGCGGGTCGACGAGGCTGCGAAACCGCTCGGCGGCCCGGGCCGGATCGGTGCCGAGCGGGCACCCGGCGTACTGCGCGCAGTACGCCGCGAATTCGTCGAAGGCCTTCTGGAAGCCCTCGGCCTGCAACACGATCTCCTCGACCGGGTCCTGTTCCGGATCGATCGCGCCGTCGAGCACCATCGCCCGCACCCGGCCCGGGAATGCCTCGGCGTAGAGGGTGCCGAGGCGGGTTCCGTAGGAGTAGCCGAGATAGGTCAGCGCGTCGTCCCCGAGGACGCCGCGGAGGACGTCCATGTCCTGCACGACCTCCCGGGTGCCCAGGTGCGCGAGCAGATCGGTGCCGTTGCGTTCGGCGCACAACTCCGCGTACTCGCGATTGCGCTTCTCCGTCGCGGCGATGCCCTCGGGGCTCGTGTCCCCGTCGTCCACAGCGCGGTCGGCGTCGAACTCGGCGTCGGTGAGACAGCGGACCGCCGGTTCGGACGAGCCGACACCGCGGGGGTCGAAGCCGACCACGTCGAAGCGGTCGGCGAGGACGGTGCCGTCGGCCGCGAGCGCGGTGGACAGTCCCGAGGCGCCCGGGCCGCCGGGGTTGACGAGCAGGGAACCGATCCGGTCGCCACCGGCGGGCAGTCGCGACACCGCGAGGGTGATCACCTCACCGTTCGGGTCCTCGTAGTCGAGGGGAACCTCGATGCGTGCGCACTCGACACCCTGACGCACCATCATCGGCCCGTCGGCGCCGTACGAGCTGCACGACTCCCAGTCGACGTCCTGCTCGTAGAACCGCTCGAGTCCCGGAACCACTCCGACCGCCGACGGTTGCCGCTCCTCCTGCGCGGTGTCACCGCACGCGGTCGCCGCGGCAGCGGCCACGAACGCCAGGACGGACAGACGACGGATGCGCGCGCGAGCAGGGTGGGGCACGATCCGATCGTGCCACGCTCCGGCCTGCCTGCAGCGGCACGACCTGCACTCCCTCCCGAACGGTCGTGCGGTGTGACGAATCGCACCGCTGCGCGGTCTTCGTGCGCCCGGACCCGAGTGGCAGACTGAGACAGTCATCACCCGACCCGGGGACCCCGAGGGCCTCGAGGAAGAAAGGGACAGTGATGTCCGACAACGTGACGTCCGTATACGGTGGCGCGGCCTCCGCCGCAGCCCCTGCCGACACCCCCAAGCGCAAGACGCGAGTCCATCACCTGCAGGCGATGAAGGCCGAAGGCCGCCGCTGGGCAGAGTTGACGGCCTACGACTACTCCTCCGCCCGCATCTTCGAGGAGGCCGGTATCCCCGTCCTGCTCGTGGGCGATTCCGCAGCCAACGTCGTCTACGGCTACGACACCACGGTGCCCGTGACCGTCGACGAACTCCTCCCCCTCGTCCGCGGTGTCGTGCGCGGTGCCCCGCACGCGCTCGTCGTCGCCGACCTGCCGTTCGGCTCGTACGAGGCCTCGCCCGAACAGGCCCTCGCCACGGCTGTGCGGTTCATGAAGGAGGGCGGCGCCCACGCGGTGAAGCTCGAGGGCGGCGAGCGGATGGCTCCGCAGATCGCCGCGATCACCGCCGCCGGCATCCCCGTGCAGGCACACATCGGCTTCACCCCGCAGTCCGTGAACACGCTCGGCGGCTTCCGGGTGCAGGGCCGCGGCGACGGCGCCGAGCAGCTCGTCGCCGACGCGATCGCCGTCCAGGAGGCGGGTGCCTTCTCCGTCGTGATGGAGATGGTGCCGGCCGAGCTGGCCGGGCAGGTCACCCGCAAGCTGAGCATCCCCACGGTCGGCATCGGTGCCGGCAACGAGTGCGACGCCCAGGTGCTCGTCTGGCAGGACATGGCCGGCTACACCAGCGGCAAGACCGCGAAGTTCGTCAAGAAGTTCGGGCAGGTCGGCGACGAACTGCGCCGCGCCGCAACACAGTACGCAGCAGAGGTTGCGCAGGGCACCTTCCCGGGGCCCGAGCACTCCTTCTGACGATCTCCGGGGACGGGCACCATCGACGCGGTCGGTGGTGCCCGTCTCGTTTTCTCGACAGCCCCGCGATCGGTGGGCAGACTCGACGACGACCCGACCCCACGATCACCGAGGTGCCGATGACCCAGACCCGACTCCGACTCGTTCCGGCTGTGCTCGCAGCGATCGCCCTGACGGGCACCCTCGCCGCATGCGGGACCGCACAGGATCCGGCGCCCACCGGAACGTCGACCGATTCCGCGGTCGAGACGTCGAGTCCGGCCGAGTCGACGCGCTCGGCGCCGACGACGGGGTCGTCGTCCGAGGCCGGAGCGGGTGGCTTCACCGAGGCGCAGGCCGCAGATCTGTGCGCACGCCTCGAAGACCAGCTGTCGAACTGGCGCACCTACACCCCGTCGGTGGGCCGCGGTGGCCTCAACATCCTGGTCGGCGAATGGGGGGCGGCGAACGGTGTCGACCTCGTCGCGCTTGCGGGCGACCGGGGCCGCATCGATGCGGCGACCTCCGCGCAGTGCCCGGAGGTGCGCGAGGAGGCCGTGCAGGCACTCGAGATCCCCGATCTCGCGTCGGGCCTCGTCGGGTTCTGATCCGTGGAGCGACGCGAACTGTATCCGCCGGTCGAGCCGCACGAGACGGGCATGCTCGACGTCGGTGACGGCCAGCAGCTGTACTGGGAGGTCAGCGGTAATCCGCAGGGCAAGCCCGTGGTCTTCCTCCACGGCGGTCCGGGCGGCGGCACCGCGCCGCAGCACCGGCGCTTCTTCGACCCCGCCGCCTACCGGATCGTGTTGTTCGACCAGCGTGGCTGCGGCCGGTCGCAACCCCACGTGGCCGACGGCGCCGACCTGTCGGTCAACACCACCGACCATCTGGTCGCCGACATCGAGCGGCTGCGCACCTTCCTCGGCGTGGACCGGTGGATGGTCTTCGGCGGGTCGTGGGGCTCGACGCTCGCCCTCGCCTACGCCCAGCGGCACCCGGAGCGCGTCACCGAACTCGTCCTGCGCGGGATCTTCCTGCTGCGCCGCAGCGAGATCGACTGGTACTACAACGGCGGCGCCGGGCAGCTGTTCCCCGAGGCGTGGGAAGGCTTCTGTGCCCCGCTCGCGGCCGCAGAGCCGGGCGAGCATCCCGTGGACGTCTACCACCGCCTGCTGCACTCGAACGATCCGGACGTCGCCCTGGACGCGGCGATCGCGTGGTCCACCTGGGAGGGCGCCACGAGCTCACTGCTTCCGAACCCGGATCGCGTCGCGGAGACGGCCGAACCCCGGTTCGCGCTGGCCTTCGCGCGCATCGAGAACCACTACTTCCACCACCGCGGCTTCTTCGACGAGGGCGCACTCCTGCGCGACGCGCATCTGCTGCGCGACATCCCGGGCGTGATCGTGCAGGGCCGCTACGACGTGGTGTGCCCGGCGCGCAGCGCGCACGACCTGCACGAGGCATGGCCGTCCTCCCGTCTGCACATCGTCGACGATGCGGGACACGCGGCGACCGAACCGGGGATCGTGCACCGGCTCGTCGAGGCCACCGACGGCTTCCGCTGACCCGGATCGGTCGGGCATCCGCCGGCGCGGATCAGGCGGGCAGCCGCCGGGGCGGATCAGTCCGGCAGCCGCCCGAAGCCGACCACGGCGTCGTCCCCGGTCACGTCGAGTTCGTGGACGCGGATGCGGCCCATCTCGTTGCCGCCGACGGTGATCGCGGAATCACCGTCGACGGCGACGACGATGTTCGTGTGCTCGCGCTGACCGACGCCGATCCCGTTGTGGTACAGCACCACATCGCCGACCTCCGGCCGGTGGCCCGTGCCCGCCGGTTCGTAGCGGCCGGCCTGTTCGTAGAACTCCTGGAGCGTGAACACACCGGGGATCCGCCAGTGCCCCGAATGCGGATTGGACAGTGGCACACCGGCTTCCCGCATGATCCAGCTGACGAAGTCGGCACACCACGGTTCGCGGACACCCTCCGAGTAGAACGTGCCGGGATGTTGCGCCTCGTGTTGTTCCTCGAGCAGTTCGACGATCCGCACCTTCGTCGGCGACAACGCCGAGGTGTCGATCTCCGGGAATGCCGCACTGTCCCACGGGAACAGCCGGTTCGGCAGGATCCACCACACGAGCAGCGCGAGCACCGCACACAGTGCGAGCACAACGGCGAGGACGGCAGCGACCGGCCGTCGCCGCCGCGTCGTCTCACCGGTCATGGTCGAAGCGGATCTTGCGTGCCTGCGGGTCGGCGAGGGTGAGCCGCACCCGCACCGTGCCGCCCTCCTCCGGCGCACCGCCGCACGGGCCGATGACGGTCTCGGAGGCGACGAACACCTCCGCGTCGCGCCGCTCGGTGGCCTCCTTCAGGACCGTCGCCTCGAAGGTCTCCCCCACCCGCGGCGCGAGCACGACCGCCTCGGTCAGGTCGATGCATGCCCGGTTCACCTTCCCGGCGAGCGAATCGGTCGACGACATGATCTTCGGCATCGCGGACAGTTCGGCGCGGACCGCCTCCGGGACGTCCCGGCCCGACGACACCGCGAGACACACCTCGGTGGCGTAGCGGTCGGACAACCGGCGCAGCGGCGCGGTGACGTGCGCGTAGGGCGCACCGATCGCGCCGTGCAGGATCGTCTCGGGCAGTTCACCGTCGAACGCCGCATACGACGCCCCGCGCAGCAGCGTCGGCGCTTCGCTCATCAGCACGAGCGTCTTCGGGTCGTTGGCGTCGAGCGAGGCGAGGAAGGCACCGACACCGAGCCCCGACGGCCACGGCACGTCCAGCGACCGCGCGGTGCGGCGCAGAGCATCGACCGCGGCGGGATCGGCGGGCGGGAGCGTGCGCAGCAGGCCGACCCGCGCGTCGATCATCATCTGCGCGGCGCACATCCCGGTGAGCAGCGAGATCTCCGAGTTCCACTCGTCGGCCTCGGTGCGCGGCTCGATCTGCAGCGTCCAGCCGTCGCCGTGCTGCACGACGTCCTGCGCGGGCAGGCGCAGTTCGATCGCTCCACGAGCGAGCGCCGCGGCCGCCCGCAACCGCCCGAAGTCGGGCAACGCCTCGACGGACGGATGCAGCCGGCCCGCGTCGGCGTCGCGCTGCACTCCGGCGTAGTCCATGCGTGCGACCGACCGGACGAGGGCGCGCCGCACACTCACCGCGACGGGCTCGGCGCGGTGGTCGGTCTCGATCCGCCACAGCGCCGCCGGACGGCCGGCGTCCGGCAGCAGGCTCGCGGTGCCCTCGGACAGCTCGCGCGGATGCAGCGGCACGGAGCCGTCGGGCAGGTAGAAGGTCTGCCCACGGCGGTGTGTCTCGGCGTCCAGCGCGCCACCCGGTTCGACGAGTGCGTACACGTCGGCGATCGCGTAGTGCAGTACGAAGCCGTCGTCGGTGCGTTCGAGGTGCAGTGCCTGGTCGAGGTCCATCGATCCGGGTGGGTCGATGGTCACGAGAGGAAGATCGGTGCGGTCCTCACGGACGTCCGCGTAGCGGTCGGTCGCGTGTCGCGCCTCGGCGAGTGCGTCCGGCGAGAACTCGTCGACAAGGTCGAATTCGGCGCGCACGTCGGCGAAGTCGATCGCAGGCGCGACGACGATGGGAGTGGTCACCACGATGCTCGTGAACTCCTGGTGGTCCGGATGCTCGTCGTCGAACTCAGCCGTTCTTCCAGTCGTCGTCGGCGGCGTCGGCCGCCTTGTTCCGTTCTGCCGCGATCTCCAGCGCCCGCTGAGCGGTCTCCCTGTCCGGGTAGGGACCCATGCGGTTGAGGGCGTGCGGATCCTTGCCCTGGGAGACCTTCCCGGTGCGCACGTCGTAGTACCAGCCGTCGTCGCTCATGGTCTCAGTGTGCCCGAATCGCGCCTGTCTGTACGGACAACCCGTCGGCAGGCGTGGCGCGGTACTGTCGGGCCGCACACCCGTGCTCGATGTCCGAACGAAGGAGCAAGCAATGTCCTACATCCTCTACGACGCGTTGCTGCCCTGGCTGGGTCCGGATGCGGCCTCGTACTGGGCGCACCTGCTGGTCATCGATCCGATCTGACCCGACCGGTAGCAACGCGGTGGGATCGGGAGACGCCGGGCGAACGAGCCGGCCTGTAAGCCGGATCCTGTCCCCCGCCGAAACGGGGTGGCGACCATCCATCTGGGCACACCGTCGCCGGGTACCTCGAGCGGTTCACCCGCAGGCTCGGGCGAGCAGCCCTCGAACACCTGCGCAGCCGCACCGCACGCGGTGCGACCTTCAACCTTGCTCCGGGCGGGGTTTACCTAGCCGCCCCGGTCACCCGGGGCGCTGGTGCGCTCTTACCGCACCCTTTCACCCTTACCTGCCGTACGGCAGGCGGTTTGCTTTCTGTGGCACTGTCCCGCGAGTCACCTCGGGTTGCCGTTAGCAACCGCCCTGCTCTGTGGAGTCCGGACTTTCCTCGATTCAGGGCCTGGCACCATGCGGTACCGGTTCCCTGCTCCGCGGCCGCCCGGCCGACTCGTTCGCTCGACCAGACTAGCCCGCGGTGTGTCGGCGCCGCCAACTACGGTGCACTCATGACGCGACTCGTGGCCCTGCTGCGCGGAATCAACGTCGGCGGCATCCGAATCCGGATGGCCGATCTGAAGGAGGTCTTCGTCGGCCTCGGCTTCGAGAACGTCCGCACCGTCCTCGCCTCCGGCAACGTGCTCTTCGACGCCGCGGACGACCCCGCCACCGCGAAGGCCGCGATCGAGGCCGCGCTCACCGAGCGGTTCGGTTACGAGGCCTACACCTTCGTCGTCGAGCAGTCGTATCTCGCGCGGGTCGTCGAGGCGTATCCCTTCGACGCCGCACGCACCGACCGGCATTCGTACGTCGTGTTCGCCTCCGATCCCGCCGCGCTCGAACCGCTGGCCGCCCTCGCGGACGATCTCGATCCGGACCTCGAATGCATCGAAGCGGGCGAGGGTGTCCTCTACTGGCAGGTCGTGAAGGGGGCGACGCTCGACAGTGCCGTGGGGAAGCAGTCGGGTTCGGCCCGGAACAAGGCGACGACGACCGTCCGGAATCTCAACACGCTGCGGCGACTCGTCTGACCGAGCAGGTCACCGGCCTGCCGCTTCATCGGGAGGATCCATTGCACCTGCGTACAGACTGCAGGTAGCGTCCCTCCTCGACGTTCGTTCCGTTCGGAAGGTCCAGGATGCGCAGACGCACCGGAGTATTCGCCTCGATCGCCGCGGCCGCGCTCCTCGCGACCACACCGACAGTGGCGAACGCGGAGTCGGACACCGACTTCTACACGCCCCCTCCGGCCTTCGAGACGGCGCCGCTCGGCGACGTCCTGCGCACCGCACCGTCGGTCGCCGCCGTCGTCCCGAACACCCCGGCCGTCCTCGACGCGGCCGTCACCCGCGTGATGTACCGCAGCACGAACGCCACCGGGGGTCCGGTCGCCACCGTCGGCACCGTGCTCGTCCCGTCGCAACCGGGGTCCGGCCCCGGACCCCGGCCCACCGTCGTGCTCGGTCCCGGCACGCAGGGCATGGGCGACCAGTGCGCACCGTCGAAGCTCATGACCTTCGGCCAGGAGTACGAGTACATCCACATCGGTCCGATGCTCGCGGCCGGTTACGCCGTCGCGGTCACCGACTACGAAGGACTCGGCACACCCGGCGTGCACCCCTATCTCAACCGCGAGTCGCAGGGACGGGCGATGCTCGACCTCGCGCGCGCCACCCGGTCGCTCGGCGATCTCGGTCTCGACCCCGACGGCCCGATCGCGTTCTGGGGATACTCGCAGGGCGGCATGGCATCCGCATCGGCTGCCGAACTCGCCTCGACGTACGCCCCCGAACTGTCGGTGGTCGGCGCCGTGGCGGGCTCACCGCCCGCCGACCTGGGCGATCTCGCCGTGGCCGGCGACGGATCCCTGCTCTCCGGCGGGATCGGCTGGGTCGTCGACGGTTTCATCTCGGCCTACCCCGAGCACGCCCCGTCGCTGCTGGCGGCGTTCAATCCTGCCGGACTCGACGTCCTGCGTCGTGCCGAGACGTCCTGCGTCTTCGACGCGTTCACCCTGAATCCGTTCGGGCAGACCTCGTCGTACACGGTCGACGGACGGCCCATCGCCCAGCACCTCGGTGACGAGCCGTGGGCGTCGCTGGTCGCCGAGCAACAACTCGGCAACCGCGCCCCGTCGATGCCGGTCTTCGTGGCGCAGAGCACCGGCGACGACTTCGTGCTCGTGCAGGGTGTCGACACGATGGTCGACAAGTGGTGCTCGGCCGGCGCCGACGTCACCTACCGCCGCTACGACGTCGGACCCGTCCTGACGAAGACCGGGACGGGCCACCTGATCGGCATGTTCCCGGCCGTCGTCGAAGGCCTCGACTGGCTCGCTCAGCGATTCGCCGGCCAGGAATCCCGGTCCGGTTGCACCACCTGACATCCCCGCCGGAAAAAATTTTCCGGCAACCGTGTAACACGGTCGGGCGGCCGACAGATAAGCCTGATGAGTGGCCGCGCAGGCAACCCCCCGACATGTCTGCGCGGCCACTTTTCGTTTCGCGACCGCTACCCGTTCACAGGTGCGAGGTGTCGTTGACGAGCCGCACCGACGAGCCACCGTCCGCGTAGAACTCGGTGATGCTGAGCGACGCGAGATCCAGGTGCAGGCGGTACAGCAGCGACGGCCCCGATTCGAGCGCCATCTGCAGGAACGTCTTGATGGGCGTGACGTGCGAGACGACGAGCACGGTCGTGCCGGCGTAGTCGGTCAACAGGTCGTCGCGCACCGACGCGATCCGCTTGGCCACCTCGTCGAAGCTCTCGCCGTTCGGGGGTCGCACGGAGGTGTCGCCGAGCCAGCGCCGGTGCAGTTCGGGGTCGCGACGAGCGGCCTCGGCGAAGGTGAGACCCTCCCAGTCGCCGAAATCCGTCTCGATGAGTCCGTCGTGCACCGTCACCGGGAGATCGAGGGCGTCCGCGGCCGCAGCGGCGGTCTCCCGCGCGCGCCCCAGTGGAGACGACAGCACCGCGGTGATCCCCCCACGGGCACCGAGCCGCCGGGCCGCGGCGACCGCCTGGTCGCGACCGAGTTCGGTGAGCTCCGGGTTGCCCCGCCCCGAGTAGCGACGCTCGACCGACAGCGAGGTCTGCCCGTGACGCAGCAGCAGCAGACGGGTCGGTGTCCCGACCGCACCGGTCCAGCCGGGCGAGGCGGGAACGGCCGGATCCGGCACCGGCACGACCGGCGGGGTCGTGACGTTCTCCGTCCGCGCGCCCACCTGCACCGGGCGCGCCACGGTGTCGGACGCGACGTCCAGCATCGCTTCGGCCGCCGCGTCCATCGCGGCGTTGGCCAACCGGTCGGCGTGGGCGTTCTCAGCACGCGGGATCCACGTGTAGTCGACACTGCGGAACCGGCCGGCCAGCTCACGTGCCCGCGCGGCCAGCGGGATCATGTCGGCATGCTTGACCTGCCACCGGCCGCTCATCTGTTCGACGACGAGCTTGGAATCCATACGGACGTGCACTTCGTCGGCGCCCAGTTCGGCGGCGGCGGTGAGACCGGCGATCAGGCCCTTGTACTCGGCGACGTTGTTCGTCGCGCGCCCGATGCTCGCCTGACGTTCGGCGAGGACGGTGCGATGGTCGGCATCGAAGACCACGGCACCGTAGCCGGCCGGTCCGGGATTCCCGCGGGAACCGCCGTCCGCTTCGACGACGACCGTCGTCACAGCCCGGATTCCTTGGTGCGGACCAGGATCGCGTCGCACTCCGGGCACCGGACCAGCAGGTCGGCGGGTGCGGCGGCGATCCGGGCGATCACACCGCGGTCGAGCTCGATACGGCACGCGCCGCAACGACGGGCCTGCAACAGTGCGGCGCCGATGCCGGACTTCTCGCGCTGCTTCTCGTAGAGGGTCACCAGTTCCGCGGGGAAGACGGCGAGCAGTGCCTCGCGGTCGCTGCGGCACCGCTGCTCGGCCACCTCGATGTCGGCGAGCGCCTCGTCGCGGGCGCGGACGGCGTCGCCGAGCTGGTCGTCGACCTGCGAAACCTGCGCGCCGGCGTGGTCGTGGTCGGCCTTCGACGCCTCGCGTCGCTCCATGACCTCGAGCAGGTCGTCCTCGAGTGCCGCCTGACGACGCTCGAGGCTGGTGAGCTCGTGCTGCAGTTCGGTGAGCTGCTTCGATCCCACCGAGCCGCTCTGGAGCATCGACCGGTCGCGGTCGGCGCGCATGCGCACGGCCTCGATCTCGCCCTCGAGCTTCCGGATGTCCCGGTCGAGGTCGTCGAGGATGATCTCGACGGCCACCGCGGCGTCCTTGCGCGCGTTGCGCTCGGTCTGCAGGCGGTCCACCTCCTGCTGTTCGGGCAGTGTCCGACGGCGATGCGCGAGGCGGTTCAGCTCTGCGTCCACGGCGGCGAGGGACAGCAGCTTGGCCTGCACGGTGGGTTCGACGTTCACTCGGGTGGTTCCTGCTTTCGATGGTGGGCCGGGAGTCGGCGGCCACGCGGGACGTGTCGTAGCTGATTACCGTACCGCGCCCGCCGCGGTCGTCCAGGGATCGGTGCGCAACTCGCTGACCCGCGCCTGCCAGCCGTCCCGATCGGCGAACGCCCCGTCGAGGACGTCGCGGGCCTGCGCGCACCACGGGTACTCGCTCGCCCAGTGCGCGACATCCACCAGCGCGGGACCTCCGGCGCGCAGATGCTCGTCGGCGGGATGGTGCCTCAGATCGGCGGTGACGTAGACGTCGGCACCCTGCGCGGTGGCGAGTCCGAGGAAGGAATCACCGGATCCGCCGCACACCGCCACGGTCCGCACCGGCCGCTCGGGGTCGCCCGCACCGCGCACACCCCATTCGGTGGCCGGCAGTGCGGCGGCGACGTCGGCAGTGAACTCGCGCAACGTGCGGGTGTGCGGCAGCTCCCCCACCCGGCCCAGACCGCGATCGCTCGGCAGGTCGGCGAGTTCGATGATGTCGAAGGCCGGTTCCTCATAGGGGTGCGCATCGCGCAGGGCCGCGAGCACCGCCGCGCGCGACCGGCGCGGCGCGATGACCTCGATCCGGTCCTCGGGGACGCGTTCGAGGTCACCGACCGAGCCGATGGCCGGATCCGCGCCGTCGACCGGGCGGAACTGGCCGGTGCCCGTGGTGGACCAGCAGCATTCGCGGTAGTTGCCGAGGGCACCCGCGCCCGCCGCGAACAGTCCCGCGCGCACCGCGTCGGCGGCGTCGGACGGCACCATGACGACCCACTTGTCGGTCGCCGGTTCGGGCTTGGCCTCGAGCGGTCGCAGCCCGGTCAGGCCCAGCGCCCCGGCGAGCGCGTCCGAGACGCCGGGGTTCGCGCGGTCGGCGTTGGTGTGCGCGGTGAACAGGGCGCAGCCGCCGCGGATGAGGCGGTGGATCAGCGCGCCCTTGGGGGTGTGCGCGCCCACGGTGTCGACTCCGCGCAGCAGCAGCGGGTGGTGCACGAGCAGCAGTTGCGCGCCCCATTCGAGTGCCTCGTCGACGACGGCCGCGGTCGCGTCGACGGCGAGCAGCACCTTGCGCACCGGCTCGTCGGGGTCGCCGGCGACGAGTCCCACCGAGTCCCAGCTCTCCGCCAGCGACGGCGGGTAGGCCGTCTCCAGAACGTCGATCACCTCACGCAGCGTCGCCGCCGTCACGTCCACCTCCAGCTGGTCCGCTCTCTCCTACGCGCACGACCCTACGCGGCGGAAGACCGGACGAACGGGGAGAATGGCCCGGTGACCGTTCTCGCTGCCACCCAGCCGCTCGTGCTCCCCGCTCCCGTCGTCCTGTTCGATCTGGACGGCACGCTCACCGATTCCGCGACCGGGGTGATCAACGGGTTCCTCCACGCCGCCGAGACGACCGGTTTCGAGGCACCCGACGGCGACCTGCAGTGGCTGCTCGGACCGCCCATGCGCGACACCCTGCAGAATCTCGGACTCGACGAGGAGCAGGTCGCTGCGGGACTCGCGGCCTACCGGGACTACTACTCCGCGACCGGCTGGGCGGAGAACGCCGTCTTCGACGGCATCGACGCGGTGCTCGAGGCCGTGCGCGGGGCCGGGAGCCGCCTGGCGGTGGCGACGTCGAAGTCCCAGACGTTCGCCGAGCGGATCCTCGACCACTTCGGTCTGACCGGATACTTCGAGTTCATCGGGGGTGCGAGCGACGACGGCGCCCGGCGGCACAAGTGGGAGGTCGTCGCGCACAGCCTCACCGCTCTCGGGATCGAGCCGCAGGATGCCGAGGCCGGTGGCACGACCGGTGTGGTGATGGTGGGCGACCGCGAGCACGACATCCACGGTGCGGGCCGGTTCGGCATCCCCACGGTCTTCGTCGAGTGGGGCTACGGCACCGAGACCGAAGGTCGTGCGGCGGCGCGGACGACCGCCTCGGTCCAGGAACTGCGGGAGGTGCTCACGGGTGGACGCTGACGACCGCTTCCACGTGACCTTCGTGTGCACCGGCAACATCTGCCGGTCGCCGATGGCCGAGAAGATCTTCGCGGAGCACCTGCGGCGGGAGGGACTCGACGACCGGGTCCGGGTGAGCAGCGCCGGCACGCACGGCTGGCACGTCGGGTCGGAGGCGGATCCGCGCACCGACGCGGTGCTGCAGCGGCACGGCTATCCGACCGGTCACCGCGCCGCGAAGCTCGGTGCCGAGCACCTGTCGGCCGACCTCGTCGTCGCCATGACCACCACCCACGAGCGGGCACTGGCGCAGCTCGGTGTCCCGTCCGATCGCCGTGTGCTGCTGCGTTCGTTCGATCCCGACGCCGACGACGATTCGGTGCCCGATCCGTACTACGGCTCCCTCGACGAGTTCGAGCAGGTCCGCGAGCAGATCGAAGCCGCTGTTCCGGGCCTGCTCGAGCGGGTGCGGCAGCAGTGAGACGCACCTCACCGGCTACCGTGGATCTGTGCGCCGATTGACATTTCTCCTACGCCCCGGCTGGTTGGTCCTGGCACTGGTGGTCGTCGGCTTCGCCTACGCGTGCTTCACGGTCCTCGCGCCGTGGCAGCTCGGTAAGAACACGAGCACCGAGGACCGCAACGGCCGCATCTCTGCGTCGATGGCACAGGACCCGGTTCCCGTCGGCGAACTGCTGGGCGGCGACGGTCCGACGATCGAGGACGAGTGGCGCCGCGTGCTCGCGCAGGGCTCTTATCTGCCCGAGTCGGACGTGCTCGTGCGGTTGCGCAACGTCGAGTCGCGGCCGGCCTACGAGGTGCTGACCCCGTTCGTCCTCGATTCCGGTGGCACGATCCTGGTCAACCGCGGGTACGTGCGTCCCGTGCGCGGCACCGAGATCCCGGAGATCCCGGTCGCGCCGTCCGGCACCGTCACCCTCGACGCCCGCATCCGGATGTCCGAGGGAACGGTCGAGGACAAGGCCCCCTTCGTGGACGCCGGCTACCAGCAGGTGTACTTCATCGACGCCCCGCAGGTCGCGTCCATCACGGGTCTCGACCTCGAGGACGTCTACCTGCAGCTCGACGCCGATCAGCCCGGTGGTCTCGGCGTGATCCCGCTCCCCCAGCTCGACTCCGGCCCGTATTTGTCGTACGGCCTGCAGTGGCTGGCGTTCGGGATCATGGCTCCGCTGGGTCTGGGCTACTTCGTGTGGGCCGAGCTGCGGGAGCGCAGGAAGACCAAGGGTCAGCAAGACGGTGGTGACGCAGCCGGGGCCCCGGCGGAAGCGGCACCGCGCACCGCGAGCGAGAAGCTCGCCGATCGATACGGCCGGCCGCGGTGACCGAGCCGACCACCCTGCCCCGATTCGAGGAGCTCCCGATGTACGCGACCGTCGACGACTACCTGGCCGACAAGGATCCGGCCGCCGTCGATGTGTTCCGGCACGTGCGCGCCATGATCCTCGACCTCGGCGACGACGTCACCGAGCACGTCCACGCGTCGGAGATCTCCTGGTCGCGGGGTCGCCCGTTCGCGGCGGCGTTCGTCTACGCCTCGCGTCTCGAGGTGGCCCTGGACCTGCCGCGGCGCATCCACCACGCGACGCTGCGTGAGGCGTTCCCGAAGAAGGGGACGGTCACGACGCACCGCCTGAGCGTCTCGTCGGTCGACGAACTCGACGACCACTTCGTGGAGTTGCTCGACGTCGCCTACCGCACCGCGGCGGAACCGCGCGACTGACGCCCCACGGCTCCCTTCCGCACGAAGGAGACGAGATGGACGAGGTCAGCGGAGCGATCCGGTTCCTGTCGGCGTTCACGGCCATCGAGAACCACTTCAAGTGGCAGTTGCAGACGGACGAGGAGCACATGAGCTTCGTCCGGATGGCCAAGGAGTACGCCCGGCGTCACCGCACCCAGGTCGATCTGCCCGCCCTCCGGGCCTTCGCGGACCTGCGCAACGCGCTCGTGCACCAGGACTACTACGGGGGCAAGCCGGTCGCCGATCCGGTCCCGGAGGTCGTCGAGGCGATCGAGAGACTGCGCGACAGGATCATCGATCCGCCGAAGGTGCTGCAGGTCCTGCCGAGACGGGCACCCGCCGTGTTCGAGACGGGCACACCGCTGAATGAGGTGCTCGACGAGATCCGACGCCACGACTACTCGCAGTTCCCGATCTACGAGGACGACACCTATCTCGGGTTGCTGACGACGAACTGCATCGCCCGGTGGCTCGCGCATCGTCTCGCGACGGACGAGATCGTCGAGGGCGAGACCGTCGGAGCGGCCCTGGAGTTCGCCGAACCACACGAGCGGGCCGCGCACCTGCCCCGCACCATCACCGTGCCGCAGGCGATCAAGAAGCTATCGCCGCCCGCGGGCGGGCAACTGCCGCCGACGGCGTTGATCGTCACGCACAGTGGCAGCGCGAAGGAACGGCCGCTCATGATCGTCGTCGCCGACGACCTGCCGACGCTCGTCGCGGCGGTGAATGCGGGACATTAGATCTGGGTGGATCCGACCCCGCTGAGCGGGGCTCGATCCACCGGAATCGCACAGAGGATTGTGGGCGCGGAGGGTTTCGAACCCCCGACCGCTGGTGTGTAAAACCAGAGCTCTACCACTGAGCTACACGCCCGAAAGACGGCGGCAGGTGCCGCCGACTTCGCATCAGGACTTTAGCGCGGCGAGCGCTCTGGCCCAAGCTCCCTGGTCACGGGCCTCTCCGGGCTGGTTCTCCTCCGCGAACTGCACGATGCCGTCCTTGTCGATGACGAACGTGCCGCGGTTGGCGAAACCGAACTTCTCGTTGAACACACCGTAGGCCTGCGCGACCTCGCCGTGCGGCCAGAAGTCGGACAGCAGCGGGAAGGTGTAGCCCTGCTCGGCCGCCCAGATCTTGTGGCTCGGCGACGGGCCGACCGACACCGCGAGAATCGCAGTGTCGTCGTTCTCGAAGGTGGGTAGGTCGTCGCGGACGGCGCACAGCTCGCCCTGGCAGACGCCGGTGAAGGCGAGCGGGTAGAAGACCAGGAGCACGTTCTTGCTGCCCCGGAAGCTCGACAGCGTCACTTCCTGGTTGTTCTGGTCCTTGAGGGTGAAATCGGGGGCTTCGGTGCCCACGGCGATCGGCATGCGTGTGGATCCTTACGTTCTGGGAGCCGGTTCAGCGGCGGGGACGGCCGGCCTTGGGCTGGACGAGGCGGCTGCCGATCCAGTCACCGAGGTTGGTGGCCGTGGTCTGGGTGAGGCCGGCCGTGGTGGCCGACTCGGCGATCTCGCTGGGCTCGACGTGATCGGGGCGACCGGTCTTGGGGGTGAGAACCCACACGACGCCCTCGTCGGCGAGGGGACCGATCGCGTCCATGAGGGTGTCCACCAGGTCGCCGTCGCTGTCGCGCCACCACAGCAGCACGACGTCGACGACCTCGTCGGAGTCCTCGTCGAGCAGCTCGGTACCGGTGACCTCTTCGATCGCAGCTCTCAACTCGTCGTCGGTGTCCTCGTCCCAACCGAGTTCCTGCACCACGTGGTCGTGAGTGATACCGAGCTTGGAGACATAGTTCTTGGCATCCGCCGCGGCGACCACGGTGGCTCCTCCTAAGGGTTGTGGTGCGCGAATCGGATCCGCGTACCGGCGTGACGATCAATTGGTCAAAGCGAACATCGTCGGAAGCCTCAACGCAACCCGAATCGCTGGGAAAAGCGGGAGAATCTTTGGAGAGGGACCCATTGCACCACCCCGCACCGTGTCCGATCCGTCCTGTTGGCCGGGCCACGGCGTGATCCTTCGTCGCGGATGGGGGAAGATGAGGGGTGCATCATGTTCAGATGTCGATTGCGTCGGCTCCCACAAGAGCCGGCCGACGGAGAGGGCGCTCCACCTACGCGCCCACCACGATGAGGAGCAGACGTTGACAGACCTGATCCACGGATCCGACTCCCGACAAGGCGCCGCACCGGGCGCGTCGGGACCGGGTTCCTCGGCCAAGCCGGCATCGACCAAGGACAATCGTGTCCGGGTGATCCGCGAGGGCGTGGCCTCCTACCTGCCGGATATCGATCCGGCGGAGACCGACGAGTGGCTCGAGTCGTTCGACGGGATGCTCGAGGCCGCGGGTCCCACCCGCGCGCGCTACCTGCTGCTGCGCATGCTCGAGCGTGCCAACGAGCGCAAGGTCTCCCTTCCCGCCCTGACCTCCACCGACTACGTCAACACCATCCCCACCGAGAGCGAACCGTGGTTCCCCGGTGACGAGGAGGTCGAGCGTCGCTTCCGCGCGTACATCCGGTGGAACGCGGCGATCATGGTCACCCGCGCGCAGCGTCCGGGTGTCGGCGTCGGTGGTCACATCTCCACCTACGCGTCGTCCGCCGCCCTGTACGAGGTCGGCTTCAACCACTTCTTCCGCGGCAAGGACCATCCCGGCGGCGGCGACCAGGTCTTCATCCAGGGCCACGCCTCCCCCGGTATCTATGCCCGCGCCTTCCTCGAGGGCCGTATCGGCACCGAGCAGCTCGACGGCTTCCGTCAGGAGCACAGCCACGCCTCGCTCGGCGGCGGCCTGCCGTCGTACCCGCACCCGCGCCTGCTCCCGAACTTCTGGGAGTTCCCGACGGTGTCCATGGGCCTGGGCCCGATGAACGCGATCTACCAGGCACGGTTCAACCACTACCTGCACGACCGCGGCATCAAGGACACCTCCGACCAGCACGTCTGGGCCTTCCTCGGTGACGGTGAGATGGACGAGCCGGAGTCGCGCGGCCTGGCGCACGTCGCGGCCACCGAGGGTCTCGACAACCTGACCTTCGTCGTCAACTGCAACCTGCAGCGTCTCGACGGCCCGGTGCGCGGCAACGGCAAGATCATCCAGGAGCTGGAGTCGTTCTTCCGCGGCGCCGGCTGGAACGTCATCAAGGTCGTGTGGGGCCGCGAGTGGGACGCCCTGCTGCACGCCGACAAGGACGGCGCGCTGGTCAATCTCATGAACGTCACGCCCGACGGCGACTACCAGACGTACAAGGCCAACGACGGCGCGTTCGTGCGCGAGCACTTCTTCGGCCGCGACCCGCGGACGAAGGAACTGGTCAAGGATCTGTCCGACCAGGACATCTGGAATCTCAAGCGCGGCGGCCACGACTACCGCAAGATCTACGCGGCGTACAAGGCCGCGATGGAGCACAAGGGTCAGCCGACGGTGATCCTCGCGCACACCATCAAGGGCTACACGCTCGGTAAGCACTTCGAGGGCCGTAACGCGACCCACCAGATGAAGAAGCTCACCCTCGAGGACCTGAAGTACTTCCGCGACCTCCAGCGGATCCCGATCTCGGACGAAGAGCTCGAGAAGGATCCGAAGATGCCGCCGTACTACCACCCCGGCTTCGAGTCGCCCGAGATCCAGTACATGCTCGAGCGTCGCCGGGCCCTCGGCGGCTTCCTTCCGGAGCGCCGCACCACCGCGAAGCCGTTGGCGCTGCCCGCGGAGAAGACCTACGACGTCGTCCGCAAGGGTTCGGGCAAGCAGGAGGTCGCCACCACCATGGCGACGGTCCGTGTGCTCAAGGAACTGTTGCGCGACAAGGAGATCGGCAAGCGTATCGTGCCGATCATCCCGGACGAGGCCCGTACCTTCGGTATGGACTCGTGGTTCCCGTCGCTGAAGATCTACAACCGCAACGGTCAGCTGTACACCTCGGTGGACGCCGATCTGATGCTCGCCTACAAGGAGAGCGAGGTCGGGCAGATCCTGCACGAGGGCATCAACGAGGCCGGTTCGACGGCGTCGTTCACGGCGGTCGGTACGTCCTACTCGACGCACGGCGAGCCGATGATCCCCGTGTACATCTTCTACTCGATGTTCGGTTTCCAGCGCACGGGCGACGGCCTGTGGGCGGCGGCCGACCAGATGGCACGCGGGTTCGTCCTCGGCGCGACCGCCGGTCGCACCACGCTGACCGGTGAGGGCCTGCAGCACGCCGACGGGCATTCACTGCTGCTCGCGTCGACCAACCCGGCCGCGGTCACCTACGACCCGGCCTTCTCCTACGAGATCGCCCACATCTTCCGCGACGGTCTGCGGCGGATGTACGGCGGCACGGACGGTGTCGACGGTTTCGGTGGCGAGGACGTCTTCTACTACATCACCGTCTACAACGAGCCGTACTCGCAGCCGGCCGAGCCGGAGGACCTCGACGTCGAGGGTCTGCTCAAGGGCATCTACCTGTACAAGCGGGGCCAGGAGTCGGGTCCGAAGGCGCAGATCCTGGTCTCGGGCGTGATGATGCCCGAGGCGCTGCGTGCGCAGGAGATCCTCGCCGACGAGTGGGGTGTGTCCGCGGACGTCTGGTCCGTCACCTCGTGGGGCGAGCTGCGTCGCGACGGTGTCGAGTGCGACCGGCAGGCGCTGCTGAACCCCGGTGAGGAAGCTCCGGTGCCCTATGTCGCGTCGGTGCTCAACGACGCTGCGGGTCCGTTCGTCGCGGTGTCCGACTGGATGCGCGCGGTGCCCGATCAGATCCGCAAGTGGGTTCCGGGCGACTACACGGTGCTCGGCGCCGACGGCTTCGGCTTCTCCGACACCCGTGGCGCCGCTCGCCGCGTGTTCAACATCGACGCCGAGTCCACGGTCGTCGCGGTGCTCTCGGCGCTGGGCCGCGAAGGCGCGATCGATCGTGAGAAGGCCGTCGAGGCGGCCCGCACCTACAAGATCGACGACGTGACGGCCGCTCCGGTCTCGATGGCGGACCCGGGCGTCGCCTGATCCGTCCGCCGGTCACGTCCGAGTGGCGTGACCGGCCGGCTCGCGGCCGCCGGGTACTTTCGTCCCATGGTCGACGAGCCGCAGCCCCGCCGGACCGGGCAGGTACCGGGCGTTCACAGGGAACGCCCGGTACCGCCGTCCCGTCCTCAGCGGGCACCGCTGCCCGACGCGCTGCTCCGTCGGGTCAAACAGTTCTCGGGGCGACTGTCCACCGAAGCAGTGCACGTCATGCAGGAGCAGTTGCCCTTCTTCGCCGATCTCGACGCATCGCAACGGTCGACCGTGCAGCTGGTCATCCAGACGTCGGTGGTCGACTTCCTCGAGTGGGTGCGCAATCCCGACAGTCCCGACAGCGACCTGCGGTTCAGCCTCGACGCCTTCCAGATGATCCCGCAGGATCTCGCCCGGCGCCTGACACTGCGTCAGACGGTGGACATGGTCCGCGCGGCGATGGAGTTCTTCGAGCAGTGGCTGCCGGCCCTCGCCCGCAACGAGGAACAACTCGTGGCACTCACCGAGGCGATCCTGCGGTACGGGCGCGAGCTCGGGTTCGCCGCCGCGGCGGTGTACGCGGGGGCGGCCGAGTCGCGGGGCGCATGGGACACGCGCCTCGAAGCCCTCGTCGTCGACGCCGTGGTACGCGGGGACACCGGGCCCGACATGCAGTCGCGGGCCGCGACCCTCAACTGGGACGCGACCGCCCCGGCGACGGTGATCGTCGGCACTCCCCCACCCGACCAGGGCGTCTCGGTGATCACCACCGTGCACACCGTCGCCCAGGAGCACGGTCGCGCCGCCCTCGCGGTGGTGCAGGGCGAACGCCTGGTGATGGTGGTCAGCGGGGAACTGCACGGGACGGTCGACGCAGCGAACTTCCGCACCGAGTTGATGCGCGCGTTCTCCGACGATCCCGTCGTGATCGGTCCGACGACACCGACGCTGGCGACCGCACACGTCTCCGCGGTCGAAGCGCTCGCCGGCATGGAGGCGGTCGTCGGATGGCCGGGAGCTCCCAGGCCGGTGCACGCCGCGGAGCTGCTGCCCGAGCGTGCGTTGCTCGGTGATCCCGGCGCGATCGCCGCGCTCGAGGACTTCGTCGTCGCTCCGCTGGCGGCTGCCGGGCCGTCCCTCGCGGACACGCTCGACGCATACCTCGACAGTGGGGGCGCTGTCGAGACTTGCGCCCGAAAGCTGTTTGTTCATCCAAATACCGTGCGGTATCGATTGAAGCGGATCACAGAAATAACGGGTCGGGATCCCACAAATCCCCGCGATGCGTACGTGCTCCGAATCGCTGCCACGGTAGGTCGCCTGGCACGAAGCCATAACGAATTGAGATCGCCTGCACCACCTGCCACTCGATTCACAATTCGCGAATCGGACACGTAACGTCTCCGACCTTTCGTCCGATAGCGAGCATCGACGTGCAGATTTGTGGGAACCCTACAAATCGAGGGGCAACCTTTCATCGCTACCGACATCTCGCAGGCACCCGCTCGCGGTGTTCCCTGGTGATCGTGATTTCGCTGCTTGCCCCCGGTCAGGGGTCTCAAACACCCGGAATGCTCGCCCCGTGGCTCGAGCAGTCCGGAGCGCGCGACCGCATCGACCAGTGGTCGCAGACGGCGGGACTCGATCTCGCGCGTCTGGGCACCACTGCCACCGCCGAGGAGATCACCGACACCGCGGTGACCCAGCCGCTCGTGGTGGCCTCCGCCCTGCTCGCCTTCGAGGATCTCGACCGTCGCGGCCTCGTGCCCGCCGACACGATCGTGGCCGGCCACTCCGTCGGTGAACTCGCCGCGGCCGCCATCGCGGGTGTCATCAGCGCCGACGATGCCGTCGCCCTCGCCGCCATCCGCGGAGCCGAGATGGCCCGCGCCTGCGCGCTCGAACCCACCGGAATGTCCGCCGTGCTCGGCGGTGCCGAGGACGAGGTGCTTGCGCGCCTCGCCGAGTTGGATCTGACCCCCGCGAACATGAACGCGGCCGGTCAGATCGTCGCAGCCGGGCGCCTGAGCGCGCTCGAGGAGCTCGCTGCGAACCCGCCCGAGAAGGCCCGCGTCCGCGCTCTGCCGGTCGCCGGTGCCTTCCACACCCGATTCATGGCACCCGCCCAGGACGCCGTGGCTGCCGCCGCGGCGAAGATCACACCTTCGGATCCGACGCACACGTTGCTGTCGAACTACGACGGCAAGCCCGTCACCTCCGGAGCCGACGCCCTCGAACGTCTCGCAGCCCAGGTCACCCGGCCCGTCCGGTGGGACCTGTGCACCGCCTCCCTGCGTGAAGCGCAGGTGAGCCGGATCGTCGAGCTTCCCCCCGCCGGCACGCTGGTGGGCATCGCCAAGCGCGAGATGCGCGGCACGCCCACCGTCGCCCTCAAGACCCCCGCGGAGATCTCCGCTCTGGCCGAAAGTCTTCAACTCGGTTAGGTTGCTGCGCGCGCCGTCGCACAGCACGGGCACCTCACCGGGACCTCCCCGGACCCCCGACCGGAAACATCCGGCCGGTTTCGAACGACATAGTCGACAGATCGAGAAGGGAGCCACATCGTGGCCGCCACCCAGGAAGAAATCATCGCCGGTCTCGCGGAGATCATCGAAGAGGTCACCGGCATCGAGCCCTCCGAGGTGACCGTCGAGAAGTCCTTCGTCGACGACCTCGACATCGACTCGCTGTCCATGGTCGAGATCGCCGTCCAGACCGAGGACAAGTACGGCGTGAAGATCCCCGACGAGGATCTCGCCGGCCTGCGCACCGTCGGTGACGCCGTGAACTACATCCAGAAGCTCGAGGCCGCAGGCGTTCAGGCCACGAACGACAACGAATGAGTTCTGCTGTGACCTCCCCTTCTCCTCGGGCGCTCCGCAACGTCGTCGTCACCAGCCTCGCGGCTACGACGTCGATCGCCGGTGACGTGGACGCCACCTGGAAAGCACTGCTGGCCGGTGAGAGCGGGATCGGCACCATCGACGGCGGATTCGTCGACGAGTTCGACCTCCCGGTGCGCATCGGCGGAACCCTGAAGGTCAGCCCCGACGAGGGACTGTCCCGCGTGGAACTCCGTCGCATGAGCTTCGTCGAGCGCCTCGCGCTCACCCTCGGACGCACCGTCTGGCAGAACGCCGGCAGCCCCGAGGTCGACCAGGACCGTCTCGGTGTGGTCATCGGTACGGGCCTCGGTGGCGGCGAATCGCTCATCGACGCCGTCGACAAGCTCCGTGACGGCGGCTACCGCAAGGTCTCGCCGTTCGCGGTGCAGATGATCATGCCGAACGGACCGTCGGCCACCGTCGGACTCGAACTCGGTGCCCGCGCCGGGGTCATCACCCCGGTCTCGGCGTGCTCGTCCGGATCCGAGGCGATCGCCAACGCGTACCGGATGATCGCCTTCGGCGACGCCGACATCGTCGTCACCGGTGGTGTCGAGGGTCAGCTGGACGCGGTCGCCACCGCGGGCTTCGCGATGATGCGGGCGCTGAGCACCCGCAACGACGACCCGAAGGGCGCCTCACGTCCGTTCGACAAGGACCGCGACGGTTTCGTCTTCGGCGAGGCCGGCGCACTGATGGTCCTCGAGAGCGAGGAGCATGCCAAGGCACGCGGAGCGACCATCCACGGTCGCATCCTCGGCGCCGGTATCACCTCCGACGGTTACCACATCGTCGCCCCCGATCCGGAAGGTACGGGAGCGGCACGGGCCATGCGGCGGGCGATCGAGACCGCCGGGCTCACCAAGGCCGACATCGGGCACGTCAACGCGCACGCGACGGCCACCCCGATCGGCGACGTGGCCGAAGCCAAGGCCATCAACGCGGCCGTGGGCAACCACGCCGCGATCTACGCCCCCAAGTCCGCGCTCGGTCATTCGATCGGTGCGGTGGGTGCACTCGAAGCAGTACTCACGGTCCTGTCTCTGCGTGACGGGGTCATCCCGCCCACGCTGAATCTCGAGAATCAGGATCCAGAGATCGATCTCGACGTGGTCAAGGGCGAACCGCGTTCCGGCCGGATCGATTTCGCGCTGAACAACTCGTTCGGTTTCGGTGGGCACAACGTGGCGCTCGCATTCGGTCGCGCCTGACCGTCGACGCCAGTCCGCCCCATGCGGTGGAGGCTCCGCCCGGAGCCTCCACCGCAGCCCACCACCACCGCGTCTGCCCGAGGAGTACCCGATGACCATCCTGGATCCAGCCACCCCGCGTGAGACGACGGTGGACCCGAGAGATCCGTTGGCCCGTCTCGAGAAACTGTTCGACCCGGGCAGCCTGGAACTGCTGCACACCCGCGACAAGTCGGGCGTCCTCGCCGCCGTCGGCGACGTCGACGGCATCCGCACCGTCGCATACTGCTCCGACGCCACCGTCATGGGCGGAGCCATGGGCGTCGAGGGATGCAAGCACATCGTCTCCGCCATCGACCACGCCATCGACCACGAGATCCCCGTGGTCGGCATCTTCCACTCCGGTGGTGCGCGTCTGGCCGAGGGCGTCGAGGCCCTCCACGCCGTCGGCCTGGTCTTCGAGGCCATGGTCCGCGCGTCCGGTCTGATCCCCCAGATCTCCGTCGTTCTCGGCTTCGCGGCCGGTGGTGCCGCCTACGGCCCGGCCCTGACCGACATCGTCATCATGGCTCCCGAGGGCCGCGTCTTCGTCACCGGACCGGACGTGGTTCGCAGCGTCACCGGTGAGCAGGTCGACATGGAGTCGCTCGGCGGCCCCGAGACGCACACCAAGAAGTCCGGTGTCGCCCACATCGCCGCGCACGACGAGGCCGACGCTCTGCACCGGGCGCGCCGCCTGGTGTCGATGCTGGCCGAGCAGGGCGAATTCGACGTCGCCGCAGCGGCGCTCGGCGACACCGACCTGCGGGCGCTGATGCCCGCCTCGCCGCGACGCGCATACGACGTCCGGCCGATCGTCCACCAGCTGCTCGACAACGTCGACGGCGAATCCGCCTTCGAAGAACTGCAGGCCGGCTGGGCCCGCAGCATCGTCACCGGCTTCGGCCGTCTCGGCGGCCGCACCGTCGGTGTCATCGCCAACAACCCGCTCCGCCTCGGCGGCTGCCTCAATTCCGAGAGCGCCGAGAAGGCAGCGCGTTTCGTGCGGATGTGCAATGCCTTCGGTGTTCCGCTCGTCGTCATCGTCGACGTCCCCGGTTACCTTCCCGGTGTGAGCCAGGAGTGGGAGGGTGTCGTGCGACGCGGCGCCAAGTTGCTCCACGCGTTCGCCGAGGCGAAGGTTCCCCGCGTCACGCTGGTGACGCGCAAGATCTACGGCGGCGCGTACATCGCGATGAACTCCCGGGCGCTCGGGGCCACCGCCGTCTACGCGTGGCCGGAGTCCGAGGTGGCCGTGATGGGCGCGAAGGCCGCTGTGGGCATCCTCCACAAGAAGGCCCTCGCTGCGGCTCCCGAGGAGGAGCGTGAGGCGCTGCACGACCGTCTCGCCGCCGAACACGAGGCGATCGCCGGTGGCGTCGGGCGCGCGATGGCGATCGGTGTGGTCGACGAGATGATCGATCCCGCCACCACGCGCAGCACGCTGGCCGCCGCGCTCGCTGCCGCACCCGCGGTTCGCGGTGGGCACAAGAACATTCCGCTCTGATCCGGACACAGCACGAGAACACCGGCATCGCTCCTCGGAGCGGTGCCGGTGTTCTCGTATCAGGAAGATGTGGGGTGCGTTCCGGTCGCGTCACCGGGGCGGCGGACCGCGGTCAGCCGACGTCCCGGCGGAGCCATGTCACCTGCGCGCCTTCGTCGCCGCTGCGGTACGGCTCGAGCTCTTCGTCCCATGCCGTTCCGAGGGCGCGGTGCAGTTCGATCGTGACATCGGCGGAGGACAGCATGGCGCGTAGACGCATCTCTCCGACGACGATGTCGCCGTTGGCGCTGGTGCACCCGCGCCACAGACCCAGTCGGGGGACGTAGCTGAAGCGTTCGCCGTCGACGCCCTCGCTGGGGTTCTCGGTGATCTCGAAGCGGAGCATCGGCCACGACCGCAGCACGTCCGCGAGTCGCGCGGCCGTGCCCACGGGCCCGACCCAGTCGACGCAGGTGCGCAGCAGCCCCGGTGCGGCGGGCTGGCCCGTCCACGAGAGATCGGGCCGGCAGTCGAGGATGTCGGCCAGTGCCCACTCGATGTGCGGGCACACGGCCGCCGGTGAGGAATGGACATAGATCACCCCCGCCGTGGCATCCGTGAATTGGTTGGATGCGCGCATACATTCACCTCCGATTCGACCAGGACGTCTTCCCCAACGACCTTCGTCGATCAAGGCTTCTCCATGCAGGCTGCGTACAAGTGTGCCCGTGTGGCGTGTGTTTCGCCAGCGAACCAGAGAGGTTTATGTGAATTCGGTGATGATCGCGTCTCCGAGGGCAGGCCAGAGCGGTTTCGCCCAGTCTCCGAACGCACGATCAGTAAGTACCACAGCGGCGACGGAAATTTCGGGATCTACCCAAATGAAGGTGCCCGACTGACCGAAATGACCGAAAGTGCGCGGTGAATTACCGATGGCGGTCCAATGCGGATTCTTCTCACCGCGGATCTCGAATCCGAGGCCCCAGTCGTTGGGCTTGAGCATCCCGTAGCCGGGCACGAGTCCGTTCAGACCCGGGAACTGCACGCTGGTCGCCTCGGCGAGGGTTTCGCGCGAGACCAGCACGGGGTCGAGCAGCTCGCGCGCGAACAACGCGAGATCGGCGACCGAGGACTGCGCCCCGTGACCGGCCGGCCCCGGCAGGGACGAGGACGGCATGCCGAGCGGCTCGAAGACCGCCTGCCGGAGGTATTCCGGGAACTCGATACCGGTTTCCGTCTCGACGAGTTCGGCGAGCACCTCGAAGCCCGCACTCGAGTAGATCCGCTTGCGTTCGGGTTCGGTCTGCACGGTGCGCTCACCGAACGCCAGACCCGAGGCGTGGGCGAGCAGATGGCGCACCGTCGACCCCTCGGGGCCCGCGGGCTGATCGAGCTCGATCGCGCCCTCCTCGACGGCCACCAGCGCGGCGTACGCCACGAGCGGCTTCGTCACCGATGCGAGGGGGAAGACCTCGTCGAGGTCTCCCCTGGACGCGACCGTTCCGCCGTCGCGGGTCACCACCGCGGCGGCGGAACGGTCGACAGGCCAGTCGCTGAGCAGATCGAGGCTGTGCACGCGATCAGCCTACGAGACGGCCCGGCGGGGCGAGGTCACCGGTCGGAACCGGTCACCAGTCGGCTTCGGTGTAGCGGATGACGCCGCGGATGTTCCTGCCCTCGAGCATGTCCCGGTATCCGTCGTTGATCTGCTCGAGGGTGTAGGTGCGCGTGACCATGTCGGCCAGGTTCAGCTGACCGGACTTGTACAGGTCGAGCAGGTTCGGGATGTCGACGCGGGCGTTGCACCCACCGAAGATGTTGCCCTTGAGGTCCTTCTGCAGCATCGAGAACAGGAACGAGTTCAGCTTGACGTCCATGTCGGACATGTAGCCCATCGCCGTGACGACGCACCGGCCGCCCTTGGCCGTGAGGGTCAACGCGGGATCGACCAGTTCACCCTTCATCTCGCCCACCGTGATGATCGTCGAGTGGCACATGCGGCCCCACGTGATCTCCATGATCGGCACGATGGCCTCCTCGATGGAGGCGTAGGTGTGCGTGGCACCGAACTTCAGCGCCTGCTCGCGCTTGAACGGTTCCGGGTCGATCGCGAAGACGTGACGCGCACCGGAGGCCACGGCGCCCTGCAGGGCGCTCATGCCGACGCCGCCGACGCCGATGATGGCAACCGAGTCGCCGGCCTTGACCTCGGCGATGTTCGTCGCCGAACCCCAACCGGTGGGCACGCCGCAGCCGACGAGCGCGGCGAGCTCGAACGGCACGTCCTTGTCGATCTTGACGACCTGGCTCTGGTTGACTGTCATGTACGGCGAGAAGGTACCGAGCAGGCACATCGCGATCACGTTCTGGCCGCGCGCCTGGATGCGGTAGGTGCCGTCGGAGATCGCCTGGCCGCTGAGCAGTCCGGCGCCGAGATCGCACAGGTTCGAATGCCCCGAGGCACAGGACGGACACCGCCCGCACGCGGGGATGAAGGACAGCACGACGTGGTCGCCCACCTCGAGGCCCACCACTCCCTCACCGACCTTGGTGATCACGCCCGAACCTTCGTGACCGCCCATGGCGGGGAACGACGGCATCGGGGTTGCGCCCGTGACGATGTGGTGGTCGGAATGGCACATGCCGGCGGCTTCCATGCGGATCTGCACTTCGCCCGCGACGGGATCGCCGAGTTCGATCTCCTCGACCGACCACGGTTCGTCGATGCCCCACAGCACTGCACCCTTGGTCTTCATCTGGCTCGCCCTCCATCGCATTGCCGGTTGTGCACGTGACGATAGACACAATCGCACAGAATTGGAACAGGTTCTAGACCTCGTCCCGGTCCGGTCGACATGCGACCGCGGATACCGTGGGACCCGAGCACCGCGGGTCCCCACCGCCCGACCGTCCGAGGAGATGCCGTGCCCGACAATCCGGAACTCACCTTCCACGGCGCGGCGAGAACCGTCACCGGCTCGTGCGCGATGATCGAACTCGGCGACGCCCGCATCCTGGTCGACTGCGGGATGTTCCAGGGTTCGCGCAGCCTCGAGAAACTCAACGTCGCGGAGTTCGCGTTCGCTCCGGAGTCGATCGACGCGGTGATCCTCACCCACGCGCACATCGACCACTGCGGGCTGCTTCCCAAGCTCGTCGCGCGCGGATTCGGGGGCCGCATCTTCTGCACCGCACCGACGGCCGAGCTGCTCTCGTTCATGCTCGCCGACTCGGCGCGGATCCAGGAGTTCGAGGCCCAGCGCCGCAATCGGCGCCGCGACCGCGCGCACCGGCCGAAGTTCCACCCGATCTACACCGAGGAGGACGCCCGACTCGCCGCCTCACGCGCCCGCCCGGTCCCACTCGAGGAGTGGTTCGAGCCGGCACCCGGTTTCCGGGTCCGCCTGTGGAATGCCGGACACATCCTGGGATCGGCGTCGGCGGAGATCGAGGCCGGTGGTGTGCGCATGTTGTTCTCGGGCGATCTCGGCCCGGAACAGAAGGCCTTCCACGCCGATCCGGAAGGCCCGACCGGACTCGACCACGTCGTCTGCGAATCCACCTACGGGGACCGCTCGCGCCCTCGGCTCACGATCGCCGAGCGCCGCGACCTCCTTGCCCGGGAGGTGAACGAGGCACTCGAGCGGGGCGGCAATCTGATCGTGCCCTCGTTCGCCCTCGAACGCACCCAGGAGTTGTTGCTCGACATCGGATACCTGCTCGACGACGAGCGGATTCCGGGGGTGCCGGTCTTCGTCGACTCCCCGCTCGCGATCCGCGCCACCGACGTCTTCGCCGCACATGCCGGAGAACTCGAGGACCTCGACGGCCGGAACGTCTTCCGCCATCCCGGCATCCGGTACACCGCCGAGGCCGAGGAGTCGATAGGGATCGACACCTACCGACGCGCGATCATCATCGCGGCCTCCGGGATGTGCGAGGCGGGACGGGTTCGGCACCACCTGCGGAACAACCTCGCCCGCCCCGACTCGACGGTGCTCTTCGTCGGCTACCAGGCGCAGGGCACGCTCGGCAGGGTGATCCTCGAGGGTGCGTCGAAGGTCCGGATCTCGGGTGAGGACATCGACGTCCGGGCGCAGATCCGGCGGATCGACAGCTACTCCGCACATGCCGACCGCGGCGAGCTGGTGCGCTGGGCCGGGCACCGCGCGCCGATCTCCGGCACGGTCTTCCTCGACCACGGCGAGCCCGATGCGCTCGCTGCCTTCGCGGCGTCGCTGCACGGACTCGATGCGGACCTGAACGTGGTCGTTCCGGAGTTCGGTGCGCGGTACCGGCTCGTGGCAGGTGGCCCGGCCGAGTACGTCGCGACCGTCGCACCGCCGACGCCGGTGCACGTCGGCCGCGACTGGCAGAACGAGTACGCCGAGTTCGCCACCGGTCTGCGCGACCAGCTGCTCGAGATCGACGACCCGCGCACCCGGGAGCGCGCCATCGCTGCGATGCGGAAGGTGCTCGACGAATACCGCACGGGTGCCCAGACCCCGGAGGAGCACCCACGCCACTCGAGGCCGGGTCGACGCAAGCCTCCGCCCCGCCGGAGGCGCCGTTTCTGAGCGGCTCCTTGGCCTCCCGCGAGAATCGGCTCGCGCGATATCCATCCTCTCATTGTAGAGAATGGCATTTCCGTCTAACGTGATCCTCATGTTCGACCGCGGCGAGGGCCGCCGCATCGGCATCGGACAACGGAGGACGAACCATGACGACGAAGGCGCTCGCGCCCGACGTATCCACGTGGCCGGCAGAGAACCCGCAGCTCATCGGCAGCCGCTGCGACGACTGCTCCGCGACCACGTGGCCCACCCAGCCGCGCTGCCCCCGGTGCAGCGGGGCGAACATCTCGGAACTGCTGCTGCCGCGTCGCGGCACGCTCGTGGCATGGACCACGCAGGGATTCGTGCCGAAGCAGCCCTACGCGGGCAACGAGACGGCGGCGACCTTCACTCCCTTCGCGTTCGGCCTCGTCCAGCTCGGTGACGTGGTCCGCGTCGAGGCCCGCCTCACGGAGACCGACCCCGAGAAACTGCGCCCGGGCATGGAACTCGAGCTCACCTTCGTCCCCTTCTACACCGACGAAGAGGGCACCGACATCGTCACGTGGGCCTTCGCGCCGATCTGATCCGCACACATCCCATCGAGGAGTTCCCGACATCATGAACGACGTTGCCATCATCGGGGTGGGCCTTCACCCGTTCGGTAGATTCGGCGCCAAGTCGGCCATCGAAATGGCCGCAGACGCAATCCAGCTCGCGCTCGAGGACTCGGGTGTCGCCTGGAAGGACATCCAGTTCGGCATCGGCGGCAGCTACGAGGTCGACAACACCGACGCCGTCACCCGCCTCGTCGGCCTGACCGGCATTCCCTTCACCAACGTGTTCAACGCGTGCGCGACGTCCGCCAGCGCGATCGAGCAGACCGCCGACGGGATCCGTTCCGGCAAGTACGACATCGGCATCGCGGTCGGCACCGACAAGCACCCCCGCGGCGCCTTCACCGCCGATCCCGCCATGCTCGGTCTGCCCGCCTGGTACGCCGAGAACGGACAGTTCGTCACCACCAAGTTCTTCGGCATGAAGGCGAACCGCTACGCCATCGATCACAACATCTCGCACGAGACGCTCGCACGGGTCGCGGCGAAGAACTACCGCAACGGCGGCCTCAACCCGAAGGCCTTCCGCCGCACGGAGTTCGGCATCGACGAGATCCTGTCGTCGCCGATGCTCAACTACCCACTCACGGCGAAGATGTTCTGCGCGCCGGACGAGGGTGCCGCAGCGGTGATCATGTGCCGCGGCGATCTGGTGTCGAAGTACACCACCAACAAGCCGGTCTACCTGCGATCCACTGCGATTCGCACGCGCACCTACGGCGCGTACGAGGTCCATGCGACGTGGGCGTCGGTCGAGGAGGACGTCTCCCCCACCGCCTACGCCGCCAAGGCCGCCTACGAGGCCGCCGGCATCGGCCCCGAGGACGTCGATGTCGCCCAGCTCCAGGACACCGACGCCGGCGCGGAAGTGATCCACATGGCCGAGACCGGCCTGTGCGCCGACGGCGACCAGGAGAAGCTGATCGCCGAGGGAGCCACCGAGATCGGCGGGTCCCTCCCGGTGAACACCGACGGTGGTCTCATCGCCAACGGTGAACCCATCGGCGCCTCCGGTATCCGCCAGGTCCACGAACTGGTGCTGCAGCTGCGCGGTCAGGCCGGCGAGCGGCAGGTTCCGGGCGAACCGAAGGTGGGCCTCGCCCAGGTCTACGGCGCACCCGGCACCGCCGCCGCGTCGATCCTGTCACTCTGAGTGCCACGTAATCGTTCGAAAGTCCGGCCACCGCACGAGATCCCGAGTGCGGTGGCCGAACTCGTCTCGGCGCCATCGCGAGTCCGGAATCACAGCACCCCGGGGCGCTTTTCGCAACCGGAGGAAGGTACTGTCCAGCTCAGCGGGTCGAGTGTGGGGGAACGACTCATCAGCATCAATTCGAGTCGAGGAGTTCATCCGTGCGTCGATCCGTCGTGTCCCGTCGTGGCTTTCGCAGCCTTGCGGTCGGTCTCGCAGGCCTCTCGGCGCTCGTGTTCGGCACCGCCACCGCGCACGCCGATCCCGAGCAACCCGACGCCGAGCCCGCCACCGCCTACGTCGAGGGCGTCGACGAGGTGACCGACCAGCACTGGACGGTCCGCGTCTACTCTCCAGCCATGGACACCGTGATCCCCCTGGACGTCCTGCGTCCGGCCGATCCGAGCGAGCCCCGGCCGGTCGTCTACGCCCTCGGCGGCGCGGGTGTCGGCGTGATCGACGGCACCGGGTGGATGGAGAGCAGCGACATCGCCGAGTTCTTCTCGGACAAGAACGTCAACGTGGTCATCCCCGCCACCGGCAACTTCAGCTACTTCACCGACTGGGATCTCGACGATCCGGTTCTCGGTCGCAACCAGTGGCAGACCTTCCTCCTCGAGGAACTGCCGCCCGTCGTCGACGAGCTGCTCGACACCGACGGCAAGCAGTCGATCATCGGCATGTCCATGAGCGCCGGCTCCGCGCTGGACCTCGCGATCCAGAGCGGCGACCTGTACTCCGGCGTCGCATCCCTGAGCGGATGCGTCCGCACGAGCGATCCGGTCGGTCAGCTGTACGTGAGGCTCGTCGTCGAGCGCCGCGGCAAGGGCGACGTCGAGAACATGTGGGGTCCGGCCGACGGTCCGCGCTGGGCCGAGCACGACGTCTACCTCAACGCGGAAGGCCTGCGCGGCAAGGCCTTGTACCTGTCGAGCCGCAACGGCCTGCCCGGCCCGTACGACGTCCCCGGTCAGGAACGCGCGGCGGGCGAATCGTTCGCCACGCAGATCGTCGCAGGCGGAGCGATCGAGGCCGCCACGAATGCCTGCACGCACCAGCTGGTGGACCGGCTCCAAGCGCTCGACATCCCGGTCACGGCCGAACTCGATGCCGACGGAACGCATTCGTGGGGCTACTGGGAGGACGACCTGCGCAAGGCGTGGCCGATCCTCGCCGAGTCGATGGGCGCTGAGGCCTGATCGCGAGGCGTCACTCGCCGGGGTCCAACCGGATCCGGGCGACCACCGAACGGTGATCCGCCCCGGGAAGGTCGTCGGACTCGAACGCGACGGCCGTCCCGTTGCCGACGAGGATGCGATCGATCGCCACCAGCGGTGGGCCGGGTTTGTCGGTGGGATAGGTACGCACCGTCCCCGCTCCCGCCTGCTCCGCGGCATCGGCGAAACGCCCCGAGAGCAACGCGCGGAACTGCGCATGGTCGTAGGTCGCGTTGAAATCGCCGCCCACGACTGCGGGGACGTCGGCCGGAGATCGATCGAGGATGTCCTGCAACCGTGACAGTTCGGCAGCCCAGTCCTGCGCGTCGAACACCGGTGGGACCGGATGGAACGCGTGGACCGCGACCGGTCCCGCTCCCGGTACGTCCGCGACGGCCGAGAGCTGGCGGAAGACGAATCCGTCGTGTTCGACGGTGTCCGACAACGGAAACCGGCTCCAGATCCCCGTTCCCGACGCCAACTCTCCGGGGACGAGATACCGATGGGGCAACAGCTCGTCGAGACCGGCACGGGTGAGTCCGTCGACCCCCGCAGAGGTGAGTTCGTTCACCGTGAGCAGGTCGACGTCGCGGTCCCGGACCCGGGACACGACGACCTCGGGATCGGCACCCCCGTCGAACAGGATGTTCGCGTGCATCACCGTGAGGTCGGGACCGTCACCGGACGCGGCCGTCGCGACGTGGAGAGGCGCCTGGGTCCAGACCGCCGCCGCAGCAACCGCAATCGCAACGAGGGCCCCGAGTGGGCGTCGACGGACGGCGAAGACGATCAGCCCGATCACCGCACCGGCCATCAGATACGACGCGCCGGACCCTGCGAGCACCAAGGGCTGAGCCGACCACGTACCGAAGTGGAGCGCGAGCCCGACCGCGCCTGTCGCGGTTGACGTCCACCCGAGAACGTCCGATCCGAGCCGGAGCCACTTCGCAGTCACCACGCCACACAACCATGCCGCAGGTCCGTGCGCGAGGACCCGTCACCGATCGGAGCGGGAGGCGATCGCGGCGAGGCGCTTCGCGAGCCGGTCCGCGGCCTCCCGAAGTTCCGGTGGCTCGATGACGACCGCCTCGAAACCCATTCGCGCGACGTGCATCACGACCCAGTCCGGGTCGTCCGCGCCGACGACGAGTACGCACCACCCGTCCTCGTCGTCCTCGACCCGCCCGACCTGCGGTGGCACCATGTCACGCACCTGGTCGGCGTCCGCCCGCAGGCGGATCCGCGCGATGTACCGGTAGGGCGACTCCGTCACGGACCGCTGGACGTACGACACCGGATCGGGGTGCTGCCGCGGCCGGAACCGCCACGTCGTGGGCGTCACGTCGCGCATCCGGTCGAGCCGGAAGGTGCGCCAGTCGTCGCGATCGACGTCCCATGCCATGAGGTACCAGCGCTGCCCTGCAGCGACCATCCGCACCGGTTCGACGGTGCGCTCGTCGTCCACCTCCTGCCGGGTGGTGTACCGGAACCGCACGCGGATCGCGTCGAGGCATGCGCGAGCCAAGCCCAGCAGCGTGTCGGCATCGATCTCGGTGCTCGTGCCGACGACGGTTTCGGTGGCGCCGTAGATCGCCCGCACCTCCGCGCGCAGGCGCGGCGGCATCACCTGGTCGAGCTTGGCCAGTGCGCGCAGGGCCGCCTCGGCGGCACCGGCGATGGTGCTGCCCGACGCCAGTCGCAGCGACACCGCCGTCGCGATCGCTTCGTCGTCGTGCAGGAGCAGCGGCGGCAGTCTCGTGCCGGCACCGAGCTGATACCCACCGCCGACACCGGGGGTCGCGCGGACGGGATAGCCGAGGGCGCGCAGACGATCGACGTCGCGGCGCACCGAGCGATCGGTCACGCCGAGTTCCGCAGCCAGTTCGTCAGCGGTCCACGACGGGCGACTCTGCAACAGCGCAAGCACCCTCAGAACCCGTTCGGTGGTCGACTCGACGGTCACACGACGATCGTCGCACGGATCACGGACCGAATCTGTCCGGAATATGCGTCAACCTGGAGCCATGACAGAACTCGACTGGAACCACCTACTGCGACAGCAACTCGACTATCCGGTTCGCCGCCGCCTCGACGGCCTCACCGACGACGAATACTTCTTCGAACCCGCACTCGACTGCTGGAGTGTTCGGCCGCGCGGGACGGGCACCGCTCCCCTACTGGGAGGCGCCGGGGCGATGACCATCGATTTCGCGTTCCCCGAACCCGATCCGCCGCCCTTCACGACCATTGCGTGGCGGCTCGGTCATGTGATCGTCGGTGTACTGGCGATGCGCAACGCGAGCCATTTCGGACGCACCGCCACCGACTACATGTCGTTCGAGTACGCAGCGACCGCGGACGAGGCCCTCGCCCAGCTCGATGCCGAACTCGCCACGTGGATCGCGGGCGTCGAGTCCCTCGGGGAAGACGGACTCGCCCGGCCGTGCGGTGAAGCCGAAGGACCGTACGCCGAGTACCCGATGGGCATGTTGGTCCTGCACATCCACCGCGAACTCATCCATCATCTGTCCGAGGTCTGCCTTCTGAGGGACCTCTACCTGCACACCCGTACCCGCGCCCGACAGGAGGCGAGCTGACATGGCCCGCGACATCCAGATCACGTTCGACTGCGCCGATCCCGCGGCTCTCGCGGATTTCTGGGCGGACGCACTCGGCTACGAACTCCAGAAGCCGCCCGGCAATTTCGTCTCGTGGGACGACGCGCTCGACGCGATGGGGGTGCCACTCGAACGACGCAACGACGCGTCGGGCATCGTCGACCCGGACGGGGCAGGGCCCCGGCTGTTCTTCCAGAAGGTGCCCGAGGGCAAGCAGGCCAAGAACCGGATGCATCTGGACGTGCGTGCCGCGCCCGGACTCGACGGCGCCGAGCGCATGGCCGCCCTGGAAGCCGAGGCCGAACGGCTCGTCGCGCGCGGCGCCACGCGCCTGGAGCGTCACGACCCGGCGCCGCCGTTCGGGGCCGGCCACATCGTGATGGCCGACCCCGAGGGCAACGAATTCTGCCTCGACTGAGACTTCGCGTGGTCAGGCCGGTTCCGAGACCCAGTGGACGAGTTGCCAGATGATCCCGTTGGGATCGGCGAACTGGCAGTACCGCTCGCCCCACGGCTCGGTCTCCGGCTTGGTCACCACCGTCGCACCGGCTTCCGCGACGCGCGCGAACTCGGTGTCGACGTCGTCGACGACGAAGGCGATGAGCATGCCCTGACCGGCCGGACCGGCGATGGATTCCGGCTTGAAGGTCGACAGCCCGGTACGCAGGAACACGATATTGAAGCCTACGTCCGGGTGGGACAACGAGACGAATCCGTCCGCGGACATCTCCTCGGTGAAACCGAAGTGCCGGATCGCGAAATCGGCCGATGCGGCCGTGTCGGCGACGTTGAGCGACAACGCTGTCGAATTGATTTTCATAGGACCTCCCCCGGGACAGAAACCTTGTACGGCGTATAGAGTACCCTCGAGAACGAGTTCTCGGGAGGCATTTGTGGCGCGCGACCTGATCGACCTTCTGTGGCGCGAGCATCCCGATGCGCCGACTGGCGGTTCCCGTGGGCCGAAAGCCAAGGTCACCACCACATCCGCGGTGGACGCGGCCGTCACCGTCGCCGACGCGGAGGACCTCGACGCAGTGACGATCCGTCGCCTCGCGACCGATCTGGGTGTCTCCGCCATGGCCCTGTACACCCATGTCGGGTCGCGTGACGAGCTCCTCGTCCTCATGGTCGACCGGGTCCACGCCCGGCAACCCCGGCCGCCCTACGAGTCCCCGTCGTGGCGGGATCGGGTACGGCAGGTCGCCGAAGCCGAACTCGAGCACTATGCCGCGCACTGGTGGCTGTTGGACGTCGACGATCAGCGCACAGCGCTCGGCCCCGGCACAATCGCGAAGTACGACCACGAACTCCACGCCTTCGACGGCACGCCCCTCGGTGACATCGATCGCGACGCCGCGCTCACGTTCGTCGCGGACTTCGTGCGGGGTGCGGCCCGAGCCCGACGACCTGACCCGCACGCCGCCGACATGGGCGAGGCCTGGGCGCGATGGAACGAGCGACTCGCGCACTATCTCGGCGACGACCATCCCCTCGCGCAACGAGTCGGGGCGGCGGCCGGGGCGGAGATGAACGCCGCCTACAGCCCGCACCACGCATGGGAGTTCGGGCTCCAGCGCGTCCTCGACGGGCTCGAACCGCTCATCTCGAATGGCGGGGTGCGGCCCACCCGGGAATGATTTCCCCGAAGGGTCCGTACGAGAGATTCGAGGTTTTCATGAAGCGATTCGCCGCGGGCGTGCTCGGTTGTGCCGCAATCGCCCTCGCAGTGCCGGCCACGGCGAGCGCCGATACCGTCCCCCTGCCCGGCGCCTCCCCCGCCGCCGAGGCAGAGGAGCCACCCTACGAACTGACGCCGGAAGAGCGGGCAGAGGCGGAGCACTGGTGGTACCACGAAGGATGCCGGTACGCCCCGCTGCGGCCGGATTGCGTCGTCCACAACATTGTCGAGACCTTCGCGACCGGTTCGAGCGGGAACCGGGACACGCCGTTCAGCTCCTCGTAGATCCACCCGCCCGCCACGATTTGGGTGGATCCACCCCCGCTATCCGGGGTCGGATCCACCCAAATCACGTCATCCCTCACGCACCTCTTCGAGCCTGCGGATCAGCGTCACCGCATCGAACGGGCCGGTGTGCCGGGTGAGGTCCGAGCCCGTAGCGCCGAGGTAGAAGGTCGGCGTTCCGAAGACGTCGCTGGTCTCGGCGTCGAGATCATCGTCCTCGACGCGGTGCCGATGCCGCCCCAGGCGCAGGTCCTCGTCGAACCGATCCATGTCGAGGTCCAGTTGCTGGGCGTGTTCGTAGATCTCGTCGTGGGAGAGAGCGTCGCTGTGGGCGAACAGGTGGTCGTGCATGTCCCAGAAGCGACCCTGCGCAGCGGCAGCCTCCGACGCTTCGGCGGCGAACCGCGCGTGCGGGTGGTGCTCGTCGAGGGGAAGGTGCCGGAAGACGTACCGCAGGTCGTCGCCGAAGTGCTCGCGCACGTCGCGGATGCTGCCGGTGGCCTTGCTGCAGAACGGGCACTCGAAGTCTCCGTACTCGACGAGCGTGAGCGGAGCGTCGACCGGTCCCCGCACGTGGTCACGATCCGGGTCCACCGGACGCAGCAGCACCAACCCGGCCGGTCCCTGTGGCGGATGCAGGCGGTCGGACAGCCGGAACAACGCCCAGCCCAGTGCAGTGGCGAGAACAGCCGCGAGGAGTACGCCGATCCGGGCGTCGTTGGCCGCTTCGGGAGATTCGATCGCCAGATCCACGATGAACAGGGAGATCGTGAACCCGATGCCGGCGAGCGCCGCACCCCCGCTGACGCGCGAGAGAGTGAGTCCCGGCGGCAGGCTGCCCGGCCGCAGACCCGAGAAGACGGCGGTGGCCGCGGTGATGCCCACGAGTTTGCCGACGACCAGACCGAGGACGACGCCCCACGTGATCGGCGACCGGATCGCAATGCCGACGGTCTCGGCGGAGATCACCACACCCGCGTTGGCGAGGGCGAAGATCGGAACAACGAGGAACGCCGTGTACGGCTGGTAGAGCCGCAACAGCCGCTCGTTGACGGACACCGCGCGGAGTACCCCGAGTTGCGCGGCGCGCGCGTAGTCGGAGTTGGGCGATTGACGGAAGGCCCGCGTGAGTTCGCCGGCGCGCTCCACTTCGCTGCGACGCGGCGGATAGACGGGAAGGATCAACGCGATCAGCACACCGGCGAGGGTCGGGTGCACACCGGATTCGTAGAACGCCACCCATGTCCCCGCCGCGACGACGAAGTAGACGACGCCCCGCCACACCTCGAGCCGGCGGAACTGAAGGATCAGCAACAGTCCGATCGCCGCGGGTATCAGATAGACCGGCTGCAGATCGTCGGTGTAGACGAAGGCGATGATGGCGAGAGCGCCGATGTCGTCGGCCACGGCCAGCGTCAGGATGAACACGCGCAGGCGGGCCGGGCACCGCGGTCCGACCAACGCGAGCGCGCCGAGGACGAAGGCGGTGTCGGTCGAGACGACCACACCCCACGCTCCCGCGGCCTCCCCGCTGGGATTGAGCAGCAGGAACAGTGCTGCAGGCAGCGCCAGACCCGCGATCGCGGCCACGAGCGGGACCGCCGCGCGCGTCCGGTCGGTGAGCTCCCCCATGGTGAGCTCGCGTTTGACCTCGAGGCCGACGACGAAGAAGAACAGCGTCATGACGGCGTCGTTGACCCAGTGTTTGAGGTCGAGGTCGATGCCGTAGTCGCCGATGCTGATGCTGAGCGGCGTGTGCCAGAACGCCTCGTACGAGTCGCCGAGGTTGGCCCAGACCAGAGCGATCAGGGTCGCGGCGAGTACGACGCCTGCCGCGAGCGTGTCGTCGTCCGTGCCGTCGCGGACCCCTGCCAGGAGATCGGACGCCCGGCGGAGCGTCGTCGGTTTCTCGTCGACCGTCATGTGCTCCCTCGTTCCACGGTCCGCTTCGAGCAACTCGGTGCCGGTGAGTACGCCGACGAAACCGCACAACGCCCGGCCCCGGGACGATTATTTCCGGAACCGACCATTCGGAACTGCATTGTCCGAACACAACAATGCAACCGGATCTGTCGTCCAGGAGGCGGAATGCACCCCTCCGACTACCGACCTCGTCCGAAACTAGACCGAATCGTTGTGCCAACAACCGTTTTCGGCGGTTCGACAGCCCGACCGTTACATTCCGCCGCTTCGTGTCACCTCCACGGACGATAGCCCTGCGCGTCCGCGCCGGGTATCGTCACGATCCACCGAAGCGTCGGTTCCGAATAACCCTCGGCGAGAACAACTTTCCTAAGTTCTCTTACGGAGAGGAGGTGGATCCGTTGCTGCACAGGGGAACGATCCGAAGAACCCGATGGATGTTGATCACCGCAGTGGGAGCAGGGGTACTCGTCGCGGCGACGACACATCAGCCCGTCTCTGTGGACGGGACCGACCCGACGGTCGCGCATGCCCGGTCGTCGCACTCCTCGGTCCCGGTGTGCGCGCCGCCGGACGGCGCGCCCGTCTGGCGTCCGGACGCGCTCGGCGACCACCCGGATCCACCGGCTGCGATCGGAGCGGTGGCGAGCGGGCGGATCGGAGGCGTCTTCCATCCGTCCACCACGGTTCGACTGGTCGGCCTGGACGTGTGCGAGCAGCACATCGACCGCAGCATCGTCACGACGAGCGAGGGTTGGTTCCTGTTCACCGGTCTCATGCCGGGTCGCTACACGCTGTTGGGAGACGACGGAACGGTGCTCACCGAGGTCGAGGTCTCCGCCGAGTCACCGGATCACTCCGGACTGGTGCTGGCCCCTGGTTAGGCCGTCAGCACGAGGAGGTAGCCGCCGCCGGCCGACTCGATCCTGGTGTCGAACCGCACTCCCGGCTCGAGGCGCGACAAGCGGTCGAGGAGCCACTCGGAGGCGTCCTCCGCGTCCGACTTCTCGGGACACCGAGCGACGGCGACGCGACCGCCCTTGCGCGTGAGCTGCTCGACCACGCCGATGATGGGCGCCGGGTCGACGACGAACAGCCGGTCGGGCCACAGCACGACGGGTTTGACGGCACCCTTCTTGGTGTTGCAGGCGCGGTGCGCGAGCCGCTCGACTCCACCCTTCCCCTTGCCACCCTTCTTGGCGGTGTTGATGCTGTCGATACTGGGACCGCGCGGGTCGTTGACCGACATGTCGGGGTCCACGGGCTCGTCGCACAACCAGCAACGCCACGCCTCGCGTTCGCCGACTTCTCGAAGGGTGCTCATGGGGTCGAACGCTACCGTTCCGAGAAGCAGGAACATCTCGCGGCCACGAGCGGAGGATGTGGGGCGGGCGGGGCTCGAACCCGCGACCAGCGGATTATGAGTCCGCGGCTCTAACCGACTGAGCTACCGCCCCGTCGCGACGACACGCGTCGCACAGTGCCGCACTCGTCGCACGGCGCGATCGAATGCTACCCGGACACAGCGGGCAACACGCTGCCGGGCGCGAAGTAACAGAGATCACATTGGGGATGCTCTGCCGCATCGGCACACCCCGGATACACAGAATCCTCCCACCCGTGACGGGTGGGAGGATTCTTGGGCGCTCCCCCGGCTGGACTCGAACCAGCAACCGTTCGATTAACAGTCGAATGCTCTGCCAATTGAGCTACAGGGGATTGTCCTGCGGTGCTCCGCGGTTTCCCCCGGTGCGTGAAAAACCATAGCGTCCTACCCACCGCAGCACCAAATCGCCTGCTTGTGGGCATGCTGCGGGGTCATCGGGCAGGATGGGGACGACGCAGTCACGGGTGGAAGGACAACACATTGATGGGTTTGTTGGTCGGGGTCGCTGCGGGATACGTGCTCGGCACCCGAGCGGGTCGCGCGAGATACGAACAGATCAGCAAGACGGCCAAGGCGGTGGCCGCGAGCCCCGTCACGAAGAAGGCGATCGAGGTGGGCCGGCAGAAGCTCGCCGACTCGCTCAGCCCTCAGCCCAAGCTCGAGCCGATGAAGCCCATCGACGAGACGACGACGATCATGATCCCGCGGGACCAGTTGAAGAAGTAGACGGTCAGCCGGCCAGGCCGTCCCCGATGGCCTGGTCGAGCAGGCTCCGCCGGTACTGTTCGAGCGCCATGAGGTCACCGAGCAGGGCGTGGAACTCCTCGGACTCGGTGGCCGGGGAGATCCGCTGCAGTTTGGACTTCAGTTCGGCCACCTGCTCGCCGACCCAGACCTCCTGCAGCCGCGCGAGTACGCCGCCGATGTAGCGCGGCAGCCGGTCCTCTTCGGTGGGGACGGGTTCGACGGCGAGTTCCATCACGAGCGAATGCGCGACGGGGTCGGTCGCGGCCCTTCCGACGGCGTCGACCCATTCGGCTCCCCCGAGGCCCGCTGCGGTTCCGCCGGCGTCGGCGACGGCCTGCCGCACGGCCGCGTAGGCGGGGTCGGTGAAGGTCTCCGGCGGCAAGGAGTCGAAGACGGTCCCGGCGATGCCGGGATACTGCAGGGCGGCCTTGAGCGCGTCGCGCTGCGGCCACAACGTCGGATCGTTGGGGCGGGGACGTCGCAGGGCCGACGCAGGCTCTGCCGTGGCCGTTGCGGCCCGCGTCTTCGCTTCCGGTGCACGGACTCCCCGTCGCGCTTCCTCCTGCACGCGCCGGCGCACGGTGGGGATGTCGTCCCATCCCGTCCAGTGCGCGAGTTGCACCGCGTAGTTGTCGCGGATCGTGCGGTCCTTGATCCGTCCCACCACCGGGACGCATCGGCGCAGGGCCTCGACGCGACCTTCGACGGTGTCGAGATCGTGTTCGGCGAGAATCGATTTCACGACGAACTCGAACATCGGGGTGCGGCGGGCCACCAGGTCGCGCACCGCGCCGTCGCCCGACTGTTGCCGCAACTCGCACGGGTCCATGCCCTTGGGTGCGATCGCGACGTAGGTCTTCGCAGCGGTCTTCTGATCTCCCTCGAACGCCTTCATCGCCGCCGCGCGACCGGCGTCGTCGCCGTCGAAGGTGTAGATGACCTCACCGCGGAAGAAGCTGTCGTCCATGAGCAGACGACGCAGTAGTGCGAGATGCTCGTCACCGAAAGCGGTGCCGCACGCGGCGACCGCGGTCTTCACACCGGCCAGGTGCATGGCCATGACGTCGGTGTAGCCCTCGACGATCACGGCCTGATGCGACTTGGCGATCTCGCGCTTGGCGAGGTCGAGACCGAACAACACCTGAGACTTCTTGTACAGCACCGTTTCCGGTGTGTTCATGTACTTGGCGGTGATCTGGTCGTCGTCGTACAGACGGCGGGCACCGAAGCCGATGACGTCGCCCGCTAGATTGCGGATGGGCCACAGCAGCCGACGGTGGAAGCGGTCGATCGGACCGCGGCGTCCCTGCCGGGACAGTCCGGCGGCCTCGAGTTCGGAGAAGTCGAATCCCCGGCCGAGGAGGTGCTTGGTGAGCGCGTCCCAGCCGGCGGGTGCGTAGCCGCAACCGAACGTCTCGGCGGCCGCCTGGTCGAAGTTGCGTTCGGTCAGGTAGTCGCGGGCGGCCTGGGCGTCGGGCGTGCGCAGCTGCTCGGCGTAGAACTGCTGGGCGGCCGCGTTCGCCGCGACCAGCCGGGCACGGGTGCCCCGGTCGCGCTGGACGGACGGACCGCCGCCCTCGTAGTTCAGCGTGTAGCCGACACGCTCGGCGAGCTGCTCGACGGCTTCGACGAAGCTGACGTGTTCGATCTTCTGCAGGAACGAGTAGACATCGCCGCCCTCACCGCAGCCGAAGCAGTGGTAGTGCCCGTGATTGGGCCGCACGTGGAAGGACGGGGACTTCTCGTCGTGGAAGGGACACAGGCCCTTGAGCGAGTCGGCGCCCCCGCGCTTGAGTGCGACGTACTCGCCGACGATGTCCTCGATGCGCACGCGATCGCGAATGGCCGCGATGTCTCTGTCTGAAATACGGCCGGCCACGAGACGAGTCTAAGCCGCCCCGCAGACTGCTCGGCAGGACGGTCGGCCGCGACCTGCCGTCGCGATCGCTCGAGCCTCGTCAGCCCCAGCTCGCCTGCGCGGCGAGGCTGTCGCGGTCGATCCGTTCGAGGCGTGATTCGGTGCACGAGGCGATCTGATCGACCACGACCCGCACCTTCGCAGCATCGTCGGGCGCGGACTTCCAGGCGGCGACGAAGAACGGGTCGAGACCGACCGGCGCGGTGCGCAGCAGCCACTCGGCGACGCGGTGGATGCGCTCGCGTTGTGATTCCTGGCGGGTGCGGTGGGCGCGGTCGGACATGACGAACTGCAGCGCCATCGTCTTGAGCAACGCGACCTCCGAGACCACGATCGGCGGGACCACGAGGTCGGCGTCGTACCGGGTGACGCGTCGGCCTTCCGTCGCCTCCCGGGTCCCGAGGATCGCTGCGTTGGCGAAGCGGCCCACCAGCTCGCTGGTCAGCTTCTTGAGCGCGACCGAGCAGGCGAGGGTACCGTCGAAGGTGCCGACGGCGCGGACCACCGGCATGGAGGACAACCGCTTGGCCGCCTCGGTCAACTCGGCCGGGTCGAGACCCGAGAATTCGCGCATGCCCACCTCGATGAGTCCGGCGACATCGTCGGGATCGTCGAGCATCCGCAGGTCGATGCGACCGTCGATCACACCGTCCTCGAGGTCGTGCACCGAGTACGCGACGTCGTCGGACCAGTCCATGATCTGCGCCTCGAGGCACTTGCGGCGCTCGGGTGCGTCTTCGCGGATCCAGTGGAGGACCTCGGCGTCGTCGTCGTACGAGCCGAACTTCGCGCCCGGGCGCGGACGCGTCCACGGGTACTTGAGCGTCGCGTCGAGCGAGGCCCGGGTGAGGTTGAGACCGGCGCTCGAGCCGTCCGGATAGAGGATCTTCGGTTCGAGGCAGGTGAGGATGCGCAGGTTCTGCGCGTTGCCCTCGAATCCGCCGCAGGACTCCGCGACCGCGTCGAGTGCCCGCTCACCGTTGTGCCCGTAGGGCGGGTGCCCGATGTCGTGGGCGAGGCCGGCGAGGTCGACGAGATCGGGGTCGGCGCCGAGTCCTTCGGCGATGCTGCGGCCGATCTGCGCGACCTCCATCGAGTGCGTCAGACGGGTGCGCGGGGTGTCGCCGTCGCGGGGGCCGACGACCTGTGTCTTGTCGGCCAGGCGGCGCAGGGCCGCGCAGTGCTGCACGCGCGCACGGTCGCGTGCGAAGGCGGTCCGCTCGGACGCCGCTCCCTCGGACCCGGCGAGCGCCGAGGTCTTCCGCGGCTCGGCAACGCGCCGTTCGAGATCGTGTTCGCTGTAGCCCTGCATCACACTGCCTTCCGTCACCGAAGACCCTACGTTCCGCCTCACTGCTGCGCCGTGTACGGGAAATCGGCGGAGAAGTGGGTGATCTGGTACCAGATCAACGCGCCGGTCTCGCGGGCGATGCCGTGCAGTTGCGACTCGCGGGTGAACACTGCCGGACCCTGGCGGGTGGGAGCTGTCCAGGCGTCGAGACCGGCGTCGCGCGCCATGGTCCGGGTGCGCAGCGAATGCCACGGGTCGCTGACGAGCACGACCGACGACAGGCCCAGATCCGACATCTCGCGGCTGACGGCCTCGACGCTGAGCAGTGTGTCCGAGCCTTCCTCGACGGCGACGATCGCCTCGGCGGGCACCCCGCGCGAGACGAGATAGTTCTTGCCCGCCGCGGCCTCGGTGAACAGGTCGCCTTCCTGCTTGCCGCCGACGGTGACGATCCGCGGCGACACTCCCGCTTCGTAGAGCTTGAGGGCCTGCTCGAGGCGGGCCTCGAAGACCGACGACGGTGTGCCCGAATACTGGGCGGCCCCGAGCACGACGATGGCGTCGGCTGGGGTGCGGTCGTCGATCCGCGCGACCTGCCACACCCGCAACGCCGTGCCGCCGACGACGAGGACGGCGGCGAGCAGCACCCCGACGATCAGTCGCCGGAGCCAGCGCGCGATGCGCGCGCCGACCCCGAGGTCGTCCCCGGTGTACGTCGCGGTGGTGCCGGTGCGGCGGGATGCGGTGCTCACCCCCTGATTCTGCCAGCGAACGAGAACGCGTCGACCGGACGACGCGCCGACCCCGTCCTCACCTCGCAGCCACTAGATTCGATTCCATGGCACACGTATCGGCCGCACCGCCCCGGCGACCTGCACGGTCCGCGCTCGCATTCGTCCCCGCCCTGCTGGCAGTGGCCGCGTGGCTGCTCCTTCCCGCGTCGGCGTCCGCGGAGCCACCCTCGCGGCTCCCCCAGCCGATCACCGACACGGCGGGCGTGCTCGACGACGCCGACGTCGCACGGATCCAGGAAGCGACGAACACCCTGTACGACGAGCACGGCCTGCAGTTGTGGGTGACCTACGTGTCGAGCTTCGACGGACGCGACTACGACAGTTGGGCGCAGGCCACCGCGCAGGCGAGCAACTTCGGTCCCGACACCGCCCTGCTGGCGGTCGCGACCGACGACCGCGAGTTCGCGCTGTGGACACCGACGGGTTCGGAGATCTCCGAGAGCGAACGCGACCGGATCAGCTCGTCCGACGTCGTGCCGGCGCTACGCAACAGTGATTGGGCAGGTGCCGCCGTGGGTGCGGCCGACGGGTTGAGCAACGCCCTTACGCCGTCGGCCGCTCCGGTGACGACGTTGCTCGTCGGCGGCGGTGTCATCGCAGCCGGCGGTGCCGGTGTCTACGCCTACAACCGGCGGTCGAAGAAGAAGCGCGCCGAGGCCGGTGCAGCGCAGGCCGCGCAGATCGATCCGGCCGACACCACCGCCCTGCGCGGTCTGCCGATCGAGGGTCTCGACCAGTACGCGCAGACCCTCCTGGTGGACACCGACAACGCGGTGCGGTCCAGTGCCGAAGCGCTCGAGCTCGCCCGGGGCGAGTTCGGGGACTCGGCGGTGGCTCCCTTCGACCGCGCGCACCGGCAGGCGCAGGTCGCGTTGGCGAACGCCTTCGAGATCCGTCAGCGTCTCGACGACGACATCCCCGAGACGCCCGAACAGCAGCGCGACATGCTCGTGCAGCTCGTCTCCTCGTGTGGGCAGGCGAACCGCGAACTCGACGCGCAGGTCGAGGCGTTCGACAAGATGCGGAATCTGCTGCTCGACGCTCCGGCCCGTCTGGACGGGCTCACGCAGCGCGCGATCGCGCTGACGGCCCGCATCCCGGAGGCCGAGCGGATCCTCGGGCAGCTGCACTCGGAGTTCCCCACCGGCGCCCTGACCCCGGTGGTGGACAACGTCTCGCTGGCCCGGGAGGAGATCTCCTTCGCGGAGAACGCGATCGACCAGGGCCGCACCGCGGTGGCGCGACCGGTCGGTGAGCAGGGCGACGCCGTGCGCGCGATCCGCGAGGCCGAACGCGCACTGGGGCATGCCGCGACGCTGCTCGACGCGCTCGACCATGCGGCGGAGGACATCCGGCGCGCGATCGCGACGCTTCCCGCCGCGGTGGAGGACGCCGAACAGGGTGTCGCCGACGCGAAGCAGCTCCTCGACGCGGGCGGCCCCGAACTCGTCGACGCCCTGAAGGCCGTGCAGGAAGCCCTCGAACACGCTCGGGCCGAGCAGCACACCGACCCGCTGGGCAGTTTCACGCGGGTCGTCGAGGCCGATGCGCGGCTCGACGAGTTGCGTGCCCGGACGCGGCAGGCCAAGCAGCAGGCCGAGGAGATGCGTCGCCGCCTCGAGCAGGATCTGAGCGCGGCGCAGGCGCAGGTCACCGCCGCGGCCGACTTCATCGGGACGCGCCGCGGCGTCGTGGGTGCCCAGGCACGCACCCGCCTGTCGGAGGCCCAGCGGCACCTGCAGGCCGCGCAGCAGGCAGCCGAGTCCGATCCGGCGGCGGCCATCCAGTACGCGCGGTCCGCCGCGTCGCTGGCCGCGCAGGCACTGCGCAGCGCCCAGAACGACGTGCAGCGCTGGAACAACCAGCACCGTCCGCCCCGCGGTGGTTCGTCGGGCGGCAACGTCGCCGGCGCCGTGCTCGGGGGCATCCTCATCAACAGCGTGCTCAACAGCGGCCGCGGTGGTGGTTTCGGCGGCGGTTTCGGTGGGGGCGGCTTCGGCGGCGGTGGTTTCGGGGGCGGCGGCTTCGGCGGATCGAGCGGAGGACGCTTCTAGACCATGCGCCCGATCGCAGCACGCGCACTGGGTGCCGGTCTCGGATCGGCCGTCCGCCTGTTCGATTCCGCCGCGTCGTCCGACGGAAAACCGTTCTCCGAACCCGACATCCTGCGCCCGCACGTCGACACGCGTCGGTTGGGGTGGGTGCACTACGGCGTCATGATCCCGGATCTGCCGGAGCCGCACCGGTTCTTCTCGATGATGTCGCTGATCGGCGCCACCGGGTCGCTCGCCTTCGACAACGACCACGCGCTCGTGGCGCCGCCGCGCCGCAACGCCACCGTGGTCGCCGGCACGGCGGCATCGCATCCCGCGCACTTCGGGAACTACGCCGTGGGCGACGATTTCGTGTCCTCCCCGGACGGATCACTGGTGAAGTTCGGGGACGATCTGAGCCTGACCGGCCGCTACCCCCACTACGAACTCGTGGGACGGCTCGGAACGGTCGACGTCGCGCTGACACTGACCAACACGGACACGGTCTCGTGGTTCTTCCGCAGCCCGCTCTACAAGCACTTTGGGTTGCTCACCGAATACGAGGGCACCTTCACCCACGAGGGCCACAGCGTCACGGCCGAAGGTCTGTGCTCGTTCGAGTACGGGGCGATGCCGAGCCCGTATCTGATGCGGTCCACTCCCCTGCCACCCGCGGCGAAGGCTCCGCTCGACCATTTCGTCTACCAGATCGTCGATCTCGACGCCGACACGCAGATCCTGTTGAGCCGCTACGCGATCGGTGGCCGGCCCTTCATGACGACGGCGATCCTGCGCACCCGCGGCGGCTACGGAACCCGTTTCCGGGACGTGGACTTCGAGATACTCGAACTGCACGACGAGCCCGAGCCGACTCCCTACGGCATCCCGATGCCGGTGCCGCGCCGGACCCGGTTCCTGGTGAAGGACACCCGCGGTCGTCCCTGGCTGGATCTCGAAGGGATCATGGACACTCCGTTCACCTACGGTCTGGGCACCGGATTCGTCACCGGTTTCGCGTGGTCGGCGACCTGGCGGGGCGAGGAGATCTCCGGTCGCGGATATTTCGAGTACATCGATCGGCGCTCGACGACCTGACCGCTACGAAACACCCGCCTACGAAGTGACAGATGCCCTCCGGTCCGTCGGGACCGGAGGGCATCTGCGTCTCTCGGGTCGGTCAGCAGCCGATCAGGCGCTGCGCGAGGTAACCCTCGACCTGGTCGAGGCTCACGCGCTCCTGCGCCATGGTGTCGCGCTCACGGATCGTGACGGCCTGGTCCTCGAGGGTGTCGAAGTCGACCGTGATGCAGAACGGGGTGCCGATCTCGTCCTGGCGACGGTAGCGGCGGCCGATGGCGCCGGCGTCGTCGAACTCGATGTTCCAGTTCTGGCGCAGCTTCGCAGCGAGGTCCTTGGCCTTCGGGCTCAGGTCGGCGTTGCGGCTGAGCGGCAGCACGGCGGCCTTGACCGGCGCGAGGCGACGGTCGAGGCGCAGCACGGTGCGCTTGTCGACACCGCCCTTGGCGTTGGGCGCCTCGTCCTCGGTGTAGGCGTCGACGAGGAAGGCCATGAGCGAACGGGTCAGGCCGGCCGCCGGCTCGATGACGTACGGCGTGTAGCGCTCGTTGGTGGCCTGATCGAAGAAGCTCAGGTCGGTGCCGGAGTGCTTCGAGTGCGTCGACAGGTCGAAGTCGGTGCGGTTCGCGACGCCCTCGAGCTCACCCCACTCGCTGCCCTGGAAGTGGAAGCGGTACTCGATGTCGACGGTGCGCTTCGAGTAGTGCGACAGCTTCTCGAGCGGGTGCTCGTACAGGCGCAGGTTGTCCTTGTTGATGCCCAGATCGGTGTACCAGTTCATCCGGTAGTCGATCCAGTACTGGTGCCACTGCTCGTCCTCGCCGGGCTTGACGAAGAACTCCATCTCCATCTGCTCGAACTCGCGGGTGCGGAAGATGAAGTTGCCAGGGGTGATCTCGTTGCGGAAGCTCTTGCCGATCTGGCCGATGCCGAAGGGGGGCTTCTTGCGCGAGGTGGTGAGCACGTTCGCGAAGTTCACGAAGATGCCCTGCGCCGTCTCGGGGCGCAGGTAGTGCAGGCCTTCCTCGCTCTCGATCGGGCCGAGGAAGGTCTTGAGCATCATGTTGAAGTCGCGGGGTTCGGTCCACTGGCCCTTGGTGCCGCAGTCCGGGCAGACGATCTCGGTCATCGGCACGGCATCGGGGTCGTCGAGCTTGTTCTTCTCGGCGTAGGCCTCCTGCAGGTGGTCCTGCCGGTGGCGCTTGTGACAGCTCAGGCACTCGACGAGCGGGTCGTTGAAGACACCGACGTGGCCGGAGGCGACCCAGACCTGACGCGGCAGGATCACCGACGAGTCGAGGCCGACGACGTCCTCGCGGCTGGTGACCATGTTGCGCCACCACTGCTTCTTGATGTTGTCCTTGAGCTCCACGCCGAGCGGCCCGTAATCCCAGGCGGACCTGGTGCCGCCGTAGATCTCACCGCAGGGATAGACCAGGCCCCGGCGCTTGGCGAGGTTGGCGACGGTATCGATCTTGGATTTGGGTGCCACTCGGTTTCTCCATCTTCGATGCGGGTTTTCGCAGCATGCGTCGATCTGTAAGCCTATCGCTCCTCGTTCGCAGCTCGAATTCGCGCCGGTTGACATGCACAACCGTGCATATCAAAATGGAATCGATTTGCAATAAGGCCCGCCGACCGGCGGCCGTCCCCGCCCCGAGGAGCCCCGTGAGCATCGACGCCGATCCACGTGAGTGCAGCACGGGCGAGCGCGCCCGCGGACCGATCGGAAGCGACGCCCTGCCGTCCCCGGTCGACGTCTCCCCCGCCACCCTCATCGCGGCCGGTGAGCTGCTGCGCGCGCTGTCGGCGCCCGTCCGCATCTCGATCGTGCTCGAACTGCGCGAGTCGGCCCGCTGCGTGCACGAACTCGTCGGCGCCCTCGGCGTCACCCAGCCGCTCATCAGCCAGCATCTCCGCGTGCTCAAGACCGCCGGCGTGGTGCGCGGCGAACGCTCGGGGCGCGAAGTGCTCTACCACCTGGCCGACGACCACCTCGCCCGCATCGTCGTCGACGCCGTCGCTCACGCCCAGGAAGGACGATCGCAGTGACCTCCGCCCGCAAACCTCTCGTGGGGGTCCGCTCGACCCGTCAACGCAGCGCCATCGTCGACCTGCTCGACAACACCGAGGAGTTCCGGTCCGCCCAGGACCTGCACGACGAGCTGCGCAAGCGCGGCGAGGGCATCGGCCTGACCACCGTCTACCGCACCCTGCAGTCGCTCGCCGAGGTCGGCAGCGTCGACGTGCTGCGCACCGACAGCGGCGAATCGCTGTTCCGGCGGTGCTCCTCCGGGCACCACCACCATCTCGTGTGCCGCCACTGCGGCTTCACGGTCGAGGTGGACGGCCCGGAGGTCGAACGCTGGTCGCACGAGGTGGCCGAGTCGAACGGCTTCGTCGACGTCAGCCACACCGTCGAGATCTTCGGCAACTGCCGCGACTGCGCCCTCGCTCAGGCCTGAAGCGAGGGCCGTCGGCCGTCAGTCGCAATCACCGCGGCGATCAGCCGCAATCGCAGTCACCACAGCCGCAACCGTCGACGAGCAGGTTCTCGTCGTCGTCCTCGGCCTCACCGTCGAAGACCGACGCTTCGCCGCCGAGACGCTGCGCCAGCGCGCGTGCCTGCTCGACGACCGGCACGAGCGATGCGACGGCCCGCACGAGATGGATCGGGACCAGCGGCGACGCTGCGACCCGCAGCTCGACGGTGACCCGGTCCTTGTCGAGGACGAACTTGACCTCGGGGAACTCGACCTGCAGGTCGCCGAGGACCTCGGCGGCCCGGGTGCGGCCCGTGATGCCCTCGACCAGGTAGGTGGTGAGCAGCACGAAGCCGCCCTCGGCGTCGACGGTCGCGTAGGTGAGCACGTCGTCGATCCAGATCGGGATCTCGCCGTCCTCGTCGGGCTCGGGCGCTTCCTCGAGGATCTCGGACAGCGTCTCGACCACGGCAGCGGTCAGTGCGTCGTCGTCCTCGGTGGGGATCGCGACGGCGTGCGCCCCGTCGGCGGCGACGACCTCCTCGGTGGTGGTCTCGACGTCGGCGTCGGTGGTGGTCACGAATTCTCCTTGGGGTCGGGGGTGCCGGCGACGGCACCGCGCGCGTCGGCGGCACCGTCGAGCACGAGCAACAGCATGGTGGTCAGCGCCGTGTCGTCGAGACCGGTCGCGGGGAACGAGTACCGCAGCACGACATCGGCGTCGGTCTCGCGTTCGATGAGGTGGACCGAGCCGAACTGCAGGGCGTCGGCGGCGGCCGCGACCCGACCGCGCACGGCGTCGTCGAGCGGAAGATCCCACGCGAGCACTCCGGTGACGGAGACCACGTCGAGTCCTTCGGTGAGCGTGACGACCTGCAGGGCGAACGGCACGGCGCCGTAGTCGAATCCGAACGAGCCGTCGCCGTTCGCGGCGGACGACGGGGTGCGGACGTCGACGAAGGGCGTCAGCGCACCTGCGATCCGCTCACGCAGCGACGTCACTTCACACCACCGAACCGCCGGTCGCGCGAGGCGTATTCGACGCACGCCGCCCACAGATCGCGCCGGTCGAAATCGGGGAACATCGTGTCCTGGAAGACGAGTTCGGCGTAGGCCGACTGCCACAGCAGGAAGTTCGAGGTGCGCTGCTCGCCCGAGGGCCGCAGGAACAGGTCGACGTCGGGCATGTCGGGCTCGTCGAGATACCGCGCGATCGTCGACTCGGTGATGCGTTCGGGATCGAGTTCTCCTGCCGCGACCCGGCGGGCGATCTCCCGTGCGGCGTCGGCGATCTCGGCGCGACCGCCGTAGTTGACGCACATCGTGAGGGTCATGACGTCGTTGTCCTTCGTCAGTTCCTCGGCGATCTCGAGTTCCTTGATCACGCTGCGCCACAGGCGGGGACGGCGACCGGCCCACCGGACGCGCACACCCATCTCGTGCATCTCGTCGCGGCGGCGGCGGATCACGTCGCGGTTGAAGCCCATGAGGAAGCGGACCTCGTCGGGGCTGCGCTTCCAGTTCTCGGTGGAGAAGGCGTAGGCCGAGAGCCACTTGACGCCCATCTCGATGCATCCGCACACCGTGTCCATCAGCACGGCCTCGCCGCGTTCGTGGCCGGCGGTGCGCGGCAGACCGCGCTCCTGCGCCCAGCGACCGTTGCCGTCCATCACGAGCGCCACGTGCTGGGGAATCAGCTCGGGTTGCAGTACGGGAGGTCGCGCGCCCGACGGATGCGGGTCGGGCGGCCGGATCACCCGCTCAGGCGATGGGGGCGTGGTACGTCGTCGAATCACGGTCCCCATCCTGCCGGACACCGCGGGCGACGTCATCAACCCGGTTCCCCGTCGCAGGTTCGGTACGACCGCGCTCGACGAGGGGCAGCGAGCGCAGTTGCCGTTCGAGATGCCACTGCAGGTGCGCGGCGACGAGGCCGCTGGCCTGGCGGCGCACCGCCGTGTCGGCGGCCTCGGTGTCGGCCCAGCGTCCGTGGTTGAGCGCGTCGAGCAGCGCCAACACGCCCGGGGCGGGGGTGGCCGCCCCCGGCGGGCGGCAGTGCACGCACACCGCACCTCCGGCAGCGACGTGGAAGGCGGTGTGCGGGCCGGGACGGTCGCAGCGCGCGCAGTGGGTGATCGCCGGCGCCCATCCCGCGTAGGCCATGGCCCGCAGCAGATAGGCGTCGAGCACGAGTTCGGGCGGCCGGGTGCGGTCGCACACCGCGCGGAGGGCTCCGACAGTGAGCGCGTGCAGGCGCGGCACGGGCGCGCGTTCCTCACCGGCGAGGCGTTCGGCGGTCTCGAGGATCGCGCACGCGGTGGTGTAGCGGGGGTAGTCGTCGACGATGCCCACCGCAAAGGCGTCGAGGGTCTGCACCTGGGTGATGACGTCGAGACTGCGGCCCGGGTGGAGCTGGACGTCGATGTGGGCGAACGGTTCGAGCCGTGCGCCGAACTTCGAGCGCGTCCGGCGCACGCCCTTCGCGACGGCCCGCACGAGTCCGTGCCGGCGCGTCAGCAGGGTGACGATGCGGTCGGCCTCGCCCAGCTTGTGCTGGCGCAGCACCACCGCGTTGTCCCGATAAAGCCTCACTCCCCGAGTCTGTCATGTCGCGGTGACACGGGACGACCCGCGAAGGGACTCGACACCCAGAACTGGAACGCGTTATTGTTCGTTCGAACGAACGGGGGAACGAATGGACGCTCGAACCGACCTGCGCGACCTGAAGGCGACCGTCGAGGCGCTCGACCGCGGCGAGACCACCTCCACGGATCTCGTCCGTGCGAGCCTCGACCGGATCGACGAGTCGCAACCGCACCTGAACGCCTTCCGCGTCGTGCGCCGCACGGCCGCACTCGACGAGGCCCGCGAGGCCGACCGGCGCCGCGCGAACGGCGAGCGTCTCCCCCTGCTGGGCGTCCCCATCGCGATCAAGGACGACACCGACATCGTCGGCGAGACGACGATGTTCGGCTGCGCCGGCACCTTCACCCCGAAGGACACCGACGCCGAGGTCGTGCGCCGTCTACGAGCCGCCGGCGCGGTGATCGTCGGCAAGACGCACTCCCCCGAACTCGGCCAGTGGCCGCTCACCGGCGGCGACGCCTTCGGGCACACCCGCAGCGCGTGGTCGCGCGACCACACCCCCGGCGGCTCGTCGGGTGGCAGTGCCGCGGCGGTCGCCGCGGGCCTCGTGCCGGCCGCCCTGGGATCCGACGGCGCCGGATCGGTCCGCATCCCCGCCTCGTGGTCCAATCTCGTCGGCATCAAGCCGCAACGCGGCCGGATCTCCATGTGGCCCGACGCCGAATCCTTCAACGGACTCACCACACACGGCCCGCTCGCCCGCACGGTCGCCGACGCGGCCCTGCTCCTCGACGTCGTGTCCGGAAACCACCCCGGCGACCGGCACAGGTGCGCGCCGCTCACCGTCTCCGACGCTGTGGGACGAGATCCCGGCAGGCTGAACATCGCTCTGTCGCTGAAGATTCCGTTCACCGCGACACCCACCCGCCTCGACGCCCGCGTCCGCACCCGTATCGCCGCACTCGCCGCCGTGCTGCGCGATCTCGGCCACGAGGTGACCCTCGCCGACCCCGACTACGGAACGACGTTCGGCCTCGCCTTCCTCCCGCGATCCATGGCCGGTATCGAGGACTGGCTGTACCGCCTGCCCGACCCGTCCCTCGCCGACGTCCGCACCCGCGCCAACGCCCGCACCGGCCGGTACCTGCACGGCTATCCGTTGCGGGCGGCGCGCGCGATCGAACCGCGCCTGCACCGTCGGGTCGGCCGCATCTTCGACCGGTTCGACATCGTGCTCGCCCCCACCACCGCCACACCGCCGCTGCCGGTGACGGCGATCGACGGCATCGGCGGCTGGGCGACCGACAAGGTCATCACCGGCGCATGCCCCTACGCGTGGCCGTGGAACGTGCTGGGCTGGCCCGCGATCAACGTCCCCGCGGGTTTCACCGAGGAGCGACTTCCGGTGGGAGCCCAGCTGCTCGGCCCGGAGAACTCCGAACCGCTGCTGGTGTCCCTCGCCTCCCAACTCGAGTCGGTGCTGCGCTGGCACGAACACGCCCCGGAGCACTGGTGGTGACCACACGCGACGACGCCCGCTCGCGGATCGTCCACGCCACCCTGCATCTCGTCGGCACCGACGGGGTCGCCGGGGTGACCAACCGGCGTATCGCGGCGCGCGCCGAGGTCTCGCTGGGGTCGATCACCTATCACTTCCCCACCCAGGCCGACCTGCTGCGCGCCGCGCTCGAGTTCTTCGTCGACGAGGAGACCGAGCGGCTGCGAGAACTCGCCGAGCAGTATCGATCCCGGGCCCTGTCGCTGACGGAGGCTGCCGAACTCACCGAACGCGTCGCCCACGACCTGACCTTCACGGCCGAACGCATCGCCCCCTTCGAGCTCTACGTGCAGGCGGGGCGCGACGAGGAACTGCGGCGGGTCGCCGAACGCTGCTGGCGTGCCTACGACGCGTTGACCGTCTCCGTCCTTTCCGCGCTGGGGGTGCCGGATCCGGAGACGATCGCCCCGACGGTCGTCGCGACCATCACCGGGCTGCAACTGCGCCGCCTGTCGACGGGTACGGAGCCGGATCTGTCGGAGGCCGTTCTGCTGTTGCTGCACGGCGCGGCGGCCACGCGTCGCTGAGTTCCCTTCGGTCACCGGCCCCGGCGTGACGACGCGTTCACATCCGCGCCCGTGACGAAACACCACCGTCACGAATTGTGCAGTGTGCACAGCTCTTCCCCGTCGCGAGTGGTTTGTCGGCCGATTGCCGAGTCCTGTCCGACTCTTCAAGATCGACATGTTCCGGCCGACGACGGCGGTGCCGCCCATCGATGTCGCGGCGCCCTTCGATCCGTCCACGGTCGTCGCCCGCCGCATGTTCACACGTCGAGGAGTCTCCCGTGACCGTCGCGCACATCGTCTTCCTGCTCGGACTGGTCGGCCTGATCGTCGCCATGGCACTACGCAAGAACGTCCTGATTCCGGCCGTCGTCGCGACTTTCGCCACCGCCCTTGCCTACGACGGCAACGTCGCCTCCGCCGTCATGGCGGTCTTCCGCGCCACCCTCACCGCCGGCGGAGCGCTCTTCGAGATCTTCGTCGTCATCGCCGCCGTGACATCGATGCTCGCGGCGATGCGCACCATCGGCGCCGACGAACTCATGGTGCGTCCCTTCGGTCGCTGGATGATCAACGGCCGCGTCGCCTATGTCGTACTGTTCGTCGTCACCTATCTGCTGTCGTTGTTCTTCTGGCCCACACCTGCTCTCGCGCTCATCGGTGCCGTGCTGCTCCCGGCGGCGATCAAGGCCGGACTGCCGCCGCTCGGCGCGGCGCTCGCCCTTGCGATCTCCGGGCAGGGCATGGCACTCGCCTCCGACTACGTCATCGGTCTCGCACCGTCGATCTCGGCGAGCGGCGCAGGTGTGCCGGCCGACGACATCGCCGACCGCGCGCTGGTGTTGTCCCTCATCGTGGGTCTGACCGCGGCCGTACTCGCGTGGTTCCTCACCATCCGCAAGGACATCGTGCGCCACTCCGCGAATCTCGTGTCTGCGACGGACGATCCGGGCACCGGCGGCTCCGTTTCCGGACGTCCGGCACCGCGACCGAACGGGGACCTTCCGACCCCCGGGAACGACCACACCGGGACCGACCACACCGCACCGGTGAGCACGGTGGCCGACATCGACCTGCCCGGAACTCTCACCCCGGTCCTCACCCGCCCCGCACGCGCACGCGCCTGGGCGATCGGGGTTCCCGCGACCTTCGGCCTGGTGCTCGTCTACATGATGCTGGGGCGCTTCACCGATCTCGTGCCGTGGTCGGACGGCGCAGGCGCCTCGCTCGTCGGCGGCACCGCGCTCGTCCTCATGGCCGCCGTGACCCTGACGACGCGCCCGGCCGACGCCCTCGAACACTGCGCCACCCATTTCGTCGACGGCCTGGTCTACGCGTTCAAAGCCATGGGAATCATCCTGCCGGTGGCCGGATTCGTGTATCTCGGCATCCCCGACTACTCCGGTTCGATCCTGGGACTCGAGGACGGCACCGGACCTGCCTTCCTGTTCGACACCGTCGAGACCATCCGGACCTACATTCCCGACAACGGTCTCTTCGCCGCGTTCAGCATGCTCCTGATCGGCCTGCTCATCGGCCTGGACGGCTCCGGCTGGGCCGGTCTGCCGCTCACCGGTGGTATCGCCGCCGCCCTCGCCCCGCAGGCCGGCATGGACACCGCGACGCTCGCCGCCCTCGCGCAGAACGCCGCGACCTGGACCGGCGGCGGCACCCTCGTCATCTGGTCGTCGCTGATCGTGGTCGCGGGCTTCTGCCGCGTTCCGGTCGGGGATCTCGTGCGACGACTCGCGATCCCGGTGGTGAGCGGACTGCTCGTCGCCACCGTCGCCGCGGTGGTGATCTGGTGATCACCGCATCCGCACCGAACACCTTCGAGGAGAGGACCCCCGTGGACGAATCCGGTTTCCGCTACGACCCCCAACGCTGCGCCCTGGTCGTCGTCGACATGCAGAACGACTTCTGTTCCCCCGACGGCGCTCTCGCCGGCTGCGGCTTCGACGTCTCCGCCGCGGTCGCCATGACACCGCGGCTGGCGGAACTGATCGACCGCGCCCGCCGCAGGGACGTGCCCGTCGTCTGGGTCCGTACGGAGCACGACGAGACCACGGACACGCCCCAGTGGCTGGGCCGCGTCGGTACCGGTCCCGGCACGGCGCGGACCGGTCTGACCTGCCGGCCCGGTACTGCCGGAGCGGACTTCTACGGTGTCCGGCCGGAGCCGGGAGAACCGGTGATCGTCAAACATCGCTTCAGCGCGTTCGTCGGCACCGACCTCGACAGCGTCCTGCGGTCACGGGGCATCGAATCGTTGTTGTTCACCGGCGTCGCCACCGAGATCTGCGTCGAATCGAGCCTGCGCAGCGGCCTGTTCCACGAGTACTGGGTCTCGCTCGTCGAGGACTGCGCCGCGTCCTACAGTCCCGCCGCGCACGCCGCCTCGGTCGCGATGGTCGCACAGAACTTCGGGACCGTGGTGACCGCAGACGACCTCGCGTCGATGTGGGTCGCCCGGCCGATCACCGCGTCCACCCCGTAGGGGCTCGGCGTCAGAATCCCAGACGGCCCAGCTGTTTGGGATCTCGCTGCCAGTCCTTCGCGACCTTCACGTGCAGGTCGAGGTAGATCTTCACGCCGAGGAGCTTCTCGATCTGGGTGCGTGCGGCGGTGCCCACCTCGCGCAGCCGCGCACCCCCCTTGCCGATGACGATGCCCTTCTGGCTCGGCCGCTCGACGTAGAGCAGGGCGTGCACGTCGAGCATCTCGCCCTGCTTCTCGGTGCGACCCTCACGTTCGGTGATCTCCTCGATCACAACGGCGAGCGAGTGCGGCAGCTCGTCGCCGAGACCTTCGAGGGCGGCCTCGCGGATGAGCTCGGCCATCAGGGTCTCCTCCGGCTCGTCGGTGAGCTCGCCGTCGGGATAGAAGGCCGGTCCGGGCTCCATGTGCGAGACGAGGACGTCGACGAGGACCTCGACCTGCTCACCCGAGGCCGCGGAGACCGGCACGACCTCGCAGTTCTCGCCGAGGAGTTTCGACACGGCGAGCAACTGCGCGGCGACCTGCTGTTTGCCCACCTTGTCGATCTTCGTGACGATGCCGATGACCGGGGTCTTCGGCGCCATGTGGCGCACCTGCTCGAGGATCCAGCGGTCGCCGGGGCCGATCTTCTCGTCGGCGGGGAAGCACATGCCGATCGCGTCGACCTCGGAGTAGGTGTCCTGCACCAGATCGTTCAGCCGCTGGCCGAGCAGGGTGCGCGGGCGGTGCAGTCCCGGGGTGTCCACCAGGATGAGCTGGGCGTTGTCGCGGTGGACGATGCCGCGGATGGTGTGACGGGTGGTCTGCGGGCGCGACGAGGTGATGGCGATCTTGCTGCCGACGAGTGCATTCGTGAGCGTCGACTTCCCGGTGTTGGGCCGGCCGACGAAACAGATGAAGCCGGAACGGAAGTCGGTGTCGGTCATGCATGCTCCTCGGTGGTGGCCGTATCGGTATCGGTGGGTTCTTCTTCGGGTGTCGCGCGCTGCACGAAGACGGTGCTCACACGCACCCGCCCGCGGACGTCCGGTCCGCCCTCGCCGCGGAGCAGCAGGCCGTGGGTCCGTACCTCCGCACCCGGCAGAGGAACTCGGCCGAGTTCGTAACCGAGGAGTCCGCCGACGGTGTCGACCTCGTCGTCCTCGATGTCGATGTCGAACAGTTCGCCGAGGTCCTCGACGGCAAGTCGCGCGGAGACCCGGTAGGTGTCGTCGCCGAGTTCCTCGACGTCGGGGATCTCCCCGGTGTCGTACTCGTCGGCGATCTCACCGACGATCTCCTCGATGACGTCCTCGATCGTCACGAGGCCGGCGATGCCGCCGTATTCGTCGACGAGGACCGCCATGTGGTTGCGGTCGCGCTGCATGTCGGCGAGCAGGTCGTCGAGGCGCTTCGAATCCGGCACGAAGACCGCCGGCCGCATGACGTCGGCGACGGAGACGCTGCGCCCACCGTCACGGTGGTAGTAGGTCTGCTGGACGAGATCCTTGAGGTAGACGACACCGCGGATGTCGTCGACGTTCTCGCCGATCACCGGGATCCGGGAGTGCCCGCTGCGGACGGCGAGCGAGGTGGCCTGACCGGCTGTCTTGGTCTCCTCGATCCACACCATCTCGGGGCGCGGAACCATGATCTCGCGGGCCGTGGTATCGCCGAAGTCGAACACCGACTGGATCATCCGGCGTTCCTCGTCGGCCACGACTCCGCTTTCCTGAGCGAGGTCGACCAGTTCGCGCAGCTCGATCTCGTTGGAGAACGGACCGTTCCGGAAACCGCGACCGGGCGTGACCGCATTTCCGACGCTGATCAGGATCCGGCTGATCGGGCCGAGCAGGACACCGAGTATCCGCAGCGGTCCGGTGGCGGCGAGCGCGATCGGGTACGCGTGCTGGCGTCCGAGCGTGCGCGGACCGACACCGATGACGACGTAGTCGACGATGACCATCACCGCAGCGCCCACGACGAGCGCCCACGTGCGGTCGAGCACGGCGAGCAACGCACCGACGAGCACGACGGTGGCGGTGATCTCGCAGAGGATGCGCAGCAGCACCGTCAGATTGACGTAGCGGGGCCGATCGTCGAGCAGCCCGAGCAGGCGGCGCGCACTGGGCCGGCCCTCTTTCGCGAGTTCCTCGGCGCGCGCCGCGGATACCGTGTTGAGCGCGGAATCGACGGCGGCGAACAGGCCTCCGAGCACCACCAGGACGACCGCCAGGACGACGAGGGGCACGGTACTCACGCGATCGTCACTCCCTCGATCGGTGTCGTCCGATCACGATGGCTCGTACTGTCGCCGCTCATGATTCGGGGGTGTCGACGAAACCGGCCTTGCCCAGCAACTTCCGGTCGCGGGCGGCGAGCCGCGCCTCGTGCTCGGCCCGGCGGATCTCCTCGTACCACTCGGCGAGGAGCTGGTTCTGCAGGCCGAACATCTCCTTCTCCTCCTCCGGTTCGGCGTGGTCGTAGCCGAGGAGGTGGAGCATGCCGTGCACGGTGAGCAGGGCGAGTTCGTGGGCCACCGGGTGACCGGCCTTCGCGGCCTGGTCGGCGGCGAACTGCGGACACAGCACGATATCGCCGAGCATCGACGGTCCCGGTTCGGGAGCGTCGGGACGCCCGCCGGGTTCGAGTTCGTCCATGGGGAACGACATCACGTCGGTGGGGCCGGGCAGGTCCATCCACCGAACGTGCAGATCGGCCATGGTGTCGAGATCCACGAGCACCATCGACAACTCCGCCGCCGGATGCACATCCATCCGGGCGATCACGAAGCGGGCGACGTCGAGGAGTTCCTCCTCCGAGACGTCCATTCCCGATTCGTTCGAGATCTCGATGCTCATGACTGGAGTTCCTTCTGCACGACGGTATTCGGTTGATCTACAAGGATGTTCATCGACGCTGCACCCGCTGCGCGCGACGCTGGGCGCGGTTGCCGGGGATCCCGTCGCCGTCGCGGGTGGTGGCCTCGAAACGGCTGTAGGCGTCGACGATGTCGGAGACGAGCCGGTGCCGCACGACGTCGCTGCTGTCGAGTCGCGCGATGTGGATGTCGTCGATGCCGTCGAGGATCTCGGTGGCAGCGGCGAGACCCGAACGGGCACCGCCGGGCAGGTCGATCTGCGTGATGTCGCCCGTCACGACGATCTTGGAGCCGAAGCCCAGGCGCGTGAGGAACATCTTCATCTGCTCGGCGGTGGTGTTCTGCGCCTCGTCGAGGATGATGAAGGCATCGTTCAGGGTGCGACCACGCATATATGCGAGGGGCGCGACCTCGATGACCCCGGCCTGCATGAGCTTCGGGATCGCTTCGGGATCCATCATGTCGTGCAGCGCGTCGTGCAGCGGCCGCAGATACGGGTCGATCTTCTCGTGCAGGGTGCCCGGCAGGAAGCCGAGCCGCTCCCCCGCCTCGACGGCGGGACGCGTGAGGATGATGCGGTTGACCTGCTTGGTCTGCAGCGCCTGCACGGCCTTCGCCATGGCGAGATAGGTCTTGCCCGTACCGGCCGGTCCGACACCGAAGACGATGGTGTGGGCGTCGATGGCGTCGACGTACCGCTTCTGGTTCAGGGTCTTGGGCCGGATCGTCTTCCCGCGCCGCGACAGGATGTCGAGACTGAGAACGTCGGCCGGCGACTCGGAGAGCCCCTGGGTGAGCATGCCCACGGTGCGACGCACGGCGTCGGGGGCGAGCGATTGTCCGCGACGGACGATGGTGACGAGCTCGGCGAGCGCACGTTCGGCGAGAGCGACGTCGGCGGGCGCTCCGGTCAGCGTGACGGTGTTGCCCCGCACGTGGATGTCCGCCGCCAGGAGGGCTTCGAGGGCGATCAGATTCTCGTCCGCGGCTCCGAGCAGGGGCGCTGCGGCCTCCGAGGGGAGGTCGAGGCTCGATTTGACCGTGGTCGGTTCGAATTCGGCGGGCTCGTGGGGTCGGTCTGGTTCACTCACGTGGACGGTACGTCCTGCTTTCGGTTCGGCTCCTGCACGACGGTCGTCGTGTTCGTGCCAGTCTAGCGCCGGACGGGGCGTACCCTCCCGCAACAGCGAGTTTCAGCGGGGTTCGGTTCCGCCGTCGCCCGAGCCGGCCTCCACGAGCCACCGTCGTGCCTCGGCGAGGATCCCGGGCGCCCGGTCGGGTGAGACCCCGGCGAGCACGAGGTTGCCCAGGACGATGGTGTCGCCGGAATCGTCGACCAGCCCGAGATTGGCCTGCTCGAGGGTGGCCATCGTCAGGCCTTCCATCATCCCCACGAGCACGGGCGCCGGAAGATAGTCGGAGAGCTGGCCCTGCGCGAGGCCGCGTTCGACGTGCCCGAGGACACGCGAGCGCACCGGGGAGACGAGTTCGGCGATGCGCTGTTCTCCCATCTCCTTGCGCGCGAACGAGAGCAGCACGCGGTAGCGGTCGCCGATGGGCCAGGTCCGCAGCGCCACGACCGCGAGCGCGACGGCGGGATCGTCCGGTTCGGGATGGTCGAGAGCCTCGGCGAGCGCGGTCGAGGCATCGTCGACGATCCCCTCGACGAGGGCTTCCCGATTGGGGAAGTGCGCGTAGACGGTGCGCCGGACGACACCCGCGGCCTTGGCGACATCGTCCATGCTCGCGTCGGAGTCGGCCGCAAAGCACATCACCGCAGCGTCGAGTATGCGCATGCGGTTCGCATTGAATCGGGTTCGCGGTCGTGTGACCGGGTTCTCCACGTTCTCGCCCTCTTCCGCCGACTGTGATCTGTCTTTCATTTTAGTTGCACACGGATGTGCAGCTGCGTAACTTGCACACCACCGTGTAGATAGGGGCTCCGGTCCCGGCCCGTGTCGCACCCGAGGAGAGCCCATGGCCACTGCCGTCACCCCCGCAAGAGGGACTGCAGCGAAGGAACCCTACCGGCTGCGCTGGGTAGGACTGACGGTGCTGTGCCTGAGTCTGCTCATCGTTGTGATGGCCAACACCTCGCTCATCGTCGCCGCCCCCGGCATGCTGCGCGACCTGCAGCTCACCAGCGCCGACATGCAGTGGATCATCGACGGCTACACCGTTCCCTACGCCGCGCTGATGCTGTTGTTCGGCGTGCTCGGCGACCGGTACGGGCGACGCCGCGCGTTGCTGGCCGGTCTGGTCGCCTTCGCCGCCGGCGCGGTCTACGGATCGTTCGCCGACAGCGCCGGCGACGTGATCGTCGCGCGCATCGTCATGGGGGTGAGCGCCGCCGTGATCATGCCCGCGACGCTGTCGCTGCTCGTCGCGATGTTCCCCGTGCACGAGCGTGCCCGTGCGATCGCGGCCTGGGCAGCCACGTCCGGACTCGCGATCGCGCTCGGTCCCCTGCTCGCCGGATGGCTCCTCGAATCGAACTCGTGGGGTTCGACCTTCCTCATCAACGTGCCGATCGCGGCGTTCGCGGCGATCGCGGCCCTGATCCTCGTGCCGGCCTCGAAGGCGGACGATCTCACCCGCACCGACTGGGTCGGCGGCGCCCTGTCCGTCGCCGCTCTCGGCGGAATCGTCTACGCGATCATCGAGGGGTTCCACTTCGGTTGGGGCACCGGGGTGATCGCCACCTCGATCGGCTCGGTGATCGCCGCGGTTCTCTTCGTGGTGTGGGAACTTCGCCACCCCCGGCCGCTGCTGGATGTGCGCCGGGTCGCGGACCGGACCGTCGGCGGCGCCTGCCTGTCGGTGCTGCTGCTGTTCCTCGTCGCCTTCGGGGCCATCTACTTCGTCGCGCAGCAGTTCCAGTTCGTGCTCGGTTACGGCCCGCTCGAGACCGGCCTGCGTCTGCTTCCTCTCGCGGTGACGGTCTCGTTCGGTGCGGCGCTGAGCGGCCGGCTCGCACCCCGACTCGGTGCGCGGATCCTCGTGGGCGCGGGCATGGTCGCCGCCGCGGTGGGCATCCTCACCCTGACCGTCACGGACGGCGCCTCCGACTTCACGCCGTTCCTGATCTCGTTGCTGCTGCTGGGCTTGGGCATCGGTCTGGCCACGCCCCCGTCCACCGACCTGATCATGGGCGGTTTCCCCGACTCGGATCTCGGAGCTGCGGGCGGATTGAACGACACCGCAGTGGAATTCGGTGGTTCGCTGGGCATCGCCGTGCTCGGTTCGATCCTCGCGACCACCTATCACCGCGAGATCTCCGGCTTCCTCGACGGATTGCCGCTCGCGGATCTGACGGGCCCGATGGCCGATCAGGCCGCGATGGCGATCGAGGCGGCCGGCGATTCGGTGGGCGGGGCGGCGATCGTCGCGGAGGAACTCGCGGCGAACCCCTTCGCGGCGTCGTACGCACAACCGCTGCTCGACGCGTCGTCCGCAGCGTTCGCCCAAGCGATCTCGTCCGCGAGCCTCGTCGCCGGCATCGTCCTGCTCGTCGGCGCCGCGGCCGTCACCGCGCTACTCCCCCGCGGACTCCACACGCGCACCCGCAGCGAGGCCGAGATCGGCCACTGACCGCGCGGTGAGCAGGTCGAGCGACCGCTCCCAGGCACGGGTGGTCCGGTTCAGGAAGGCGACGTGGTCCTCGCCGTCGAACAGTTCCAGCGACACCGGATCCCCCGCCGCGTCGGCTGCGTCGACGTAACGATGCGCGACACTCACCGGCACCTGCTCGTCGGCGGTGCCGTGCAGCACCGCGACCGGCACACCGATCGGCGGCCGGTGCATCGGTGAGGCCGACCGGTAACGCTCGGGTGCATCCGCGTAGGACGCACCGAAGAGCGCCTCGAACGCCTCCACGCGACGACCACGTTCCCCGGCGGTGACGAGATCGAGCGCACCCGCCTGCGAGACCACGAATTCCGGTCGCACCGACGTGCTCTCACCCGCGAGCCACACAGCCAGCTGGCCTCCCGCCGAATGACCGACGAGGCGCACACGGTCGGGATCGACCTCGACACCGCCACGCTGCGCGTGCGGAACGACCTCGGTGAAGATCGTCTCGTACGCCGCGACCACATCGGCGGACATCTCGTCCCACGCGCCCCCGGCCTCGAGGCGTCGGTACTCGACGTTCCACGCCACCACACCGCGACGCGCGAGTTCCACCGACAGCGCCGTGCCGAGGGTGAGCTGGTAGCGGCCGTGCCACGAACCGCCGTGGACGACCATGACGACGGGAACGGGCCCCATCACCGTCTCGGGGTCGGGCAGGAAGACGTGCCCGAACTGCTGCGAGTGGGTGCCGTAGGCGATCTTCGTACGAGCCAAGAGAAATCCTTCGGTACGTATGGTCGGGACCCGCCAGCGGTCCCTCAGTACATGGTCGGGACCCGCAAGCGGTCCCTCAGTGCAACGGCCTGGTCCGCCACCGGTCGGTCAACACACCGATCGCGCCGAGTGCCACGGCCGCCGCGGTCGAGGTGCGCAGCACCGTGGGACCGAGACCGACGGCCACCGCGCCCGCGTCGACGAGCGCCTCGACCTCCGCGTCGTCGAGTCCGCCTTCGGGACCGACGATCAGCGTCAGCGAATCGGCATCGCGCACCGGCAGATCGGCGAAGGGGATGGTGGCGGATTCGTGGAGCACCGCGACGACCTCGCCGCGCTCGACGGCCGACCGGACCCGGGCGACGACCTCGGGCGTGCGGTGCAACCCGGCGACCGTCGGCACGTGCGCGCGCCGCGACTGCTTCGCCGCGGACGTCGCGACCGCCTGCCACTTGGCAACACCCTTGACCGCTTTGGCATCCCACCGGGCGACGCAGCGCGCCGACTGCCACGGCACGAACTCGTCGGCGCCGGCCTCGGTGGCCAGTTCGACGGCGAGTTCGGACCGATCGGATTTCGGCAGCGCCTGCACGACGGTCACGCTCGGACGCGGCGGGTCGACGACGCGACGACCGAGCACGAGCGCTTCGAGCCGGTCCTTCGCCACCGCCGTGACCTCGACGTCGGCGACTTCACCGGCACCGTCGGACAACACGAGCCGCTCGCCGACCGCGATGCGGCGCACCGTGGCGGCGTGCCGGCCCTCCTTGCCGTCGAGCACGGCCGTCCGCCCCTCGTCGGGCAGCGGATCGAGGTAGAACAGTGTCGCGGCCACCCGACCGACCTAGCGGGCGCTGAACGCGTCGCGCAGGCGCGAGAACAGGCCGCCGGTGTTCTGCGAACCCGTGGTCACGACCTCGACGTGCTCCCGGTCGCTGTGCCGGCGCAAGTCCTCGAGCAGCTTCGTCTGCTTGTGATCGAGCTTGCTCGGCACCACGACCTCGAGATGCGCGTGCAGGTCGCCGCGCGTACCCGAGCGCAGTTTCGGCATGCCGTGGCCGCGCAGCACCGAGATCGAACCGGGCTGGGTACCGGGATCGATGGTGATCTCGGTGGGTCCGTCGAGGATGGTCTCGACCGTCACCTTGGTGCCGAGCGCAGCGTCGACCATGGGCACGCGGATGGTGCAGTGCAGGTCGTCGCCGTCGCGCACGAAGACCTCGTGCTGCTGTTCGAGCACCTCGACGTAGAGATCGCCGGCAGGACCGCCGCCGGGACCGACCTCGCCCTGGGCAGCAAGGCGGATGCGCATCCCGTTGCCGACACCGGCGGGCACCTTGACGGTGATCTCGCGGCGGGCACGCACGCGGCCGTCGCCGCCGCACTTGCGGCAGGGATCCGGGATCGTCTCGCCGACACCGCGACAGGTGGGGCACGGCCGGGAGGTCATGACCTGGCCGAGGAAGGAACGCTGGACGGACTGGACCTCGCCGGCACCGCCGCAGGTCTCGCAGCGCACGGGCTTCGAGTCGCCGTGGGTGCCGGAACCGGTGCACGCGTCGCACAGGATCGCGGTGTCGACCGTGACCGTCTTGGTGACGCCGCGAGCGCATTCCTCGAGGGTCAGGCGGGTGCGGAGCAGCGAGTCGGCGCCGGGCTGGACGCGGCCGCGCGGACCGCGGGAACCGCCGGCGCCGCCACCGAAGAACGCCTCGAAGACGTCGCCGAGGCCGCCACCGAAGCCGGCACCGCCGAAGCCGCCTGCACCGCCGCCACCGGGTTCGAGCGGGTCGCCGCCGAGGTCGACGATGCGTCGCTTCTCGGGATCCGACAGCACCTCGTAGGCGGCCGAGATCTCCTGGAAACGCTTCTGCGCCGACTCGTCGGGGTTCACATCCGGGTGGTGCTCGCGCGCCAACTTGCGGTACGCCCGTTTGATCTCCTGGTCGGTCGCGTTCTTGGACACGCCGAGCGTCCCGTAGTAGTCCCGTGCCACGTTTGGTTCTCGTCCTTACGTCGTTCTACAGAGCAAAATGGACGGTGCTCAGCGTTCGCCGAGCACCTCACCGATATATCTCGCAACGGTGGCGACCGATGCGATGGTTCCCGGATAGTCCATCCGGGTGGGGCCGAGCACCCCCAGACCACCGAAGACCGTACCCGCGGCCCCGTAACCGGTGGACACGACCGAGGTGGTGCGCATCTCCTCGAACTGGGTCTCCTCACCGATGCGGACGGTGACCCGGCCGGCGTCCTGGCTGGACGCGAGCAGTTTGAGCACCACGACCTGCTCCTCGAGGGCTTCGAGGACCGTGCGCAACGAACCCGGCACTATCCCGTGGCCGTCGAAGTCGGCGGCGTTACGGGTGAGATTGGCGGTGCCTCCGAGCACGAGACGCTCCTCGGGGTGCTCGACGAGGGTCTCCACCAGCACGGTGGTGCACCGGATGAGCGCGTCGCGCAGATCGTCCGGTGCGTTGTCGGCGAGCTCGGTGACCGCGACGGAAGCCGCGGCGAGCCGCTTGCCGGTCAATGCCCCACCGAGCAGCTCACGCAGCCGCGACAGGCCGTCCTCGTCGATCACGTCGCCGAGTTCGACGATGCGCTGATCGACGCGGCCCGAGTCGGTGATGAGCACGAGCAGCAGCCGCGCCGGCGTCAGCCCGACCACCTCGAGATGTCGCACGGACGACGCCGAGAGCGTCGGGTACTGCACGACCGCGACCTGGCGGGTGAGCTGCGCGAGCAACCGCACCGCGCGGCGCAGCACGTCGTCCAGGTCGACGCCCGATTCGAGGAACTGCAGGATCGCGCGGCGCTCGGCCGACGAGAGCGGTTTGACCTCCGCGATCCTGTCGACGAACTGGCGGTAGCCCTTGTCGGTGGGCACGCGTCCCGAGCTCGTGTGGGTCTGTGTGATGTATCCCTCTGCTTCGAGCACAGCCATGTCGTTACGGACCGTGGCGCTGGACACACCGAGGTTGTGCCGGTCGACGAGAGTCTTGGAGCCGATCGGCTCCTTGGTGGACACGTAATCCGCCACGATGGCGCGCAAGACCTTGAATCTCCGCTCCTCGGTACTCGACAACCCGCCACCTCCGTTTCCGCCGCCTGCAGGACTGCACCTCTCGGGGCCGTACCCTGCCAGTCTAATCGCGCGACGACCTCGAAGGTGTCGGGCACGTGTGCGACACCACCCCGAACCGGAGGCGACGCCGTCGGCGCGTCCCCCGTAATGTGTCCGCATGATCTTCAAGGGCGTCCGGGACGGCAAACCGTATCCCGATCACGGACTGTCTCTGCGCGACTGGTCGAGGATTCCGCCCCGCCAGGTGCGCCTCGACGAGATCGTCACGACGACGAAGGTGCTCGAACTCGACCGGCTGTTGTCGGAGGACTCGACCTTCTACGGCGATCTGTTCCCACACGCCGTCCAGTGGCAGGGCGTGCTGTACCTCGAGGACGGGCTCCACCGTGCCGTGCAGTCCGCACTGCGGAACCGGCCGGTGCTGCACGTGCGTGTCTTCGAGTACGACGTGCTGATTCCCGGTGGCGTGCCCGACCCGGGCGCCGAGGTTCGGGGCCCGTCTCCCGCATAGCCCGATCAGGGGTGGATTCGCCCCGTTTCGACCGACGTCCGACGGACCGCCCGAGCTCTCGGACACCGACCGGGAAGGAATGGCATGGGCGAGACGTTCGGCCGCTACGAACTGCAGACCCGGCTCGGCCAGGGCGGGATGGGTCAGGTGTGGTGCGCATTCGACTCGGTCACCGATCGTCAGGTCGCGGTCAAGGTCCTGCCGCCGGAACTCGCCGACGACGCCGGATACCGCGCGCGTTTCGATCGTGAGGCCCGGGCCGTCTCCAAGCTCCGCCATCCGAACATCGTCCCGATCCACAATTTCGGTGAGATCGACGGACGGCTGTACATCGACATGGCCCTGCTCGAGGGCGAGGATCTCGGCACCGTCCTACGACGTGAAGGTTCCCTGCCGCTCGACCGCACCGTGCGCGTGATCGGCCAGGTCGCTGCGGCTCTCGACGCCGCACACGATGCGGGACTGGTGCACCGGGACGTCAAACCGGCCAACATCGTGCTGCACCCCAGCGGCCATACCTATCTGATCGACTTCGGGATCGCACATGCCGACGGTCAGACCGCGCTCACGCGCGAGGCCGGAGCGATCGGCACTCTCGCGTACATGGCCCCGGAACGCTTCGACGGCCGATCCGGGCCGGGTTCCGACATCTACGCGCTGACCTGCGTGTTGTTCCAGTGCCTCACCGGACGAGCACCGTTCGCCACCGACAGCACCGCTCAGCACGTCGCCTCCCATCTCACGAAACCGCCGCCGCGTCCGACCGACCTCGTGCCCGACCTCCCTGCCGCGCTGGACGGCGTCGTCGCACGTGGGATGGCCAAGCGGGTCGAGGATCGGTATCGCCGGGCCGGTGAACTCGCCGAGGATCTGGCCCGGAGCACGATGGACCGGCGGCCGCCGCGCGGGGCACCGGTCCCGCTCCGGAAGGTCGAGCCCGGACCGCCGCCCACGGCGGTGATCCCGCCGACCGCGGTGAACCCGTCGAGCTGGATGGGCCCGCCGACCTTCCCGAACCGACCCCCGATGGGGCCTCCTCCCTCACCTCCGGCGCGTGCACCGCGCCGCGGTGCGGTCGTGGCACTCGCGGTCGCCGCCGCGGTGATCGCGGTGGGGGCGGTGCTCGCCTTCGTCCTCGGGCGGGGCACCGGCGACTCGCCGTCCGCCGGTGCCACGAGTCCACTCCCGGCGGAGACCTCGACACCCTCCACCGTGCCGTCCTCACCCGGATCGACGTCACCCGAACCGACCTCGTCGGAGTCACCGCCGAGTTTCGAGCGTATGGAGACCTTCGTGCGGGACTACTACGCGTTGCTCCCGGACGACACCGAACAGGCCTGGGCGTTGTTCGATCCCCACTACGCGGGGAAGGTCGGCCGGGCCGGGTTCGAGGAGTTCTGGCCGACGATCCGGTCCGTCTCGGTGGATGCCGTGGAGCCCCGCGATGCGTCGAGTGTGATCGTCACCCTGACGTTCGTCACCGTCGACGGCCGGACCGAGTCGGAGAAGCGCTGGGTGTCGGTGGTCGAGAACCGTGGGCGGCTGTCGGTCTACGACTCGGAGCGCATCGGCGCGGCATGACGCGACCGGTCGGTCGGAGCGGCGTGACGCGACCGGACGGTCAGTCGTCCGCGCCGAGCAGGATGGTGCGGACCACCGCGTCGGCGAGCAGCCTGCCCCGGTCGGTCAGCACGAGATGATCGTCGCGCTCCACGGCGAGCCCGTCGGCGACCACCGTCTCCGCCGCGACGCGCTCACCGTCGTCGAGTTCCGACAACGGCAGGCCCGTGCGCAGCCGCACGGTGAGCATGACGAGTTCGGTGTGCCGGTCCTCGGTGGTGAGATGTTCGCTTCCCGCGACGGGCAGGGCTCCGTCGGCGAGGGTCGACGCGTAGCGGGCCGGATGCTTGACGTTCCACCAGCGCACGCCGCCGACATGGCTGTGCGCGCCCGGCCCGGCGCCCCACCAGTCGCCGCCGTCCCAGTAACCGAGGTTGTGGGCGCAGCGCGCCGACGGATCGTCGGCCTTCGCCCAGTTGGACACCTCGTACCAGGTCATTCCGGCGTCGGCGAGTCGCACGTCGATCCGCTCGTACCGCGATGCGAGCACGTCGTCGTCCGGGGCCGGCAGCTCGCCGCGACGGACACGGCGGGCGAGGGCGGTGCCGTCCTCGACGATGAGCGCGTACGCCGAGACGTGGTCGACGCCCGCTTCGAGCACGGCGTCGAGGGAGGCGTCGAGATCGGCATCGCGCTCGCCGGGAGTGCCGTAGATCAGATCGAGGTTGACGTGGCCGAAACCGGCCGCGCGCGCTTCCTTCGCCGCCGCGACGGGACGCCCGGGTGTGTGGGTGCGGTCGAGGACCGCCAGCACGTGCGGCGCCGCGGACTGCATGCCGAGCGACACGCGGGTGTATCCGGCCTCGCGGATCGACGAGAAGAACTCCGTGGAGGTCGACTCCGGGTTCGATTCGGTCGTCACCTCGGCGCCGGGGGCGAGCCCGAACGAGTCGCGGATCGCGTCGAGTACCTGCGCGAGACCGTCCGCGCCGAGCAGCGAGGGCGTTCCGCCGCCGACGAAGACCGTCTCGGCGGCGGGGGCCGGTCGTCCGGCCTCGGACAGCAGCCGGGCGCCGGCGTCGAGTTCGCGGCGCAGACCCTCGAGCCAGGACTGCGGCGAGGCCGCGCTGCCGAGTTCCCCGGCCGTGTAGGTGTTGAAGTCGCAGTAGCCGCAGCGGGTCGCGCAGAAGGGCACGTGCACGTACACGCCGAACGGTCGCGTCCCCACGCCGGCGAGTGCCGAAGCGGGAAGTTCGAGACCGGCCGGACGACCCGCGATACCGATTTCCGTGCCGGTGCGTCGACCGATCTCAGTGCTGTTCACGCCCTCCAGTGTTCCAGAGACCCGAAGGGCGGTTCCGCGCGCGACGCCCCTACCTCGACATTTCCCGAAAATTGGGTGGAAATACCGCCCGCAATTCGGAATCGCCCCGGTGACATGGCACAATGGTCCGCATGACAGGACACGGAGTGCGACTCGTGGCGCGACGCCACGTCGACTTCAAGCGCGTCTGCGCATCCTGTTGTCTGCCTTGCGCCGCTTGTCTCTGCGCCGACTGTCTCTAGTCGGCACTCCCCGGCACATCCCAGATCCCGCCGGGTCGAAGCATGCGTGCACGAGGTCAGCCCCCTCCTGCGCTCGTCGATCCGGTTCCAGCGAATATCAGGAGACCCTGTATGTCGTCGACCACCGACGTCACGCCCGCCGACGAGTCGGCCACTCCCGCCCGCCGCGCGCGTCCCGCCAAGCGTCGCGCCGAGGGCCAGTGGGCCCTCGGTTACCGCGAGCCGCTCAACGCCAACGAGCAGACGAAGAAGGACGACAACCCGCTCAACGTCCGCAAGCGTATCGAGAACATCTACGCGCAAACCGGTTTCGACGGAATCGACAAGAGCGATCTGCGCGGCCGCTTCCGCTGGTGGGGTCTGTACACCCAGCGCGAGCAGGGCTACGACGGCACCTACACCGGTGACGAGAACATCGACCTGCTCGAGGCGAAGTACTTCATGATGCGGGTGCGCTGCGACGCCGGCGCCCTGAATCTCGCGCAGCTGCGCACGATCGCCGGTATCTCCACCGAGTTCGGTCGCGACACCGCCGACCTGTCCGATCGCGAGAACGTCCAGTACCACTGGATCGAGGTCGAGAACGTCCCGGAGATCTGGCGTCGTCTCGAATCGGTCGGTCTGAAGACCACCGAGGCGTGCGGCGACTGCCCCCGCGTCGTGCTCGGTTCGCCGCTCGCCGGTGAGTCCCTCGACGAGATCATCGACGGCACTCCGGCGATCGACGAGATCGTGAGCCGCTACATCGGCAACCCCGAGTACTCGAATCTGCCGCGCAAGTTCAAGACCGCGATCTCCGGCCAGCAGGACGTCGTGCACGAGATCAACGACGTCGCCTTCATCGGCGTCGAGCACCCCGAGCACGGCCCCGGCTTCGACCTGTGGGTCGGCGGCGGTCTGTCCACCAACCCGATGCTCGCGCAGCGGGTCGGCGCGTGGGTGCCGCTCGAGGAGGTCGCCGATGTGTGGGAAGGCGTCGTCGCGATCTTCCGCGACTACGGCTACCGCCGGCTGCGGTCCAAGGCACGCCTGAAGTTCCTCATCAAGGACTGGGGCATCGAGAAGTTCCGCGAGGTGCTCGAGACCGAATACCTGAAGCGTCCGCTGATCGACGGCCCGGCCCCGGCTGCACCGGAGCGTCCGATCGATCACGTCGGAGTCCAGAAGCTGCGCAACGGCCTCAACGCCGTGGGTGTCGCGCCGATCGCCGGTCGTGTCTCGGGCACGATCCTGTCGAAGGTCGCCGACGCCGCCGAGCGTGCGGGTTCGGACCGGATCCGGTTCACCCCGTACCAGAAGCTGATCGTGCTCGACGTGGCCGACGACAAGGTCGAGCAGCTCGTCACCGAGCTCGAGGCGCTGGGTCTGCCGGCTTCCCCGTCGCCGTGGCGCAAGAACCTCATGGCGTGCACGGGAATCGAGTTCTGCAAGCTGTCCTTCGTCGAGACGCGCAAGCGTTCGCAGGCTCTCGTGCCCGAGCTCGAGGAGCGTCTCGCCGACATCAACGCGCAGCTCGACGTCCCGGTGACGATCAACATCAACGGCTGCCCGAACTCGTGCGCGCGCTCCCAGATCGCCGACATCGGCTTCAAGGGTCAGCTCGTCGACGACGGTGAGGGCAACCAGGTCGAGGGTTTCCAGGTGCACCTCGGCGGTGCGCTGGGCTTCGACGCGAAGTTCGGACGCAAGCTGCGCCAGCACAAGGTCACCAGCGCCGAGCTCGGCGACTACATCGAGCGGGTGGTGCGCACCTTCGTCAAGGAGCGCGCGCCCGGCGAGCGCTTCGGCGAATGGGTCGTCCGCGCCGAGGAGGCAGACCTGCGATGACGGGCACTGCTGCAGCGGTCGACACGAAGACGGATCGGGAAGGGACGCGATGACGATCGATACGAACATCGACGAGCTCCGAAGTATTGCCGCGCAGGGGGCGGCAGAACTCGAAGGTGCGTCGGCGCAGGAACTCCTGCGGTGGACGGACGAGACCTTCGGTACCCCCACCACCGACGGTGGACGTAGCGGGTACATCGTCGCGTCCAACATGCAGGACGGTGTCCTGGTCCATCTGGCCGCGCAGCAGCGCCCCGGCGTGGACGTGCTGTTCCTCGACACCGGCTACCACTTCGCCGAGACGCTCGGCACGCGCGATGCGGTGGAGCAGGTGTACGGCGTGAACATCGTCAACGCCCGGGCGCAGCAGTCCGTCGCGGAGCAGGACGCCCTGCTCGGCAAGGATCTGTTCGCTCGCGACCCGAACGAGTGCTGCCGCCTGCGCAAGGTGGTGCCGCTGAAGGAGAGTCTGAAGGGCTACCGCGCCTGGGTGACCGGCATCCGCCGTGTCGAGGCGCCCACCCGCGCGAACGCACCGCTGATCTCGTTCGACGACGCGTTCGGACTGGTGAAGATCAATCCGATCGCGGCATGGTCCGACGAGGACATGCAGAACTACATCGACGAACACGGGATCCTCGTCAATCCCCTCGTCGACGAGGGCTACCCGTCCATCGGGTGCGCCCCGTGCACCACCAAACCACTTCCCGGAGCCGATCCGCGCAGCGGGCGCTGGGCCGGCCGAGCCAAGACCGAATGCGGGTTGCACGCCTCATGACACTCACCGATACGAATCCCACCGACACCCGGACGCTGCTGGACGGCAACCGTTTCGACACCCTCGACGCCCTCGAGTCGGAGGCGATCCACGTCTTCCGCGAGGTCGCGGGCGAGTTCGAGCGCCCCGTCATCCTGTTCTCGGGAGGCAAGGACTCCACCGTCCTGCTGCACCTCGCGATCAAGGCGTTCTGGCCCGCGCCGCTGCCCTTCGCGCTGTTGCACGTCGACACCGGCCACAACCTCCCCGAGGTCCTCGAGTTCCGCGACCACGTCGTCGAGAAGTACAACCTGCGACTGCACGTCGCGAGCGTCGAGGACTACCTCGCCGACGGCCGGCTCACCGAGCGTCCCGACGGCATCCGCAACCCGCTGCAGACCGTGCCGCTGCTCGACGCGATCTCGGAGAACCGGTTCGACGCCGTCTTCGGCGGCGGTCGCCGCGACGAGGAGCGTTCGCGCGCCAAGGAGCGCATCTTCTCGCTGCGCAACGCATTCGGTCAGTGGGATCCGAAGCGTCAGCGTCCGGAGCTGTGGAATCTGTACAACGGGAAGCATGCACCCGGTGAGCACGTGCGGGTCTTCCCGCTGAGCAACTTCACCGAACTCGACATCTGGCGCTACATCGCCCGCGAGAACGTCGAACTGGCGAGCATCTACTACGCGCACGAGCGTCCCGTCTACCGCCGCGACGGCATGTGGATGACCCCGGGTGTCTGGGGTGGTCCGGCCGAGGGTGAAGAGCTCGAGACGCGTTCAGTGCGCTACCGCACCGTCGGCGACGGATCGACCACCGGCGCGATCCTGTCCGAGGCCTCCACGAACGAGGAGATCCTCGCCGAGGTCGCGGCATCACGACTGACCGAGCGCGGCGCCACCCGCGGCGACGACCGGGTTTCCGAAGCGGCGATGGAAGACCGCAAGCGAGAGGGCTATTTCTGATCATGAGCGACCTTCACGAGCGGAGCGTGCAGAGCGACACGCAGCTGCTGCGCCTCGCCACCGCCGGTTCGGTCGACGACGGCAAGTCCACCCTGGTGGGCCGGCTGCTCTACGACACCAAGTCCGTACTCGCCGACCAGATCGACGCCGTCACCCGCGCGTCGGTCGACCGCGGCCTCGACACCCCCGACCTGTCGCTGCTCGTCGACGGCCTGCGCGCCGAGCGTGAGCAGGGCATCACCATCGACGTGGCCTACCGCTACTTCGCGACGCCGAAGCGCAGCTTCGTCCTGGCCGACACGCCGGGTCACGTCCAGTACACCCGCAACACGGTGTCGGGTGCGTCCACAGCGCAGCTCGTCGTCCTGCTGGTCGACGCGCGCAAGGGTGTCGTCTCGCAGACCCGTAAGCACGCCGCCGTGCTGGCCCTGCTCGGTGTGCCGAAGCTCGTCCTCGCGGTCAACAAGATCGACCTCGTCGAGGATCCGGCCTCGGTGTTCGCGCAGATCTCCGCCGAGTTCGGCGAACTGACGAGCTCGCTCGGCTGGGCCCCCGAGGACGTGCAGGAGATCCCTGTCTCCGCGCTGCACGGCGACAACGTGGCGGTGCGCAGCGAGAACACCCCCTACTACGACGGCCCGACCCTCATCGAGTACCTCGAGTCGGTCCCCGTCGACGCCGACGTGCACGGCCGGCACGAGACCGGTCTGCGCTTCCCGGTGCAGTACGTGATCCGTCCCCGCACCGCCGAGTTCCCCGACTACCGCGGCTACGCCGGTCAGGTCGCGGCAGGCTCCGTGCGCCCCGGCGACGAGGTCGTCGTGCTGCCGTCCGGTGTCCGCACCACCGTCGAGCGCATCGACAGTGCCGACGGCGCATTCGATGTCGCGCACGCCGGCCGGTCGGTGACCCTGGTGCTCGCCGACGACGTCGACGTCTCCCGCGGCGACATCATCGCCACCCCGGAGGCGGCACCCGAGCCGCTGTCGGAGTTCGAGGCCACCGTGTGCTGGCTCGCCGAGAAGCCGCTGCGTCCCGGCGCCCGGCTGCTGCTCAAGCACGGCACCCGCACCACGCAGGCCATCGTCGGCACGATCGACGAGCGGTTCGACGAGCAGAACCTCTCCTCCGTCCCGAGCCCGGACAGCATCGAGCTCAACGAGATCGCGCGCATCACGGTGCGTGTGGCCGAGCCGATCGCCGCGGACGACTACCGCGTCAACCGCCGTAGCGGCAGCTTCCTGCTCATCGATCCGGCCGGGGGCAACACCCTGGCTGCGGGTCTCGTGGGCGACGGACTCGCCGACATCGAGCTCGGGGACCGCGTCCCGGCATGATGCCGCTCGTCGCCGTCGCGCACGGCAGCCGCGACCCGCGTTCGGCGCGGGCCGTGGCTGCCGCGCTCGACACCGTCCGGGCCGAGAACCCCGGTCTGGACGTGCGACTCGCGTTCCTGGACCTGAACACCCCCTCGGTCGGGCAGGTCCTCGACGCGCTCGCCGCGGACGGGCATCGGCAGGTCGCGGTGGTGCCACTGCTGCTCGGCAGCGCCTTCCACGCGCGGGTCGATCTGCCGGCCCTGTTGCACGAGGCGCAGCAACGTCATCCGTTGCTCGAGGTGCTGTGCTCGCCGATCCTCGGCGACGACGATCTCCTCGTCGACGCGGCTCGCGACCTGATCACGGCCACGGGGGTGTCGGTCGATGATCCGTCCGTCGGTGTCGCGGTGTGCGCGGTGGGATCGCGGCGCCCCGAAGCGAACCGGGCGACAGAACTCGTCGTGCCCCGCATCCTCGCCGGGACGGCGTGGACGCAGGCCGCGGCGTGCTTCGCCACCACCGGCCCGTCGGTCGGAACGACCCTCGCCGATCTCACCTCCCGCGGCGCACGCACCGTCGTGCTGACGCCGTGGATCCTCGCCCCCGGACTGCTGTGGGACCGCGCCTGCGCCGAGGCCGAGAGTCTCGGGCACGTGCGGGTCGCGGAAACTCTCACCCGGCACGATGCCGTCGCGCGGGTGATCGCCCAGCGCTACACCGAGGCCGTGCACCGCCGGCGCGGACTGCGCGTGGCCTGAGTCGCGTCCGACTCTCCGCCCGAGTTCACGCACGATTCGCATTCCTCCGCTACAACGGAGTCACAGTCGTCGTTCGACGACATCGGTGATCCGGGAGGACCTCGCGTGCAGAACGAACTCCGTCGCTACATCGACCGGCTCCGCACGGAGGGCTATTCGGTGCGCGACGACCACGGTGAGGACCCCGATCTGATCGACATCGAGGGCCGGGCCGTCGACACCTGGCGGGAGAACTATCCGTACGACACCCGGATGGACCGCGCCACCTACGAGGTCGAGAAGTACCTACTGCAGATCGAACTGCTGAAGTTCCAGTCGTGGGCCAAGGACAACGGGTCCAAGCACATCATCGTGTTCGAAGGTCGCGACGCCGCCGGCAAGGGCGGCACCATCAAGCGGTTCCAGGAGTACATCAACGTCCGGCACGCCCGGACCGTCGCGCTCAACAAGCCGTCCGACCGCGAGCAGGGCCAGTGGTACATGCAGCGCTACATCCAGCACTTCCCCACCGCCGGTGAGCTCGTGCTGTTCGACCGCTCCTGGTACAACCGTGCCGGGGTCGAACGCGTCATGGGGTTCTGCAGCGACGACGAGTACGAACGCTTCATCACTCAAATCCCGATGTTCGAGCAGCTCATCGTCGACGCCGGGATCTCGCTGACCAAATTCTGGTTCTCGGTCACGCAGAACGAGCAGCGCACGCGGTTCGCGATTCGCCAGCTCGACCCCGTCCGCCGCTGGAAGCTGTCGGAGATGGACCTCGAATCGCTCGACAAGTGGGACCAGTACACCGAGGCGAAGGAAGAGATGTTCCGTCGCACCGACACCGATCACGCCCCGTGGACGACGATCAAGTCGAACGACAAGAAGCGGGCCCGGATCAACGCGATGCGGTTCTTCCTCAACCAGTTCGAGTACGACGACAAGGACCGTCAGATCGTCTTCCCGGCCGACCCGAAGATCGTCCGGCGCGGCAAGGATGCCGTCGGCGACTAGCCTCCGGGAGGTCGTGCTCCGGGCGTGCCGAGGTGCGCAGGGCTGGCGCGCAGCCTGTGATCCGTACCACACTGGACGGTGACGCGAGGAGGCAGCATGGGCACAGCCAATGTCGGTCACGGAATCGTCGTCGGCATCGACGGATCGGACAGCGCACTCGATGCGGCCCGGTGGGCCGCCTGCGTCGCCCGACGTCTCGGCGAACCGATCGACCTGGTGCACGTTCATCCCCCCACCTCCGACAACGGGACCGACCCGTCGGAGGCCGTTCTCACCGCCGCGGAAGCAGCCGTTCGTGGCGCGGTCGACCGGGTGGAGGTCCGGCGGTCCACGCCGTCGGGCAAGCCGGATCGCGTGCTCACCGACCTGTCGCGTGAGGCACGGATGATCGTTCTCGGTCACACCACCACCACCGAATGGCAGTCGATGGTGCGGCGTTCCGACGTCGTGTCGGTGGCCAACCACGCCGAATGCCCGGTGGTGACGTGGCGCAGCCGCGAGGGATTCCAGCCACCCGACGGTCGTCCGGTCGTCGTCGGCGTGGACGGCACCGAGGTCAGTGCGGGGGCCGTCGAGCACGCGTTCGCGACCGCGGCGGCGCTCGAGGCACCGCTCGTCGCGATCCACACGTGGACGGAGCAGTCCACGCTCACCTACGGCGAGGGGTCACGGTTCACGGACTGGACGGCCTACGTCGAGTACCGGAGGGAGGAGATGAGGTCGAACACCTCCGGGCACACCGAGCGGTTCCCCGACGTCGAGGTCTCCTACCGGGTCGAGCGGGGCAAGCCCGACATCGTCCTGCTCGAGGAGTCCAAGAGCGCCCAGCTCGTGGTGGTGGGCAGCCACGGGCGGAGTCCGCTGGCCGCTGCGGTGGTCGGCTCGAGCAGCCAGGGACTGATCCACCACAGTTGCTGTCCGGTCATGATCTGCCGGGCCCACCACCGGTCGGAGACCGAAGCGCACTGACCCGGCGCGCATGAGCCCGACGCCGGCGTTCGGTTACTGCGCGGCGGTACCGAGCGGGGCGGCCTCGGACGCGGCGGGAGCGTGCGCGTAGACGGTATCGCCCGCGACGAGCCCCAGGTCGTGGGCTTCGCCGCGGGTGATCTGCGTCGTGAACTGCTCACCGGTCGCGTCGTTGCGCAGTTCGACACGTACCTCGAAGCCCAGCCGGACGACACGCTCGACGGTCGCCCGCGTGACACCGACCGAGCCGCCGGACGTGTCGGAGAGCGCGGGTTGCCGGGCGAGCCGGATGTCGTGCGGCCGCACCAGCACGCCGTTGAGCTTGGACACCGTGCCGAGGAACGACATCACGAAGCTGTTCGCCGGGCGATCGTAGAGTTCCTCGGGCGTTCCGACCTGTTCGATGCGTCCGGCGTTCATCACCGCGATGCGGTCGGCGACGTCGAGCGCCTCCTCCTGGTCGTGCGTGACGAGCACGGTGGTCACGTGCACCTCGTCGTGCAGGCGGCGCAGCCAGGTCCGCAGGTCGGCGCGGACCTTTGCGTCCAGGGCACCGAACGGCTCGTCGAGCAGCAGCACCTGCGGGTCCACCGCGAGGGCACGCGCGAGCGCCATGCGCTGACGCTGGCCGCCGGACAGCTGCGCCGGATAGCGTCGCTGGAATCCGCCGAGCCCGACGATCTCGAGCAGGTCGTCGACCCGCTTCGTGATCTCGGCCTTGGGGCGCTTGCGGATCTTGAGTCCGAAGGCGACGTTCTCGCGCACGGTCATGTGCTTGAACGCGGCGTAGTGCTGGAACACGAACCCGATGTCGCGCTTCTGCGGGGTGACGCCGGTGACGTCCTTGCCGGCGATGTGGACGCTGCCCGCGTCGAGGGTCTCGAGGCCCGCGATCGAGCGCAGCAGGGTCGACTTCCCCGAACCCGACGGGCCGAGCAGGGCGGTGAGCGAGCCGGACGGGATGTCGATGTCGACGTCGTCGAGTGCGGCGAAGTCTCCGTAGTTCTTGCGCGCCCCGGTGACGGTGATCATTCGGTGCTCCTCTTCCGGTCGAGCAGGGTCATCAGCAGCAGGACGATCACCGCGATGGCCATGAGCAGGGTCGCGGCGCTGTAGGCGCCGAAGGTGTTGTGGTCGTCGATGTACCGGGCGTGCACGAGCAGCGTCAGCGTCTGGGAGACGCCGGGGAAGCCGGACGAGACCATGATGACGGCACCGAACTCGCCGAGGGCTCGCGCGACGGTGAGGACGATGCCGTAGGTCAGGCCCCAGCGGATCGCCGGCAACGTGATCCGCCAGAAGGTCTGCCAGGTGTTCGCGCCGAGGGTCGCGGCGGCCTGTTCCTGCTCCTCCCCGATCTCGCGCAGCACCGGTTCGACCTCGCGCACGACGAACGGCAGCGTCACGAAGATCGTCGCGAGCACCATGCCCGGCAGGCCGAAGATCACCTTGAAGCCGAGATCCTCGACGGCACCGAACCATCCGTTGGCGCCCCAGAGCATGATCAGGGCGACACCCACGACGATCGGCGAGACCGCGAAGGGCAGGTCGACGACGGCCTGCAGCAGTCCCCTCCCCGGGAATCTGCCGCGGACGAGGGCCAGCGCGACGACGATGCCGAAGATCACGTTCACGGGTACGACGATCGCGACGATCAGCAGCGACAGGTTCAGCGCCGAGATCGCGGCGGGGGTGCTGATCGACTCGGCGAACGCCACGATGCCGTTCTCGAAGGTTCGGTAGAGGATCACCCCGATCGGGACGAGCAACAGTACGAACAGGTAGGCGAGCGCGACGAAGCGCAGCGACAATCGGGATGCGAGGGACGGTTTCACCGGTCGTCCTCCTCTCGGCGCAGCCCCCGGTTCGCGACCAGGCGCAGGACGAACAGCACGACGAAGGCGATCACCAGCAACGCGACGGAGACCGCGGCGGCGTTGACCGGCCGGTCGATCTCGATCTGCTGCTGAATGTACTGCGACGCGACCTGCGTCTTGTACGGGATGTTGCCGCCGATGAGCACGATCGAGCCGTACTCACCGATGGCGCGGGCGAATGCCAGGCCGGTGCCGCCGAGGACGGCCGGTGCGAGCACGGGCAACACGACCGTGCGGAAGATCGTGAAGTTGCCGGCTCCGAGCGAGGCGGCGGCCTCCTCGACCTCACGGTCGGCCTCGATGAGCACCGGCTGCACCGAGCGCACCACGAACGGCAGCGTGACGAATGCCAGCGCCACCACCAGTCCCGGCTCGGTCGCGTTGAGCTGCACACCGATCGGGCTCTGCGGCCCGTACAGCGAGAGCAGCACGATGCTCGCGACGATCGTCGGCAGGGCGAAGGGCAGGTCGATGAGGGCGTTGACGAACTTCTTCCCCGGGAACTCGTCGCGGACGAGCACCCAGGCGATCACCGTGCCCATCACCGCGTTGATCGCCGCGACGACCAGCGAGACGACGACGGTGATCCGCAGGGTCGCCAGGGCGGCCGGCGCGGTGATCGCATCGACGAAGGTCCCGAGACCGTCGGAGACGGAGTGGAAGGCCAGGGCCGCGAGGGGAAGCAGGACGATCAGGCTCAACCACAGGGTGGCGATGCCGATACCGAGGGGCCCGACGGCGCCGGTGAACATCCGGCGACGTGGTCGGGCGGGGGCCGTGGCGGACGGCCCGCGACGCGAACCCGCCGGGGCGGGAGACGAATCTCCCGACCCGGCGGTGTGTTCCGAGACGGTCACGCGCGTGCTCTACTTCGTGGCGTTGTCGTAGATCACCGCGATGGTGCCGGTGCTGTCGGCGAACAGCTCCTCGTTCACGGTCTCCCAGCCGCCGAGATCGGCGACGGTCCACAGCTTCTCCGGCTGCGGGAACTCGTCGGCGAACTCCTCGGCGACGGTCGGGTCGACGGGCCGGAACCCGGTCTCGGCCCACAGGCGCTGGGCGTCGGGGGTGTACAGGAAGTCGTTGAATGCCTGCGCGACCTCGACGTCCTTCGCGTTCTTCAGCACCGCCGCGGGGTTCTCGATCTTGAACGTGACGGGCGGGGTGACGTGCTCGACGGGGTCGCCGTTGCGCTCGATGAACAGCGCCTCGTTCTCGTAGCTCAGCAGCACGTCGCCGGTGCCCTGCAGGAAGGTCTCGGTGGCCTCGCGACCGGACTTCGGCTGCACCTTCACGTGGTCGGTGACCAGTGCGTCGACGTAGTCGATGCCGGCCTGCGGGTCGGCGCCGCCGTTGCTCTTCGCGGCGTAGGGGGCGAGCAGGTTCCACTTCGCCGAACCCGAGCTGAACGGGTTGGGGGTGACGACCTCGACGTCCGGCCGGAGCAGGTCGTCCCAGTCCTGGATGTTCTTCGGGTTGCCCTCACGGACGACGATGGTGACGACCGATCCGAACGGGATCCCGTTGTAGGCGTTGTCGTTCCAGTTCTCGTCGACGAGGCCCGCGTCGACGAGACGGGTGATGTCGGGTTCGACGGAGAAGTTCACGAAGTTGGCCTCCGCGCCGTCGCGCACCTTGCGGGACTGGTCTCCGGAGGCGCCGTAGGATTGCTGGAAGACGACGCCTTCCCCCTCCTCGGTCTCCTGGAAGGCGGGGATCAGCGAGTCGAATCCGACCTTGGGCACGGCGTAGGCGTAGAGGTTGATCGTGCCACCGGATCCGTCGCCGCCGCTCTCGGCTCCGACGGTGTCGCTCGAACCGCCGGCGCAGGCGGTGAGGGAGAACGCGGTGACCGCGGCGAGCGCCGCGACGACGAACCTGGAACGTTTCATGACGAGCCTCCTGAGGGGCTGTTTCGAGGGGGATGAACGCGACCGGCCACCGGACGAGGGGCTGCCGGGATCCGACCGGCCGGGATTCGCGAGGATGCAGCACCGACGGACGCGAGGATCCGGAAGACGGGGACCGCAGAGAAGAAGGGTTCAGCGACAACAGTCGATGTCGGCGACCGAAGGCATGCCCACAGCGATCAACGCCAACTCATGGCGGATGCGGGGCAGCGTGGTCGCGGACACGCGGCAGAGATTAGCAGAGGTCGAGGATCGACCGAAATCGACGATTCGGACACCGGGCGTCGAGCACCGGACCGGATGCGCGAGCGGCGTGCTCACATGGAGACGAGCCATGCGACGACGACGATGATCAACAGCGCGATCAGCGCCAGGGTCACGCGCGAACGCGGCATGTCAGCAATCCTCCGTCGTAGTGGCGGGCGAGTCCGTCTCTCCACGGCCGAGCAGTCCGAAGACACCGGCCATCGCCCGATCGAGCAGCCATGCGACCCCGAAGCAGGCCGGCACCAGCACTGCGAGCACCAGGGCCACCTGAGGGACGAAGGACAGGCCCGCGAGCCACAGCTCGAAGCCGTCCCACCACGAAGCCACCCGATCCATTGCCTACACCCTAGTAGGTTCGGCAACCGTCCTGCGATCCGCCCGGCCCGCGGTGATCATGGAGGGATGGACCACCACCACTCCTCCTCACCGCTGTCGGGGGCACCCTTCCGACGGAGTCCGTTCCCGCCGATCGACGACTACGCATTCCTCTCGGATTGCGAGAGCACCTGCCTGATCGCGCGTGACGGCACCGTGGAGTGGATGTGTGTGCCCCGTCCTGACTCCCCGAGTGTGTTCGGGTCGCTGCTGGACCGCAGCGCGGGACATTTCCGGTTGTCGCCGCACGACCGCACCGTTCCTGCGGCACGCCGGTACCTGCCGGGCGGTCTGGTGCTCGAAACGACCTGGCAGACCGACACGGGTTGGATGATCGTGCGGGACGCGCTGGTCATGGCGCCCTGGTACGACGTCGAGGAGCGCTCGACCACGCACCGCCGGACCCCGTCCGACTGGGAGTCCGAGCACATGCTGCTGCGCACGGTGCGCTGTGTGAACGGGACGGTGGATCTGTACGTCAGCTGCGAGCCCGCCTTCGACTACCACCGCGGCCGCACCGAATGGAGCTACACCGGCAAGGTCTACGAGGAGGCCACCGCGGTGTGCCGGAATGCGCCGGACGAACATCCGACGCTGCGCATGACGACGGATCTGCGTCTCGGGATCGAGGACCGCGAGGTCCGCGCGCGTCGTCGACTCCACAAGGGCGACACGGCGTTCGTCGCCCTGTCGTGGTCGGACTGCCCGATGCCGCACACCTTCGACGAGGCCGCCGTGAAGATGGCCGCCACCCAGGACTACTGGCGCGAGTGGATCACGACGGGCCGCTTCCCGGATCACCCCTGGCGCACCTACCTGCAGAGCAGCGCGCTGACGCTCAAGGGACTGACCTACAGCCCGACCGGGGCGCTGCTCGCCGCGTCGACGACCTCTCTGCCGGAAACCCCTGGCGGAAGACGCAACTGGGACTACCGCTACGCATGGGTGCGTGATTCGACGTTCGCATTGTGGGGCCTGTACACACTCGGGTTCGACCGGGAGGCCGACGATTTCTTCTCGTTCATCCTCGACGTCTCGCGCGACGCGGACGGCATGAGATATCCGCTCCAGGTCATGTACGGGGTGGGTGGTGAGCGCGAATTGCCCGAGTCCACCCTCGCGCATCTGAGCGGCTACGACGGCGCGACCCCGGTCCGGATCGGCAACGACGCCTATCACCAACAGCAGCACGACATCTGGGGCACGCTGCTCGACTCGGTGTACCTGCACGTCAAGTCCCGCGGACACTTTCCCCAGACGTTGCTGCACACCCTGCGCCGGCAGGTCGAGGAGGCGGCGGCCAACTGGCGCAAGCCCGATCGCGGCATCTGGGAGGTGCGCGGCGAACCCCAGCACTTCGTGTCGTCGAAGGTCATGTGCTGGGTTGCCCTCGATCGCGGCGCGAAACTCGCCGAGCTGCAGGGCCGCCCCGACTACGCCCGCAAGTGGACGGCCGTCGCCGACGAGATCAAGGCCGACGTCCTCGAACACGGCGTCGACGAACGCGGTGTCTTCACCCAGCGGTACGGTCACCCGTCGCTCGACGCCTCGGCTCTGCTGATCCCCTTGCTGCGCTTCCTGCCCGCGGACGATCCCCGCGTGCGGGCCACGGTGCTGGCGATCGCCGACGAACTCACCGAGGACGGACTGGTGCTGCGCTACCGCGTGGAGACCACCGACGACGGACTCGCGGGTGAGGAGGGTTCGTTCACCATCTGCTCGTTCTGGCTGGTCTCGGCGCTCGTCGAGATCGGTGAGGTCGAGCGGGCCGCCGCACTGTGCCAGCGCCTGCTCGACTACGCGAGCCCCTTGAAGCTCTATGCCGAGGAGATCGACACCGAGACCGGACGTCATCTGGGGAACTTCCCGCAGGCGTTCACCCACCTGGCGCTCATCAACGCCGTCGTCCACGTCATCCGCGCCGAGCGGGAGATCGGAGCGGGCAACTTCCGGCCCGCGCATCTCGGGCCGTGAGCCGGTCTCAGGCGTTCGCGACGGCCTCGAGCTGCGGCCGGATCACGTCGAGCGCATAGCCGATCGACAGCGACGAGGGCGTGTTGAACGCGACCACCGTCGGGAAGTCGACGACGGCGAGACCGCCTCCGGTGACGGCGGGCAACCGGTCGAATCCGGGCAGGGCCATCAGGTCCTGCTCGGTTCCGCCGCGCGGCAGGATGATCAGTAGATCGGCGACCAGGGCGTCGACGCGTTCGGGACCCAGCACGACCCGCCCCTGGGAGGCTCCGCCCTCCGCGACCAGCGCGGGCGGCAGCGTCATGCCCAGCTGCGTGAACAACGCCGCCGCCCCGTCATTCGGATCGGCAACCACGACGACCTGCTGCTCGTTGGTGACGTACTGCGACAGCGCGGCGGTCCGGCCCTCGAGTCCCGGCAGAGCGGCCTCCTCGATCTCGGCGTTGCGGTCGGCGATGATCCGCTCGGCGTCGTCGGTGCGGCCGAGGACCTCACCGAGCACACGCACCTGTTCGTCCCAGCGGTCCACGCCGGTGTCGCCGAGAGGCCCGATCGTCGGCGCGACCGCGGAGATCGTGTCGTAGTCGTTCTGCGAGGCGATCTGCCAGGCGCCGAGGATCAGGTCGGGTTCGAGAGCGGCCACCTCCTCGACGGGCACCGACGTCTCCGCCGTCGGACTCAGCGCCACCGCATCCGGGGAGACGCCGGTCTGCCAGGGGTAGAGTCCGCGATCGTCGCCGTACGAGCCTGCGCTGTAGTACGCGACCGGCTGCACTCCGAGTTCGACGAGGGCGTCGAGCCATTGGCTGGAGGTCGCGACGATCCGCTCGGGTGTGCCCTCGATCGTCGTCGTGCCGTAGGAGTGCTCGACGGTGACGGTCTCGCCACCGGCAGTCGCGGGTTCGTCGGTGTCCGTCGAGCATGCTACGAGACTCGGGACGGCGAACAGTACGAGCGCTACCGCGGAGAGAACGACTCGACGCATGGGCGACCTCCATTTCAGGTGAGGCTCACCTTAACTCGAGTGGGGACGTCCGTGTGCCGATGCCGTCCTCAGCGGAAGCGGGACAGCAGGGTCTCCGCCTGCTCGGCGATACCCCGGATGACCTCGCCCGCGGGTCGCTCGGACCGCACCAGACCGGCGGCCTCCCCCGCGTAGACCACTCCGATGTCGGGATCGTCGCCCGTGTACGCGGCGGCGAGGGTGTCCTCGTCGGCGCCCCGACCGTGCCACTCGTCGGTGAAGGCGTTGCGCAGGGCACGTCCGCCCCAGCGCGCCGGCCACGGCTGGTGCCGGGCCTTGTCGAAGACGTCGGTGTAGACGGTGTCGGCGCTGCCGGCCTCCACGAGCCGGCCGCGGGCGTAGTCGGGGCCGACGGTCTCCGGGCTGGCGAGCAACGCCGTCCCGACCAGGGCGCCCTGCCCACCGGCTGCGAGCACCGCCGCCAGACCGCGACCCGTGGCGATGCCACCTGCGGCGAGCACGGGCAGCGACGTCGACTCGAGCACCTCCTGCAGCAACGGAAGGGTGCCGATCCGGCCAGTGTGCCCACCGGCCTCATGGCCCTGCGCGATCACCGCATCGACACCCGCCGCCTCGACCACCCGCAGATCGTCGATCGTGTTGATCTGCGAGAGGACGATCGCTCCGGCCTCGTGGACGCGCTCGACGTAGGGTGCGGGATCGCCGAACGAGAGCGTGACCAGTTGCGGGCGGTGCTCGAGCACTGCGGTGAGGAGGCTGTCGTCGTCGGCGAGCGCCCAGGTCATCAGACCGAATCCCACAGGCCCACCACCGATCTCGCGGGCGGTGCGCACCTCGCCCTCGATCCACTCGGCGGTGTTGTAGCGGGCGGCGCCGATGAGTCCGAGGCCGCCGGCCCGCGTCACCTCGCCCGCGAGCCGCCCCCCGGCCCGGCCGCCCATGGGCGCACCCAGCAGTGGAACGGAGATTCCGAGTTCACGGGTGAGCCAGGTGTCGAGCACGCGAATCCTTCCGGTGGGCGTCGCAGCAGGGACGACTACTTCTTCGGCTTGTCGGACGAGGCCTCGGACGACAGCGCGGCGACGAACGCTTCCTGCGGCACGTCGACGCGGCCGATGGTCTTCATCCGCTTCTTGCCTTCCTTCTGCTTCTCGAGCAGCTTGCGCTTACGGCTGATGTCGCCGCCGTAGCACTTGGCGAGAACGTCCTTGCGGATCGCCCGGATGTTCTCACGGGCGATGATCTTCGAGCCGATCGCAGCCTGGACGGGCACCTCGAACTGCTGCCGCGGGATGAGTTCCTTGAGCTTGGTCGTCATCTTGTTGCCGTAGGCGGCAGCGGCGTCCTTGTGGACGATCGCGCTGAACGCGTCGACGGCCTCGCCCTGCAACAGGATGTCGACCTTGACCAGCGCGGCCTCCTGCTCGCCGGCCTCCTCGTAGTCCATCGAGGCGTAGCCGCGGGTGCGCGACTTCAGCGAGTCGAAGAAGTCGAAGATGATCTCGGCCATCGGCAGCGTGTACCGCAGCTCGACGCGGGTCTCGGACAGGTAGTCCATGCCGCCGAGCTCACCGCGCCGCGACTGGCACAGCTCCATGATCGAGCCGATGAACTCGCTCGGGGCGATGATGGTGCACTTGACGATCGGTTCGTAGATCTCGCGGGCCTTGCCCTCGGGCCAGTCGGACGGGTTCGTCACGACGACTTCCTGACCACCTTCGAGCACGACGCGGTAGACGACGTTGGGGGCGGTGGAGATCAGGTCGAGGCCGAACTCGCGCTCGAGGCGCTCGCGGGTGATCTCCATGTGGAGCAGACCGAGGAAGCCGCAACGGAAGCCGAATCCGAGGGCGACGGACGTCTCGGGCTCGTAGGTGAGCGCAGCGTCGTTGAGCTGGAGCTTGTCGAGCGCGTCGCGCAGCACCGGGTAGTCGGAACCGTCGACCGGATACAGGCCGGAGTAGACCATCGGGCGCGGTTCGCGGTAGCCGGTGAGCGGCTCCTCCGCACCGTTGCGGGCGGTGGTGACGGTGTCGCCGACCTTCGACTGGCGCACGTCCTTCACGCCGGTGATGAGATAGCCCACCTCGCCGACGCCGAGACCGGCGGTGGCCTTGGGTTCGGGCGAGACGATGCCGACCTCGAGCAGTTCGTGGGTCGTGCCCGTCGACATCATCTTGATCTTCTCGCGGGGCACGATCTTGCCGTCGACCACACGCACATACGTCACGACGCCGCGGTAGGTGTCGTAGACGGAGTCGAAGATCATGGCGCGGGCAGGCGCGTCGGCGTCACCGACCGGCGGCGGCACCTGGCGGATCACGGCGTCGATGAGTTCGGGGACGCCCTCGCCGGTCTTGCCGGAGACCCGGAGCACGTCGGACGGCTCGCAGCCGATGATGTTCGCGATCTCACCGGCATAGCGGTCGGGGTCGGCCGCGGGCAGGTCGATCTTGTTGAGGACCGGGATGATCGTCAGGTCCTTGTCGAGCGCGAGGTAGAGATTGGCGAGGGTCTGCGCCTCGATGCCCTGCGCGGCGTCGACGAGCAGGACCGCGCCCTCGCACGCCTCGAGCGCGCGGGAGACCTCGTAGGTGAAGTCGACGTGGCCCGGGGTGTCGATCAGGTGCATCACGTAGTCTTCGCCGTCGAGCTTCCACGGCAGACGTACGTTCTGCGCCTTGATCGTGATGCCGCGCTCGCGCTCGATGTCCATGCGGTCGAGGTACTGGGCGCGCATCTGCCGCTCCTCGACCACCCCGGTGAGCTGCAGCATCCGGTCCGCGAGCGTCGACTTTCCGTGGTCGATGTGCGCGATGATGCAGAAGTTCCGGATCTTTGCGGGGTCCGTGAACGTGGTGTCGGCGAAGGTGCTGATGTCGTGCTCCTGACTCGGACTGGCAGCGGCCTGCAGACCGCGGTCACCCTGCAGAATATCCAAGTCGGGCGGCGGCCGGGACTTCGCCCGGGTCAGGTCCGGTTAAGCTCGGTTCCCGTGGCCGGTACATGGAAGAAATTGGGCAGGCAGCTGGGGCGTCTCGCCGTCGAGCAGGGGCCGAAGATCTACCAGCAGTTGCAGCAGTCCGGGGCGCTCGACAAGGCGCGCGCCGCGCTGAACGCGGCCGGCCAGGCCGGCGCAGCGAGCGGAACTTCGGGGAGCGGTACCACCGCGGCACCGAAGCCCGGCGCGGACCGGACCGCGGCGCCGAAGCCCGGTGCTGCGAAGACCCAGTCCGGTACGAAGCGCCCGGCCCCCGGTCGCCCGGTGGCGTCGCGCACCACGCCGACGGCGCAGCGTGCCCGCCGCCTCGAGTACTCCCCCGATCTCGACGGTCGCGCCGATCCGGGCGAGATCGTGTGGACCTGGGTGGCGTACGAAGAAGATCCGACGCAGGGCAAGGACCGCCCGGTGCTCATCGTGGGCCGCGACGACTCGACGCTGCTCGGACTGATGCTGTCGTCGAACGCCGACCGCGACGGTCACCGCGACTGGCTCGGAATCGGCTCCGGACGGTGGGACGCGGAGAACCGCCCGAGCTGGGTGCGCCTCGATCGCGTGCTCGACGTCCCCGAGGACGGCATCCGCCGCGAGGGCGCGATCCTTCCCCGCGCACGCTTCGATCAGGTCGCGGCCCGGCTCCGCACCGATTTCAACTGGAGCTGAACCGGGCCGCGTCCCGCCCGCGGGACCTCAGGAGGCCCGGAGCCCGTACCGCCGTCCGAAGAGGAAGGTGTAGACGAGGGCTCCGAGTGCGCCGCCGATGAGCGGGAACACGATGAACGCCCACAGCTGCCCGAGCGCACCGTCCTGGTAGAAGGCGACGGCGAGGCTGCGGGCGGGATTGACCGACGTGTTGTCGATCGGGATCGAGATCAGGTGGATCACGGCGAGGGTGAAGCCGATGGCGATGCCGGCGATCGGTGCGTCGGCGACCTGATCGGTCGCGCCCAGCACCACGAACACCAGCACGGCCGTGAGCAGGACCTCGACGACGATCATCGCGCCGATACCGTAGCCGTTCTCGAGCACACCGCCGAGCGGGCCGTGCACCGCCGAGGGGCTGTGCGCGCCCCAGCCGTTCGCCCCGAGCCCGTCGGCGGCACGGTCGTAGCTCGGAAGCGACGACGCCACCGCGTAGAGCGTCAGACCGGCGATCAGACCGCCGACGACCTGCGCGATCCAGTAACCCACGGCGCGCACCGGGGTCACATGACCGACGATGAGCTGCCCGAGCGTCACCGCCGGGTTCACGTGACACCCGGAGATCGGGCCGATGGTGTACACGAGGAACAGCAGGGTCAGGCCGAACGCCAATGCGACGCCGAGCTGGCCGACATAGGTTCCGGCGAACACCGCGGTACCCACCGCGGAGAACACCAGGAGGAAGGTTCCGATCGCCTCCGCCACGTACTTCCGCAGATCGGAGAACTCACCGGGGTCTCTGATTTCCAGGGATGTCTGGCGTGCGAGATCCTCGTCGATTCGGGACTCGGGATCGCGTGGGGGTTCCATGGGTCACCTCGATGTTCGCGGTCCCGCACGCAGGCGGAACCTGGTGGTAGAACACTTCGAGTCGATGCACCGCAGCCGCGAACTCGCCGTTCGCGCTGTGAGGGAGATTACGCAAGCGCCGTGACCTCGACAACGACATCGTGCGCCGTGGCGTGTCCGCCCATGTAGATGCCCTCCCGCGGCGGCACGCAACAACAACAGTCAGGTGCGCGTCGTCCTGGCCGAAACGATCAGGCCGGTGAGAAGGGTGATTCGACCGCCGGTTTGGGCTTTGCGATCCGTTCTTGGTAACCTTGTCCATCGGTGCTCAGATGCACCCAGAGCTTTCCTACCAGCTACCAGCAAGACGACAGGATTTTACGCGTGGCCAACATCAAGTCCCAGGTGAAGCGGATTCGCACCAACGAGCGCAACCGACTCCGGAATCAGTCGGTGAAGTCGTCGCTTCGTACGGCGATCCGTTCGTTCCGCGAGGCTGCGGCCGCCGGCGACAAGGACAAGGTCAACGAACTCCTCGTCGCCACCAGCCGTCAGCTCGACAAGGCTGCCAGCAAGGGTGTCATCCACCCCAACCAGGCCGCCAACAAGAAGTCTGCTCTCGCGAAGCTTGCCAACAAGCTCTGAGTTCATCGCTCCGAGGTAGTAGACGCAGGCTCTGCTTCACGAAGGCCGTCCCCCGCCGGGGACGGCCTTCGTGGCATTGAACGGCAGACATGACGCCGCCCCTGAAGCGGGATCGGCGCGGACGGCTCAGGCCGCCAGTTCGGAGATGACCCGCACGGCGTGCTCGAGAGCGTAGTCCGGATCGGCGGCCGCTCCCTTGACGTCGGCGTTGAGCGCAGCGACCACCGTGAGTGCGGTCCCGATCGACGCCGGCGCCCATGTGCGCGCCTGTGCCTGGGCCTTCTTCACCTTCCACGGCGGCATACCGAGCGACGACGCGAGGGAGAACGGGTCGCCGCGACCGGCGGAGCCGACCCGGGCGATGGTGTGCACGGCGTCGGCGAGGGCATCGGCGAGCAGCACGTGGGCGACACCGCGGTGCATCGCCCACCGCAGCGCTTCGAGCGCACCGGCCGTGTCGCCGGCCACGGCCTTCTCGGCCACGTCGAATCCCGACACCTCGGCCTTGCCCGAGTAGTAGCGCCGCACGGCCGCAGCGTTGATCTTGCCGCCGGTGTCGGCCACGAGCTGGCTGCACGCAGCGGCGAGTTCGCGCAGGTCGGATCCCACCGCTTCGATGACGAGCTGTTCGACGTCGCCCGAGACCCGTACGTCCGCGGCCTGGAACTCCTTGTGGACGAACGTGCGCACCCACGCGGCCTTCTCCCCCGCCTTCGCGGGAGCAGCGCACATGTGTTCCTCGGCGCCACACTTGCGCAGCGCGGGCACCATCGCCTTGGTGCGACCGCCGCCGCTGTGGAGGATCACCAGTGTCACGCCCGGAGGCGGATCGGCTGCGACGTCGAGGATCAGCGCCGCGGCGTCCTTCCCGGCGTCGGCCGTGGATTCGAGGATCACGATGCGTTCTTCTGCAAACAGCGACGGGCTGAGCAGCTCGGCAAGTTCGGGCACACCCGCGTCGCCGGCGCGGAGCCGGGAGACGGGGAGGTCGCCGGGAGTTCCGCTGCGCGTGCGGACATCGGACACGATCTGCGCGACGGCACGGTCGACGAGCAGTTCTTCCTCACCGAGGACCAGATGCAGGGACGCGTCGCTCACGGTTCGATCGTGCCACGCACGTCCGACACCACCGCGAGCGCCCCGGAACCGGCACGGACGACTGCGACGTCGCCGTGCAGGTCGGTGCGCAGCACCCGCGCCCCCATTCCGGCCAGGGCGGACACGATCTCGGGATGCGGATGCCCGAACAGGTTGTCGCGTCCGGCGCTGACGAGGGCGACGCTCGGCCGCACGGCGGTGAGGAACCGGGCAGGAGTGGTGCGCGAGCCGTGGTGCGGCACCTTCAACACGTCCGCACGCACGTCGATGCCCGACCGCACGAGTGCGTCGAGCGCGGCCTCCTCCGCGTCGCCCGGCAGCAGGATCCGCCCCACGACAGTATCGACCACCAGGACGAGGGAGTCGTCGTTCTCGGAACCGCCCGTCCCGCGTGCGGCCGGTCCCACCACCCGGATCTCGAGATCGCCTGCGCGCAGGACCGCACCGGCGGCCACTTCCCGCACGACGACACCGCTCTCGATCGCGGGGTCGAGAACGTCCGCCGCGTCGTCACTCGCAGCGCCCGGCCCGACCACGACCGCCTCGACCGAGCGCCCGCCGAGCACACCACGGATTCCGCCCGCGTGGTCGGCGTGCAGGTGCGACACGACGAGCAGCGCGACACCGCGGATCCGCAACCGGCGCAAGCACCGATCGACGGGTTCCGGCTCGGGCCCGGTGTCGACGACGACCGCGCGTCCGTCCCCCGTCGCCAATACCAGTGCATCGCCCTGGCCGACATCGCATGCGACGAGGACCCATTCGGCTCCGGGCCAGCCCGGCCGCAGCATCCGCACCGGAAGCCACACCGCCGCGACGGCCACCGCGATCACGAGAGCCGTGATCCGCACCCGCCGGTGACGAGCCACCGACCACACCACGACGACCAGTACGGCCGCGACGAGTGCCCCCGCCGGTCCGTCCGGCACCTCGAACTCTGCCGACGGCATCGAGGCCGCCCGGTCGGCCACCGAGATCAGCCACCACAGGAAGGGCCCGGTGCCGCGTGCGAGCATCTCCCCCGCCCACGGGACGACGAAAGCGGCTACCGCGACGAGCGAGCCGAGGACCGTCAGTGGCGCGAGTACCGGGGCGACGAGGACATTGGCCGCGACCGACACGACGCTCACCGTCCCGCTCACCGCCGCGACGAGAGGTGCGGTCGCCGCGAACGCGACCAGCGACATCGCCATGACTTCCGCGACGGGACGCGGCCACCCGCGATCCACGAGTCGGGTCACGACCGGTGGCGCGGCGACGATGAGCGCCGCCGTCGCGGACACCGACAGCGCGAACCCGACGTCGACGGCGAGGTCGGGCACGAGCACGAGCAGCACGCCCACCGCGGTGCACAGTGCGGGAAGTGCCTGTCGCTCACGACCCGTCACGAATGCCAGCAGCCCGATCGATCCCATCGCCGCCGCGCGCACCACACTCGCCGACGGACGGACCACGACGATGAAGGCGACGAGAGCCGTTGCGGCGAGGACGGTCCCGGAACGCGGGCCGAGTCCCGCCGCGCGCACGAGCAGCAGCACCGCGCCGAGGACGATGCTGACGTTGGCTCCGGACACGGCGGTCAGGTGCGTCAGTCCGGCCACCCGGAAGTCCTCGCGCACCTCGTCGGTGAGCGCGGTGGTGTCGCCCACCACGAGACCGGGCAACAGTCCGGCCCGATCAGCGGGAAGCACGGCGGAACTCACCTGCGTGAGTCGGTCGCGCACCGTGCCCGCCCACTGCTGCCACATCGGTGGCGGGCCGAGGGCCGTGGGCGCGTTCTCCGCGCGGAGCACCGCCACCGTGGTGCCCGGCCCGGTGTGCGGCGCGACCCGCACCCGTGTGGTGACCGACTGCCCGGGCAGGAGATCTCCCCACGAGTCGGCCGGCGCGAACACGACCACCGATCCCCCGGTGTCCATGGATCGTCCACCGACCGTCACCTGCTCGAGCCGTGCCGGAATGCGTACCCGGGGCGTGTCGTCGAAGGCCGCGGACCGGATGCGCCGCGGGTCGTCCGTGGGGACGAGAACGACACCGGCCCACGCTCCCCTTTCCGCTGCGGAGGCGATCGGGTGCTGGTCGGCGGCCCACATCCGGAGACCGGCAGCCGGCCCGAATCCCGCGACGACGGCCAGTGCGGCGAGGAGGATCCGTGCACCTCCGCGAGGGATACGCCCGGTCGCGACGAGACGGACCGTCACGGCGCATCCGACGACGGCCGCGACCGCCACGACGGTGACGATCCGCCATCCCGTGTACAACCCGAGAAGCGTCACGCCCCACGCGGCCAACGCGCACGGCACCAACCTGGCGTCGAGAACCGTTGCGGAATCGGACCTGTCGTTGCGGACGGTCACACCGTCACCAGTTCACGCAGCCTGGCCAGTCGCGCCGGTCCGATCCCGTCGACCTCACCGAGTTGTTCGACGTCCGTGAACGGTCCGTTGGTGTCGCGCCACGACACGATCGCCGCGGCCGTCACGGGACCGACTCCCGGCAGCGCGTCGAGCGCGGTCTCGTCGGCGGTGTTGAGGTCCACCAGCCCGCCTTCCTCCGGTGGAGCATCGCCCGGTGCCTGCACCCCGACGATTCCACTGGCCTGCGGAACAGGTTGGGGCGGGGCGATTCCCACGACGATCTGATCACCGTCGGCGACCCGCCGGGCCAGATTCAGGCCGATGAGGTCGGCGCCGTCGACGGTACCGCCGGCCGCGTCGAGCGCGTCGGCCACACGGGACCCTGCCGGCAGCCGCACGAGTCCGGGCCGTGTCACCGCGCCCACGACGCTGACGACGAACTCGGCGGAATCCGGCTGTGCCGTGTCCGTCTCCTTCGTGGCGGACGGCTCTGCGGTGTCCACGACTTCGACCCGTGGCAGCGGCGGTACCGGTTCGGGGACCGGCCGGTCGCGCCACACGACGACGAGAGCCACTGCGGCGGCGAGCACTCCGATCGCGGCGAGAGCTGCGGTTCCCCGTCGTCCCGTGTCCCATCGCGCGGCGGTCAGCCGATCGACGAATCGTTCCCGGCCGGGACCGCTGTGGAGGGGTTCGTCGCCGTCGTCGGGATCCGCCCAGGGGTGGTCGTCGGTCGATGTGTCTTCGGTCCAGGGCGGTTCCGCGGGCATCGCCGAGGAACGCGTGATTGCGCCGAGGCGGGTGCGCGCGAGATCACGGTGGTCACTGCTCGCCATGCCGCGACGCTAACCGCGTCCGCGAACGCCGGATTCGGTGTCGGCGCCGATCCGGCCCAGGTTGTGGATGACCAGCACCCCTGTGGATGAATGCCCGGATCGGGCCTCCACCGGCATGATCCGGGCCGGGAGGTGGTGTAGGTGGTCAGTCCTCGGTGGTACCGGTCGCCGCGGAGGCGACGACCACACCGACCGCGCCCGGCCCGACGTGCGCGCCGAGAACCGCGTCGAGTTCGGACACGACGATCTCGGTACCCTCCGGAAGGCGCTGCGCGAGCTGATCGGCGAGGCTGCGGGCCCGCTCGGGTGCCTCGCGGTGGTGTACCGCGACGAGCGGTTCGTCGCCGACATCGGCTGCGGCTCCGTCGACGAGTTTGGCCATCGCCTTGGTCATCGTGCGGGTCTTCTCCCGCAGGACGAGCTTGCCGTCGGAGATGTGCAGCACGGGTTTCATCGCGAGCGCGGTACCCAACAGCGCTGTGGCCGTGCCGATCCGGCCGCCGCGACGCAGGTGGTCGAGCCGGTCGACGACGAGTAGGGTCCGGGCGGACGCCGCGACCTCCACGGCCCGGTCGTACACCCGCGCCAGATCGGCTCCGGCCCGGGCGGCGCGCACCGCTTCGAGAACGGCGAAACCCGAACCCATGGCGGTGTTCCGCGAATCGACGAGCCGGATCCGGTCGCCCAGCGATTCTGCGGCGTGCCGGGCGGCGTCCCACGTCCCGGACAGCACACGCGAGAGGTGCACGGCGACGACGCCGTCTCCCCCGCTGGCCTCGAGCGCCTCGGTGTAGGCGTCGGTCAGTTCGGCGGGCGACGGCCCGGAGGTGGTCACGGTCGACAGGTCGTCCGGCAACTCGTCGACGCCCTCGCGGAGGTCGCGTCCGCCCGCGATGATGTGCAGTGGCACAACACGGATGTCGTACCGACGGACCAGTTCGGGGTCGATACAACTCGACGAATCTGTGACGACGACGACGGACACGACGCCTACCGTAGGCCCTCCACCGGGATTTCCGCATCCCGATGCACGATCCGGACCGCATCGCCGACAGCGGAGGCGACGCGACGGTGTCCTTCCCAACCCCAGTGGATCCCGTCGGGATTGGCGTCGTCGGAGAAGACGTTCTCCCGCACCGCTTCGGCGAGATCGACGAGGGGAACCGACTTCTCGGCCGCCCAGCGGGTGATCGCGCGTGCCGCGGGGAGCCGGCCGACATGCACCGACCGGTACTGCTCGCTGCGGTGCACCGACGGCAGGGTGCCGATGACGGGCAGATCGGGGCGCATGTATGCCAGTGCGTCCCTGATCGTTTCGAGGTACTCGACGCTGACCCGGGGCGGGAGCGCCACGGGACGCCCGAGCGGCGACAGTCGCGGCTGCAACCACCCATAGGCGTTACGCGCCGCGCGACGCAGGGCCGGCGGGCGGATGTAGCGCAGGCCTTCCCGCAGTGCGGTGGGCAGCGGGGACGGCAGAGTGTCCATCCCGCCCACGGCGAGGACGACAGCCCCGGCGTGCGGGATCGCGGCCCATACCCGCGGGTCCTGGGTCATGGCCCACCACGCGTCGCGTGTGGTCCACCCGATCCGGGCGACGAGTTCGATGTCCCAGCCGAGTTCGGCCGCGACCAGGTTGGGCCAGATCTGCGGATGGTCGGCGGGCAGACCGCCCTTCGGACCGTAATAGCTCAGCGAGTCGCCGATCACCAGCAGGACCGGGCGCCGCGGAGCGGCGTCGGTCTCGATCGGCGTGGGTTCAGAGGACGTCATCGGGCGCCACCGTGGCCGACGCGTTCCACACGTCGAGGCGCCAGGACGGCACCTCGCCGTATCCGCTGAGCTGCACCCAGCCGGTGTTCCCGAGACCGCCGAGGACGGGCCACCGGTCGACCGGCAGGTCGAGCAGGGCCGCGGTGAGCGCGGCGATCAGGCCCCCGTGTGCGACCAGCACGATGGGCCGATCGCTCCAGTTCTCGTACTTGTCGAGCAGTTCGCCGACGACGGCCATGCTGCGCCGCGCGACGTCGATCCGGTTCTCGCCTCCCGGCGGTGCCCAGGTCGCGTCGGCGCGCCACGCGCTGCGCGCGCCCGGGGCCACGGCGTCGACCTCGGTGTGGGTCAGGCCCTGCCATTCGCCGAGATGCGTCTCGCGCAGCCGCGTGTCGATCGCGACCGGCAGCCCGATGCGATCACCGAGCGCGGTCGCCGTGTCGTAGGCGCGGCGCAGATCGGACGAGACGACGGCGAGCGGATCGAACCGGGCGATCGCGTCGGCGACGGCGAGCGCCTGCTGCCGACCGAGCTCGGAGAGGTCGGTGTCGAGCTGGCCCTGCATCCGCCGCGTGGCGTTGTACTCGGTCTGGCCGTGGCGCAGCAGCACCAGCTGCCGCACCCGCGGGCTCTGCGAACCCTCCTCCGGACGACTCACACGTCCTCCGGCGAGTCGGCGGCGTCGATCGCCGAACGGGGGCCACCCACACCGTCGACCTCGATGGTCGGGCAGTCCTTCCACAGGCGGTCGAGGGCGTAGAAGTTGCGCTCGTCCTCGTGCTGGATGTGCACCACGACGTCGACGTAGTCGAGCAGCGTCCACCGTCCCTCGCGGGTGCCCTCGCGGCGGACGGGCTTGTGGCCGGCCAGACGCAGCTTCTCCTCGACGTTGTCGACGATGGCGTTGACCTGACGCTCGTTGGGTGCGGACGCGATGACGAAGCAGTCGGTGATCACCAGCTGCTCGGACACGTCGAGCACCACGACGTCGGTGGCGAGTTTCTCGTCGGCGGCCAGGGCTGCGATTCGGGCCATCTCCGTGGCTTCTGCCGTTGCGCTCACTGCGTGCTCTTTCTCTCGATGGTGCCGGGGGTGTTTCCGTCGAACACCGGGACGGGATCTCCGTCGAGGTGCGTATTCGTGCGGTAGAGCCGGCGTTTGCTGATGTACTGCACCACTCCGTCGGGCACCAGGTACCAGACCGGCCGGTTCTCGCGAGCCCTCCTGCGGCAGTCCGTGGAGGAGATCGCCAGTGCGGGGATCTCGACCAGGCTCACCGCCTCGGCCGGGAGTTCGTCCAGATGCGGTGCCAGATGTTCGGCGTGCAGGTCGTATCCGGGCCGGGACACCCCGACGAAGCGGGCGAGGTCGAACAGGGTCTGCCAGTCCTGCCAGGACAGGATCGATCCCAGGGCGTCCGCGCCGGTGATGAAGTACAGCTCCGCGTCGGGATACTGCTTGCTGAGATCTCGCAGCGTGTCGACGGTGTAGGTGGGTTTGCGTCGATCGATGTCGACACGGCTGACGGAGAACCGCGGGTTGGATGCGGTCGCGATCACCGTCATCAGGTAGCGGTCCTCGGCGGGGCTGACGTCGCGTCCGGTCTTCTGCCAGGGTTGCCCGGTGGGCACGAAGATCACTTCGTCCAGGTCGAAGCTCGCGGCGACCTCGCTGGCCGCCACGAGGTGTCCGTGGTGGATCGGGTCGAACGTTCCACCCATGACGCCCAGGCGGCGCCTGGGGGCCGAGGGCCGATCCGTTGGCTGATGCACGGTTGTCCAGCTTACGGGTTCACACGGGGAGCAGACTCGCCACCACCGTTGCGAGCTGCTGCGCCGACCGGCACTCGTGCATCGTGACGACCTCGCTGTAGACCCTGGCGGCCGAATCCCCCGAACCCCATTGTCCCTTCGGCTCGGGATTGAGCCAGTGCGCGTGCCGTGCGACGGACACGAGATGTTCGAGGACCTCGAGGTTCGGATTGCGGTAGTTCGTGCGGCCGTCGCCGAGGATCAGCAGCGAGCTACGGCTGGTGAGGGCATGCGCATGGTTATCCGCGAAGCTGCCGAGGGCGTGTCCGTAGTCGGAGTGACCGTCGTAGGTGATCAGCTCCGCTTCCTTCAGCATCCGCGACATGGACTCGCCCAGATCGGACCCTGCGGCGAAATAGTGGGTGACCTCGTCGGCGGTGTCGATGAACGCGAACACGCGCACTCGGGAGAACTGCTCGCGCAGGGCGTGCACGAGCAGCAGCGTGAAGTGCGAGAAGCCGGCGACGGAACCGGAGACGTCGCAGAGCACGACGAGCTCGGGACGCGCCGGACGGGGCTTGCGGTTGACCAGGTCGATGGGCACGCCACCGGTCGACATGGACTTGCGCAGTGTGCGCCGCAGGTCGATGGCGCCGGCACGAGCGCGCCGGCGGCGCGCCGCGAGACGGCTCGCGAGCAGACGCGCGAGCGGCATGACGCTGCGGCGCAGCGCGACGAGTTCCGCGTCGGACGCGCGCAGGAAGTCGACCTCCTCGGCGAGCTTGGGCACCCCGTACTTCTCGACGCGTTCGCGGCCGAGCTGCTCGGCGGTGCGTCGGCGGGTCTCCCGTTCGACCATCGCCCGGAAATCGGCGATGCGCTGGGCGGCGGTGCGCCGCGCAACCTCGCTCTCGTAGGCGGCGTCGTCGCGTTCCTCGCGGGTGCTGTTGCCGAGCAGTCCCTCGAGGATCTTCGTGAGCAGGGTGTCCGGGGAGACGTCGCGCAGCGCCTGATAGGCCGAGAAGGAAGGGCCGTTCGACGACGCGTACTGGCCGAGTTCCTCGACGATGGCGGAGACGAGCATCTCGGAGGCCTCGAGTGCCTCCGGCGACTCGTCGGACAGCAGCTCGGCGATGAGGTCGCGCAGGGCTTCGAAGTCGACCTCCCCCGTCGGGGTGCGCGGGATGCTCACCTGAGGGTCGGTGGACTCGCGGCGTCCGATCGCTGGCGGGAACCACAGGTCGAACAGGGCGTCGAAGGTCGGCCGGTGTGTGGACCGGCGGAGCAGGGTGCACGCGAGGCCTTCGCGGAGGGCCTCCCGATCGAGGAGATCGAGCACCGTCATGACCCGTCCGGCGTCGACCGTCTCGGACGGCCCGACCGCGATGCCGCGGCGGCGCAGCGCCTCGACGAATCCGACCAGGTGCCCGGGCAGTCCGTGGGGTGCCGGGGGCGCCTCGGATCCGGGAAGGTGCGCGGCGGCCATGTCAGTTCAACCGGAGCTCGGCGGCAGCGCGGATCTGGTCGGACTGGTGCTTGAGGATCACGCCGAGCGTGCTGCGCAGCGCGGTGTCGTCGAGGGTGTCGAGCCCCAGTGCGAGCAGGGTGCGACCCCAGTCGATCGTCTCGGCCACCGACGGCACCTTCTTGAGCTGCATGCCGCGGAGCACGCGGACCGTGCGCACGAGCTGGTCGGCGAGCGCGTCGGGCAGATCGGGGACCCGGCTGGCGAGGATGCGTCGTTCGAGGTCGGCGTCGGGGAAGTCCAGGTGCAGGAACAGGCACCGGCGCTTGAGCGCTTCGGACAACTCGCGGGTGGCGTTCGAGGTGAGCACCGCGAACGGCTTGCGGGTGGCCCGGATGGTGCCGAGCTCGGGCACCGTGACCGCGAAGTCGCTGAGCACCTCGAGCAGCAGGCCTTCGATCTCCACGTCGGCCTTGTCGACCTCGTCGACGAGCAGCACGGTCGGATCCTCGCGGCGGATCGCGGTGAGCAGCGGCCGCGACAGCAGGAACTCCTCGGAGAAGACGTCCTCCTTGGTGCGGTCCCACGACTCGCCCGCCGCGGCGGTCGCCCCCGCCGACTGGATGCGCAGGATCTGCTTGGCGTGGTTCCACTCGTACAGCGCGCGGGACTCGTCGACGCCCTCGTAGCACTGCAGGCGCACGAGTTCGGCCTCGGAGGTCTCGGCGACGGCGCGGGCGAGTTCGGTCTTGCCCACGCCCGCGGGTCCCTCGATCAGCAACGGCTTGCCGAGGCGATCGGCGAGGAACACCGCGGTCGCGGTGGACTTGTCGGCGAGATATCCGGTACCGGCCAGACGATCGACGACGTCCTGGACGTCCGCGAAGATCGGCGGGGTGGCGGGCAGCGCACGATCCACGCTGGTTCCTTTCGTCGGGCCGGTCTCGATCAGGCGGGGCGGGTGTGGCCGTCGCCCCACACCACCCACTTCGTCGACGTCAGCTCGGGCAGACCCATCGGACCGCGGGCGTGCAGCTTCTGGGTGGAGATCCCGATCTCCGCGCCGAATCCGAACTGCTCGCCGTCCGTGAACGCCGTCGAAGCGTTGACCATAACGGCTGCGGCGTCCACGCGCGTCGTGAACTCCCGCGCAGCGGCGAGGTCCGAGGTGACGATCGCTTCGGTGTGGCCGGTGCCGTAACGGTCGATGTGGTCGACGGCGGCGTCGAGGTCGTCGACCACAGCGAGGGCGACGTCGAGCGAGAGGTACTCGTCGGACCAGTCCTGGTCGGTCGCGGGCACGAGGCCGGGCAGGTCGCCGTGGACCGTCACGCTGTGTTGCTGGAACGCCTGCAGGAGCTTCGGGACGGCGGTGTCGGCGATCGCCTTGTCGACGAGGATCGTCTCGGCGGTGTTGCACACGCTGGGCCGGCGGGTCTTCGCGTTGATCACGATCTTCTCCGCCATCTCCAGATCGGCCGCGGAGTGGACGTAGACGTGGCAGTTGCCGGTGCCCGTCTCGATCGTGGGGACGGTCGCGTCGCGGACCACCGCGGCGATCAGACCGGCGCCACCGCGCGGGATCACGACGTCGACCAGGCCGCGAGCCTGGATCAGATGCGTCACCGACGAGCGGTCGGCGCTCGGCAGCAGCTGCACGGCGTCGGCGGGGATGCCCCGGCTCTCGAGCGAGGCACGCAGCACCTCGACGAGCGCGGCGTTCGACCGGGCCGCGGACGACGAGCCGCGCAGCAGTGCGGCGTTGCCGGACTTCAGGGCGAGACCGAAGGCGTCGACCGTGACGTTGGGACGCGCTTCGTAGACCATGCCGACCACGCCGAGCGGGACGCGCACCTGGCGCAGCTCGAGACCGTTCGGCAGCGTCGAGCCGCGGACCACTCCGCCGATCGGGTCGGGCAGGCCGGCCACCTGGCGCAGGCCGGCGGCGATCCCGTCGATCCGGGCGGAGGTCAGGCGCAGCCGGTCGAGGATGGCCTCCTCGGTGCCACCGGCGCGGGCGGCCTCGATGTCCTCCGCGTTCGCGGCGAGGACGGTGTCGGCGGCGGCGAGCAGAGCGTCGGCCGCGGCGTGGAGAGCCGCGTCCTTCTCGGTGGTGGTGAGCAGCGCGAGACGACGCGAGGCCACGCGGGCGCGACGCGCGGCCTCGTGGACGGCCTCACGGGTGTCCGTGCCGGCGTCGGTCGCAGCTGAGTCGGGGGTCACGGCAGTCATGTGTCCAGCCTAGTCGGGTCCTCGCGGAACCCGACAGGCCGTGTGCCGTCAGCGCAGGCCGGTCCCCCGTGCGAGCGCCGTCTCCACCAGGATCGACAGCAGCTCGGCGTACTCCACGCCGGTGGCCTCCCACATCCGCGGGTACATCGAGATCGACGTGAAACCGGGCATCGTGTTGATCTCGTTGATCACCGGTCCGTCCTCGGTGACGAAGAAGTCGACGCGGGACAGACCGTGGCAGTCGAGGGCGCGGAACGCCCGGACCGCGAGCTCGCGGATCCGGTCGGAGATCTCCTCGTCGAGCTTGGCCGGGACGTCGAACTCGCAGACGTCGTCGAGGTACTTCGTGTCGAAGTCGTAGAACGCCTCGTGGTCGCCGGAGGTGTCGGGCATGCGGATCTCGGCGACGACACTCGCGCGGACGTCGCCGTCCGGGAACTCGAGCACGCCGCACTCCACCTCGCGGCCGAGGATCGCGGACTCGACGATGACCTTGGGATCGTGCTGCCGGGCCTTCGCGACGGCGTCGTCGAAGGCGGCCCAGTCGGCCACGCGGCTGATGCCGATCGACGATCCGCCGCGGGCGGGCTTGACGAAGACGGGCAGGCCGAGGCGGTTCTTCTGCTCCTCGGTGAGGGTCGCGGTGCCGGGACGCAGGACGATCTGGAAGCCGACCGGCAGGCCTTCGGCCGCGAGCAGCTTCTTGGTGAACTCCTTGTCCATCCCGGCGGCGCTGGCGAGGACGCCGGGACCGACGTACGGGATGTCCGCGAGTTCGAGCAGACCCTGGATGGTGCCGTCCTCGCCGTAGGCGCCGTGCAGGACCGGGAACACCACGTCGACCGACGCGAGCACCCGGCCGTAGGAGGCCTCGTCGAGGGCGACGATGTCGCCGCCACGAGTGGGATCCGCGGTGAGCACGAGATCGGAGCCGTCACCGGCGACGACGGGCAGTTCGCGACCGGCCGCGGCGAGGCCGGCGGGGTCCGCGTCGCCGAGGACCCATGCGCCCTCGGGAGTGATGCCGATGGGCACGACCTCGTACTTCTCCGGATCCAGGTTGCGCAGGATGCTCCCCGCCGAGATGCAGGAGACGGAATGTTCGTTGCTGCGACCACCGAAGACGACGGCCACCCGGGTTCGGGGCGTACTCACGTGTCGAACCGTACCGGGTGGCGATCTCCGCGTGACGGGCGAGTCCTACACGGGTGGGACCGGACACCCTGCTGTGTCCCCGCCGACTCCGTCTCCTTCAGCGCTGCGTCGAGATCGGCGAGCAGATCCGCGGTGTCCTCGATTCCGCACGACAACCGGACGAATCCCTCCGGCACCGCATCGCCCCAGCGTGCGCGGCGATCCGCTGTCGTATGGATGCCGCCGAAGCTGGTGGCGGGTGCGACGAGCGTGGCCGCGCGGACGAAGCGGTGCACCTCGTCGCGCCCGGGCAACCGGAAGGTGAGCAGGGGGCCGAAGCGGCTCATCTGGCCGGCCGCCACGGCGTGGGCCGGGTCGCCGGCGAGCCCGGGATAGCGGACGTCCGTGACAGCGGGGTGCTCGAGCAGCATCCCGGCGACGGCGAGCGCGTTGGCGCACTGCCGTTCGAAGCGCAGTCCGGCGGTGCCGAGGCTGCGGTGCGCGAGCCAGGTCTCGAAGGGTCCCAGCACGGTTCCCGACAGCAGTCGTTCCCGGTCGATCGCGGGCAGCAGTTCGGGATCGGCGACGGCGATGTATCCGAACAACAGATCGCTGTGTCCGCTGAGCGATTTCGTTCCGCTGGCCACCACGACGTCGGCGCCGAGGTCGAGCGGGAGCTGTCCGAGCGGGGTGGCGGTCGTGTTGTCGACAAGCAGCAATGCCCCGGTGCGACGGCACGATTGCGCGGTCTCACGCAGATCCACCGTGTCGAGACCGGGATTCGACGGCGTCTCGGCAAGGACCACCGCACCCCGGCCCGCACCGTCGAGGACCCGCTGCAGGGAGCCGTCCCCGAATTCGGCGACGGAGAGTTCGTGGACGTCGATGCCGTGCGGCGCGAGATATTCGGTGGCGAACTTGCGCACCTGGTAGTAGCCGTCGGAGGGGACGACGACCGTGCCACCCGGGGCCACGAGTGATCGCAGCGCGACCGTGATCGCCGACATGCCCGAGCCGACGACGCGGGCGGCCGAGGCGTGCTCGAGTTCGGCGAGCGCCGATTCGAGTGCGCGCCAGCCGGGATTCGAGGCCCGCGCATAGGTGTCGACATCGTCGCGTTCGTCCTCACCGAGCAGATACGGCGCGGCGAAGACCGGCCCCGCCTGCAGCGGGGAGCCCGGAACACCCTCGTGTGCAACCGCCTTCACACAGCGTGTCGAATCGCCCGTCATGCCGCTCATTCCGGCTTGATCCGGCGTCCGAGCAGCTGTCCGATCGCGTCCGGCACCGACATGCCTTCGTGGCACACGCGGTGCACGGCGTCGGTGAGCGGCATCTCGACGTCGTAGCTCGCCGCGAGGGCTCGGACCGAGGTGCACGACTTGACCCCTTCGGCCACCTGACCGTGGGTGGCCGCCTGCGCGCTCTCGAGCGACTCGCCGCGACCGAGGCGTTCGCCGAACGAACGGTTGCGGGACAACGGGGACGTGCACGTGGCGACGAGATCGCCGACCCCGGCGAGACCGGCGAGCGTGGCCGGCTTGGCACCGAGGGCGGTTCCGAGCCGGGTGATCTCGGCGAGACCGCGGGTGATGATGCTCGCGACGGTGTTCTCACCGAGGCCCACCCCGGCGGCCATGCCGCACGCGAGGGCGATGACGTTCTTGCAGGCGCCGCCGATCTCACAGCCGATCACGTCGGAGTTGGTGTACGGACGGAAGTACTTTGTGGCGCAGGACTTCTGGATCTCCATGGCGCGGGTGGAGTCGGGGCACGCGATGACGGTCGCGGCCGGTTGCCCCTCGGCGATCTCGCGAGCGAGGTTGGGGCCGGACAGCACGGCGATGCGATTCTGTTCGGCGCCGGTGACCTGACCGATCACCTGGCTCATGCGCATCAGGGTGCCGCTCTCGATTCCCTTGGCGAGACTGAGAAGTGTGACCTCCGGTCCGATATCCACCTTCCACGCCTCGAGATTGGCCCGCAGGGTCTGGCTCGGGACGGCGAGGACCACGAAATCGGCGCCCTCGACGGCCACCCGATGATCGGCCGTCGCCTTCAGCGAGTGCGGCAGTTCCACACCGGGCAGATAGTCGGAGTTCTCGTGTCGCTCCGCGATGCAGCGCGCCACCTCCTCGCGCCGTGCCCAGATCGTCACGTCCGTTCCGGCGTCGGCCAGCACCTTGGCGTACGCCGTCCCCCACGAACCCGCGCCCAGAACTGCTGCTGTGGTCACGCGATCCTCACTCTCGTCCGATGCCCGGCACTCGCGGTCGCGATCGGCCCGGAGCGGGCGGTCGCGACCGGTTCGGTCCGGGCGGTCACCACCCACGGTCGCACCCAGTATCGCGCAGGCGCCACCGACACCGCGCCGGGTCGGAGGACGGACCGCATACGACGGCGGTCACAGCGGGCGGTCGTGCGGTTCGTCACCTCGCGCGATCGTGCGATCGATCGCTGATGGCACAATCGGGCAATGCCCGCGACGCACGTGCTCGTTCCCGTCAAGGCCCTCGGCCTGGCGAAGTCGCGGCTCTCGCACGTCCTCGACCCGGCGGCGCGGGAATCACTGGTGCTCGCGATGCTGCAGGACACCGCGACGGCGGCGCTGTCCGCCGGAGACGTGACGGTCACCGTGGTCACCGCCGACGAGCGGGTCACGGCCGCGGCGCTGGACTGCGGCGCGGACGTCCTCCCCGATCCGGTCGGTCCCGACTCCCCCGACCCATTGAACTCCGCACTGCTCGCAGCGGCCCGCCGGGCGCGGGAGCATGCACCCGGCGCCGAACTCGTGGCACTGCAGGCCGACCTGCCCTCCCTGCGGCCCGAGGAATTCGCGCTCGCACGCGAGACTGCGCGGCGGACGGGAACGGCCGTGGTCGTCGACCACACGGCGAGCGGTACGACGGCGTTGCTGCACTGCGTGAGCGGCACCCTGCCGCCCCTGTCGTTCGGACCGGGATCGGCCGGTCGCCACATCGATGCCGGTGCGTATCCGGTACCTGACGCGCTCCCCGGACTGCGACTCGATGTGGACACACCGGACGATCTCGCCGCCGCACTGCGACTCGGCGTCGGACCGGCCACTGCGGCCGTGCTCGACACGGTCGAGTTCCCGCTGCGCCACCGGTGCGACAGCGCTGCAGGGAGCCGTCGCTCTGCCACAATGAACTGGTGACCAACGGCGATTCCCCCGATCCCATGAGTTCCGAGCACGCGGCACCGTCCGGCGTCGCCCGACCTGCCGGTCGCGTGGCGACCGCCACCAGCGCGCCTCCGGCCGCGACGGGACTGCAGTCGAGGACCGATCACGACAACACGCTTCCCGTCGACCGCTACCTCAATCGCGAACAGAGCTGGCTCGATTTCAACGCCCGCGTTCTCGCGCTCGCGGAGGACACCTCGCAGCCGTTGCTCGAACGCGCCAAGTTCCTCGCGATCTTCGCGTCGAATCTCGACGAGTTCTACATGGTGCGGGTCGCCGGGCTGAAACGTCGCGCCGAGACGGGATTGTCGGTCCGGTCCGCGGACGGACTGACCCCGCGTGCCCAGCTCGCGCTCATCGCGTCGAGCACGCGCGAACTCGCCGGTCGCCAGGCGCAGGTCTTCCTCGACTCGGTCATGCCGGCCCTGGCGGACGAAGGCATCTCGATCATCCGATGGGCGGATCTGACGGAGGACGAACGCCGACGACTGACACAGTATTTCGCCGACCAGGTCTTCCCGGTCCTGACGCCGCTCGCGGTCGATCCCGCACACCCCTTCCCCTACATCAGCGGCCTGTCCCTCAACCTCGCTGTCACGGTCAAGGATTCGCAGTCGTCCGGTGAGCACTTCGCGCGCGTGAAGGTGCCCGACAACGTCGAACGGTTCGTCCGGGTCGATCGCGCGGGTTCGTCGCACGGACTGCCGGCCTTCCTCCCGCTCGAGGAACTGATCGCCGCCCACCTCGACGTGTTGTTCCCGGGCATGGAGATCGTCGAGCACCACGCCTTCCGCGTCACCCGCAACGCCGACTTCGAGGTCGAGGAGGACCGCGACGAGGATCTCCTCCAGGCCCTCGAACGCGAACTCGCCCGGCGGCGCTTCGGTTCTCCCGTGCGGCTCGAGGTGTCGGACGACATGACCGAGCACATGCTCGACCTGCTGTTGCGCGAACTCGACGTCGACCGGGTCGACGTCGTCCAGTTGCCCGGCCTGCTCGATCTGTCGTCGCTGTGGCAGGTGCACGCCGTCGACCGTCCGGATCTGAAGGACGCCCCGTTCGTGCCGGCGACCCATCCCGCCTTCGGCGAGCGCGAGACACCGAAGAGCGTGTTCTCCACTCTGCGCGAGGGCGACATCCTCGTCCACCATCCGTACGACTCGTTCTCGACGAGCGTGCAACGGTTCATCGAGCAGGCCGCCGCCGACAGTCAGGTCCTCGCCATCAAGCAGACGCTGTACCGGACGTCGGGCGACTCCCCCATCGTCAACGCTCTGATTGCTGCTGCCGAAGCGGGCAAGCAGGTCGTCGCGCTCGTGGAGATCAAGGCGCGCTTCGACGAGCAGGCCAACATCAAGTGGGCACGCAAACTCGAACAGGCCGGTGTCCACGTCGTATACGGACTCGTGGGTCTCAAGACGCACTGCAAGACCTGTCTGGTCGTGCGGCGCGAGGGTTCGACGATCCGGCGCTACTGCCACATCGGCACCGGAAACTACAACCCGAAGACCGCTCGTCTCTACGAGGACGTCGGCCTGCTCACGTCGTCGCCCGAGATCGGCGCCGACCTCACCGACCTGTTCAACACCCTCACCGGGTACTCCCGGAAGGCGCAGTACCGCAATCTGCTCGTCGCGCCGCACGGAGTCCGCAAGGGCATCATCGAACGCGTCGAGCGTGAGATCGAGCACCACGAGGCCGGTCGCCCCAGCGGGATCCGGCTCAAGGCCAACGCCCTCGTCGACGAGCAGGTGATCGACGCGCTCTACCGCGCGTCGCGGGCGGGGGTGCGCACCGAGGTGGTCGTGCGCGGGATCTGCGCCCTCAAACCCGGCGTGCCCGGGCTGAGCGAGAACATCACGGTGCGCTCGATTCTGGGGCGGTTCCTCGAACACTCGCGGCTGTTCCATTTCCGGGGCAGCGACGAGTACTGGATCGGCAGCGCCGACATGATGCACCGGAACCTCGACCGTCGCGTCGAGGTGATGGTGCAGGTGAAGAACACCCGGCTCGCAGCGCAGTTGGACCGCATCTTCGATTCCGCGCTCGACCCGGTCACCCGCTGCTGGACGCTCGAGGGCGACGGCACGTGGACGGCGTCCCCCGAGCCGGGAACCGCTGCCCGCGACCACCAGGTCGAACTCATGCGTAGCCGCGCGTCCTGAGGTGGAGGGAACGTTGACCGAATCACGCGACAAGCCCGTGAAGGCCAACATCTTCGCGGCGGGCGCCGTCCTGTGGCGCCCTGCGGCCGACGACGCTCCGCACGATGCGCAGGTCGCGCTCGTGCATCGTCCGCGCTACGACGACTGGTCCTTTCCGAAGGGCAAACTCGACCCGGGTGAGACGGCGGTGGTCGCCGCGGTGCGGGAGATCGAGGAGGAGACCGGATTCCGCGCCGCGCTCGGCAGCAGTCTCGGGAAGGTCGTCTACCCCGTTCCGGGTCACCGCAAACTCAAGCGGGTGGACTACTGGGCCGCGCGGTGCCTCGACGGGCAGTTCGCGCCCAACGACGAAGTGGACGAATTGCGTTGGGTGTCCCCCGAAGAGGCATTCGACCTGTTGTCCTATCCGATGGACCGCAGTGTCCTCCGCCGCTTCCGCCGGGTGCCGCTGGACACGACCACGGCGCTGATCGTGCGGCACGCCAAGGCGGGTAGTCGGAAGAAGTACAAGGGCGACGACCGTTACCGGCCCCTCGATGCGTCCGGACGGGCGCAGGCGGAGGCTCTCGTTCCGCAGTTGACGGCGTTCGGCGGCGACAGTGTGGTGTCCGCCGACCGCACGCGGTGCATCGCGACGGTCGAGCCCTTCGCCTCCCGGCACGGGCTCGAGATCGCGATCGAGCCGTCGCTGTCGGAGGAGGAGTACCGGGCCGATCCGGACCGCGGCCGCAAGCGGGCGCTGGAGATCGCGTCGGGTCCCGGCACTCCCGTGATCTCCAGTCAGGGCAAGGTGATCCCGCCGCTGCTGGAATGGTGGGCCGAGCGCGACGGTCTCGTGCTGCCTCCGGCGCGGAACCGGAAGGCGAGCATGTGGGTGTTGTCGCTGCGCGGCGATCGCCTCATCGCGGCCGACCACATCGACAGCCCTCTTCCCACGGGCCGTC
>NZ_JBMVFW010000007.1:0-264173 GCF_049538275.1 Rhodococcus sp. AB351
CACCGGTCGGGACGGCGATCAGGAAGGTCATGAACGAGAAGAACGGCAGCAGCACCGCGCCGGTGGCGTACATGTGGTGCGCCCACACGGCGATGGACAGCGCCGCGATCGCGATGGTCGCGTAGACCAGGCCGCTGTATCCGAAGATCGGCTTGCGGGAGAAGACCGGGAAGATCTCCGAGACGATGCCGAAGAACGGCAGTGCGATGATGTACACCTCGGGGTGACCGAAGAACCAGAACAAGTGTTGGTAGAGGAGCACGCCGCCGGTGGCGGGGTCGTAGATGTTGCCACCGATCACGCGGTCGACGAAAGCCCCCATGAACGCCGCGGCGAGGAGGGGGAAGACGAGGAGCACGAGGATCATCGTGATGAAGATGTTCCACGTGAAGATGGGCATGCGGAACATGGTCATCCCCGGTGCACGCATACAGACCACGGTGGTGATCATGTTGACGCCGCCGAGGATGGTGCCCAGACCCATCACCGCCAGACCCAGGAACCACAGGTTGCCGCCGATACCGGGTGAGTGGATCTCGTCGGCGAGCGGCATGTAGGACGTCCAGCCGAAGTCCGCGGCACCACCGGGAGTGATGAACCCGAATGCCACGGTGAGCGCGCCGAACAGGTACAGCCAGTAGCTGAAGGCGTTCAGGCGCGGGAAGGCGACGTCGGGAGCGCCGATCTGCAGCGGCAGGATGTAGTTCGCGAAACCGAAGACGACCGGCGTCGCGTACATCAGCAGCATGATGCCGCCGTGGTTGGTGAACAGCTGGTTGTACTGCTCGTTCGACAGGAACTGCAGGCCGGGGACCGCGAGCTCCGCGCGCATCAACAGGGCGAGCAGACCACCGAACAGGAAGAACGCGAACGATGTGAAGATGTACATCAGTCCGAGCTTCTTCGGGTCCGTCGTGGTGATCAGGTCGTGAAGGACCGCCCCCTTGGAGTGCGCTCGCGGCGGGTACGGCCGCGTGGGCTTGACGGGAGCGACAACCGCGTTCATCGGGCCTCCTCGAGCCGCCGTGCGGCGGCAACGGTGCGGCGCGGACGGGACCGGCGCGCGCGACGATCACCACCCGCGATGCTGCAGGTGCACCCAGAGTATGCGTTCCGTCACATATGCGCACCGGGTTCGCGGACCGAATTGCGACGCGACGACGGGCGAGCGGAACGTCCCGTGTACACGGAAGAGAACGTGTTCTACATTGTGACCGTCGTCACTGCAGGTCGTCGCTCCGAGCACCTGCACCACCGCGTCGAAGGGACACCATGTCGGCACCTACCACCGCGGTCATCGGCGCCGGTATCAGCGGGTTGACCGCCGGAAAGATGCTGTGCGACTACGGGGTGCCCTACACCTGCTTCGAGAGCTCCGATCGGGTGGGCGGCAACTGGGCCTTCGGCAATCCCAACGGCCACAGCAGCGCGTACCGCTCGCTGCACATCGACACGTCGAAGCATCAGCTGTCGTTCAAGGACTACCCGATGCCGGAGTCCTATCCCGACTTCCCGCATCACACGCAGATCAAGGAGTACCTCGACGGCTACACCGACGCCTTCGGACTGCGGGGCAACATCGAGTTCCGCAACGGTGTCCGCGAAGCACGACGGCGACCCGAAGGCGGGTGGGAGCTCGACCTCGAGGACGGCAGCACGCGCGCGTTCGAGTTCCTCGTCGTCGCCAACGGTCACCACTGGGATCCCCGCGTGCCGGAGTTCCCCGGGCACTTCGCCGGCGAGTCGCTGCACTCCCACCACTACATCGACCCGCGCACCCCGATGGATTTCGCGGGCAAGCGCATCCTCGTGGTGGGGCTCGGCAACAGCGCGGCCGACATCGCCGTGGAGTTGTCGTCGAAGGCGTTGCAGACCGAGGTGACGCTGTCGACGCGCTCGAGTGCGTGGATCGTCCCGAAGTACATCGCGGGCCGGCCGGCCGACAAGTTCTACCGCACCGTTCCGTACATACCGATGTCGTGGCAACGGAAGGTCGCGCAGTGGGGCCAGCCGTTGCTGTCGGGACGTCCCGAGCGGTACGGGCTGCCCACTCCGAACCACAAGTTCTTCGAGGCGCACCCCACGCAGTCGGTCGAACTGCCGCTGCGCCTCGGCTCGGGCGACATCGTCGCGAAACCCGACATCGAACGGTTCGACGACCACACGGTCCACTTCGTGGACGGAACCGCAGCGGAGTTCGACGTCGTCATCTACGCGACCGGCTACAACATCACCTTCCCGTTCTTCGATCCGGAGTTCATCAGCGCTCCCGACAACCACATCGCGCTGTACAAGCGGATCTTCGCGCCGGGTATCCCCGATCTCGCGTTCGCCGGTTTCGCCCAGGCCACGCCCACTCTGTTCCCGTTCGTCGAATGCCAGGCGCGACTGATCGCGGCCTATGCGATCGGCCGCTACGCACTTCCGCCCGAGGACGAGATGCACCGCGTCATCGTCGAGGACCAGCGCAAGTTCACCGGGCACCTGCTCGATCGTCCCCGCCACACGCAGCAGCTCGACTATTTCGCCTACGAGTTCGACATCCGGACGCGCGAGATGCCCGCCGGAATCGCCCGCGCCGGCCGGGCATCGAAGGAGGACGCCTCGTGCACCCGCGTTCATTGACCTTCCCCTCCGAGAGTGAGACGGTCCACGCCTGGCACTTCACTCCCGGCTCCGACGTTCTCGACAGCACCGACGGGGCACCGGTCGTGGTCATGGCCCATGGTCTGGGCGGGACGAAGGACTCCGGGCTCGTCCCGTTCGCCGAACGGCTCGCGGCCGCGGGCATGCACGTGCTCGCCTTCGACTACCGAGGATTCGGCGAGTCCGGAGGCTCCGACCGTCAGCGCGTCGACGTCGCGGGACAGATCGCCGACTACCGCGCAGCCGTCGCGACTGCCCGGCGACTGGACGGCGCCGATGCCCGTCGCGCTGTGCTGTGGGGCGTGTCGTTGTCGGGCGGCCACGTCCTGTCCGTCGCGGCCCAGGACCGGGACATCGCGGCCGTCGTGTCCGTGACGCCCCTCGTCGACGGACCGGCCGCGGGGGTTCTCGCCGCACGGCATCACGCGCCCTCGGCGCTGGCCCGTTCGACGGCGGCGGGGCTCCGCAGCCGGGTGGCGCGACGCTCGTCGACCACCATCCCGATCGTGGGACCACCCGGCACGGTCGCCGCCCTGTCGCTGGACGGCTACCACGAGGACTACCTCTCCCTGGCCGGCCCGACCTGGCGCAACGAGATCGACGCCGACATCGTGCTGTCGCTCGGCACCTACCGTCCCGCGCGACACGCGTCGTCCGTCGCATGTCCCGTCCTCGTGCAGATCGCGGACTTCGATCGCGGCGCTCCCCCGCACGCCGCGGCGCGCGCGGCTTTCCGCGCTCGCGCCGAGGTGCGGCACTATCCGTGCGACCACTTCGACGTGTGGCCCGGCAAGGACTGGTTCGACCCGGCGGTAGAGCATCAGATCCACTTCCTGACCCGACATCTCGCTGCGCAGTAACCCCGAGGGATCCGCCTTCCCGGACCCCTTCCCTTCGCACATCCGAGGTAGCCATGGCAGAGACCGTCCAGCAGGCACTCCGCGACCTGCTCGAGAACGACACCGCGGCCATCGTCCACGACACCGGCAGGTGGACCTGGCGTGAGCACCTGCAGGAGGCGTCCGCTCAGGCGGCAGCCCTCCTGTCGCTGATGGACCGCGACAGGCCGGTGCACGTCGGAGCACTGCTCGGCAACACCCCCGCCTTCCTCCACGCGATCGCCGGGGCCGGGCTCGCGGGCTTCCCGCTCGTCGGCATCAACAACACCCGACGCGGCGAGGGACTGGCACGCGACATCCTGCGGGCGGACTGCCAGATCCTGCTGACCGACGCCGCGCACGCCCCGCTGCTCGACGGCCTCGACCTCGGCGACGTCACCGTCTTCGACGTCGCGAGCCCCGAGTGGCGGGCGCTCGTCGACGGGGCCGGTCCGCTCGAGCCGTACCGGGAGGTCGGTCCGACCGACCCGTTCATGCTGATCTTCACCTCGGGGACGAGCGGGGATCCGAAGCCTGTGATGCTCGCCCACATGATGGTGTTGTTCTCGGGCGGCACCCTCGTCCCGCGGTTCTCGATCACGAGCGACGACGTCGTCTACCTGTCGATGCCGTTGTTCCACTCCAACGCGATCCTCGCCGGGTGGTGCGTGTCGCTGCGCAGCGGTGCAGCGATGGCACCGGCGTCGTTCTCCGCCTCGCACTTCCTCGACGACGTGCGCCGCTACGGCGCGACCTACATGAACTACGTCGGCAAGCCTCTCGCGTACATCCTGGCGACCGTCGAACGACCCGACGACATCGACAACCCGCTCCGGGTGGCGTTCGGCAACGAGGCCACCGACCGCGACATCGAGGAGTTCGGCCGACGCTTCGAATGCACCGTCTGGGACGGTTTCGGGTCGACCGAGGCCGCGGTGATCATCACCCGCGACGAAGGCACCCCACCCGGATCGATCGGTCGAGGACTGCCGGGGGTCGACGTCTACGATCCGGAGACCCTCACCCCCTGTGCCCACGCGGAGTTCGACGACAACGGCGCCCTGATCAACGCCGACAAGGCCGTCGGTCAGCTCGTGAACACGCAGGGCGCCGGATTCTTCACCGGCTACTACAACGACGAGGCCGCTACGAACGAATGTCTTCGTGGCGGCATGTTCTGGTCGGGAGATCTCGCCTACAAGGACGCGGACGGCTGGATCTACCTCGCCGGTCGCACCGCAGACTGGATGCGGGTGGACGGTGAGAACCTCGCTGCCGCGCCCATCGAGCGGATCCTGCAACGACTGCCGCAGCTGAGCCGCGTCGCCGTCTACGGTGTGCCCGACGACCACGTGGGCGACCAGATCATGACCGCAATCGTGCTGCGCGACGAGACATCGCTAGTCCCAGAGGAATTCGAGAATTTCCTCTCCGAGCAGGCCGACCTCTCCCCCAAGGCGTGGCCGAGATACGTACGGATTGCGGCGGATCTGCCCACCACGGCCACCAACAAGATCCTCAAGCGCGCGCTCGAGAAGGAAGGACCCACAGCAGGCGACGGCGTGCTGTGGGTCCGCGAGAACGAGAAGTACGTCGTGGCCTGACGCTGCTCGGCTGCCTCAGTTCTCGCCGAAGTCGCTATCGGGCATGCGTTCTCACCTGAGGATCTCGCTCCGCCAGAAGGCATCGGCGTCGGGAACGGTCTCGGGGTCGTCGAAGAAGGTGGCGAGCGCCTGTGCGGCTGCCGCGGCGTCCGGGAAGCGGCGGCCCTCCATCGGTCCCCGGGTGATCTCGAGCGTCCCGGAGGCCTGATCGAGGCGCCCCTGCACGCGGTAACCCCCGATGTCGGCGACCACCGCGAGCCGTTCGTCGTCGGTCTCGGGATCGGTCACCGCCGGTGCGGCCGGACGTTCGACGCGGACGGCCGCTGCCGGCACCGGCGTTGTGTCGTGCCGAGGATCCTTGACGACATCGAGACCGAGAAGATCCCAATTATCCTGACCGTGAACGACATTGCTGCGCTGGATGGGATGACTGCCGGTCGGGGTGCGGCCGGGGCGGTCGGCGAGCCAGAGCGCGACCTCCTCCTCGATCCCTCCCTCGATATCGTCCGCGTCCACGACGTAGAACGCCGGTACCTCGGGTGCGAGATCGACGAACACCCAGTGCGACACGCCTCCACCGTCGGCGGCGGGAATCCCGTCGCGGCGTCGCGCGAGCCACGGATCGCTCGCCGTCGAGCACACCCTCACCACACGTTCCGATCCGTCCGCACCGCGTACTCGGACGTCCCGCTGTCCCGGGATCGGCTCGGCCCGGCCGCCGCGCGCCAGAACCTCGGCCACGAAGGCCACGGCCCCCTGTCGAACGATGTCCCCCATATCGACTCCTCTTCTCGGTGCGCACACCGAGCGGTGACTCGGGATCGACGCTCGATGTGCCCACGTCCTGCGCGGTCTCGTCGAGACCGGAGGTCTGCTGCGACCATACGTTGCTACGAGCAGAAGAAGAACCGACTGTGACCGATCACCGGAAAGCATCACCCTTCGTGGTGAGCGCCTTGACCCGTTCGACGATGCGGTCCTGCAGCTTGGAGGGGGTACGCCAGCGCATCGCGAGTTTGTCGTAATCCATCGCGTGCTCGGCGATGATGTCCTTGAGCTGTTCGACCCCGAGGGACGCCAGCCTCTCCCGCAGAGTCGCCTCCCCGCTCTCGCGGTACACCGCGAACGGGTCGAAGGCCCCGGGTGCGCGACGGCTACGACGTGGCGAGGTTCGGGCCGCGGCGGGCCGCGCAGCAGGGGCGGGCGCAGGGGCCGGAACGCTCGGGTCCGCGGTCACCGACAGCGCTCCCGCGAGCGCCTTCGCGAAGCGCGGCGTGCGTGCCGCCTCGTCGGCGATCACCTGCACGAGCGCGACGAGCGCGCCGGCCGTACCGGGGGCCGCCTCGTCGAGGCGGAGCAACGCCGAGCTCGCCTCGCCGATGCGCACCCGTAGACGTGCCTGTGCCATGTCGGTATCGGTGCCGGGATTCGTCACAGGTACACCTGCGCATTCATCATGATCGTCTCGGTGAGGATTCTCAGTGCGTCGTACTGACCGGTGTTGCCGTACTTGCGCTTGAGCGTGCCGTAGGGCACGAACTCGGCGGACGCCGCGATCTGATTGGCCTCGGGCACCCAGGCGGGAACGACGTTCGCGATCCGGGGATCGCGCTGGAGCTGTTCGATGATCGTGCGGTGCAGATTCGAGGCACTGCGGTACTTCGTGATGACGAGGCCGATCTCCCGCACCGTGTGGCCGGTCCGCTTCGCGAATTCCTGGATCTTGGTCTGCAGCGGCGGAATCCCGTAGGTGGACAGGATGTCGGGAATCGTCGGGATGAGATAACCGTCGGCGAGACGCAACCCGTTGAGGGTGAGGATCCCGAGATTCGGCGGGCAGTCGACGAGGATGTAGTCGTACCGGTCGGCGATGGGCCGAACAGCGGAGAGCAGTACCTCGACGGGACGGTGCGAGCCGGGATCCGCGTACTGCTGGTGGGTGAGACCCTCCTGGATGTCCATGAGATCCAGCGACGACGCGAGCAGGTCGAGATCACGGACCGCTCGCACGGGCGAGACGTTCTTCTGGACGGCCTTCTCGATGTCGAACGCGTCGGCGTGGGGCGTGATCGCCTTACGGAAGAGCGTCGCGAGGGTCAGACCGAGTTCGTTCAGTTCCTGCCAGCGCTCCTCCCCCACCATCATCGTGGTGAGGTTGGTCTGCGGGTCGAGATCGATCATGAGCACCCGCTGCCCGAACTCCGCCGCCATGAATTCGCCCAGAGCGGCCGTCGTCGTGGTCTTGCCGACGCCACCTTTCAGGTTGATCGTCGCGATTACCCGTGCCACCCCACACCTCTTCGGGAAAGAAATTCATTACTCGATATCGCGAGCAAAACTACCCGAAGGCGGACATACGAGGCAGCCGGGTGGCAGCTGCCGAGTCAGCGGCCCCTCGACTCGACCGCGAGACGGGGCATGCCGGCAAGTTCGTCGGGCGTGACGTACGAATCGGAGGTCGCGAAACCGCTCAGGTACAGCGGCGGCTCGCGGTCGGCGACCGCGCGCACGATCTGCCCCTCCGAGACGAAGACGATGAGCCCTTCGGCATCGGATCCCGGCATGTTCCGCCAGGTGACTCCGGGGGTGTGCATCACACGGTTGAGTTCGCTCATCAGCACCGGGACGCGGAAGTAGTACATCCGGTCCCACGACTCGACACCCGCTGCGGCCGCGACCTCCCCGAGCGTGCGGGACTGTCCGGAGACGAGCACCGATTCGAACTCGGCCTCGAGCTGCGGGTCGTCGACGACGGACACGCTCGTCGCCCCCGAACAACCCGAGACCCCCAGCGCCGCAGCGACAGCCAGCGCAAAACCCGTACGCACGAACCGCGACGCCACCGCGCCCCCCTGTGTATCGACCCCCGATAGGACGCGAGGAAGCTACCACCGGTTCGGACAAATGCACCAGTGAAGACGGTCACTTTCCACGAGTTCGGGGATACGACCCGAAGCGCAGCCGAATCGATGTGACAGATGACAGTAACTCCGAGTTACTCCTTTGCGGTGAGCTCGGCGATGTCCGTCCACAGAGCACTGCGGAGCGCGACCATCGGTTCGGCTGCAGCGCCGAGCTGGTCGCCGACGAAATCGGTGTTCTCGGCAGACAACTCGCGCGCGCCCGACCTGCCGATCAGATCGTCGATCCGCTGGTCGAGACTCGCGGTCCGCTGCGCGATGTGTGTGAGATGCAGATGGTCCTCCGCCCGCGTGAGCAGGTCGCCGATGCGCGCGAGCGCGGTGACGCGCGCAAGGATCTGATCCCATACCGGTTCGAGCGCTGCCACACGGGATTCGAGACCGGACCGCGCCTCGGGTGCCGATCGGATCGCGGACTGCAACTCGTCGAGCAGGTCCCGCAGGGCGACGGTGTCCACCGCGATCTGGGTGAGTTCCTCGGCGAGGTCGAGCTGGGCTCGCTGAACTTCGAAGTACTCCGAACGCCACGCCGCCGACGCCTCGATGCGGTCGTACAGGGAACCGGCAAGGAAGAGCAGGGTGTCGTAGCGGTCGACGAAGCCGTCGTCACCGGAGGGCACCTCGCGTCCGAGCCGCTCGGCGACGCGACGCCCCGTCTCGGCCAGCGGGGTGCGTTCGGACCAGCGACCCACGCGGTCGACGGCGACACCGAGCACCACTCCCCGGGCCTGCTCGACGGGCGTGACGGGCAGGGGTGCCGGGGTGCGTTGCAGTGCGGCGAACAGCGCCTCGCGTTGTTCGATCTCGAGATGCAGGCCGTCGCGCCGGTCGCGGCGCACGGCGCGGACGCCCTGGGCGTAGTGCAGCGGCGAGTGCACGACGGTCTGCCGCGCCGCCCGGATGCGTTTGCCGAGCTCGTTGGCCCGGTATTCGAGTGCGAGTCGCGCAGCGCCGGGGCGCAGGCCGTCGATGCGTGCGCGGAGGCGGGCGTGCTCGTCGGACAGGCGGCGCAGCTCACCGAATCCGTCGAGGGTGGGCAGCCGGCGCCCGACGCGCCGGCGGTTCGCCAGCACCGCACGTGCCGATTCGTCGAGGTAGCCGGCGGCCAGTGCGACCGCCGCGGCATCCGACAGCGGAGCGTGCCTGCCCTCGATGCTGCCGGTCTCGCACCACCGGCGGACCTGCCCGGCGATGCGTGTCCGCCGGTCCACCGACGGGATGTCCCGGCTGGGCGCGTCGTCGCGCCCCGGGAGGTGGGGTCGATCGGCTTCGGACACGGGGATCCTCCTCGCGGCTCGTCCGCAGGCATGTACTGTCCACTGTTCCAGATTCCGCGCGAGCTCGGAGAAATGCCCGGTAACGCCCCGATCCCGGGCGCTCGAAGGTCACGATCCGACACGTCGACGGCCGCGCTCCGGTTCGGTTGAGACCTTCGCCTTTTCGCACCTCGTGACGGATGTCACAGCATTTTCGAGGCGGGCCGGAGCGATTTGTCCGATCCCGGATCATGCCCGATTCCGGGTGCGCGAAAACCGGTGCGTACCAGCAGGAACGAGGGGTCGCCCGAGGCGGGCGGCGGAGGCCCCGGAAAGTTACCGATCGGTGTTACTCCACAGTACCGGCGGCAAGCGAAACCGCAGACCCCCGTCCCGGCGCCTACCTCCGAGCGAAAGCCCCTGCGCGCGAATACCTGTGAGAGAACTCGACCGCGAGAAGACCGCCGATCGGCCCGGACGGGAGCAAAACGTGACAAACCCTCATGTTTCCTCCATGCTGTTATCCGAACGGAGCCTTCGCCCAGGGGGACGTGACCGTCGCAACCGACGGCCGTAGCTGCGGAGATCTGTTCGAAACGGTCCTTCGGACACCGCGGATGTTGCCCGGTGGATCGACGACGAACACGCATGCCCATGCCAACCACGAGGAGCCGACCGCTACATGTTCCCGCTCGCGCCGCCAACACGAGACGTGGAACGTAGGACCGGTTAGTTTGTCCTCCTCATTGGGGTGGAGCTTCGAGACGCGCGCCCGATGCGTGCACAAACCATGGAGAACGGTGGCAACGAGTATGTTCAAGCGGATCGCAGTGGTCAATCGCGGTGAGGCGGCCGTACGCCTCATCCGGGCAGTCCGGGAGCTCAACTCCGAGCACGGCTACGACATCAGGACGATCGCTCTGCACACCGACGCCGAACGACGGGCGATGTTCGTCCGTCAGGCCGACGAAGGAGTGACCCTCCGCCCGTCGACCACGGCGGCGACCCCCTACCTCGATCACGCCGAACTCGAGCGCGCTCTGCTCGAGGCGAAAGCCGACGCCGTCTGGGTCGGCTGGGGCTTCGTCGCCGAGGACCCTGCCTTCGCCGAGCTCTGCGCCCGCCTCGGCATCACCTTCATCGGCCCCTCGGCCGACGCCATGCGTCTGCTCGGCGACAAGGTCGAGGCGAAGATCCTCGCCGAGAAGGTCGGCGTTCCCGTCGCACCGTGGTCCGGGGGACCGGTCGAGTCCCGCGCCGACGCCCGCCGCCACGCGCAGGCCATCGGCTATCCGCTGATCATCAAGGCCCGCTCCGGCGGCGGCGGCCGCGGCATCCGCAAGGTCTATGCGGAGGACGAGCTCGAACTCGCCCTCGAACGCACCCAGGGTGAGGCCGAGCGTTCCTTCGGTGACCCCGTCGTGTTCATCGAGCGTCTCGTCACCGACGCGCGCCACGTCGAGGTCCAGGTCATCGCCGACAAGCACGGCAACGTGTGGGCCCCGGGGGTGCGCGACTGCTCGATCCAGCGCAAGAACCAGAAGGTCATCGAGGAGTCGGCCTCTCCCCTGCTCACCAAGGGGCAGTCGGACCACCTGCGCGCGGTCTCCGCGGATCTCGTCCGCGCGGCCGGATACGCCGGTGCCGGCACCGTCGAGTACCTCTACCAGCCCGACCTGAAGATCTTCACCTTCCTCGAGGTCAACACCCGCCTCCAGGTCGAGCACCCCATCACCGAGGCCACGACCGGCATCGACCTCGTCAAGCTGCAGATCCTCGTCGCCTCCGGCGAGAAGCTGCCCGGCGAGTGCCCCGGCGAGTTCGGGCACGCCGTCGAAGCCCGTCTGAACGCCGAGGACGCTGCCAACGGCTTCGCACCCGCTCCCGGCACCGTGCAGTTGCTCAAGTTCCCGCTCGGGTCCGGCCTGCGCGTCGATACCGGCATCGCCCAGGGCGACGTCATCCCGCCCGACTACGACTCGATGGTCGCCAAGATCATCGCGTGGGGCCGCGACCGCGACGAGGCACTCGCCCGCCTGCGCACCGCTCTGCGCGAGACCACCGTCGTCCTCGACGGCGGCACGACCACCAAGTCGTTCCTGCTCGATCTGCTCGATCGTTCCGAGGTCATCGATGCCTCCGCCGACACCGGCTGGCTCGACCGCACCGGTGCCGGCACCGAGACCGGTCCGTCCAAGGTCGCCGACGTCGCTCTGATCGCGACGGCCGTCGACGTCTACGACACCGACGAGGCCCGCGAGCGCTCCGCCTTCCTCGCCTCGGCCCGCGGCGGTCGCCCGCGTGCCGGACACGCCGTCGGACGCAAGATCGAGCTGAGCTACCAGGGCCAGGCCTACGAACTCGTCGTCGGCCAGGTCGGCCCGCACCGCTACCGTGTCGACACCGGTTCTGCCGAGTTCGACGTCGACGTCGAGCGGCTGGGCGACTACGAGTCGCGCCTGACCCTCGGCGGACACCGCCACAACGTGGTCTCGATCGCCGGTCCCGCCCACTTCCTCGTCGAGGTCGACGGCATCAGCCACCAGATCAGCCAGGACGAGGCCGGCGTGGTGCGCACCCCTGCCCCGGCCGTGGTCGTCGCGGTTCCTGTCGCCGTGGGTGACGAGGTCGAGGCCGGCCAGACGCTCGTCGTGCTCGAGTCGATGAAGATGGAGACCGCGGTCCGCGCTCCCTTCGCCGGCAAGGTCCGCGAGATCCTCGCCGTCGTCAATGCGCAGGTCGACGCGGGCGCCCCGCTCCTGCGGGTCGACCAGATCGTCGAGGAGGTCGTCACCGAGACCGTCGAGCGTGTGGAGTTCGCCGCACCGGCACCCTCGGTCAGCGACGACGTCGCGGCCGACGCTCTCGCCCGTCTCGACTCGCTCGCCGCTCTGGTCACCGGATACGACGTGTCCGCCAAGCGCACCGCGGCCCTGCTCGCCGAATACGAGCGTCTGTCCGGCTCCGTCGACTCGTGCGCGCTCGTCCGCGCCGAGCTCGCGCTGCTGACGACCTTCGCGGACGTGTGCGAACTGTCGCGCAACCGTCCGACCGAGGAGGAGAAGAACAGCGACGACCGGGTCCATAGCCCCCGCGAGTTCTTCCACGGCTACCTGCAGTCGCTCGACGTCGAGGTCGGGGGTCTGCCCGACAGCTTCCGCGCACGTCTCGCCCGCGCCCTGCGGCACTACGACGTCCTCGAACTCGATCGCACCCCGGAGCTCGAGGAGGCCGTCTACCGGTTGTTCCTCGCGCTCGAGCGCATCGAGGCCCACGTCCCCGTGGTCACCTCGCTGCTCGACCGCTGGGTCGAGCGCGACGACACCGAGGTGGGGATCTCCCACGAGCTCAACGAGGTCCTCGACCGGCTGATCGTCGCGACCCAGGTCCGCTTCCCGGTCATCGGTGACACCGCCCGCAACCTGCGGTACCGGTACTTCGAGGAGCCGGTGATCCGCAAGGCCCGCGAGCAGGTCTACGACGGGGTCCGCGGTTCGCTCGCGTACCTCGCCGAGCATCCGCAGGCGACGGACTACGCGCAGCGCATCGATTCGCTGGTCGCCACGCCCGAGCCGCTGATCGACCTTCTCGCACAGCAGATCACGCGTCCCGAGACCGTTCCGGGTCCGTTGCTCGAGGTCATCACCCGACGGGCGTACAAGATCCGCACCCTCGAGGACGTCTGCTCGTGCACGGTCGCCGGGCACCAGTTCGTCACCGGCAACTTCGATCTGCGCGGCACCCGCCTGTACCTGATCTCCGCGGAGGCACCGCACGCCGAGTTCGCCTCGCTGCTCGCCGCCGTCGAGGAGTCGGCGGCATCGGTTCCCGACACGAAGAACCTGGTGATCGACCTGTATCTCGCGTGGGACGACGCTCCGGCCGATGCCGACGCCCAGGCCGACGCACTGCGCGCCGAACTCGCCGCACGCCCGGTGACCGGCGCGGCCCGTCGCGTGACCGTGACGGTCTGCCACACCGACACGGCCGAAGAGCACGTGTTCACCTTCCGCCCCTACGAGACCGGATACGCGGAGGAGACCAACATCCGCGACATCCACCCGCTCACGGGTCAGCGTCTGGATCTGTGGCGCCTGAAGAACTTCGACGGCACCCGCCTGCCCGCCAACCCGGACACCTACCTGTATCACCTGGTGTCGCAGGACAATCCGTCCGACGAGCGGTTCATCGCCCTCGCCGAGGTGCGCGACCTGACGCCGCAGCGCGACGAGTCCGGCCGCATCGTCGGACTGCCGGCCTTCGAACGCGCTCTCGCGAGCTCGCTCGACGGCATGCGACGCGCCCAGGCCAACCGCGGCGGGCGACGTCTCGACGCGAACCGCGTGGTGCTCTACGTGTGGCCCGCCGTCGATCTCGACATGGAGGATCTGCGTCGCATCGGCCGCAACGCCGCGCCGCTGACCGTGGGTGCCGGCCTCGAGGAGATCACCGTCATCGGGTCGTGGCGTGATCGCCAGGACGAGCCGGCACGCGAGGTCGCCCTGCGCTTCTCGTACCGCTCCGGTGCGGGCGTCATCGTGCGGGTCACCGAGCCGCCGAAGGAGCCGCTGAAGCCGCTCGACGAGTACACCCAGAAGGTCCAGCGGTCCCGTGCCCGCGGCACCGTCTACCCGTACGAGCTGATCCCGCTGCTCACCGGCGGCGAGGGCACCTTCGTCGAGTACGACTTCGACGAGCAGGGCACCCTCGTGCCCGTCGACCGCCCCTACGGCCGCAACACTGCGGGTCTGATCGTCGGTGTCGTCGACACCCCGACCCCGCGGTACCCCGAGGGCATGAAGCGCGTCGCGCTGTTCGGTGATCCCACCAAGGCGCTGGGCACCGTCGCGGAGGCCGAGTGCTCCCGCGTGGTCGCCGCGATCGACCTGGCGGAGAGCCTGAACGCTCCCGTCGAGTGGTTCGCACTGTCGTCCGGCGCGACGATCTCCATGGGCTCGGGTACCGAGAACATGGACTGGGTGTCGCGCGGCCTGCGTCGCATCATCACGTTCACGCAGAACGGCGGCGAGATCAACGTCGTGGTCACCGGCATCAACGTCGGCGCGCAGCCGTACTGGAACGCCGAGGCGACGATGCTCATGCACACCAAGGGCATCCTCGTGATGACCCCGGACAGCGCGATGGTGCTCACCGGCAAGCAGTCGCTCGACTACTCGGGTGGCGTCTCCGCCGAGGACAACTTCGGCATCGGCGGCTACGACCGCGTCATGGGCCCCAACGGCCAGGCGCAGTACTGGGCTCCGAACCTCAGTGCCGCCATCGAGACGCTGTTCGCGCACTACGCCCACGCCTACGTCGCGCCGGGCGAGCGCTTCCCGCGCAAGGCCGTGTCCTCCGACCCGGTCGACCGCAACGTGTGCGTGTACCCGCACGTGCATCCGTCCAGCGACTTCACCACCGTGGGCGACATCTTCTCGTCCGAGACCAACCCGGATCGCAAGAAGCCGTTCGACATCCGCACGGTGATGCGTTCGGTGGTCGACCAGGACCACGCGGTGCTCGAACGGTGGGCCGACATGGCCGACGCCGACACCTCGGTCGTGTTCGACGCGCACCTGGGTGGAAACCCGGTGACGGTCATCGGCATCGAGTCCCGCGCGATCCCGCGCAAGGGCTGGTTCCCGGCCGACGGACCGGACCAGTGGACCTCGGGCACGCTGTTCCCGAAGTCGTCGAAGAAGACGGCGCGGGCGATCAATGCGGCGAGCGGCAACCGCCCGCTCGTGGTGCTCGCCAACCTGTCGGGCTTCGACGGCTCCCCCGAGTCGCTGCGCAACCTGCAGCTCGAGTACGGCGCCGAGATCGGCCGGGCCATCGTCAACTTCGACGGTCCGATCGTGTTCGTCGTGGTCTCCCGCTACCACGGTGGTGCCTTCGTGGTGTTCTCGGGCGCGTTGAACGAGAACATGGAAGTCCTCGCCGTGGAGGGTTCGTTCGCCTCGGTGCTCGGTGGCGCTCCGGCGGCCGCGGTGGTCTTCACCCGCGACGTCAACAAGCGCACTGCGAGCGATCCGCGGGTCGTGGAACTCGAGGCCCAGCTGCGGGCCGCGGAGGACGGCGACAAGGCGCGTCTGGGCGTCGAGCTCACCGCTCTGCGCACCGCCGTGCGGTCGGAGAAGCTCGGTGAGGTGGCGGCCGAATTCGAGGCGATCCACAACATCCAGCGCGCACAGCAGGTCGGCTCGGTCGACGCGATCGTGCCGGCGGTCGAGCTGCGGCCGCAGATCATCGCGGCCGTCGAACGCGGCATGGCACGCACGCTCGCGTAACACACGCAGGTAGAACGAGACCCCACCGGAACACTTCCGGTGGGGTCTCGTCGTCGTAGGGCCGTCGTGCCGGTCGGTCGTCCCAGTCGTCGTGGTCGTCGTCCCGGGCGTCGTGGTCGTCGTCGTGCACATCGTCGCAGCGGTCGTCCCGCTCGTCGCAGAAGTCCTCGACGTGGTCCGGCACTGTGTCGTCCCAGTCCTCGAATCACGCGTCGCACGTCGTGACATCGATGTACGGGATGTCGGTGGGCCCGTCTCCCGGCCCCGCGTCCCTGTCCGGGCCGACGTCCGCACGAATGCTTCCGTCGGGGCCGCCGGCCGTCGTCGCGACCGCTACAGCGGTCACGGCCCATGCGGTGCGGCTCATCGCCATGATCGTTCTCCTCGACTCGGTGCTCGTCCTGGTCACCGGTAACTCTGGCGCACGACGATGAGGAGCCGATGAGCCGAGGATGACGAAATCTTCATCCGAGACGCGTACGGATCCAGTCGGCCAGGATCCGGGCCACCTCGTGAGGAGCCTCCGGGACGAGGGCGTGCCCACACCCCGGCACGACGGCCGTGGAGACGAGTTCGCTCCCGAACTCGTCGACGAGCTCACCTCGGGTCTCCGCGGGCCGGAAGACGTCCTCTCCCGCCTGTACGTCGAGTAGAGGTGACGGTGCCACCGTCCACCACGATTCCTTGTCGGTCGCTGCCATCGCCGCCCGCTGCGAGACGATCGCGTCGGGCCACCACCCGTCGAGCCACACCGCAGGATCGTGTCCTTCGGCGAAGAAGACGTCGCGCAGGTGCACGAGCCGTTCGTCGTCGGGAAGCGACAGGTCGGAGCACTTGGCGACACGCTCGGTCAGCGAGGCCGGGAACCGGCGGGCGCCGGCGGCGAGCACGGCGACTCCCCGGACGAGTTCGGGCCGGTCGGCGGCGAGCACCCGGGCCACGTAGTGCCCGAATGCGTGCCCGGCCACCACAGCGGGTGCTGCGTCGAAATACTCGATGACGGCGGCGACGTCGCCCGCGAGGTCGTGCAGATCGAGGCCGGTCATGGGTCCGCGGCTGCTGCCGATACCTCGGGGTTGCGGGCGGAGGACGGTGAATCCCGCTGCCGCGAGGTCGCTCGCGATCGGATCGAATTCGTAGGAGTCGCGTCCGAGGGAGGGAAGCAGGACGACTGCCGGCCCTTCCCCGTCGACACGTACCTCGAGATGGGCCACCGGTGTTTCTACAAGACGAGTGCTGCTCACGGGGCCATCCTCTCACCGCCGCGTAGAGCTGGTCTTCGACACAATTCCCTACCTTAGTGTCGAGAATCACACCGATATGAGGTGTGGCGCGTTTTCACTCGGGGAATACACGGAGACTCACCCCGGTTGAACTCCGGCGGCACGGAGTGCGTAGCACACCGAGAAGCGCCCGACTACATTCCCCGCACGCGAGCAGTCTTCGAATACCTTCTCCTGCAACATATTCCGGATACTTCATTGGACATCCTCGCGTTCACGCCATGTGCACACAGTCGTACCTGACTTGCCGGTAGTACGTTGTGCCATTTTGGAACACTCGAATTCGTGCAGGTTGTATGTCCATGGCGGGTGCGAACATTCAGCATGTTCGTACCGCGCGGTAACCACTTTTTTCGGACGAATACTGTTGCAGTGCATATGTTCTCGACCCAATCGGACAAATCGGTGCGTTTTCGGAGTCCGAATTGTTTCTGGTGACAACATGATCGAGGTGTTGCATGATTGTCGCCGCAGGGAGTTACGAGCCGATGGCGGCTCGTTTCAGGGGACACGCGTTCGAGTCAGGGGGATTCGAAACGTGCTTCTCCACAGGGAATATCAACGCGCAGGGGGCGTTTGCGCGACGTCGGCGACCAGCCGCGCCCTTCGCCCCCTCGCACAGCGAGGAGATCAGCATGACCAGCACCATCGAACCCAGCTCTCAGATCGCTGCCGGCGGAAACAAGCTCCGCGGACGCGTCGCCTTCGTCACCGGCGGCACGCGAGGCATCGGTGCGGCGATCAGCCGCAGCCTGGCGAGCCAGGGCGCCACCGTCGCCGCAGGCTACGGACGCAACACCGCCCAGGCGGATCAGTTCCTCGCAGACCTGAACGAGACCGGTCGCAAGGACGTCCGCTACTCGGTGCACCGCGGCGACGTCGCGAACGCCGACGACTGCCGACGCACCATCGACGAGGTCATCGAAACGCACGGCCGTCTCGACATCCTGATCAACAACGCCGGCATCACCATCGACCGCACGGTGCTGAAGATGCAGGACGAGGACTGGGACACCGTCATCGGCGTGAACCTCTCGGGCGCGTTCTACCTGGCACAGGCCGCACTGCGGCACATGCTCGAGCGTGGCACCGGACGCATCGTCAACGTCTCCTCCGTCATCGGCGAGACCGGCAACATCGGTCAGGCCAACTACGCGGCATCGAAGGCCGGCCTGTTCGGTCTCACCAAGACCCTCGCCAAGGAAGCGGCCTTCTACCTGGCCAAGAACGACAAGCTGGACCCGAACAGCATCGGCGTCACCGTCAACACCGTCACCCCGGGCTTCGTCGCCACCGAGATGGTCGAGGCCATCCCCGAGAAGGTTCTCGCGCGCATCACCGACACCATCCCCGTGAAGCGCCTCGCCGACCCGCAGGAGATCGCCCGGGTCGTGCATTTCCTCGCCGCAGACGCCTCCTCGTACATCACCGGTCAGGTGTGGGGCGTCAACGGCGGCCTGGACATGTGATCCGGCCTCCCCACCCACTACTTCTCATCGAACGGTCCCCTCGCACATGCAGCCATTCGAGCTCAATCGGCACGGCCGAATAGTCTTCCCCTCCAATTTCATTCCCGAACTCGACTTCTCCACGCTGAGCAGCGTCGACCACCTCGACGCCGTCATCCGCCGCGACTTCGACACCAAGGCACCCACGGTCTCGGAGATCCTCTCCCGGCACGAACTGGGCAAGTACGGTTCAAAGTTCGAGATCATGCGGGACATGGCCCTCAATGTCTTCTGGGCCGACCGTTTCACCCTCATGATGTTCGAGCGGCGCGTCACCCGCTGGGGCGACGTGCCCCGCAACCGCGACGACGTCTACATGCCCCGCCTGACTCCCTGGCCCGAGGCCGAGGAGCGGTTGGGTGCCGTCGAGCAGGCCTACCGCGGTCTCCCCCGCGCCTGGGACAGTGCCGCCGAGGACCGCATCTTCGATCGGCTCTTCGCGGTGTTCGGTTCGCGTCGCCACTTCGCCGGCGACCTACCCTCGGTCAAACCGACTGTGACGCAGTTGATCTCCGACCCTGAGAACATCACTCTGCGCGTCCGCCACTACGATCCGAACCACCCCGTCTTCGGATACGACGAGATCCTCGATTGCCACGAGGACGTCGCCGAGCTCGAGGCCCTGAGCCGCTGGTCGATGGTTTTGCACAACCAGCAGCCCTGGGAGGGAAGCGAACTCGAACTCGTCCGGGTCGCAGACCTGAAGGACGACGACTACGTCGTGGTCTCCCACCCGCGCAATCGGGAGGTCCAGCGGTTCATCAACCGGGCCATGTCGGGGAAGACCCGCAAGGCCACCTCGTACACGCGGCACGAACCGGTCGCCCCGTCTGCGCCGTACCCGGCCGTCGACGTGCGTTCGGAGTTCGCGATCGCACCGCGCATCGATGCGATCGCCGTCGCCCATGGCGACCAGGTGTGCACCAACGAGGACCTGATCCGCAACACCGCCTACAACTGGTCGCCCATGTCGGCCGACGAGATCACGGCCAAGACCGGGATCGAGCAGCGCCGGTACACCTCGGGAACCTTCGAGGACCTGGCCCTGACGGCGGCGAAGCAGGCGATCGCCCACGCCGGTGTCGGCCCGCAGGACATCGGTGCGGTCATCACCTGCACGTGCACGAGCGGCCGGCTGATCCCGTCGCTGGCCACGTGGATCTCGGGCGAACTGGGCATCGGGCAGACCCACGCCTCGTTCGACCTGATCGCGGCGTGCGCGGGAATGCCCTACGGCCTGGCCGAGGCGACCCGCATCCTGCAGCAGGTCAAGCGTCCCGTCCTCGTGGTGTGCGTCGAGAAGTTCTCGGACAAGATCGGCACCGTCCGGCCGTCCCGGATGATCTTCGGTGACGGCGCCGCGGCGATGGTGATCTCGCCGGCCGCCGAGGGCGAGGCTCCCGATCTCGAGTTCTTCAACAGCTACGCGAGCGGCCCGACGAGCGAGGTCAACTCGATCATCTGGCCGAATCCGGACTTCGACAACTTCATCACGGTCTACGGACCCGAGGTGAAGACGCTCGCCGGTCGCTACCTGACTCAGATGCTCGACGAGATCAAGGCGCTCCCGTCCCCCGACGATGCCGAACGTTCGCTGCTCGACGACATCGATCTCATCGTTCCCCACCAGGCGAACAAGACGATGGTCATCGAGCTCGCCGCGAACGCCGGACTCTCGGCCGACCGGTTGTACTTCAACATCGAGAAGGTCGGCAACACGTCGTCGGCGAGCATCCCGCTCGCGATCCACGACGCCGTCCGCGACGGGGTCATCACCGAACCGGTGCGTATCTTCGCTCCCGGCTTCGGCGCCGGAGCGGTGGCGGGGTACACCGTCATGCGGGTCGACCCGAAGGTGGTCGTGCCGTTCGAGGAGACCGCCGCCGGCTGAGCCGGCAGATGACGACCGCCGGCTGAGCCGGCAGATGGACCGACGCCGGCTGATCCCGGCGTACGACAGGCATCCGGGCCGTCCCCCGGCAGGCCCGGAGTACATCGGCCCGTTCGCGACATCCGGTCGCGAGCGGGCCGATCGTCGTCTGCGACCTGGCGACGTAACATCCGCGACATCCAGGCCGACATTTCGTTCGGATCCGGCAAATCGGATCCGGACGAAGTACAGAAAGGCCTCGCGCATGAAGTTCCGCCGCATCGTCGCTGCGACGCTGGGGTGTGTGGCTCTGACGGTCGCCGCACCCTCGACCGCCAGCGCCTTCCCTCTCGTGGACCTGCTCCCGAAGGGCATCGCCGATCTCGTTCCGAGCGGATCGTTCAATCCGTTCGCTCCGCCGCCGGCGCCTGTTCCGGCTCCCCCGGCCGCGCCTGCACCTCAGGCGGCTCCGCAGGTCGCACCGGCTCCCCCGGCTCCCCGTCCGGCTCCGTCCGCACCGAGCGGCGGGTTCAAGAACTGCACCGAGGCATGGAACGCGGGCGCTGCTCCGGTCCACCGCAACGACCCCGGATACGCTCCGCGTCTCGACCGCGACAACGACGGGATCGGTTGCGAGCGCGATCCGCGCTGATCGGTCCGTCCGATGAACGGGCGAAGGCCCTTCCATCCTCCAGGGGACGGAAGGGCCTTCGCCCGTTCGTACGTGCAGGAACCTCAGAGCCACCGCGGCGGCGTGAGTTCTCCGCCGGCGACGCCGACGGCTCCGCGACCGGCCGCCCAGCGGACGACACCGGCGAGATCGCCTCGGACGGTGTGGGTGGTCTCGGCGTCGCCGTTCACCCGGACCGCGTCGCGTCCCTCGACCTCGAGCGCGATGCCCGCACCGAGGTCCTTCTTGCGCCACATTCCGACGATGTCGTCGAGCAGCGAGTCGAGGACGACGGGCGGGAAGTCGCCGAAGCGTCCACCGTTGTCGAGATCGACGGCGTGGATCCACACTTCGCGCGTGCGCATCCAGGCGGTCTCCTCGGCCGGCACGAGCCGGCCCTGTGCGGTGCGCACCTGCGCCTGCCACGCGGTCTCCGGCAGGTGCCGCCACTTCTCGTCGAGACGGGCGACGGTGTGCGAGAACAGGTTCCGCAGAGCGGCGGGATTCAGGGTCGCGCCCTCGGCGATCTCCTGTGCCCGCTGCTCGGTGGAGGAGTACATCGGTGTCTCGACACCGGTCGCCGCCCAGTCCATGAGCCGGCACAGCGCTGCCGCGTTGTAGCCGATGTGCGCGACGAGATGCCGGCGCGTCCACCCCTCGAGCAGGGTGGGACCGTCGAGTTCGTCGTCGGTCAGCTCGGCCAGGCGCTGCGACAGGTACGCCGTGCCCCGGCGGGCGATGAGGAGTCGCTCGGACAGGTCGAGATCGTTGAATCCCACGGTCGGCTTCTCCTACTTGATGATCGTCTTGTTCCGGACGGTGCCGAGGCCCTCGATGGTGACCTCGCAGACCTCGCCGTTGCCGATGTACCGCGCGGGCTTGCGGGCGTGGCCGACACCGCCGGTGGTGCCGGTGATGATGACGTCGCCGGGCTGCAGGGTCACGATGTGCGAGATGTAGTCGACGAGCTTGGCCGGGGTGAAGACCAGGTCGTTGGTGTTCGACGACTGCATGACCTCACCCTCGAGGCGGGTCTCGATGGCGGTGCCGAGCTGGTAGTCGGTGTCGAGGAAGGGACCGAAACCGCTGGTCTTCTCGAAGGTCTTGCCCTGATCCCACTGCAGCGTGCGGTACTGGTAGTCGCGCATCGTGTAGTCGTTGATCACGGAGTAGCCGGCGATGTACTCGGCGGCGTCGGCCTCGGAGACCTGGTAGGCCTGCTTGCCGATGACCACGGCGAGCTCGGCTTCCCAGTCGAGCTGCGAACCTGCGTAGGCGGGAACGACCACGTCGTCGTAGGGGCCGGTGAGGGCTTCCTTGAACTTCGAGAACAGGGTCGGGTACTCCGGCAGGTCGCGGCCCATCTCCTTGATGTGGGTCGCGTAGTTCAGGCCGACGCACACGATCTTGCCCGGGGCGGGGACGACCGGGGCGTAGTCGGCGGAGCCGAGGTCGACGGTCTTTCCGGATGCCTGCTCGGCGACCGACTTCCAGTTCTGATCGGCGAGCAGTGCGGACAGGTCGGCGTAGCCGTCGATGACGGTGGCGCTGGAGTCGCTGTCGACGCGGACGGCGGCGGTGCCGCCGTCGAGGCGGAGGGTGGCGAGACGCATGGGGTTCAGGCTCCTTCGGAGATGATGGTGCGGTTGAAGTGCAGACGTTCGACGATCGGCGCGTCGGAGAAGGCGAAGAGATCGACACCCTTGTCGGTCTCGAGCGACCACTCGACCCAGGACGGGACGACGATCATGTCGCCCTTGGTGACGTCGTGACTCTTGTCTGCGAGATGGAAGCGGCCCTCACCGTCGAAGACCTGGAAGACCACGGATCCGACGTCGCGGCGGGCGCGGGTGTGCGCGCCGGCGCGCAGTCGGTGGAACTCGGCGCGGATCGTCGGCATGACGTCGCCGCCGGTGGTGGGGTTGGTGTAGCGGACTGCGGCGTGGCCGGGTTCCGGGGTGGCGGCGTAACCCTCGTCCTCGAGGGCGAGCTGCTCGTTCAGCGCGCGGTCGGTGTGCTCCCAGCGGTAGCACGCGATCGGCGAGCTGGTCTTGCGGTCGAGACCCACGAGCGGGCGCAGACCGGGGTGGACCCACAGTCGCTCGGACCGGGAGATGTCCGGGGTGCCCTCGTCGGTGACACCGTCGGAGCCGAACTCGAAGAACCCGGTGTCGGTGTAGTGCACGAACGGGATGTCGAGGCCGTCGATCCACGCCATCGGCCGATCGGTCTCGTTGTGGTGACCGTGGAAGTTCCAGCCCGGGGTGAGCAGGAAGTCGCCGCGGCGCATGGCAACCGGGTCTCCGTTGACCACGGTCCACACGCCCTCACCCTCGACGACGAAGCGGAAGGCGTTCTGGGAGTGCCGGTGCTCGGGAGCGGTTTCCTTCGGGCCGAGGTACTGGATCGCCGCCCACAGCGTGGGGGTGACGTACGGGACGCCACCGAGACCCGGGTTCGCGAGCGCGATGGCGCGACGCTCACCGCCGCGGCCGACCGGCACGAGATCTCCGGCGCGCTGGGCCAGCGGGTACAGCGTCGACCACTTCCAGACGAAGGGGACGGCCTTGGACGTCGGGACCATCGGCATCAGGTCGCCGATCTGGGTCCACAACGGGTTGAGGTGTTCGGTCTCGAAGTCGTCGTACAGCTTCTGGAGCTCGGGATCGACAGGCTCGGTGGCAGTCATGAAATCTCCTTGTCCGGCGTTGTCTCCAAACTAGGGGCGCCGGAACCGGGGAATCCATCTATTTCTGCACAGTGGAATTCGGGACGTCCGGACCGGCGATATCGGCGACGTCGACCTCGATGCCCCGCACCGCCGCCTGCATCTGCGCGACCAGCCTTCCGCGCAGATGCTGCCGGTAGCGGGTGACCGGCACGGCTACCGTCAGGGCACCGATCGCAGTGCCCCGGCCGTTGCGGATCGCCACCCCGATCGCCGCGACACCCTCCTCCGTCTGCTCGACGTTGACCGCGAAACCCAGCTTGCGTGCCGCCTCGAGTTCGTGCGCGAACTCCTCGAACTCCCCGATGGCCATCCGACGGTCGGTCGCGTAGGCGGGGCTCGGCCCCTGACTGATGTGGGGCTCGTCCGCGGGTCGCAGATAGAGCTGTTCGAGCACCGCACGGGGAAGCTCGGCGAGCAGGATCCGTCCGCCCGCGGTGAGCTCGGCGGGGAGCACCTGACCTCGGCGATCGCCCACACGCAGGATCGATGCCGCCTCCGCCGTCCACAGGAAACGCGCCTGCGAGCCCACCCGGATCACGAGGTTGACGGTCTCGTCGGCGAGCGTGGCGAGAGCTTCCATGTGCGGGCGACAGAGGTCGGTGAAGTCCCGCGTCCACCCCTGACTGGCCGGGCCGACGCCGAGCGCCGGCCCCGGGTGGTACATCCGTTTCTCGTCCTGCACGGCGAAGCCGCGATAGACGAGCATCGCCAGCAGACGGTGCGCGGTGGACGGCGCCGTGCCGAGTTCTGCGGCCGCGTCCTTGAGCCGGATCGCACCCGCATCGCGGAGCAACTGCAGCAGCCGCAACGCGTTGTCGACCGACTCGAGCATGTAGGTCGGCTTGCGGATCGTGCCCATCGGCTTATTCTGCATAGCAGAACTTTATTGCATCGCCGGGCGGCGCGCGCCCACCGTTGAAGAATGCATCTGGAGAACGAGGCTTCACCGACGCGGGCCGGAGGCAACATCACACTCCCCCGTGCTCACGTCATGGCGGTGATCGTCTGCTGGCTGTTCGTCGTGTTCGACGGCTACGACCTCATCGTCTACGGCAACGTCATATCGAGCCTCCAGGGCGAGTGGGGCATCAGCGCCTCCACCGCCGGTACCCTCGGAAGCCTGGCGTTCGTGGGCATGATGATCGGCGCGGTCCTCGCCGGCCGGCTCTCCGACGCGATCGGACGCAAGAACGCCGTCATCGGCTGCGTCGTCGTCCTCTCCGTCTTCACCGCCCTGTGCGCGGTGGCACCCGGGCCCGTGATCTTCGGTCTCCTGCGCCTCGTCGCCGGTATCGGACTCGGCGGACTCGTACCGACGTCGAACGCTCTTGCCGCCGAACTGGTGCCGGACAAGTGGCGCGCCGCGGTCGCGACGATGATGATGTCGGGCGTCCCGATCGGCGGCTCGATCGCCGCCCTCATCGGCATCCCGGTCATCCCCAACTGGGGCTGGCGCCCGATGTTCGCTTTCGCGCTGATCCCCCTGCTCGTCCTCGTCCCGCTGGCGATCAAGGTGCTGCCGAAGCACGCCGTCTCGAACGCCCATCCGGACAACTCCGCGGGTGGTTTCAAGGAACTGCTCGGCTCGCGTTTCCGCACCATCAGCATCATGTTCGCGGCCGTCACCGTCGTGACCCTGCTCGCCTGGTACGGCCTCGGCACCTGGCTGCCCAAGCTCATGCAGGGCGAGGGCACCGATCTCGGCAACGCCCTCACGTTCTCCCTGGCCCTGAACCTCGGCGCCGTCGCCGGTTCGTTCATCACCGCCTGGGGCGGCGTCCGCTGGGGTTCGGTCCCCACCAGCATCATCGCCGCGCTCATCGCCGGCGTCGCCCTGCTGACCCTGCTGCTCGACCCGCCGGTCGCCGCGGTCTACCTGATCTTCGTCCTCGCAGGTGTGGGCACCCACGGCACGCAGGCACTGATCATCGCCGCGGTCGCGTCCTACTATCCCGACCACCTGCGCGGTACCGCCCTCGGCTGGGCCCTCGGCGTCGGACGCATCGGTGCCGTCGCGGCCCCGCAGATCGGTGGCTGGCTGCTCGCCGCCGGCCTCGGTGCCCACTCGAACTTCGTCCTCTTCGGTGTCAGCGCCCTGATCTCGTCGCTGCTGCTGACGGTGATCTGGAAGAAGTTCCCCGCACGCCACGAATCGCTCCGCCCGGCCTCCGCTCACTGATCACACCGCGGTCGATCGCGCCGCGATCGATACGCGCTGACCGCGCCCCGTTCCCCTCTGCTTCACACGATCCGAAGGAGTGTCATGTCCGATCTGAAGGACGCTCGAGTTCTCATTGCCGGTGGCGGCATCGGCGGTGTCGCCAATGCCCTCGCTCTCGCGCAGAAGGGCGCCCAGGTCACGCTGTTCGAGCGTGCCCCCGAGTTCGGTGAGGTGGGCGCAGGACTCCAGATCGGCCCGCACGGCTCGCGCATCCTGCAGTCGCTCGGTGTCTACGACGAGGTCATCGCGAAGGGCGTGCTGCCCAAGAACCTCGTCTTCCGTGACGCCGTGACCGCGGAGATCCTCACGAAGGTCGATCTCGGACGCGACTACCAGCAGCACTACGGCGGTGTGTACTTCGTCGTGCACCGCTCGGATCTGCACTCGGTGCTCGTCGAGGCGGCCCGCAAGGCCGGAGCGGATCTGCGGACGAACTCCACGGTGACCGACGTGGTCACCGAGGGCGACACCGTGCGGGTGATCCTGGAGAACGGTGAGGAGCACGTCGGCGACGTCGCACTCGGCATGGACGGCCTGCACTCGCGCCTGCGTCCGAAGCTGTCCGACGACCAGCCCGTCGGCTCGGGTTACGTCGCCTTCCGCGGCACCTTCCCGATGAACGAGGTTCCGCTCGAGGAAGAGATCGAGGACGTCGTGGGCTACATCGGCCCGCGTTGCCACTTCATCCAGTATCCGCTGCGCCAGGGCGAGATGCTCAACCAGGTGGCGGTCTTCCAGTCCCCCGCATTCCTCCGCGGTGAGGAGAAGTGGGGCAGTCCCGAGGAACTCGCGCACGCCTACGACCACTGCCACGAGAGCGTGCAGACCGCACTGAAGTACCTGTGGACCGATCGCTGGTGGCCGATGTTCGACCGCAACCCGATCGACAACTGGGTCGACGGCCGGATGATCCTGCTCGGCGACGCCGCGCACCCGCCGCTGCAGTACCTCGCCTCCGGTGCCGTCATGGCGCTCGAGGATGCGAAGTGCTTCGCCGACTACGCTGCCGAGGACCTGCAGGGCGACAGCGCGAACTGGCCGAAGATCCTGAAGGACGTCAACGCCGAACGCGCACCGCGCTGCAACCGCATCCTCACCACCGGACGCATGTGGGGCGACCTGTGGCACCTCGACGGTGCCGGTCGCGAGGCCCGCAACGAGCTGTTCCGCACCCGCGACACCTCGAGCTACAAGTACACCGACTGGCTCTGGGGCTACAGCTCCGACCGCAACCGCTGAGAACTCACACAGCGCCACAGAGGAATTCGTCCCGTTCCGGACAATGCCGTCCCCGATCCACCGGTCGGGGACGGCATTCGCCGTATATGCGCCGTTCATCCCGCGCCGAAGGGTGCCGGAGCGAGCGTGACCAGCACATACTGAGAACATGACCGCGTCACGGCAGGCGTCGGCGCTCCGCAGCGAGGTTCGGGACATCGCACTCGGAACCGCCGATCCGGCCGAGTTCCGGCAGGCCGTCCTCGACACGATCCGGCGGCGTATCCGTTTCGACATCGGATGCATCGCCCTCGTCGATCCGGCGAGCATGTTGTTCACGGCCGTGACCATGGTCGATGCCGCTGCCCCCGCCGGACGTGCTGCGGAGACGGTGGCGCACATCGAGTACGGCACGTCGCCCTTCGCGAACACCTACCGCAGGCTCGCCCGGACGCGGACCGGTGTGCAGACGATCCGCGAGGCGATCGACGGCGACATCCGCGACTCCCTGCCCTACAGCGAGGTCCTCGAACCGCAGGGAATGGACGACGAGGTGCGCCTCGTCTTCCGGGGCCGTGACGGTCGCGTCTGGGGCGGCGGCACTCTCATGCGCGGCCCCGGCCGGCGCTTCGACGCCGACGATGTGGCAGCCCTCGCAGGATGCGTGGGCGAGATCAGCGACGGACTGCGGTTGTCGTTGCTCCGCGAATCCCCTCGACTCGCGGCGGACATCTCGTCCGGCGGTTCCGGTCCCGCGGTCGTGGTGGTGGGCGCGGACAACGAGATCGAATCGGCCACTCCCCAGGCGGTCGAGTATCTCGAGCGCCTCGGCGCCGAAGGTTCCTTCATGCTCCCCGCCGTGGTGGTCGCCGTCCGTTTCCGCTACGAGGGTTCCGCTGCGCGCGTCGTCCGTGTCCGTACGGAGGACGGTCAGTGGCTCGTCCTGCGGGCCGGGTTACTGGACGGCCGAGGAGAATCGGCCCGGATCGTCGTCGCGATCGAACCCGCACAACCCGGTCAGCTCGTGGCTCTCACCGCCGCCCTGCACGGTCTCACGGAACGGGAGACCGATGTCCTCGCCCGTGTTCTCGCGGGAGAGACACGCACCGAGATCGCCCGTGGACTGTTCATCAGTCCGTACACCGTGCAGGACCATCTGAAGAGCATCTATGCGAAGACGGGTGTGAACAGTCGCCAGGAACTCGTCGCACGATTGTTCTTCACGCACTGCCTCCCCCGGATCGGTACGGAGATCGGGCCGGATGGGTGGTTCGTCGAGAAACCGGCGCCGACGAACGACCCGGTCGGTGCACATCGGAAGAGGTGAACCGTGGCACGCATCCTGATCGTCACCCTGGAAGGCGGTGGGAACTACCCGCCCGAAGCAGCACTCGGATGCGAGTTGCACCGCCGCGGACATCACGTTCGGGTTCTCGGTCATGAATCGCAACGGAAGGTCGCGGAGGACGCCGGTCTCGTCTTCTGCGGCTACCGGCACTCGCCGACCTGGACTCCCCACGTAGAACTGAGCACCCCGAAAGTGCTGACCATGGCCTACGCCATGATGACCGACCCTGCCGTCGCGCGGGATGTGGAGGACGAGATCACCCGGGAGCCGACCGATCTGGTGATCGTCGACTGCATGCTGTTCAACGCCCAGGACGCTGCGGCGCGCACCGGGGTGCCGCACGTGGTGCTGTTCCATTCCTTCTTCGCCGCATTCGACGGCGCATTCCGGCACGGACCGTTCGGGATCGGTTCGCGACTACGCGGCCTGGGGCCGAAGCGACTGTGGGAACAGGCCGACATGCGACTCGTGTGCTCGGACCGAATGCTCGACCCGGCCGCGCGACGGCGCACGGACGGCTCGATCGTATGGACGGGTGCGATTCACGACGCGAGGGCCGCGGCGGTCGGACGAACACCGCCGTGCGTGCTGGTCAGCCTGAGCACCGCCGGTTTCCCCGGCCAGCGCCGCACCTACCAGAACATCTTCGACGCCGCGGCGGAGATGGACGCGGAGTTCGTCGTCACGACCGGGCCGGCGATCGATCCCACCGGGTTGCGTGTACCGCCCAATGCGACCGTCCATCGGTACGTCCCGCACCACGAACTGATGCCGACCTGCTCGGCGGTCGTCGGGCACGGCGGGCACGCGACGGCCTTCCGGGCTCTCGCACACGGACTTCCGATACTGATCATGCCCATGTCGGCGGTGACGGATCAGGCGATCATCGGTCGTGAGGTCGCGAAGACCGGGGCGGGCATCCGCCTGCGGAAGACCGCCTCGCCCGAGCAGATACGCGCGGCTCTCGCGAGTCTGCTGACCGACGACGGTCATCGCACGGCGGCAACACAACTCGGAGCCCGGCTCCGCACCGTCGACGGTGCATCGGCTGCCGCCGACCGGGTGCTGACGCTCGTCGACCACTGACGAACACGCGAAGGACCGGCACCTGTCCGGTAGGTGCCGGTCGATCCTCCGCATCACCCTTCGATCGCATCTCCCTCCTCCAGAAGCTGTTTCGCATGTTCGAGGTTGTTCCGCACATCGCGCGCGTACAGCTTCTCCACGACCGGCTGGGTGAACCTGCCGAAGAAGTTCCCGACGTCCTCGGTGTCCTGGTGGAAAGTGACGCGGGTTCCCGTCTCCACCGGCTCGAAGCGATAGACGGTCTCGTACCGGATCGGGCTCTTCACACTGCGGCGGTGCTGGGCTCTGCCGGGCTCGACCCGGGCCAGTTCCTCGGTGAGTTCGATCCGCCGTCCGGCAACCTTGACGGTGGCGCGCGAGACGGATCCCTCCTTGCCGCCCTCACCCGAGACCAGCTCGTAGTCCATGACGTTCGTCATGTAGACCGGAGCGTTCTCCGGGTCGGCGAAGAAGGCGAAGACCTCGTCGACGGGCTTGTCGATGACGACGGATTCCTCGGTTACGGGCATGACTTTCCTCCGTTCGGATCGGTGTCGTAGTTACTGTTACTGGTGTACTGCAACGGTTTTCATGAACAATGCGTCAGGATGCCTGACGCGGGACCATCCCTCCGAGGGCGATGTCGTATTCCTGCGCCTGCTCGTCGAATCCGACGCTGTAGACGGTGGGATACCAGGCCGAGTGCTGATAGGCGGCCGGCAACTTGATCTGTTCGCGGATCGTCGGACGGGTCAGCAACCACTCCCGCGTGATCATCGGCTCCATGAACGTGTAGTCGCCGTCCCACGATCCGTTGACGAAGGTCTCGGTGAAGTCGTAGACACCCGGGACCATTCCTTCCGTGATGTCGAGCCAGTGCACACCCATCAACGGCACCGCGAGTTGCGATGCGAGCATCCCCGGCGGGGTCACGTAGTCGCTCGGCATGTACTTCGGGTCCGGGAATCGTTCGGCGCGAGCGGCGTAATCCGGTGCGGCCGGGTCGATTGCTTCGATCGACGCCATGTCGGTCATGTAGAAGTGCATGTCGAAATGGGGCTTCCCGAACAACACGGTCGGATCGTGTCCGCGCGGATTCCAGTTCAGCATGACGTGGTCGAACACCGTGTCGGATGCCTGAACGGGCAGGTGCAGCATGTACATCCCGTCGACATCGGGCAGTCCGTCGAGGGCCGCCGGCGAGAAGCGGATACCGACGGCGGTCGGGGCACCGTTCTCGTCGACGGTGGCATACGCACGCGCGGTTCCGTCACCGACGCTCACGGCCTGACCGAAGTGCAGGTGGGCAGGTGTGGGCACCGCCGACGCCACGCCGCCGACCGCCACGGCGACGCACGCGGCGAGGAGTACTGCGATGGAACGAGATGAACGATGTTTCTTCATGGCACTATCCGATCGACGAGGGTTCTCGGTGAACCTCTCCATTCCGTGGATCCAGTCTCGGCCGGTGTTCGTGACCTCGGCCATCCCTCACTCGGGGGATTTCGCCGAGCGATCCGACAGAAGAGCCCGTCGTCACAGCGTCGCGACATATACTCGCCGGACTGCGGACGGACGTCACGATCCGCGGAGAACAGGGAGCGGCACTTGAGTATTCGCAACCTTCGCGTCGCGGTGGTCGGTGGAGGGATCATCGGTGCCGCGACCGCCCGGCAACTCGCTCTCTCCGACGCCGACGTGACCTTGTTCGAGAAGGAGGACCGGCTCGCCGCGCATCAGACGGGGCACAACAGCGGCGTCGTCCACGCCGGCCTCTACTACACGCCCGGCAGCCTCAAGGCGCGGTTGTGCAGGCGCGGTGTGGAGTTGTTGCAGACGTTCACCACGGACAAGGGCCTGCCCTACGACGAATGCGGCAAGGTCGTCGTCGCCCTCGACGAATCGGAACTCGGCCGGCTCGACGCGATCTTCTCGCGGGCCACGGCGAACGGGGTCCCCGGCATCAGGCGCATCGGTGCCGACGAGATCACCGCGATCGAACCGCACGCCGTCGGGATCGCAGCCCTGCACTCCCCGCACACGGCGATCATCGATTTCGTCGCCGTCACCCGCGCGCTCGCGGACGACGTCGTCGCCGCGGGTGGCACGGTGCGGACCGGTACCGCCGTGACGGCGATCCGCGAGGCGGGCGAGCAGGTCGTCGTCGACATCCCGGGCGATCAGTTGGCCTTCGACCTGGTGATCACGTGCGCGGGACTGCAGTCCGACCGTCTCGCCCACACCTCGGGCGACACCCGCGACCCGCGGATCGTCCCGTTCCTCGGCGACTACCTGCTGCTCGAACCGGACGCGGCGGCGAAGGTGCGCGGGCTGATCTATCCGGTGCCCGACCCCCGCTATCCGTTCCTCGGTGTGCATCTCACCCGCCGGATCGACGGTGAGGTGATGGTGGGACCGAACGCCTTCCTCTCCCCCGGCCGCGAGGCCTATCGCGGCGGGCGCGGATCGTGGCGGGATCTGCGCGACGCCGTCGCCTGGCCCGGTTTCTGGCGGTTCGCCGCCCACAACCTGCCCGCAGCGGGCCGGGAACTGCGCACGGCGAGCAGCACTCGACGGTTCGTCGCCGATGCGGCCGCGTACATGCCCGGGCTGACCGTCGACGACGTGCGGCCGGGTCCGCGCGGCATCCGCGCCCAGGCGATGAACTCCGACGGAGGTCTCGAGGACGACTTCGTCGTCACCGGGCACGGACGGGTCGTGCACCTGCGCAACGCCCCGTCGCCCGGGGCCACCTCGTCGATGGCGATCGCGGAGTATCTCGTCGACCGCGCACTCGAACGCATCGCCTGATCGGGTCACCCGGCGGCGGACGTCACGGTTCGCGGTGACCGGTTCCGGGCATGCTGCACGGGAACCACTTCATCGTCAGGAGGTCTCCATGGCACGAATCGCACTCTTCGGAGGACACGGCAAGGTCGCGTTGCATCTCGAGCGGCTGCTGGCCGATGCCGGTCACGAGACCAGTGCGTTCATCCGCAATCCCGATCACGCCGACGATGTGCGCGCTGCCGGTGGCACGCCCGTCGTCGCCGATGTCGAGAAGATGGACATCGCCGAGATCACCGAGCTGCTGCGCGGACACGACGCGGTGGTCTGGTCCGCGGGCGCGGGCGGAGGGAATCCCGAACGCACCTACGCGGTGGACCGCGACGCGGCGATCGCCTCGATGACCGCCGCGCAGGAGGCCGGGGTGCGCCGGTACGTGATGGTGTCGTACTTCGGGGCCCGCCCCGACCACGGCGTCCCCGAGGACAACAGCTTCTACGCCTATGCCGAGGCCAAGTCGGCCGCGGACGCCCATCTGCGGGGCACCGACCTCGACTGGACGATCCTCGGTCCGAGCGCACTGACCCTCGACCCGCCCACCGGCCGCATCGAGATCGAGGGGCACGGGGCGAGCGACAAGGGACAGGTCTCGCGCGCCGACGTCGCGGCCGTCGCCGCAGCGGTGCTCGAGCGGCCGGGGACGGTGGGACGCACCATCGAGTTCAACAACGGTGACGTCCCGATCGACGAGGCACTCGACGCGCTGCGGTAGTTCCCGCGCAGCAGTCCGCCCCCGGTAGCAGGGGGCAACCGGGGGCGGACATACGAGCGATGTGATCGCTCAGGCCTGCGGGGCGAGTTCCTCCACGCGCAGCGGCGAGGTGTCCGCGGCCGCCGCGATGGCCTCCTCGAACTGCCGGCGGTCGACCTGCGAGCCGAGCACCAGCGCGAGTCGCGTCAGGAAGCCCTCGCGGTCCTCCTCGGCGGCCTGGTCCAGGGCGGTCGACAGGCCGAGCCAGACGTTCTCACGACGCTGGTCGTCCTCGGTGACCTGCTCGGCGGGCCGGGCCGGGAGTTCCGCGCCGGCCGGGGCGGCACCCGAGCGCAGGGACGCGGCGACACCGTCCAGGTCGGCGACCGGCACACGGCACAGCAGCAGACCGTCGGGGCGGATCACGAAGGCCTCACCGGCCGTCGCGCCGAGTGCCTCGACGAGATCGGGCGCGTCGAGGAGTGTCACACCGTCCACCTCTGCGCTGTCGACGGCGAGGGCCGCGACGCTCTCGGGTGCGAGTGCCTGCGCAAGGCCGTTCGCGGCGGCGGCGAGGGCGGCCGAGCCCGCTGCGTCGAGGCCGACCCCGAGCACGGCGAAGCCGGTGCCGCGCGCGTCGTTCAGCGACGTCTCGCGACCGGCGATGCGGATCCGGCGGTCCTCGACGGGATCGCCCGGGAGCACACCTTCGGTGCCGGGGGCGACCGACCAGGTCAGCGGCGACAGTCGGGCGTGCGTGGCGCTGGACTGACGCGGGTTGATCAGGTGCCCGAACTCGGGGCGTCCCACGGCGAGCGTGAGGATCGCGTCACGCGTGGTGCGGTAGCCGTGGCTGCCGGGGCTCATGATGAGCGTGGACTTGCCGGCGTTGGCGACGTTCTGCTCCCACGCGTTGTGGCGTTCGAACGAGTACGCCGTCAGCAGGGCGGGTTCGGCGTTGCCGTTCACGACCGCGGCGAGCTGCCACGCGAGGGTCTCGGCGTCCTCCATGCCCGAGTTGAGCCCGCGCACACCGAAGATCGGCACGAGATGGGCCGCGTCACCGGCGAAGAGGAGACGGTCGTGGGTGAACTCGTCGAGGGCGAGTGCGCGGGCGCTGTAGAAGCCCTTCCACTCGAGGGTCCACGGCAGGTCGTTCTGCAGCCAGTCGAGGTGCTTGGCGATGCGGGCGCGGATCGCCTCCTCCTGCGTCTCGATCTCGGCGTCCTCGGACGGGTCGAGCTGGTAGTCGATGCGCCAGATGTTGCCGGGCTGCTTGTGCATGATGATCGTCGAGCCGGGGTTGCTCGGCGGGTCGAACCAGACCATGCGCTCCGCGGGGAGATCGGACTCCCAGTGGATGTCGGCGATGACGTAGCGGCCCTCGTAGCTGGTGCCCTGCAGACGCAGGCCCGCGAGTTCGCGCATGCGGCTGCGGCCACCGTCGGCGGCGACGACCCAGCGTGCGCGCAGGTGCCGCTTGCCGGCGGCGGTGTCGACCTCGAGGGTGACCTCGTCCTCGCCGCGCAGGATCCCGGCGATCGGCGCCTGCCAGTGCAGGGTGACGAGGGGGTTCTGCTCGATGGTGTCGACCATGATCTGCTCGAACTCCGACTGGGAGACGTTGATCATGGGCGGGCGGACGTCGAAGTCACGTTGCGGCATCTGGAAGTGCAGGACCTGCTGGTCGCGGTAGAAGCTGCGACCGCCGACCCACGGCAGCACGATCTTCTCGAGTTCGTCGCCGAAGCCGAGGCGGGCGGCGGCCTCGAGGCTGTGGCGCGAGATGCAGATGGCACGCGAGCCGAAGGACACCTGATCGGCGGCCTCGAGGATGGTGACGGGCACACCGCGCTGGGCCAGCCCGAGGGCGACGGCCATGCCGACCGGTCCGGCACCGACCACGACGACGGGCAGCGTCTCGTCGGCGGGAGTCATCGACTCGAACTTCGAGGCGGGGTACTTGGGCGGCTGGTAGTAGGTCGACATGATCAGGCACCTTCCTCGGGAGAACGGCGGGAGTCGGTGGTGTTCGCGTGCCCGGCGGACGGCACGCGCAGCAGCAGGATGCTCATGAGGCTGATCAGCGCGATCAGCACGAAGTAACCGGTGATGGACATCGAGGTGCCCGTCGCGGCGAACAGGGAGGTCGCCACCATCGGTGCGAGACCGCCGCCGAGGATCGCGCCGACCTGGTAGCCGAGCGACGCACCGCTGTAGCGGATCTTGGCGGGGAACAGTTCGGCGAACAGTGCCGACTGCGGACCGGCGCAGCAGCCGAGGGTGAAGCCGAGGCCGACCATCGCGAGGAGCATGACCGGCAGGAGCGCCGTGTCCATCAGGGGGAAGAACAGGGCGGCGGCGACGACCAGGCCGGCCGAGGACCGGATGTAGACGGTGCGGCGTCCGACGAGATCCGAGCGCCAGGCCGCGAAGGCCATGCCGGCCATCCAGAACGGGCACGAGGCGATGAGCAGCGCGAGCATCGTGGTCTTGCTGAACCCGAGCGTGGCCTCGCCGTACTTGAGGACGTAGACCATGTAGGCGTAGGCGATGCCGTTGGTGGCGATGAAGGTGCCACCGGCGAGCAGCACGGTCTTCCAGTGCTGGGTGAGCACCTCGAGGATCGGCAGCTTCTCCTCGGCCGCGGCGGCGTCCTTGGCGGCCTTGAACTCCTCGCTCTCCTCGAGACCCAGGCGGATCCACATGGCGACGAAGACGAGCACCGCCGAGGCGAGGAACGGGATGCGCCAGCCCCACGCGTTGAAGGTCTCCTCGCTGAGGAAGGCGGTCAGCGGCAGGTAGACGAGGTTCGCGAGCAGCACACCGGCCGGCACACCGATCTGCGGTGCCGCGCCGTAGAGGCCGCGCTTGCCGGCCGGGGCGTTCTCGGTGGCGACGAGCACCGCTCCGCCCCACTCACCGCCGACGCCGAGACCCTGGATGAATCGCAGGGCGACGAGCAGGATCGGTGCCGCGACGCCGATGGCCGCGTAGTTCGGGAGCACGCCGATCGCCACGGTCGCGAAGCCCATCAGCAGCAGCGAGACGACGAGCATGGACTTGCGGCCGATGCGGTCGCCGAAGTGGCCCATCACGACGCCGCCGATGGGGCGCGCGATGAAGCCGACGGCGAGCGTGGCGAAGGCGGCCAGAGTTCCGGCGACCTCGGACGAGCCGGGGAAGAACTGCGGGCCGAGCACGAGCGCCGCGGCGGTGCCGTAGATGAAGAAGTCGTACCACTCGATGGCGGTACCGACGAAGCTGCCGAGCGCGGCTTTGCGTGCGGCTCTTGCCGACGTCTGCGGCGTCGAGTCAAGGACTGTCATGTTCAGTGCCCTCTCCGGCGGTCGATCCGAGGCATCCGATTAACGAGCGTTCGGACGCAGTGGGACCAATCATGAGAGCGGTCACATCGTTTGCAAAGCGCACAAAGTCGGTGAATATCCCCGGAAATTCCGTGGATGGGGCCGTTCGGCCACGTCAGAGTGCCTGCGAGGTCCTCGCGACATCGACGACGAAGTCCGTGAAAGTTTGGGCAACACGGCTCGGAAGGGCGTCCTTGCGCCACGCGAGCACGACCGGCACCGGTTCCGGAGTCGGGTCGACGACGGGCAGCAGGACGAGTTTCCGGCCCTCGTAGGTGACGTCGACAGCGGGTCGCTGCACGAGCAGGGTCCACCCCAGTCCGCGCCCCACGAACGATCGTGCCGTCTCGAAGGTCTGCGTCCGGTATGCGATGGACGGGGTGAAGCCGGCCTCCGCGCACACCCGCAGGGCGTGGCCCGAACTCGGCGGGGCGTCGAGGAGCACCATGGGCTCGTCGGCGAGGTCGCGCAGGCGTACCTGCGAGGCCCCGGCGAGCGGATGGTCGGCCGAGACGAGCACCATCGGCTCGCGCACGTCGAGGGTGACCGTCTCGAGTCCCGGTTCGAGATCGAGGTCGTAGAGGAAGGCCACGTCGAGCTCGTGCGAGTCGAGCAACATCCGCAGACGGTTCTGGGTGTCCTCGCGAAAATCGACGTCGGCGCGCGGATGGGCGCGGGTGAACTCGGCGATGAGGGCGGGCAACAGCGTCGGCGCGAGGGAGAGATAACACCCCACCGCCACCGGACCGACGATGTCGCCCGCCTCCGACCGCGCGTCGCTCTCGAGTTCGCTCGCATGGTGCAGCAGCATCTTCGCCCGCTCGAGCACCGCGTGACCGGTCGGTGTGAGCTTGACGCCCCGCGCGCGTTGTCGGACGAGGAGCTTGACCGCGAGAGCCTTCTCCAGATCGGTGATCGCGGACGAGAGCGCCGAGTGGGACATGTGCATCGCGTCGGCGGCCGCGGTGATGGTGCCCCACTCGGCGACGGCGACGAACGCGGCGAGTTGCCTCATCGTGTACGTGGGCACCGCGTCCGTCCTGGGCATGGTCCTACCGTAGTCCCGGGTCCCGGCCGCTCTTGCGGGCGGAAGCGCTCACACGAACCGGAAGAGCGGCGGGATCGCGACGACCGCCAGTGCCGCCCACCCGCAGTAGACGGGCAGGTAGCGCATCTGCCAGCGCTCGACCGCCGCGAAACCGGAGCGACCCCGCAGGAACGAGATGCCGAGCCACGCCGCCCACACGAGGTTCACCAGGAGGACGAGGTTCAGGCCGAGGGCGGTGACCTTGTTGGCGGTGAAACCGAACTCGGCGATGCGGGTGGCCATCGCGGTGAGCATCAGCAGGTCGACGGCGAGCGCCGCGGCGATCAGCACGACCTGCAGCAGATCGAAGACGTCCGGTGCGGCGTGCGGGTCGCGGGCGGAGATCGAGTAGAGCAGGAGCCCGAGGACGAGCACGAGGATCAGGTCCATGAGGATCAGCAGGCCCCGGTCGACGTCGAGGACGCTGTGGGACGCGATCACCGCGACGAACAGCGCGACCAGCATGAGGATCGTGACGGGCGTGAACACCCGGGTGAGAACGGGTGCGATGTTCTCCACGACCTGCTGTTTCGCCTCGACGAGCCAGGCCGCGACGACGATCGCTCCGGCCGGCCCGAACGGGACGATCCACTGTTCGAAGAACGGTTCGATATCGATTCCCAGGGCGCTGAAGGCACCCGCGGTCAGCCCCATGAGCACGCCACCTCCGAGCGCGAGCAGCGCCAGGTACACGGCGCACTCCCCCGTGAAACGCACGAAGTCCATGCGACGGCGATGGGATCGCCACTGCCCCGCCACGTAGGCCGCTCCGACGACGAACCACAGGGCGACCGGGGCGTGGATCGCCGCGATGATTTCGGTGGCGCCGCCCGGCTCGAACGGGAAGGCGTTGAGCACGATCGCCGCGAGGACGAACGGAACAGCAAGGAGCGCACTGCTCTTCGCGCTCATCTCCCGCTTCCACGCGAAGTACAGTGCGAGGAAGGGCAGCACGAGCACGGCGGCGTTGCGCACCAGCGCGGTCTCCGGGAGCCATTCGAATCCGGCCCGGACGGCCAGACCGGCACCGAGCGTGCAGGCGAGGACGACCGCGAGTTCCCTACGGCGCCGAGGGGTTCCGGATTCCTCATCGCGGCCACCACCCGAGAGGACGAGCTGTTTCCACAGCCGGTCGGAGTGTTCCTGGGCGAACTCGCGGGAGATCTCGTCGAGACCGCCCATCCGGCCGACCGCGACGAGGAATGCCTCGTCGGCCGACAGTCCGACCGACACGAGATCCGAGATCTGTTCCCGCAGATGATCTTCCATCTCGTCGATGTCCGAGGACGAGATGACCCGATGGTCGGCGACGTAGCTGCGCCAGCCGGCGATCCGGTCCTCGAGAGGTGCGTCGAGTGTCATCACGACCACCCCGGCGCGACGGCGGGAGGCAACTGGGCCGACTGCCACACCTGGTGCAGCGCCTCGGCGACGACCGTCCACTGCGCCGCCCGTTCGGCGAGGACCTCGCGGCCCGCATCGGTGATGGCGTAGTGCTTGCGACGGCGGCCGTTGTCGGCGACACGCCAGGCGGCGGACACGTGCCCCGCCCGCTCGAGACGGTGCAGGAGGGGATAGAGCATCCCGTCGGTCCACTGCATCCGGCCCTGCGACAGCTCGTTGACGCGTTTGATGATCGCGTACCCGTACGACTCGCCCTCGGCGAGGATGCCGAGCACGAGCGGGGTGGCGGACGCGGCCACCAGATCCTTCTCGATGAACATGTCGTCCTCATACCTAGAAGTTCTATGGATAACGGTGACCCTAGCAGATCTAGGTATGAGGACCGAGCGCTCTCCGCGAAGCGGTGCGAAAGCGTCTACTGCCGGTCGTCGGATCCGGCGGTTGCGGAATCGGCAGATCCCGAAGCGGAAGATTCCGAAGCGTCGGAGCGACTCCACGTCTCCGTCACCCGCGCCCGCCCGCGTTCGAACACGTCGCCGAGGACTCCCCCGACCGCCTTGAGCGGGCTGCTCATCGAGTCCAGGGCCTCGGCGATCACCGGGTCCTCGTCGTCGAGCCAGCCCGCCTCGTCGGCGCGGCACGCCCACCGGAAGTCGTCGAAGTCCTGACGCAGACCCGCGAGCACCTTCGTCGTCCGTCCCGACGACAGGCGGCGGACGACCTCGATCGGGGTGCCCTCCGCGAACCGGGCGAGCGCGGCACGGGCGCGGCGCAGCAGTTCAGCGTCCTGCGTGAAGTGGTCGGCCAGGACCTGACGGGCAGAGGCCAGCGCGTCGCGCAGTTCGTCGTCGGGCGTGCGCGCCAGGTGCACGCGATGCCACAGGAACAGGCAGTCCTCGACCATCACGAGCAACTGCAGCGTCTCCCCCAGCGCCTCCTCCACCGCGACCTTCTGCAGCAGTTCGACGTGCTCGCCCACCGCCGCGTCGAGTCCGAGATCGTCGAGCGACGACGAGACGTGCCCGCGCAGACGCGTCACCGTCCGGGCGAGGACCTCCCCGAGGTCGGCGATCGCCTGCCAGTCCCGGTCGGGCAGACCGCCCGTGTGGTCGACGATCGATGCCGCCCGGGTCAGAGCATTGTGGGTCGCGACGATGTCGCCGGCCGGCTCCGCCCCGGCCAGGTCGAGCACGCGGTCGACGGTTCCGGGCGCCGCATCGTCGCCTTCGAGACGCACGACGGCGGCCTCCACCGACGCGACTGCTCCCCGCAACGCCTCGAGGACCGCGTCAGGGGCGGTGGGGACTGCAGCGGTGGGTTTCGACGTGTCGACCATTCCCCAATCGTGCTACGTCCGAGGGCCGGATGCATCACGTCCTCCGGCTCAGTTCGGGACGCGCACCCAAGCCTGTTCGAGCAGAGCCACCACTTCGGTCTCCCTGCGGGCCCGGTAGGCCGACAGGATCCGGCGCGGACGCGACTCCCCGTCGAGACCGAGAGCGGACGCCAACGCCGACGCGATCCGTTCCTCGGGGACGGTCTCCGGTTCGGTGTGGCCGATGAGCGAGAGCGCCTTGCGCAGCGGTTCGGCGTTGTCGGCGACGGTGCGCAGCGGCAGGACGTCGAACCGGCCGTCGGTGCGGACCTCGAGCAGCAGCTCGTTGTCCTCCTCCACCCCGACGTCCTCGAGGAACCGGCGGATCGAGGACAGACGCGGCACCGGTCCCGTCCAGCGCAGGGTCTGGCCGCCCAGGCGGGACGGGAGCACCACGTGCCCACCCGGTGCGCACCCGGCGATCGCGGCGACGGCGGACGGAACCGTGAACTCGGCTCCCCGCAGGTGGTCGCGGGTCGCGGGGATGCGCAGACGCCAGGCCTCGCCCAGCCGGTAGAGGCGGCGCGTGCGCTCGGGCACGGAGATCGGGACGTGCGAGCGGTGACGGCGCCGGACACGGCCGTCGACGACCTCGAAATCCCCTCCGGCCGTGAACGTCCGGGCGGAATCCTCGGAGATGCCGAATCGGTCGACGAGCGCGGCGACCACCATGTCGCGATCGGCACTGCCGCCGCGGGAATCGACCAGCCGTGCGATGCGGGTGCGGATGGCGGTGACCACGTCGACGTCCCACTCGGCCAGCGCCCAACGTTCACCGTCGGACGTGAAGCGCTCGTCGTCGGCGAGTTCGGAGACGAGGGTGTGGACGTCGGCGTTGACCCCCATGCGCGCGACGAGCGTGTCGGCGGTCAGGGGGTCGCCGAGCACCTCCAGGACCTGAGCGGCGCGACCGGCGAGTCCGTCCGGCGGGGACAGCAGACGGCGTTCGAAGGTCGTCGTGCCGCAGTACCGGGTCCACGCCTCGAACTCGTCGTCGGGAAGCGACCACACGGCCTTCACCGCGGCAGGCTCGACCACACCGTTCGGCGATTCGAACTCCGAGAGCAGTCCGCGCGTCTGTTTCTCGGCGTCGGGCAGATCCGGTACTGCGATCCACCCGTCCGCGACCTCGAAACGGTCGTCGAGGCGGTGCAGCACCCGCCACAGGGGCACGTCGAAACCCGGGACGGTCCGGCCCAGCACCGGGTGGGTGCGCACCATCCGGTCGAAGGCCGCCACCGGCCGCACGTCGACGCGCAGCGCCGCGAGCAGGTCGCCGACCGCCGTGCCGAACGGGAAGGTGGACGGCGCGGCCGGGTCGTCGACGTCGTCGTGGACGCGGCGCCGCAGGGCCGTGCGTTCCGCGTCGGGCAAGCCCTTCAGGTAGTCGGTGAGTTCGGCGATCGGATCGGCCGGCGCCGCCACCGGCAGGTCGCGGGCGGTGAGTGCTCGCAGCCGGGCCGCGGCGTCCTGGATCTCCTCCGGCGCCCCGTCGTCGATCACGGCTTGCAGGAGAGGAGCATCGTCCCGGCCGCACACGCGACTCCACCGCGCCAGCGCCGCCAGGTCGTCGAGGAGCAGCGCCGCGGCAGGCACCCGCGCGGCACGCGGATCGGCTTCGAGGGTGGCCGGTTCGCGGAGCACCGTCGCGACGAGGGCGGCGCAGACGATCTCCTCCACCGCATCGCGGTCGGCGCCGCGGATCCCGAGCAGGTCGGCCGGACTGCGGCTGAACAACTCGGCGGTGGTGGGTGCGTGCGGGAGGCGCGCGACGAGGGTCGCGGCGGCCGGGCCGAGATCGAGTGCGGCCACGGGCACTTCGTCCTCACGCAGCAGACCGTCCGCGAAGCGCAGCTCCGGGTGGTCGGTGACGTAGATGTGGGCGAGTTCGGCGCACAGTTCGGGGATCTCGGTGTGCTCGCAGGTCTCGGCGGGCGACTCGTTCTCCCACCAGCGGGACGACGACACGAGTGCCCCGAGAGCGGCGGTGCGGGCCGATCCGTAGCGGTCGATCCACGGCATCAGATCCACCCAGCGACGACTGTCGAGTTCGTCCGACGACAAGGCACGAGACCACAGCGACACTGACCGTTGCTCCTCTTCCACGCCCGGCGGAGGCCGCGGGCCCCCTCTCCGGCGTCGACGCCGCGCTCGTGCAGCGCGTCCACGCGAGGCGCCCTCGACCCGGACGCCGGTTCTCACCCTACAGTCCGAACGCCCCGTTTCCCGTCAGGTGAGGGCGATGTCGGAGTCGGAGTCGTCACGCGCCTCCGGACGCAGCCGCAGCAGGACGAGTCCCGTCACCGACGCGACGATGAGCGAGGCCACCAGCCCGTTCACGTGCAGCGCCCACACGGCGATCACCGCCCCGGCCAGTCCCCCCAGCAGAGCGATCCAGAGCAGTACTTTTCCCAGGACCGAAGCCATTTCCCTGCACCTTCCGGCAATTCACGATCAGAACGGTGAGGATAGTGTCATCTGTCACAGTCCTCGCGAAAGTCCATCGGTGTGTCGACGGATCGTGCCCCCACGGTGACCGGGGCATACTGGTGCGGTTCGAGACGGTGGGGTCGGCAGGAACACGACGGGGAGGCGGAAACTGTGGCGGGACCGACGAGTGACCGAGCGCGCACGGACGTGATCCTGCGGGACGTGACGCTGCGCGACGGACTGCAGCTGACCGGCAAGCTGCTTCCCACCGAACGCAAGGTGGAGATCGTCCGGACGCTGCTCGCAGCGGGCGTGCCCGAACTCGAGATCGGGTCCCTGGCGCGCGCCGATCTCGTGCCGCCGATGGCGAACACCCTCGACCTCGTTGCGGCGCTGACCGAGGAGGAACTCGACCGCTGCTGGATCTGGGTCGCCACGCCGCGCCATGTCGAGAAGGCGATCGCGGCCGGTGCCCGCCGGTTCCAGTACTGCTTCTCGGTCTCCGACGCCCACAACCGCGCCAACATCGGCCGCGACACCGAGGACAGCATCGCCGCGATGCCGGCGGCGATCGAACGCGCCCACGCCGCCGGCGGCAGCATCCAGTTGTGCCTGGCCACCTCGTTCACGTGCCCGTTCGACGGGCCGGTCGACCCCGACCGCGTCGTGGAGATCGCGTGCGACCCGCGCACCGACGGAGCCGCCGACATCGTCGTCGCCGACACCCTGGGTCAGGCCGTGCCCGGCCAGGTGTCGTCGCTGGTCGCGCGGCTGGCCGCCGAATCCCCCGACCGGCGGATCGTCTACCACGGTCACGACACGTGGGGTCTCGGTGTCGCCAACAGCCTCGCCGCGATCGACGCCGGAGCGACCGTCGTCGACGGTGCGCTCGCCGGCCTGGGCGGATGCCCGTTCGCGCCGGGCGCGAGCGGCAACACCGCGAGCGAGGACCTGCTGTTCGCGACCCGTCCGTCGTGGCTGGATCCGGAGGTCTTCGGCTCCCTGGTCCGGCTCGGTGAGGACATCGTCGCCGAACTGGACGAACCGAACCGGTCGCGTGCCCGGCAGGGCGCCCGCTCCGAGGCCGAGGCCTTCGACTGGGTGCTCCGGTGACCCGCATCCTGATCGCCCCCGACAGCTTCAAGGGCACCTACACCGCCGTCGAGGTCGCCGACGCGATCGCCTCCGGGGTGGAGAGCGCCGGGCACACCGCGATCCGGATGCCCGTCGCGGACGGCGGTGAGGGCACTCTCGACGCGCTCGCCGGGCCCCTCGGTCTCGCCCGGATCGAGGTCGAGGCCGTGAATCCGTGGCGGTCACCGTGCCGCGGGCTGCTGGGGATGTCGCCGGACGGCACGGCGGTCGTCGAACTCGCAACGGCGAGCGGCATCACCACCCCGCACGACGGTCCGCGCGACGCCGTCACCGCCGACACCTACGGCACCGGGATGGTCATGGCCGAAGCCGTCCGGCGGGGAGCACGGCACATCGTCGTCGCGGCCGGTGGATCGGCGACGACCGACGGTGGTGCGGGCGCGATCGCCGCGATCGACGAGCGGGGTGGGCTCGACGACGCCCGCGTCACCGTGCTGTCCGACGTGACGACCCGCTACACCGATGCGGCACGGATCTTCGGGCCGCAGAAGGGCGCCGATACGGCGGCCGTCGCGCTGCTCACGCGCCGCCTCGAGGAGACCGCGTTGACACTCCCCCGCGACCCGCGGGAGGTCGACGGCTCGGGTGCGGCCGGTGGTTTCTCCGGTGGGATGTGGTCGCGGTTCGGTGCCGAACTGCGGTCTGGAGCCGACTTCGTGCTCGACGCAGTGGGATTCGACGACGCCGTGCGCACCGCCGATCTCGTGGTGGTCGGCGAGGGACGACTCGACGGCCAGTCGCGGGCGGGCAAGATCGTCTCGGCGATCCTCGCGCGCTGCGGCGACGTTCCGGTGGTCGCGGTGGTCGGTTCGGTCGGCGACGACCTCGGCGACTACCGCGAGCGGTTCGCCGACGTCGTCGTCGCGTCCGATGCGGAGGCGCTGACGCGCGCCGGTCGGGCACTGCGAGTCTGAGCGGCGCGCCCGATCACCGGCCGGTCACGGAGCGGTGGGAGGCGCGCTGCCGCAGGGTATCTCGGTGGGCGTCTCGGGCGTCGGCACCGGGTCGACCGGATCGGACGCGTGGGCCGGCCACGATGCCGGTCGCGCCTCGGAGCACGGGTCGGCGGCGGGTGTGCGGTCGGGCGACGGCACCGGCGACGGCGGGGGCGCCACGGCGGTCTGCAGACCGGGCGCGGAGCGTTCCGCCTGCACGCCGCTGCTCACCGCGACGGCCAGTCCCCCACCCAGCAGGGCGACGAGCGCGACGAGCGTGGCCAGCAGGACGGTGCCGCGACGGCGGTTCGTGGGCGCGGCGACGACCGTCGGGGTACGGCGGGCGGCTGCGACGAGCGCGGCGCCGGTCGCGCGATGCCAGGGCACCCCGTGCGGAGTCACGAAGGGAACACCGAGGACGGTGGCAAGTTCTCGTGCCGGACGGGCGTCGCCGGGACGCAGATCGAGGAAGACCACGGCGTCGGGCGAGGTGCCGGCGCGGGCGACCGCTTCGTCCATCGCCTCGGGCAGCGACTGTGTGTAGGGACCGAACTCGTCGCCGTCGGGGCTGACCGTGGACAGCACCGTGCGCGAGGGGACGTCGACCATCGATGCCGATTCGACGCCGTAGGTGCGGGTGTGCAGGGCCAGGACCGGCAGTTCCGCGAGTTCCGGTGCGCCGGCGAGGAAGGCCAACCGCGCTTCGTCGAGCAGGACCGAGTCGACGTCGATACCGAGTACGGCTCGCACCGCCTCGGTGACCGGTTCGGCGTCCTCGTCGTTCTCGGGACCGGTCACCACCGCGGCCGCGGACAGCGTCAGTGACGCCGCGGCGGCACGTTCCGCCATGGCGGAGGCGGCAGCGGCGGCGGCCTCGGCCGGTGTGTCCCCGGGTGCGTCGAAGCCCCGCTGGGAGTCGAACGGACCGAGACTCGGAACGTCGGCATCGACGAGGACCGCGCACACTTCACCCTCGTCGACGGAGATGCCGAGCATCGGGCGCATCTGTTCGTCCCTCCACGGCTGCCAGCACGAATCACGACGGCCCGAGCGGCCGTCGCTCGGACGAGCCTAACCGACATCCGGGCCTACTCCCGGTAACAACCGACGGTGAGTCCGACGGTCGCGGCGACGTAACTGCCGAAGGTGATGTACGAGCCGTCGGCCGCGAACATCCGGACGGCGAAACCGGTATCCGGAGGCAGCACATGGCGACCGTGGAAGCCCGCCCGCGCGGCGGTGTCCTCGAAGACCCTGGCCGCACGGTCGAGTTCGTCGACCGGCACCGGCCGTCCCGACCCGTGGATCGGAAGGTGCACCGTCAGACCCGAGGTGCCGTCGGGCAACGTGCATCCCGCCGTGGTGCTCGCGTACTTCGGTTCGAAGCGCACGCCGGGGAACTCGGCGGACAGTGCGGTGAGGACGTCGCGCTGCACAGCGGTGTAGAACTCGACCGCGCCCGCGCTGGTCGTGGCGACCGGTTCGGGCATCGCGACCGGGGTCACCGTAGTGGTGCACGCGGCGAGCAGTGCTGCCGGAACGACGACGCTCGCCCCGAGCCGGGAAGTCCACGCAGAGGTCACGGCGTACTCCGTTCCGCGGTGCCCGCGACGACACCGGCAATGTGGTGGGAACTCGACGTTCCGGGGGTGAGATACGAGCTGTGGCCGGTGATGCCCGCGAGCGGGACTCCGGCGGTGGTGGTGCCGGGACCGGCGGGAAGATGCGTCAGGCCGTCGAGGAAGCTCGGGTCGCCCCCGAAGGTTCCGACGTCGGCGACGATGTCGCATTCGGCTTCGACGAGATAGGCGGAGCCGGGCGGGATCCGCAGGTCGGTCACGTCGCCGGTCCCGATCCCGGGAGCCCCGACGAACACCGCGGCGTCGACCGCACCGGTCTCCCTCAGCGCCAAACCGGAGACGACGGCCCCGTACGAATGCCCGACCGTGGTGATACGCGGGTCGTCGGGGCGCGAGGCCGCGATGCCGTCGAGGAAGTCGACCAGGCGAGGCGCGGCGATTCGGGCGGCGAGGTCGGAGACCGGACTGCGCTCGGTGAACGCGAGACCCCATCCCCAGTGGGGCGCCTGGTAATTCAGCCAGGTGACCGCCGCGACGGAGGGATCGCCGCCGGTGAGGTGGAGCCGAGCGGAGTCGCGCAGCGCCGCGACCTGCGCGTCGTAACCCTGCAGATTGCCCTGCACGGTCGAGCCGGCGCCGGGGACGAAGACGGCCAGGTGGTCGGCGGTGTCGACGTCCCCGACGGCCACCGCCGCCATCGCTTCGCGTCCGGACAGGTCGAGGGCGATCAGTTGCCGGTCGCCGTGGGCGAGGGTCGCGTCGATCGCGTCGAGGGCCTCGATCTTCCGCACTGTCTGTTCGAGCCCGGCATCGGCGTCGGTGAACAGTCCGGTGACGCCGAGAGGGTCGATCACGGTGCCACCGAGGAACATCGCGTCGAGTTCGGCCCGCAGTTGGGTCGCCACGGATTCGAGGCGGCGACGTTCGTCGTCGAGCAAGGCACGATTGGCGAGATCGCGAGCCACGGCGGGTATTCCGTCGAGGGCACCGATCCGTTGAGGATGTTCGGCGACCAGCGCGGTGCGTGCCGTGTCGTCGAGACCGTTCCACCACTGCGCGACCTGCACGGGACCGGTGGCCGGATCGGGCAGGGCCGGCAGCGTCGTCGATCCCGACCGTGGAATCGCGGTGTGGAGGCGATCCTGTTCGCCGAGAACCGTTCCCGACGGCTCGGATTCGGCACTCAGGCGAGCGGCGGCCTCGCGGTCGAGCCCATCGGCACGGACGAGCAATGATCGCAGCGACGCCGCGAGCAGTTCGTCGCCGTCGAGCGGGAAACCCCGTGCAGCGGCCCTGGCCTGCAGCTCGCCCAGTTCGGCGTGCAGTGCCCGCAGTCGCGGCACGACGAACCGCGCACACGCGGACACCTGCCGGTACGCCTCGGCCTGCGCCGCGAGATCCCGCCCGCACGAGGAGAATACGGACCTTGCTCCATCGTGGGCCGCACCGCTCCAGGCGTCGCCGAAGGATGCCGACCGCACCACGTCGCCGGCCACGGCGTCCACCGCGTCGGCGCACGCCGCGAGTTCGGTCGCCATGCGCTCGAGCGCATCCGGATCCCACCCCGCCAGATCGTCCACCCGCATACCACCACCCCCTGCCGCGGAAGCATAGGGGGCACCGACGACGACCGGCCCACGGAATGCTCCGCGGGCCGGTTGCTGTGGACAACTCCACTGCCTGTGGACAACTCGTGTCCACCTGCACTTTCTGCCTACATGTCGCTGATCGCTTCGAGCGGCGGCGTCTTCGCCGCACGCTGGCCGGGCCACAGCGCCGCGAGGACACCGATGATGCCGGACGCGACGAGCATGCCGACGACCTGCGACCACGGCACCGAGATGATGTCGAGTCCCTGATCAGCGAGGGTGCGCACGAACGCCCAGCCGAACGCGAGACCGAGCACGACACCCACGACCGCACCGAATACTGCGATGAGCAGCGACTCCAGGTAGATCGTGCGACGCACCTGGGCGCGTTGCATACCGACAGCGCGGAGCATGCCGATCTCCCGCCGCCGTTCCACCACCGACAGTGCCAGGGTGTTGACGATGCCGAGGATGGCGATGACCACGGCGAGGGCGAGCAGGCCGTAGAGGATCGCGAGGAGCATGTCGATCTGCTGCGCCTGCTGTCCCTTGAACTGCTCACGGTCGAGGACCTGCACGATCACGTAGTCCTTGACCGCCTCCTCGATCGACGCGCGCACGGTCTCCGGATCGGCACCGTCGACGGTGTTCATGAGGACGACGAGCGCCGACCGGTTGTTCGGCGGCGTGAACTGCTCGAACAGCTGCTGCGAGACGACCCACGGACCGATCAGCTGGTTGTCGGTGAAGATGCCGGCGACGGTGGTGTCGACGGTGTCGCCGTCGCGGCTGGTGAGCGGAACGGTGGAGCCCACCTCCCAGCCGCGGTCGTCCGCCGAGGTCTGCGAGACGAGGATCTCGTTCCCGGTCACCTCGAAGGCACCCGCGACCATGTCCAGGTCGAGAACGTCCTGGAGGGGTCCGCCCGCTCCGGTGCCGAACTCGAAGTCCTCGTCGATCTTGGCCTGCACGCCGTAGGCGGGCACGACCTCCTCGACGCCGTCCACCCCGCGGACCGCCTCGGCGGCGGGGGCCGGGACGCCGAACATCTGCGGCCCGGTGAGCATGAAGTCCGCTTCGACACCGTTGTCGACGAGCGCGTCGACACTGGCCTTCGCCGACGACCCGAACACACCGATGACGGAGACGAGCATCAGACCCAGGGTGAGGGCGAAGGCGGTCGCGGCGGTGCGACGTGGATTGCGGGTCGCGTTGGTGCGCGCGAGACGGCCGATCGCCCCGAAGGGCCGGGCGAAGACCGCGCCGAGCGCGTTCACGACGGGTCGGGACAACGCCGGTGCCGCGAACAGCACCGACAGGATCAGCAGGAAGGCACCGATACCGACGGTCGCGGCCGCGCCACCACCGACCTGCTGTGCGCCCACCACGACGAGCGCCGCACCGACGATCGCGCAGAGCACACCGATGATCGTGCGGATGCGCAGCGACTCGACGGTCGCCGTGGATTCCTCGCGCATCGCGGCGACGGGCGGAACATGGGTCGCGCGCCGCGCCGGGGCGTAGGCGCTGACCATCGTCACGACCACGCCGACGAGCAGCGCGACGATCACGGTGCGCGGGGACAGCTGCAGCGGTCCCGACGGCAGTCCGAGATCCGCGGCGTTCAGTGCCGCGCGCAGACCGTAGGCGAGGGCGACGCCCGCGGCGATACCGATGATGCTGCCGATCAGGCCGACGACGAAGGCCTCGAGGGTGACCGATCGGCCGACCTGCTTGCGGCTCGCGCCGATCGCGCGGAGCAGGGCGAGTTCGCGCAGTCGCTGGGCGACGATCATCGAGAAGGTGTTGTAGATGATGAACGTGCCGACGAGCAGTGCGATCGCGCCGAACGCGAGCAGGAAGTAGTTGAGGAAGTTCAGAGCCTCGGCGACCTGCGACTTGGTCTCCTCGGTGACCTCGGCTCCGGTCTGCACCTTCAGATCGGGCAGCGCCGCCGCGATCTCGTCGCGCAGCTGCTCGGGCGAGAGCGAACCGTCGCCCGCGACGTCGAGGAAGCCGACGTGCCGGCCGTCGGTGAACAACTGGGAGGCCTGTTCCTCGGTGAACAACGCACCGATGTAGCCGCCGGTGTCGGTCTCGAGTTCGTAGATGCCGCTGACGGTCACCGGCACCATGCCCTGCGAGATGGTGAGCACGGTCGTGCTGTCGCCGATCGAGAGATCACCGCGTTCGGCCGCGCTCTCGTTGAGCGCGATCTGCCCGCTCTCCGCCGGCGGTCCACCGGCCACGAAGGTCTCCGGATCGCCGACGAGACGGTCGGGCGGGATGTAGGCGTAGCCCTCGGCGGGTGCGCCTCCGGTCTGGATCGCGGCGCCCTCGGAGTCGAGGACGATGATGCCGCCCCCGATCGACGGGGACGTGCGCTCGACGCCGGGGAGGGCGGCGACCTGGTCCACGGCCTCGATCGGGACACCGCTGGTGCCGTACTGCTCGGTGCTGACGCGGACGTCGACGCCCTGGGCGACGTCGCCGAAGATGCCGTCGAAGGTGCGCTGGAGCGTGTCGGTGAAGACGAACGAACCGGTGATGAAGGCCGTGCCGAGCACCACGGAGAGCACGGTCAGGGCGAGCCGCACCTTGTGTGCGGCGAGGTTGCGCAGGGCAACCCTGCGGATGGGATTCCCACTCATCGCGGTGTCTCCTATTCCGCCACGGGAGCCGCGGAGGCGGGATCGAACTGCTTCATCCGGTCGAGCACACGTTCGGCCGTCGGTTCGCGCATCTCGTCGACGATGCGTCCGTCGCCGAGGAACACCACGCGGTCGGCGTAGCCGGCGGCACGCGGGTCGTGGGTGACGATCACGACGGTCTGGTCGAACTCGTCGACGGCCGCGCGCAGGATGGACAGCACCTCACCGGACGAACGCGAGTCGAGGTTGCCGGTCGGCTCGTCGCCGAAGATGATCTCGGGCCGGCCCGCGAGGGCACGCGCGCACGCGACACGCTGCTGCTGGCCACCGGACAGTTCGCCGGGACGGTGTCCGAGACGGTCGGTGAGACCCAGACGGGTGACGACGGTGTCGAGCCATTCCTGATCGACCTTGCGGCCCGCGATGTCCACCGGGAGGGTGATGTTCTCGAGCGCGGTGAGGGTGGGGACGAGGTTGAACGCCTGGAAGACGAAGCCGATGCGGTCGCGCCGCAGCTGGGTCATCCCCTTGTCGGACAGGGTCGTCAGATCGGTGTCGCCGATGAAGACCGCTCCGGAGGTCGCGCTGTCGAGACCTGCGAGGCAGTGCATGAGAGTCGACTTGCCCGATCCGGAGGGACCCATGATCGCGGTGAACTCACCGGCGGCGAAATCCGCGGTCACACCGTCGAGGGCGTGTACCGCGGTTTCTCCGGTGCCGTAGATCTTCTTCAGGTCCTGGGCGCGGGCTGCTGGGGCCGAGTGCAGTGGCATGCACCCATCTTCCCGGTGCCGGGACCACTGCACCATCGGGGAGGACCCCGATCTTCGATTCGGGGATACGGGTGTATGCCGGGGCGGTGGCTCAGGCCCAGCGTGCCTGGCCTCCGTCCAGCGGGATCGTCGCGCCGGTGAGATAGCGTGCGTCGTCGCTCACAATCCACGCCACGGCGCGCCCGATGTCCTGCTCGGGGTCGCCGATGCGGCGGAGCGGGATGGTTTGCACGAACTCGGCGGCCTCCTCCGGGTTCGTCTCCGTCCACCATTTCAGGCCGGGCGACAGGGCGTGCGGGGCGATGGCGTTGACGCGGATGCCGTCGGTCCCCCATTCCGCTGCCGCGGTACGGGTGAGCGACCGCAGCGCCTCCTTGGTCGAGGCGTAGCCGCCGTAGCCGCTCATGTCCCAGCGCACCGCCGCGGAGGTGACCATGTTGACGATCGATCCGCCGCCGCGTTCCTTCATGATCGGGTGGACGAGCTGCATGGCGTGCAGCGCCGCGAGCGGACCCGAGCGGTACGCCTTCTCCAGCACGGCCGGCTTCAGGTCGAGCAGCGGCCCGAGCGGATTGAAGCTCGCATTGTTGACGAGGATGTCGACACCTCCGAACGCCCCGACCGTCCGGTCCACCGCGGCGGCGATCGCCTCCGGATCGGCGATGTCGCACACGACCGGCTCGGCGATGCCACCGAACGCGCGGATCTGCTCGGCGGTGTCGATCAGCTTCGATTCGGTCCGGCCGGCGACCGCGATGGCCACGCCTTCGCGGGCCAGCGCGAACGCGACCCCCTGACCGATCCCCTGACCTGCGCCGGTGATCAGCGCGACCCTGCCGTCGAGTTTCCCGCCTTCGAGTGTGCCCATGCGAGGAGTCGAGCAGATTCCGGGCACGTCCGGGTGTTGCGGTCCCGGTCGGCGGGACACTGCCCTAACCTGTGGCACATGCGGATAGGTGCGCACGTCCGGCAGGACGACGATCCCATCGGTCAGGGCGAGCATCTCGGTGCCGATCTGGTGCAGGTGTTCCTGTCGGACCCGCAGAAGTGGACGAAGCCCGGTGAGCATCCGCGCACCGAGGAGATCCTCGCGTCGGACGTCGACGTGGTGGTGCACTCGCCGTACGTCATCAACGTGGCGAGCCTGAACAACAGGGTGCGGATGCCGTCGCGCAAGGCCGTCGCCGACCACGCCGAGGCGGCCGCGCGGATCGGCGCGCTCGGGCTGGTGGTCCACGGCGGGCACGTCCGCGCGGGTGAGGACGTCGCCGCCGGGGTGGAGAACTGGCGCAAGCTGTTCGAACGGCAGGAGGACAAGGGCGGGTTCGGGGTGCCGATCCTCGTCGAGAACACCGCGGGCGGCGACTTCGCGATGGCCCGCTACATCGACGCGATCGGGCGTCTGTGGGACACCATCGGCGACTACGGCCCCGGATTCTGCCTCGACACCTGCCACGCCTGGGCGGCCGGGGAGGATCTCGTCGGTGTCGTCGAACGGGTGCGTGCGGTCACCGGCCGGATCGATCTGGTGCACCTGAACAATTCGCGTGACGAGTTCGATTCGGCCCGCGACCGGCACGCCAATCTCGCCGACGGGCAGATCGATCCGCAGTTGCTCGCGGAGATCGCGGTGCAGGCCGACGCACCGATCGTGCTCGAGACCCCGGCGGAGGGACTCGCCGAGGACATCGCCTTCCTGCGGGAGCACTCGACCTGACGACGCACTCCGTTCTACGTTTGCGTCGTGCGCGGACCGATGCACCGTGTCGACGGCGCGCCTCTGTCTCCGACCGAAGCGCACGCCCCCGAAGCTGCGGTCACATGCCGGGAAGCTCGCCGGTCAGATAGTGCTGCACGGTGGGGGCGACGATCCCGACGAGCTGCTCCGACGGCATCGACGCGAGCGGTTCGAGTCCGATGATGTAACGCACCAGCATGATCCCGGTCATCTGGGTGGCCACCAGCTCGGCCCGCAGTCTGCCGGTGCCGACCGGACGATCGATGCGCTCGAACAACGGCGCGAGCGCGACCTCCAGCAGGAACGAGCGGATCAGACCGCTGTCACCGCCTGCGATCTGCGCACGGAACATCGCCACGGCCGCGTCGCGGTGCGGCGAATCCCACACACCGAGAAGGGCGGTCACGAGAGCACGGCCGAGATCCTTGGGTGCGGCCGCGTAGACGGGGGCGAGGACGTCGCGCGGATCGACCGGCAGCGCGATGGACGCGGTGAACAGTTGCAGCTTGGTGCCGAAGTAATGGTGCACGAGCGCCGGGTCCACCCCGGCACGGGCTGCGACCGCACGCACCGTCGTCTTGTCGAATCCGTTGGCGGCGAACAGTTCCCGGGCGCTCGCGAGGATGTCGTCGCGCGCGCCCGAGTTCCCGGGGCGGCGGCCGGGGCGCCGCGTCCCGGCCTCGCTCGTCACGGGGTGCGACGGCGCAGTGTCGCCGCACCGAGCGTGAGGGCCGCGGCGGCGAACGCCGCGACGACGATCAGATCCCGCACCATGACGCCGGTGACCCCAGGATTCACGGTGATCTCCTGCAGCGCCTCCACCGCGTAGCTCAACGGCAGTGCGTTGCTGATCCAGCGCAGCCAGTCGGGCAGATCGTCCCGGGCGACGAGCAACCCGCACAGCAGGAACTGCGGAATGACGATCACCGGCATGAACTGCACGGCCTGGAACTCGGTGCGGGCGAAGGCGCTGCACAGCAGCCCCAGGGAGACCCCGAGGACGGCGACGAGAACCGCGACGATCAGCACCCACAGCACCGATCCGGCGCTGGTGACGTCCAACAGCCAGAAGGCCACCACGCAGGCGAGACCGGCCTGGACGGCCGCCGCGAGCGAGAAAGCGCTGCCGTAACCGGCGAGCAGGTCGAGTTTCGTCAGCGGTGTCGTGAGTAGCCGTTCGAGGGTGCCCGAACTGCGCTCGCGTTGCATCGCGATGGAGGTGACCAGGAACATCACGACGAACGGGAGGATCCCGAGCATCGTGACGGCGATCCGGTCGAACAGCGAGACTCCGCCCGGACCGGTGGGGGCGTTCTGGTACATGAAGTACAGCAGCGTCATCAGCAGGCTCGGGACGAGCACGATCATCGCGACGGTGCGATGGTCGGCCCGCAGTTGACGCAGGATGCGGGTGGTCGTGGTGGCATAGATGACAGCGCTCACGGTCGTGCTCCCGTCCGGTTCCGGATGAGTCGGAGAAAGGCGTTCTCGAGGCCCGTCTCCCCCGTCTGTTCGCGCAGTTCGACCGGGGTCAGCTGGGCCACCAGTCGGCCTTCGCGCAGGAGGACGAGCTCGTCGCAGTGGTCGGCCTCGTCCATGACGTGGCTCGACACGAGCAGGGTGGTGCCGCGGTCGGCGAGTGCACGGAAGTGCTCCCACAACTCGGCGCGCAGCAGCGGATCGAGTCCGACGGTGGGTTCGTCGAGCACGAGGAGTTCGGGATCGCCCACCAGCGCGCACGCGAGCGACACCCGTCCGAGCTGGCCGCCGGAGAGGGCCGACGTCCGGTTGTCGGCGTGGTCGGTCAGCCCGACCGCCGCGAGGGTGTCGGCGACCGCGGCGCCCTTCCGCCCGTAGAGGGAGGCGAAACAGGAGACGTTCTCGGTGACGGTCAGGTCGGGGTAGACGCTCGGCGACTGAGTGACGTACCCGATGCGGCGGCGCAGTTCGGCGCTGCCCGCGGGCAGGCCCAGCACCGTGACCGTGCCGGATTCGACGATCTGGGTGCCGACGATCGCGCGCATCAGGGTGGTCTTCCCGCAGCCCGAGGGGCCGAGCAGTCCGGTGATCGAACCGCGCGGGACGCGCACGCTCACGCCCTCGAGGGCTCGGTGGGTGCCACGCCGGACGTGCAGGTCGCGGATGTCGACGGCGTCGGAGATGTGGTCGATGTTCATGGTCCACTCAATTCATCGAGTGTTGAAATCATCCTCGGATGAATTGTGCGCCTCACGTCTCGATCCGGTCAACCCCCGCGAGCGTCGCCAGGGGTCGCCAGCAGCTCCGACGTACCATGAGCCCCATGAAGCACACGCGTCTCACACTGGCCGTCACCGCAACAGCACTGGTCCTGGCGGGATGCTCCGCCGGCGGCGACGAGCCCGCGCCCTCCCCCGCCGTCTCGGTCGACACGCCGACGTCCTCGGCTCCCGAGACCACCATCTCCGACGCGGTCCCGCGCGACGCGCGCGAGAAGGTCTCCCCGGCCGGAGAGGGCGCGAAGCTCACCGTCGTCGACATCCGTACCGGACGTCACGAGGGCTTCGATCGCGTGGTCTACGAACTCGGCGGCGAGGGCACACCGGGATGGCGGGTCGGCTATGTCGACGAGCCGCTCCAGCAGGGCAGCGGCAACGAGGTCGCCGTCGCAGGCGACGCCGTGCTGCAGGTGCTCATCGACGGTTCGGCCTATCCGTTCGACAGCGGTGTCGAGCAGTACGACGGCCCGGATCCCGTGCTCGCCGATGCCGGCGGATCCGTGGTGGAGGTCAGCGGTTCCGGGGTCTTCGAAGGTGTCACCCAGTCGTTCATCGGCCTCGCCGCCCACGGCACCCCGTTCTCGGTGTACTCGCTCAGCGGGCCGACCCGCGTGGTGATCGACGTGGCCCGGTGACCGCTGCTGCTGTCCCGACACCGGCTCGGAGGTGACGTCCGGGACCGAAACGGGCTGACCTCACGACCGGACTGCGGCACCGTGTCCGTGCTGCCACGTCCCCGCCACCCGTCCCGTCGGTGGGGACGCCTGGATACGTCGCCAGATCTCCGCCGCCGCACTCTGCACCGACACCAGCAGGCGTCTGTCGCCGATCCGGGCGGACGGCCCGAAGACCGAGAGTGCGGCCGCCTGTCCGGTGTCGATCCGGCCGATAGGCACCGCAGCGCAACCGAATCCTTTCCTGCACTGTTCCTGGTCGTAGGCCAGGCGGGTCTGCCGGACACGTTCAGCTTCGGGAGAATCGCTGCCCAGCGCGGCCAGAAGCGCTCTGCCGATGGTCGACGACGAGGCCGGAAGTCGTTTGCCTGCCCACGAATTCGACACAGCCGAACCTTCGCCACCGATCGCCTCGAGATACACCGCATCGTCCCCGTCGAGGACACCCAGGTGCACGACGCACCCACTGATGCGGTGGAGCCGGTGCAGAGTGGGCAGAGCGGCTCGTCGCACCATGTTGTGCTGTGCGGCCGCGGAGCCGAGTTCGATCATCCGCAACCCCAGCTGGTAGTCCATTCCGTCCCGATGGACCCACCGCAGCTCGACGAGTTGTTCCAGTGCGCGATGGACGGAGGTGCGCGACAGTCCCGTAGCAGCCACGATCCGGGACAGAGTGAGGCGTTCCGCGTTCTCCAGCGCGGACAGGATCAACGCGGTGCGCTGGATCGTGCCCTTCGGAACAGTCTGCGGGTCGTCGATGTGCATCCGGTCTCCTGTGTCGTCCTCACGGTCTTCGTAGCACCACGGCAGAACACCGTCGGGCAAACTTCCGGACACCGGGAACAGACCTGTCGCGGAAGACCGTGGTTCCTGTGTACTCGGCCTGTGACCCACCCCGTCTGCTCGCGACCCGGACCTCTGCTGCAGGGCCGGCGCGCCCTGGTGACCGGCGGTTCCGGAGGAATCGGGGCTGCGGTGACGACGGCGTTCGCCGCACACGGTGCCGATGTACTCGTCGTCGATGTCGATACCGGCGCCGAATTCGACTTCGACAGCGCTGCAGGCGGTTCCATCCGGATCATGGAATGGGACGTCCGTTCGGCGGTGTGCGCACCCGAGATCGTCGATCACCGACCGGACGTGCTCGTCAACAACGTCGGCCACTATCTGCGGCCCCCGCATCGCTTCACCGACAACGACCCGTCGCTGTGGGACGAACTGCACGAGATCAATCTCGGCCACGTCCTGCGTCTGACGCACGCCCTTCTCCCCGGTATGGCCGAGGGTGGAGGTGGTTCGATCGTCAACCTCACCACGGTCGAGGCACACCGGGCGATTCCCGGTCACGCTGTCTACTCCGCGTACAAGGCGGCACTGAGGCAGTTCACGCGGTCGCTCGCCGCAGAGGTCGGACCGGACGGCATTCGGGTCAACGCGATCGCCCCGGACCTCATCGATTCCGTACAGGTTCCGTACGACCGACTCGTACCGGAACAGGATCGAGCGCTGTGGCCCACCTGGTCGCCTCTCGGTGGCCCCGGACGCCCCGAGGACGTCGCCGGAGTGGCCCTGTTCCTGGCGTCGGATCTGTCGCGTTTCGTCACCGGCGGCACGATCCACGTCGACGGCGGTACCCATTCGAGCGGAGGCTGGGTCCCGAGACATTCCGGTGGGTGGACCAATCGCCCCCGACATCCCTGATCTGTTCCACGACAACGAAAGATGTAACACATGAAGATCCTTCTCGTCGGTGGTACCGGCATGATCGGCACGCACGCGGCGCTGCTCCTTCGCGAACACGGTGACGACGTCACGGTCGCCGCTCGCGGAGCGTTGCCCGACGATTCTCCGGTAACCGGGTTTCCGCTCCTCGTCGGCGATTACACCGTTCCTACCTTCACCGCAGAACAACTCCGGGGTTTCGACGGTGTCGTCTTCGCTGCCGGACAGGATCCGCGGCATCGCACGGACGGGGGCGACGACGAATCGTTCTGGGAGACCACGCAGAGCATCGGTGTGCCCCGCTTCGCCGCCCTCGCCAAACAGGCCGGAGTGGGTCGTTTCGTGCAGATCGGCAGTTACTACCACCATCTGCAACCGGCCTTCGCAGACACCAACCCCTACGTGGCGGCGCGCCGGGACGCCGACGAGGGCGCACGGGCGCTGGCCGACGACTCGTTCACCGTGTGCACCCTGAACCCGCCCTCGATCATCGGGGCGGTACCGGGTGCTTCGGCCCGGCGCTACCGGCGCATGGTGTCCTGGGCGGCCGGCAAGGAACCGGCCTTCCCGGACTTCGCTCCTACGGGAGGCACCAACTACATGTCGGCGCACTCCCTCGCCCAGGCGATCCACGGCGCGCTGCATCGAGGAGAATCCGGCAAGGCCTATCTCGTCGGCGACCAGAACCTTCTGTACAAGGAGTTCTTCCAGCTCATGGTCGATGCCGCCGGCGGCGATCGCAACATCCCCGAGCGGGACGAGTCGCATCCCTTCCTGCCCGACGCTGCGATCGTGCAGGGCAGAGGCAACCGCCTGTCCTACGAGCCGGCGGCCGAAGAAGTGCAGCTCCTCGGATACGACCGCAACGATTGCACTCGGGCCGTCGAAGAGCTCGTCGAGGTCGTTCTCGCTGCCGGTCGCTGACCGATCCCGGGCAGTCGGTTCGGACGGGATCCGACCGAACCGACGCCGGGACGGGGTGGTTCAGGCGGTGGGCACCGTGACGGGACGATCGTCGATGATGTCGACGATCAGTTCCCTGCGGGCGATCCGCCAGCGACCGTCCTCACGCCGATAGGCATCCCGATAGCGGAGGGTGATCGCGCTGTCACGCATGCCGTCCCTGCTCCGGTACAGATGGTGGGCGAGGCAGTACACCCATCCGGTGGCGCTGTCACCGTCCACGTCGATCACCCGCTGATGCACGGCGTGGTGGGTGGCGTGCAGGTGCGCGGTGCCGTCGAGCACCATCGCGACGATCGCATCCCGGCCTACCGTGATCGCCGTTCCGGCACCGCGGGTCATGACGGGAGGTCGGACGAACTCGGCGTCCGCTGTGAACAGGGCAGCCAGCGCGGCCGGGTCACGGGTGTCGACCGCCACCGAGTACCGGCCGGCCGGATCCGAAAGATCGTTCATTCGATGCAGTATCCGGTCTCGGACCGTGTGGCCGGTGCCGGAGTCCACTGAATGGAACTGAATGGGATCGCCAACCGATCCTCGGCGGGATCCTCCCCGAGTTCCGATACCGGTGACCTCGCCCGTCGGCGACGGCGCCCCGCCCCTGGACATCACACCTAGGCTTGACCTCGAGCGCACTCGAGGTCCTAGCCTCGGCTGCGACCCGAGGAGGCCGACACCATGAGCATGGAAGTCACCGCGTGGAACGCGATGTACAACGCGATGCACGCCGAGAGCGACCGCAGGCCGTTCTCCCGAGCGAGCCTGCGGCGGATCGCCGAGTTCGCCCGGCCGCACCGTCGCAACATCACCTTCTATCTTGCCCTGAGCGTGACCATCGCAGCGCTCGGCGTCGCGACCCCGGTGCTCGCCGGGCGGGTGATCGACGCGATCGTCGACGGCGCCGCGGTCTCGGTCGTGGTGCTGCTCGCGGTGATCATCGCCGCGATCGCACTGGTCGAGGCCGGCCTCGGGATCGCGAACCGTTGGTTGTCGGCGAGCATCGGCGAGGATCTCATCCTCGACCTGCGCACCACGGTCTTCGACCACGTGCAGCGCATGCCGGTCGCCTTCTTCACGAGAACCCGTACGGGCGCGCTCGTCTCGCGCCTGAACAACGACGTCATCGGTGCGCAGCGCGCCTTCAGCGACACCCTGTCCGGCGTGGTCGGCAACATCGTCACCCTCGCGATCACCCTGGTGGTGATGGTCGGGATCTCCTGGCAGATCACACTTCTCGCACTGCTGCTGCTCCCGATCTTCGTGGTCCCCGCCCGGCACATGGGTGCCCGGCTCGCGCAGCTCAGCCGGGAGGCGGCCAACCACAACTCGGTGATGAACACGCAGATGACCGAACGGTTCTCGGCTCCGGGCGCCACCCTGGTCAAGCTGTTTGGCCGTCCGGCGCAGGAGTCGAGGGAGTTCGCCGTCCGGGCGAAGCGGGTCCGCGACATCGGGGTACGCACCGCGATGCTGCAGAGCGTGTTCGTCACGGCCCTGACACTGGTGTCCGCGCTCGCGCTCGCGCTCGTCTACGGCCTCGGCGGCTTCTACGCCCTGCGCGATCAGCTCGATCCCGGTTCGGTGGTCGCGATGGCGATGCTCCTCACTCGCCTGTACTCGCCGCTGACGGCGCTGGCCAGCGCCCGCATGGACGTCATGAGTGCGATGGTGAGCTTCGAGCGGGTCTTCGAGATCCTCGACCTGAAGCCGCTGATCGAGCAGTCGCCCGACGCCCGGCCGGTGCCCGGCGGCCCGGTCGCAGTGGAACTCCGGGACGTCGCCTTCGCGTATCCGTCCGCCGACAAGGTCTCGCTCGCCTCCCTCGAGGAGGTTGCGGTGCTCGATTCGCGGGGCGGCGAAGAGGTGCTGCACGACGTGTCGTTCCGCGTGGAACCGGGCCGGATGGTCGCGCTGGTCGGATCGTCCGGTGCAGGCAAATCGACCATCGCCCAACTGATCCCGCGACTATATGATGTCGATTCCGGTGCCGTGCTGCTCGGCGGAGCGGACGTCCGCGAACTCACCGCCGATTCGATCCGCGCGACGGTCGGGCTCGTCACCCAGGACGGTCACCTGTTCCACGACACGGTCCGCAACAACCTGCTGCTCGCCCGCCCCGAAGCCGGCGAGGACGAACTGTGGGACGCCCTGCGTCGCGCACGCCTCGAGCCCCTGATCGCGTCGTTGCCGAACGGACTCGACACGGTCGTCGGCGAACGTGGCTACCGGCTCTCCGGTGGTGAGCGTCAGCGGCTGACGATCGCGCGGCTGCTGCTGGCCCATCCGCGGGTGGTGATCCTGGACGAGGCCACCGCTCATCTCGATTCGACCTCGGAGGCCGCCGTGCAGGAGGCGTTGACCGAAGCGCTCGAGGGTCGCACCTCGGTGGTCATCGCACACCGTCTGTCGACCATCCGCGCCGCCGACGAGATCCTGGTCGTCGAGGCCGGACGCATCGTCGAACGCGGCAACCACGACGATCTCCTGGCGGCGGGCGGCCGCTACGCGGAGCTGTACCGCACGCAGTTCGCCGATTCGGGACCGAAGGTGTCGGCGGGAGCCCCCATACTCGACGCATGAGCGCCCGAGAACACGACCTGTTGCTGAAGTTGCTCTCCAACCAGTTCGACGCCCTGCGCAACGCGCTGTCGGGCCTGACCGAGGATCAGGCCCGCAGCGCGCCGAGCGCATCGTCGATGAGCCTGGCGTCGCTGGTCAACCATCTCGTCGACGGTCTCGTCGCCACGGACGGCCGGATCCGAGGCGACAACCCTCGCGACGCCGACCCGGTCGCGGCGTGGCAGGCCGGGTGGCGGGTCGAGGAGAGCGAGACGGTCGCCGACCAGCTCGCCCGTCTCGACGCCGAGGCCGAGCGGTTCGCCGCGACGGTTCACGGCGAAGCCGATCTCGGCCGGGTCGTCGAGATCTCCCCCGGCGTCGCGCAGTGGCTCGATCAGGGCGAACCGTTCACAGTCCGGTTCCTGATCCTGCATCAGATCGAGGAGTGGGCCCGCCACGCCGGGCACGCCGACATCATCCGCGAGTCGATCGACGGAGCCACCGCCGACGTCCTGGCGCAACGGACGAGCTGACGGCCGTCAGTCGCGGTAACCGCCGCGACCACCACGGTCGTTGCGGTCGCTGCGGTGTGTGAAGTCGCCGGAGCGGCCACCACGGCTGTCGCCGTACTCGCGCTTGCCGCCGCGGTCGCGCTTGCCGTGATCGCGCCGGTCTCCCCCGCGTCGATCGTCGCCGCGACGGTCGTCGCGTCCGCGATACGAGCTCGGACGTCCGGACGGTGCGCCGGAGTCGGGCTGCAGCTGGATGAGCACACCCGAGATGCGGGTCGAGCGCAGTGCCTCGAGGGTCTGCGGCGACAGATCCTTCGGCAGCTCGACGAGGCTGTGATCGGCACGGATGCTGATGTGCCCGAAATCGCCGCGGCGCAGCCCGCCCTCGTTGGCGATGGCACCGACGATCGCACCGGGCTGCACGCGGTGACGCTTGCCCACGGCGATGCGGTAGGTGGTCATCTCCTGGCCGTCGCGACCGACCTTCGGCCCGTCGTCGAAGCGACGCGGCGGACGCTCGCGCTGTTCGCGCTCGCGGCGCTGCGGAACGAACGGCTCGGGATCGGCCTCCATGAGGAACGACTCGCCGTCGCGCGACAGCACCGCCAGCGCGGCCGCGATGTCGGCGAGGGGCACGTCGTGCTCGCGCTCGTAGTCCTCGATGAACGTGCGGAACAGCTGCAGGTGATCGGAGGCGAGCGCCTCGGTGATCGAGTCGTTGAACTTCGACACGCGCTGGGCGTTGACGTCCTCGACGGTGGGCAGCTGCATCTCGGCGAGCGGCTGGCGGGTGGCCCGCTCGATCGCCTTGAGCAGGTGCCGCTCGCGCGGAGCGACGAAGAGCAGCGCGTCGCCGGTGCGGCCGGCGCGGCCCGTGCGGCCGATGCGGTGCACGTACGACTCGGTGTCGTGCGGGATGTCGTAGTTGACGACGTGGCTGATGCGCTCGACGTCGAGACCACGCGCGGCGACGTCGGTGGCGACGAGGATGTCGAGCGTGCCGTTCTTGAGCTGGTTGATCGTGCGCTCGCGCTGGGCCTGCACGATGTCGCCGTTGATGGCGGCGGCGGAGAAACCGCGGGCCCGCAGGCGCTCGGCCAGGTCCTCGGTGGCCTGCTTCGTGCGCACGAAGATGATCATGGCCTCGAAGGTCTCGACCTCGAGGATTCGGGTCAGCGCGTCGAGCTTGCGCTGATGGGAGACGAGAACCCAGCGCTGGGAGATGTTCGCCGACGTCGTCGTCTTCGACTTGACGGTGATCTCCTGCGGATCCTTCAGGTACTGCTTCGACAGCCGGCGGATCGCGCCCGGCATGGTCGCGGAGAACAGCGCGACCTGCTTGGTGTCGGGAGTGTCGGCGAGGATGCGCTCGACGTCCTCCTGGAAGCCCATGGTGAGCATCTCGTCGGCCTCGTCGAGGACGAGGAACTCGAGTTCGGAGATGTCGAGGGTGCCCTTGGCGAGGTGATCGATCACACGTCCGGGGGTACCGACGATGACCTGGGCGCCGCGGCGGAGGCCGGACAGCTGTACACCGTATGCCTGACCGCCGTAGATGGGCAGGACGTTCAGGCCCGGGATGTGGACGGAATACTTACCGAAAGCCTCCGCGACCTGCAGCGCGAGCTCTCGGGTGGGCGCCAGCACCAACGCCTGGGGCCGCTTCACGGAGGTGTCGATACGCGAGAGGATCGGCACCGCGAAGGCGGCGGTCTTGCCGGTGCCGGTCTGAGCGAGACCGACGACGTCCCGTCCCTCCAGCAGCGGTGGGATGGTCGCCGCCTGAATCGGCGACGGGGACTCGTAACCCACATCCGAAAGAGCTTGCAGCACACGTGCATCGATGTCGAGATCGGCAAACGTGAGAGCTGCGGTCTCCTGGTCGGGGGCGTCTTGAATATCACTCATTTGACCAGCAGTTTATCGGATGAACCCACCTCTTCGCGCCCGGACCCGGCCGCGACCTGGGCACGAGCGCGCGAATAATGACTCACCCCACCCCGTCGCCGGCACCCGGGGCGCGTCACACTGGGCGGGTTCCGTGTCCCCGACCGAAGGATTCCACAGTGACGGCCACCCCCTCCGCGCAGGCATCCACGACGCCCCCGTCCGTCGCCGATTCCGGCATTCCGACCCACTGGTACAACATCGTCGGCGACCTCGAGGTGGCCCCGCCGCCGCACCTGCACCCCGGCACCCGCGAACCGATCACCGCCGACGATCTGGCGCCGCTGTTCGCCTCGGGACTGATCGAGCAGGAACTGTCGACCGAGACCGACATCGAGATCCCGGAGGCCGTGCGCGAGGTCTACGCCGGATACCGCACCACTCCCCTGTTCCGCGCCCGCTCGTTCGAGAAGGCACTCGGCACCCCGGCCCGCATCTACGTCAAGTACGAAGGTGTGAGCCCGGTGGGCAGCCACAAGGTGAACTCGGCGGTGGCCCAGGCGTACTACAACTCGCTCGACGGCGTCACCCGACTGACGACGGAAACCGGTGCGGGCCAGTGGGGTTCGGCCCTGTCGTTCGCGTGCGCGAAGTTCGGTATCGATCTCGAGGTGTGGCAGGTCCGCGCCTCCTACGACTCGAAGCCCTACCGCCGCTTCCTCATCGAGACCTACGGCGGCACAGTGCATCCCAGCCCGTCCGATCTGACGGAGGCCGGTCGCGCCGTCCTCGCCGAGCACCCGGACACACCCGGCTCGCTCGGCATCGCGGTCTCGGAGGCCGTGGAGGTCGCGGTGAAGGACGCCGCCGCCCGCTACACCCTCGGCAGCGTGCTCAACCACGTGGTGCTGCACCAGACCGTCATCGGACTCGAGGCCGTGGAGCAGCTGCGGGCCGCGGGTGAGGACCAGGCCGACGTGGTCTTCGGTTGCGCGGGCGGCGGTTCGAACCTCGCCGGCCTGTCGTTCCCGTTCCTGCGCGAGGTCATCCACGAGCGGGCGACCACGCGTGTCGTCGCCGTCGAGCCCGCGGCGTGCCCGTCGATCACCCGCGGTGAGTACCGCTACGACCACGGCGACATCGCGGGTCTGACGCCGCTGCTGAAGATGCACACCCTCGGCCAGGACTTCATCCCGGATCCGATCCACGCCGGCGGGCTGCGGTACCACGGCATGGCGCCGCTGCTCAGCCACACGGTCGAGCTCGGCTACGTGCAGGGACAGTCCGTGGCACAGACCGACGCCTTTTCCGCGGCGGTGCTCTTCGCCCGCAACGAGGGCATCGTGCCGGCGCCGGAGTCGTCACACGCGATCGCGGCGGCCGCGGAGTATGCGCGCGGCCTCACCGAGCCCGAGGTGATCGTGATCGGCCTGTCCGGCCACGGCCAGCTCGATCTGCCCGCCTACCACTCCTACATGTCGGGCGAGCTCGACTGAGATCCCCGTCGGTCCGTCCGGGCGGCGAATGCTCGCCCGCCCGGGCGGACCGTCCCATACTGGACGTGTGCGGTACGCCACGCGCGAGGAGGCGGGCCGGCGACTCGCCCGGTCGGCCGGGCACCTGCGTGACGCCGACCTGGTGGTTCTCGCACTTCCCCGCGGCGGCATCCCCGTCGCCCGCGAACTCGCCGCCGCCCTCGACGCCCCACTGGACGTCCTCGTCGTCCGCAAGCTGGGCGTGCCCTGGCATCCGGAACTCGCGATGGGCGCGATCGCCGAAGGCCCGGACCTCGAGTCCGGGGAGCCGACAGACGGCGTCTTCCGCGTCCTCAACGAGGACGTGATCCGGCGCGGGCGGATAGCCCCCGAATCCGTGGACAACATCGAGAGGCGCGAACTCGCCGAACTGGCCCGCCGCGCCGATTTCCTGCGCGCCGGTCGCGCCCGCATACCACTGGAGGGCCGCACGGCGGTCATCGTCGACGACGGGGTGGCCACGGGCGCGACGGCGGCGGTGGCCTGTCTCGCCGCGCGCGCATCCGGCGCCACCCGCGTGATCCTCGCGGTGCCGGTGGCCTCCCCGGAGGCGTTGCGCCGTGTGGGCCGGGCGGCCGACGAGGTGATCTGCCCGTGGACGCCGGTGGACACCGACAGCGTCGGCGCTGCGTACGCCGATTTCCATCAACTCGACGACGACGAGGCCGTCCGCCTCCTCCGCGATACCGGTACTTCGGGTACCGGAAAAGCCGACGAGACTATCCGATAGTGGTAATGCTCGTTACCGGCGGGTAGCATTGTTACGTAGATCACTGCTTATCGGACTGTAAAAAAAGGGCAAATCGGTCCGAGGGGTAATGCATTTCCCAATGACATGTGATGCAATGCACACCGACAGTATCTAACGATGGAGGGGTCACAGTGAGTGAGATTGCCGTGCCACAGTCGTTCTCGATCCCCGAGAACACGTCGATGGCCGACAGCGTCTTCCGCCACGAGAAGGAGTCGCCGGAGTTCGTGCCGTTCGAGCGGCTGGTCGACGGCAAGTGGGTTCCCGTCACCGCGCGCCAGTTCGCATCCGAGGTACGCGCCGTGGCGAAGGGCCTGATGGCGTCGGGCATCGAGCTCGGCGACCGCGTCGCGGTGCTGGCAGCGACCCGCTACGAGTGGGTGCTCCTCGACTACGCCATCTGGACCGCGGGCGGTGCCACCGTCGCGATCTACGAGACGTCGTCGGCCGACCAGGCCCAGTGGATCCTCGAGGACTCCGGGACCAAGCTGCTCATCGTCGAGAACTCCGGTCACGTCGACACCGTCCGCGAGGTCGCCGAGAACGCCCCGACCGTGCGCGAGGTCCTGCAGATCGAACCCGCGCCGGGCGGCAAGAGCGCGGTCGACGAGCTCATCGCACGCGGCACGGCGGTCACCGACGAGCAGGTCGAGGAACGGCGCAACTCGGTCACGGCCGAATCCGCGGCGACCCTCATCTACACCTCCGGCACCACGGGCCGGCCGAAGGGCGTGCAGCTCAAGCACCGTCACTTCGCCTCCGAGTCCGCCGCCTGCGGTCTCGCCCTGCCCGACTCGATGCACGAGGGTCAGCGCACCCTGCTGTTCATCCCGATGGCGCACGTCTTCGCTCGCCTGATCTCCTTCGCGGCCTTCGACAGCAAGGTCACCGTGGGCCACACCTCCGACCTGTCGACGCTGCTCGACCAGTTCGCGGTCTTCAAGCCGAACTTCATCCTGTCGGTGCCCCGCGTGTTCGAGAAGGTCTACAACTCGGCGAAGCAGAAGGCCTACGACGGCGGCAAGGGCAAGATCTTCGAGAAGGCCTCCGAGGTCGCGATCGAGTACAGCAAGGCACTCGAGAACGGCGGCCCCGGCCTCGCCCTGAAGATCCAGCACTTCGTCTTCGACAAGCTGGTCTACGGCAAGCTCAAGGCCGCGCTCGGCGGCAACGTCACCCGGGCCGTCTCGGGCGGTGCCGCACTCGGCTCACGTCTCGGCCACTTCTTCCGCGGTGTCGGCGTCACCATCTACGAGGGCTACGGCCTGACCGAGACCACCGGCGGCATCATCATGAACACCCCCGCCGCCCAGAAGATCGGCACCGTCGGCAAGCCGTTCAACGGCTGCGCCGCGAAGATCGCCGAGGACGGCGAACTGCTGCTCAAGGGCCCCCAGGTGTTCGACGGCTACTGGCAGAACGACAAGGCCACCGACGAAGCCATCCGCGACGGCTGGTTCCACACCGGCGACATCGGTGCGATCGACGAGGACGGCTTCATCTCGATCACCGGCCGCAAGAAGGAACTGATCGTCACCGCGGGCGGCAAGAACGTCGCACCGGCGGTCCTCGAGGACTCGCTGCGCGCCCACCCGCTGATCAGCCAGGTCATCGTGGTCGGCGATTCCAAGCCGTTCGTCGGCGCGCTGATCACCCTCGACCCGGAGGCACTGCCGGGCTGGCTCGAGCGCCACAACCTGCCGGCGGGCACGACGGTCGCGGAACTGATCAAGAACCCCGACCTGATCGCCGAGATTGACGAGGCCGTCGCCGAGACCAACAAGAAGGTCTCGAAGGCCGAGTCGATCCGCAAGTACCGCATCCTCGAGACCGACTTCAGCATCGAGAGCGGTGAGCTGACCCCGACGCTCAAGCTCAAGCGGAACATCATCCACGACAAGCACGGCGCCGAGATCGCAGCGATCTACAACTGACGCTCCGAACACCACCGGGCCCCTCGCAACCGCCACCGCGAGGGGCCCGGTGGTCTTCCGGGGACTGCGGTGTCAGACGGACAGGCCGCCCACGAACTCGGCGACGTCCGAGGTCACCCTGCGATGGACGGGCTCGTGGAGCAGGTCGTGACCGGCATCGGGATAGTCGAGCAACTGCGCCCGCGGCACCGCCGCCGCCCAGGCGCGCACCGGATCGATCGGGGCGAGCCGGTCGTCGACGCCGTGGACCAGCAGGACCGGCAGGTCGCTCGCACGAAGGGCTTCGGCCGTCGCCGGCAGCGCCGCGGTGCGCGGCGTACCGCACAGGACGACACCCGCGAAACGGGTACCGCCGGAGACGCCCCTGCTCAGCGCCGTCAGGACGGTGGCCGCACCGAGCGAGTGCCCCATCGCCACCAGGGGCAGACCCGACTCGGAGGCGATCCCGGCGAGCACGCCGAAGTCCTCGGCATGGCGCCCGACATCGCCCGGTGAACCGGGTTCTCCCTCCGACAGTCCGTGTCCGGCGAGGTCGAGACCCCACAGCGCGATGCCGTGGGTCGCGAGACCGGACGCGAAACGGTGGTAGTGCCCGGTGTGCTGCCCGAAGCCGTGGGCGAACACGACACCGGCACGCGCATCGTCGACCGGCCAAGACCGCCAGTGGACCCGGCCCACCGATCCGGGGAAGAACGTCAACGGCATGGACTCATTCTCGCCGGAGGCGAGAGGTCACCAGCAGCCGCCCTCGCCGCGGTAGGTGGGCGCCTCGGTGCGTCCGTGCTCGTCGACGAGATACACCCGGTCGAACCTCTCGCACAGTTCGCCGGCCTTCGCGTGGCGGAACCACACCCGTCCGCCGATGGGGATCGACGCGGCCGCGCGACCGCGCACCGGGGTCTGCACCTCCCCCGCGCCTTCCGTCCCCAGCAGCTTCAGTCCCGCGGGGCGGACCGGACGCGGGACCCGCGAGACCCCGGGCGGGCCGGATGCGATGTAGCCGCCGCCGAACAGCGTCGTGATCGACGGGGCCGGTTTCCGCACCGCGGGCAGCGCGAAGAACATCGACGGCTTCGGCGTGAACGCGCGGTAGCCGTCGAACAGGGTGGGGACGTACAGTCCCGATCCCGCCGTGGCCTCGGTGACGACCCGGTCGGCGGTGGTCACCTCGAGCGAGCCGGTGCCGCCGCCGTTGACCAGTTCGAGTCCGCCCACGACCGCTCGGACCGCCTCGACCACGGCGCGTCGGCGCGAAGCGAGTTCTCGCGCCGACAGACCCTTGACGAGCCGGACCGGCAACGAGGAGTCGGGCAGACCCGCGATCTGGGCCTCGTAGAACATCACGCCGACGACATCGAACCCGGCGGACTCGGCGCGACGGGCCAGCTCGGCCGCGGTCTCCGGGGTGCGTATCGGCGAACGCCGCACCCCGAGGTGGACCGGGCCCACTCGCAGCGACGCATCGATGTCCAGGCAGACCCTCGGGCGGAAGTCGTTCTCCCCCACTGCCTCACGAGCTGCCTCGTGGATGACGCGGAGATGCTCCGCCGAATCGATCATGAGCGTGATCGCCTGTGCCGCTTCGGGCGACGCCGCGAGACGCCCGAGTGCCGTCCGGTCGACCGTCGGATATCCCATCAGGATGTCGCGGGCGCCGTGCTCGACGAGCCACAGGGCCTCGCGCAGCGAATACGCCATGATGCCGCGAAAACCGCCGCGGGCGGTCAGTTCCGGGCCCAGGACCTCGGACAGGACGGCGCGGCACCGCACCGATTTGCTCGCGACCCGCACGGGCACACCGTTCGCGCGGCGGATCAGGTCGTCGGCGTTGCGCCGCAGGGTGGGCAGATCGACGGCGGCGAACGGCGGGTCGAGGTCGGCCGTCGCCGCCTGCACCCGGTCGAGGGCGTCGTCGTCAGCGGAAGCAGCACGGAGCACGGGCGATCCCTTCGGAAAAGGTCGGGTCGGGTCAGGAACGTTCTACGGCACGGGTCGCGATGATGTCGGCGACGACTCCCAGTTCGGTCGTGGCCGCGTCGCCGTCCCGATCGACGAGCCACCGGAGTACGACTCCGTCGAGCACGGACAACGACAGTCGTGCGAGCGTCTCGGTGGGCAGCGACCATTCGACACCGCACCGCTCGGCACAGGAGTCGAGGAACAACCGGGCCTGCTCGTCCATCAGGCGGTACTGCTCGATGGCGATGTCGCCGCCGGCGGGACTGCCGTCGGTGCGCTGCCGGAGCGAGTAGGCGGTGATCTCGTAGGTGAGGGTCTGCAACCCCGGCGTGGATTCGATCGCCGACCACATGGCACGAAGACCGGTGTGAAGCATCGAGCGGAGACAGTCGACGCCGCCGGCCTGCTGCGTGTCGACGGGCACGTCGAAGGCCGCATGCATGGCCCCGGCGAGTTCGCCCACGACGGCGTTCGCCATGGCGACGACGAGGGCTTCCTTGCTGTCGAAACAGTAGTGGACGACGCCCAGTGACACTCCGGCCTTCTCGGCGACGGCGCGGACCGTGACGGCCCCGACTCCCCCACCTTCCGCCAGTTCCAGTGCTGCACCCACGAGTTGGGCGCGGCGCTCGTCAGCAGGCAACCGATTCGGCATGACCTGATGGTAGAGGTCGGGAAAGATTCGCGAGCAGGAGTTGACTTGGACGCTCGTCCAGGTCGAAGATGAGGCATGGCCACCTGGCGCAACTGGGCGCGTACCGAGCGCGCGACACCCCGCCGTTTCGAGACTCCCGGCAGCGTCGACGACCTCGCGCGCGTCGTCGTCCGCGCCTCCGAGCGAGGCGAACACGTCAAGGCCGTGGGCGCCGGGCACTCGTTCACCGGCGCGGCCGTCACCGACGGCACGCTGATCTCGCTCGACCGGATGTCCGGTCTCGTCGCGGTGGAACCGTCGGCCACCGGCGCGCGCGTCACCGTGCGGGCAGGGACGCGACTGCACGACCTGAGCGACCTGCTGTGGACGCAGGGCCTCGCCGTACCGAATCTCGGCGACATCGACGTCCAGTCCGTCGCCGGCGCGATCTCGACCGGCACCCACGGCACCGGTGCGACCTTCCGCGGACTGGCGGCAGCCGTGTGCGGTGCGACGATCGTGCTCGCCGACGGCCGGATCGTCGACTGCTCCCCCGAACACGAACCCGACCTGTTCGAGGCCGCGCGGCTCGGCCTCGGCGCTCTCGGCGTGCTCGCGACCGTGACGCTCGACTGCGTCCCCGCGTTCCGTCTGCGCGCGGAGGAAGCACCCTCGTCGCTCCGCACGACACTCACCGCCCTCGACGAACTGCGCAGCGGTGTCGACCATTTCGAGTTCTACTGGTTCCCGCACACCGACGGCGTGCTCGTCAAACGCAATACCCGACTCCCCGGCGAGGCACCGGTGCAGCCGGTCGGGCGGGTGCGCACCCTCCTCGACGACGAACTGCTCTCCAACGGCGCGTTCGCACTCTTCCAGCAGGTCGGGACGCGAATTCCGGCCACCATCCCGGCGCTGAACCGGGTCGCGTCACGGGCGTTGTCCCCGCGCACCTTCGTCGACCGCAGCTACCGGGTGTTCGCCTCCATCCGCCGGGTGCGGTTCCGGGAGATGGAGTACGCGCTCCCCGCCGAGCACCTGCCCGAGGTCCTGCGCGAGATCGATGCGTGGCTGCAGCGCAAGGACGTTCGCGTCGGTTTTCCGGTGGAGGTGCGGTTCGCGCAGGGTGACGACGTGTGGTTGTCGACGGCCCACGGCCGCGACACCGCCTATGTGGCCGTGCACCAGTACCATCGGCGCGACCACGCGGCCTACTTCGACGGTGTCGAGCCGATCCTGCGTGCGGCGCAGGGACGCCCGCACTGGGGCAAGCTCCACTCCCTCACCGCCGACGACCTGCGCGAGCTCTATCCCCGGTTCGACGACTTCCTCGCCGTGCGCGACCGCGTGGATCCGCACCGCACCTTCACGAACCCGTATCTGCGCCGCGTCCTGGGCGAGTGACGCCCGGGCAAACGCACCCGGACGGACTCAGAGGAAGGCGGCGTCCCACGAATTGCGCCGGAGCACATCCCGTTCGGCGTCGGTGAGACCGAGCTGGTCCTTCAGTCCCGCGAGGTTGTCGTCGACGTAACCGCCGAAATAGGCGGGATCGTCCGAGTGCACGCTCACCGACAGGCCCGCCTCGAGCATGCGGCGCAGCGGATGGTCGGCGAGCGTATCCACCACGCGGAGGCGGACATTCGAGAACGGGCAGACGGTGAGCGGAATACTCTCGTCGACCAGGCGCGCCACGAGCTCGGGATCCTCGAGCGAGCGGATGCCGTGGTCGATGCGCTCGGCACCGAGCAGATCGAGGGCCTGCCACACGTATTCCGGAGGTCCCTCCTCCCCCGCGTGCGCCGTGATGTGGAGGCCTTCGGCCCGTGCCCGCGCGAAGACGTCCTCGAACAGCGACGGCGGGTGGCCCACCTCCGCCGAGTCGAGGCCGAGCGCGATGATCGGCGCGCCGAGGCGCAGCAGTTCGCCGAACACCTCGTGGGCTTCGGGCACGGGACGATCACGCACGATCGACGCGATCATCGCCGCGTCGACCCCGAACTCCCGGTATGCCCCGGCGACGGCGTCGGAGAGCCCGGCCACGACCTCGGGCAGCGGGACACCGCGTGAGGTGTGGGCCTGCGGATCGAAGAAGAACTCCGCGCGGGTGACGCCCGCCCGCGCCGCACGAGCGAAATAGGCGCGGGCGAGGTCGGCGAAGTCCTGTGCGGTGCGCAGGACCTCCATGTTCGCGTAGTACAGGTCGAGGAACGACTGCAGGTCGGTGAACCGGTAGCGCCTGCGCAGATCGTCGAGATCGCGATAGGGCAGCTCGACGCGGTTCCGCTCGGCGAGGGCGAGGATCAGTTCGGGTTCGAGCGTGCCCTCGATGTGCACGTGCAGTTCTGCGAATCCGTCGGTCACCTGATCCTCGCCATCTCTCGTTCGGTTGCCCTCGAGTGTCAGGAGCTCAGCGACCCTTCCACACAGGAGGCCGCTTCTCGGCGAAGGCGGTGGCGCCTTCACGCGCGTCCTCCGAGGTGAACACGGGCCCCATGATCTCCATCTGCTTCGCGAACGCCTCCTCGCTCGACCAGTCGGCCGAGCGGACGATGATCTCCTTGGTCGCCGCCACGGCGAGCGGTCCGTTCGCCGTGATGCGCTCGGCCAGTTCGAATGCGCCCTCGAGTGCCTCACCGGGTTCGGTGAGGCGGTTGACGAAACCGTATCCGTAGCCTTCCTCGGCGGTGAACGCGTCCCCGGTGAGGGCGAGTTCGAGGGCCTTCTGGTAGGGGATGCGCGACGGCAGGCGCAACAGGCCACCGCCACCGGCGACGAGGCCGCGCTTGACCTCCGGGATGCCGAACTTCGCGTCCTTCGCGGCGACGACGAGGTCGGTGGCCAGGACGAGTTCGGTTCCGCCGGCGAGGGCGAATCCTTCGACGGCGGAGATGAGCGGCTTGCGCGGCGGCGCCTCCGTGAAGCCGAGGCCCTTGCCGGGCACGACCACGTTCTCGCCTGCGACGAACGCCTTGAGGTCCATGCCCGCGCAGAAATTGCCGTCGGCGCCGGTGAGCACACCGACCGACAGGGAGTCGTCGCTGTCGAGCTGGTCGACCGCCTCGGCGAGCGCGTGGCTCACGGCGGCGTTGACGGCGTTGCGCGCCTCGGGCCGGTTGATGGTGATGACGAGAACGCGATCGCGTCGTTCGAGCAGGACTACGTCGGACATGGACACACCTCTCCACTACGGAAAATGCCGGTTCACCCGGTTACAGGCTGTATACCCGACGAGAACCTGTTCCAGGGTTCACGACACCCGGACGGCGATCTGATCGACGAAGCCCTCGTCGTCGATGCGCACCTGATCGCCCGTGCGGAACCAGCCGTCGTCCGTGAACGCCTCGTCCGCGGCGCACGGATCGCGCCAGTAGCGGCGGGCCACGCTCGGTCCGCGGCAGAGCAGTTCGCCGACGCCGTGCTCGGCGTCGGGTCCGAGCAGTGCGACCTCGATCCCCCCGAACGGCACGCCGACACTGCGGGGATGGCGGGCGCGGTGTTCCGAAGGCAGCAGCAGGCCGATGCCGCCCGTCTCCGCGACACCCCATCCCCGCACGAAACGTGAGGCGGGGAAGGCGGCGCGGAGATGGCGCCACGGTGCGCGGATCACGCGGGACCCCGAGACCACGACGGTTCCCCCGAAGGCGAGTGTGGGCAGCAGTTGGACGCTGCATCCGACCGCCGTGGACAGCGGCGCGGTCAGCACCGTCCGTACGCCGTCGCCGACGAGATCCATGGCGTGGGCGACGGCTTCGATCGTCGACAGCACGTTGGTGTTGGTCAGTTCGACGCCGCGCAGTCCACCACCGGCGACGCGCACGTAGTAGAGCACCGCGAGTTCGTCCGGTGACGCGCCACCGTCGAGGAAGGCGACGCCGTCGGGAAGATCGGAGTCGAGGGTGAGTACCGCCCCGCTGTGGACCTCGACCTCCGCCGCCTCCTCGGGGCTGCAGCTCGGGTCGGGGAGCACCGGGACACCGCCGGCGAGGACCACGCCCAGGAAACCGATCAGCCAGCGGACGCCGTTCGGCTGGTGGATCACCACCCGGTCGGCGGGGCCGACGCCCTGATCGAGGAGGCCACCGGCGACGCGGGCGGCGGCGGCCCACAGTTCGCGGTAGGTGAGGGTGCGGCCGCATCGGTCGACCACGGCGACGCGGTTCGCGAAGCGCAGCGCACTCCGGTCGAGCAGCTCGGCGAGGCACGGCTCCAGGCAGTCGTACTGGAGGATGCCGCTGTCGCGGCGAGTGACCCGATCGTCCCGGAGCCAACGACTCCCTGCAGGAATTTCCACTACGGCCACCGACATGCCACCTCCCACCCGGCGTGCGTGCCTGCACTATATGGCGTGGATCACAGCCATGTGAGGAAACGACGGGTCACGGACACCTCGGAGGGCGCCGCGGGTGGTCGACGGATCAGCCGTCAGGCGCTCGCCGGCGCCGAACGCTCCTCGGCGGCACGCTGTTCCTTCTGGCTCGCGGGCCGGTCGAAGGCGAGCACGGCCACGAGCCCGACGAGCAGGATGCCGGCGGGTAACCACAACGATTCGGCCATCGCCGCGGCGAACGGTTCGCGCAGGGGCTCCGGCAGGACCGCGCCGGACGTCTCCATCTCCGCCACACCTCCTCCTCCCCCGCCGACACCGTTGGCGGTCAACCGCGCCGCCATGATCGCGCCGAGAGCGGCACTGCCCATCACCGCGCCCACCTGACGCGTCGTGTTGTACACACCGGAACCCGCGCCCGCCCGGCTCGGTGCGAGACCGTTCGTCGCGGTGGCCGAGAGCGGCGACCAGATGCCCGCGTTCGCCACCCCGATCAGGGCGATCGGGAGCAGCAGCTGCCAGATCTCCGCGTCGGGGGTCATCACGAGGGCGAGCCAACCCAGTCCGATGGTGAGCAGCGAGAAGCCGGTGCCCGCGATCAGTCGCGGATGGGCCCGGTCGACGAGCCTGCCAACGAGCGGCGCGAGCACCCCGCTGAAGACCGCCATCGGCACCATGAGCATCGCAGCACCGGTCGGGCTCAGACCGCGCACCGACTGGGCGTAGAACATGATCGGCAGCATGACGCCGGTGATGGCGAAACCCATCGTCGCGATGCCGATGTTCGCCAGCCCGAAGTTGCGGTCCCGGAACAGCGACAGCGGTACGAGCGGTTCACCGCGGTTGCGCGACTGCTGGACGACGAACACGACGAGCAGCACGATGCCCAGGCCGATCAGTGCCCACACGCGGGCGGTCCACTCGAACGAGTTGCCCTCCTGGATCCCGAACACGAGACAGAACAGGCCGGCACCGCTGAGCAGCATGCCGAGCACGTCGAAGCGGTGCGGGCTCGTGGGCAGCACGGGCACGTACCGCACGGCCAGCGCGAACCCGACCATCCCGACGGGCACGTTCACGAAGAAGATCCACTCCCAGCCCAGGCCGTCGACCAGGACACCGCCGGCCAGCGGCCCGACGAGTGTCGCGACCCCGGCCACGGCGCCCCACAGTCCCATCGCGGTTCCGCGCCGCTCACGCGGGAAGATCCGCGTCACCACGGCCATGGTCTGCGGCGACATGAGCGCCGCGCCGAACCCCTGGAAGACGCGGGCGACGATGAGCATCTCGATCGTCGACGAGAAACCGCACCACAACGACGCGATCGTGAACAGCACCAGCCCGCAGAGATAGACCCGGCGCTGACCGAAGCGGTCGCCGAGGCGGCCCGTCACGAGCAGCGGCACCGCGTAGGCGAGCAGATACGCGCTCGTGACCCACACGACAGCGGCGATGTCGGCCCCGAAGGTCCGCATGATCGCCGGGTTGGCGACGGCGACGATCGTGCTGTCCACCAGGATCATGAAGAAGCCCAGGCACAGGGCGCCCAACGCCGCCCATCGGGCACCGTCGGACATCTCCACCGCCACATCGGACCCGCGTTCGCGCGTGCCCACCTCGCTGTCGTCGCTCACCGGACCTCTCCCCTCGTCGGCGGTCTACGGTAGCGGGGTGGACCCGCACATCTCGAGCATCGCCGCCCTCGCGTGGTGTCGTGCACTGGGCCTACCCGACGGCGCTCTCGTCGAACCCGGGTGCGTCACGCGCATCGACGACTCGGTCCGCGACGTCCGACTGCTCGCCGTGGGACGCACCACCGCGATCGTCGGACCCGGCACCGCGGTCTTCCGCCTCGCGGCCGAACCCGACCCGGCCGAGATCGACGCCCCGAACGCCGAGCTCGTCGTGGCAGGCCACGCGGGTCGCACGGAGATCCTCGCTCTGTGCACCGACTGGATCGACGCGACACGCGTCGAGAACCCGCTCATCTCCGACGACCCCGAGGACCTCGCCGAGCTACTGCGGTGCTGCCCGCCCGACGACGTCACCGAGGCAGAACTGTCGCCGACGGGACCGTCGCGCGTGTTCGTGTTGCTCGACGACGATCACCGTCCCCTCGCCGGCGCGGCCTACAGCGAACTCGGGTCGTTGCTGGCCGACGTGCGGGTGCTGACGACACCGCCGGCGCGCCGGCTCGGGCTCGCCTCGACGGTCGCGACGCTGGCGACCCACGACGCGCTCGATGCCGGACTCGTCCCGCTGGCCCGCATGCGCCGCGACAACCGCGGTGCCCGGACGGTCGCGGCGGTGTCGGGATACGACATCTGGGGAACCCTCGTGACGGTTCGGGTTCCACCCGGGAAGTGACGAGTGTGCGCGGAAGGATGCGTAGGTGACCGAGAACAAGTACGTCGAGCCGGGTGCGGAGTTCACCCGCGACACCAACTACATCCCCACCCGCATCACCGCGGACGGGCGTGACGGCTATCCCGTCGAGTCGGGGCGGTACCGGCTCGTCGCCGCCCGGGCGTGTCCGTGGGCCAACCGCACCCTGATCGTGCGGCGGCTGCTCGGTCTCGAGGACGCTCTGTCGCTGGGACTGTGCGGCCCGACGCACGACGAGCGCAGCTGGACGTTCGACCTCGACCCGGGTGGGGTCGACCCCGTCCTCGGCATCCCGCGACTGCAGGACGCGTACTTCGCGCGCTTCCCGGGATACGACCGCGGCATCACCGTCCCGGCCGTCGTCGACGTGCCCACCGGGCAGGTCGTGACGAACGACTACCCGCAGATCACCCTCGACTTCTCCACCGAGTGGACGCAGTTCCACCGCGAGGGCGCCCCTGATCTGTATCCGGAGGAGCTGCGGGACGAGATCGACGAGGTGGCGGAGCTCGTCTACCAGGACGTCAACAACGGCGTGTACCGGTGCGGTTTCGCCGGTTCGCAGGAGTCCTACGACAAGGCCTTCGATCGGCTCTTCGCCCGCCTCGACTGGCTCGAGGAACGCCTCGGGGCGCAGCGTTATCTCGTGGGCGAGACCATCACCGAGGCCGATGTGCGCCTGTTCACCACGCTCGTCCGGTTCGATCCCGTCTACCACGGGCACTTCAAGTGCAACCGGAACCGGCTGGCGGACTTCCCGGCGCTGTGGGCCTATGCGCGCGATCTGTTCCAGACACCCGGCTTCGGCGACACCATCGACTTCGTGCAGATCAAGCAGCACTACTATCTCGTGCACACCGACGTCAATCCCACGGGCATCGTGCCGAAGGGACCGGATCTGTCGAACTGGCTCGATCCGCACGGCCGTGAGGCGCTCGGCGGGCGGCCGTTCGGGGACGGCACACCGCCGCCCCCGCCGCGTCCGAGCGAGGTGGTCCCCGAAGGGCACGGCGCGGTCGCCCGCTGATCCCCTGCGACGCTGATCCCCTGCGACGGTTCCTACGGCCGACGAGGTCGGTAGGTGCCGATCGTCCAGTACACGCCGTGCGGGTCGCGGCAGGTGAACCCGTGCGATCCGTAATCCTCGTCGCGGAGTTCGACGGTCACGGTCGCGCGGACCGCCGGGTCCTCCGCCTGCGCCGAGGCGAGCACCCTCTCGTACAGGGCATCGACGGTGGCGTCGTCGGGAAGCACGAGATAGGCGGTGCCCTTGTCGGCGTGCTGGTCGAGCGGCGACCCGCGACCGGTCGAGCCGAGCATGACCCCTCCGCCGTGCGGCCAGAGCAGGGCTGCGTGGTCGACGCGGTCCCCTACCCCGTAGACCTCCGCTTCGTCGAACCCGAGGGTCTCCACGAGGAAACGGATCGCGCCCCGGGCGTCGGTGTAGGAGAAGCACGGCCACACCGTGTCGAGGGTGGGTGCGACGGTGGCCGACTGCTGCGTGGAATTCGTTGTGTTCGTCATGCCTCCGAGTGTCGGCCCGGAACGTCTCGATCGTCTTGGACGAATGGGAACACCTCGTCCTCGAGCCACCGCGACGGCGGGACGCCCGCCAGATCGCGCCAGTCGCGGGCGAGATGCGCCTGGTCGTAGAAGCCGCACTCGGCGGCGACATCGGCGAGGCGGCGGCCGGGGTCGGCCCGCAGCATCCGTCGCGACCGGTCGAAGCGCGCCACCCGGGCCACGTCCTTCGGGGACAGTCCGAACTCGGCGGCGCACCGGTTCGCGAGGTGCCGCCTGCTCCATCCGAGTTCGTCCGCGACGGCGCGGACCGGGCGGGCCGGATCCGTCACGAGCAGGTGCCAGGCGCGGACGAGGTGCCCCTCCGGGCTTGTCGACCGCGCGGAGACCAGGCGGCGAGCGAGGATCCGGTCGAGGACGGCGAACCGCTCGTCCCAGGATCCGGCCGCGGAGATCCGGTCGAACAGCTCCCGGCCGTCGGCGCCGATGACGTCCTCGAGATCGACGGCCCACGGACCGAGTGCGGCGGCGGGCACACCCAGCAGGGCGCGGGCACCCGCGGGGGTGAGCGCGAGCTGGATCCCGTGCTGCCGTCCGTGGTGGACGATGGGCACCGGTTGCGTCGACAACCCTCCGGCGAGTGCGTCGAAACGTTCCGGGCACCGTCCGTCGCCCCGCGAGAGTTCGACGGGTTCGGAGATCGTGAGGATTACGGTGACCTCCGGAGAGGGCATACCCAGATGGGTCCCCGGCGGGAAACCGTCGAGCCGATACCCCTCGTACGACCGTACGTAGGGTGTCAGCAGGGGTGCCGGACGCCGCCTGGCGCCGTCCGACACACCGACTGCGGACCCGGTCATGGCACCAGCGTAGTGAGAGCAGTCCGGAAGACAAGAGCACCGGAGGACAGGGGCACGATGAGCAGCAAGGCAGGCGTCGCAGAGGCCTTTATCGTCAAGATGCTGGACAACGGCGCGAGACTGCAGGGCCCTGCGGTGGCCAAGTACGTCGATCTCGTGCGGCGCTCACACCCCGACGAGTCCCCGGCGCAGATCATCGAGCGGCTCGAGAAGCAGTTCCTGCTCACCGTCACCGGCAGCGGGTCCGCGGCGGGTGCGACCGCGGCCTTCCCCGGCATCGGGACACTCGCGGCCATCGGCGCGGTGGGCGCCGAGACGGCCTTCTTCTTCGAGGCGTCCGCGCTGCTCACCCTGGCCATCGCGTCGGTGCACGGGATCGAACCCCACAACCACGAGCAGCGCCGCGCGCTGGTACTCGCCGTCTCCCTCGGCGACGCCGGCCGGGAGATCGTCGCGACCGCGACCGGCGCGTCGCTGCGGAACTGGCCCAAGGCCCTGACCACCGGCGCGGGCGGCACCCAGCTGAAGACGCTGAACAATTCCCTGGTCAAGAAGTTCATCCGCCGGTACTTCGCCAAACGCAGTCCGCTGCTGATCGGCAAGCTCGTCCCCGCCGGCATCGGTGCCGCGATCGGTGGCGTCGGCAACCGCGCGCTGGGCAAGCGCACGATCCAGAACGCCCGCGACGCCTTCGGTCCGCCTCCGGCCGCGTGGCCTTCCGCCCGTCCCGTCCTCCCGGCGAGCGGAGAGGCGCCGGCGCTCGACGCCGGTGTTCCGGTCACGAAGGACTGACCGTGCCGGCCGACGGCAAGGTGTTCGTGCGGGAGTCCGGTGCGGGACCGCGCACCGTCGTCCTGCTGCACGGCTTCTCCGATCACGGCGGTACGTGGTGCAAGGTCGCGCCGGCGATCGCCGAACGGCACCGGGTGCTCACGGTCGACCTGCCCGGTTTCGGACGCAGCGCGCAGCACTGGCAGACACCCGTGCTCGACCACTACGTCGACGTCCTGGCCGACCTCGTCGACGACGTGCCCGAGCCGGTGTCGCTGGTCGGGAACTCGCTCGGTGCGGTCACCGCGCTGGTGTTCGCGTCGGTCCATCCGTCCCGGGTCGACCGCGTGGTGCTCGCCGACATGCCTGGTCTCGCCGGGATCCCCCGGTGGTGGACGCGAGGTGTGCGCATGCCGGTCGAGCTGTCGCGCCTGTTGCTGCGTCCGCTGCCCGCTCCGGTGATGCAGCAGGCCATGGGTGCCCTGTATGCGCGGGCCGCCGTGCACCGACGCGGCACCTTCGACCGGGCGGCGCGTACGGCCTTTGCGGCGAACTACGCGACCCGCGAGCAGGTCGACACGCTGCTCACGGTGGGCCGGCACGCGATCGGTGAGCTCGGCCGGCTGCCGATCCCGGAGATGGTGCACGCCCTCGACATGCCGGCACTGCTGGTGTGGGGCGCACGCGACCGGTTGACGCCCGCTCATGCGGCGCGGCGGGTGCAGGCCGGCGGCCGAAGACGGGTGGTGATCATCCCCGATGCGGGGCACTGTCCTCAGCTCGACGCGCCCCGCGAATTCCTCGACGCCGTCCTGCCCTTCCTCGACTGACCCGTAAGCTCACGGCGACCGCGGTACGAGCCGCACCCACATCTCGACGACGCGGGGGTCCGAATCCGTGACAGCACCGTCAGCGCAACCGCCGTACGGCACACCCGATCCCCGGGTGCCCTCGGGGGCACCGGGCGCGGGGATCGCCGTCCACGGCCTGAGCAGGACGTTCGGTGACCACACGGCGGTATCGAATCTGTGGTTCACGGTGCCGCCGGGCTCGATCACCGGTTTCCTCGGCCCCAACGGATCGGGCAAGACCACCACGCTCGGCATGATGCTCGGCCTCGTCCGGCCGAGCGCCGGGAACGCCTTCGTCGACGGCGTGCCGTTCACGTCCCTGCAGCAGCCCGCACAGGTCGTCGGAGCGGTGCTCGACGCGCGCAGCGCCCACCCGAAGCACCGGGCGCTGACGCACCTGCAGGTCTACTGCGCCGCGATCGGCGTGCACGACGAGCGGGCGAGGCAGATGCTCGATCTCGTCGGCCTGGGGCCTGTCGCGCGGCGTCGCATCGGCGAGTTCTCCCTCGGCATGCGGCAGCGACTCGCCCTGGCGACGGCCCTGCTCGGACAGCCGCGTTATCTCGTGCTCGACGAACCGGCGAACGGGCTCGATCCCGAGGGCATGGCCTGGCTGCGCGACTTCCTCCGCGCGTTCGCCGCCAACGGCGGGACCGTGCTGATCTCGAGCCACATCCTGCGGGAGATCGAGCAGATGGCCGACCGTCTCGTGATCATCGCGAACGGGCACCTGGTCGCGGAGACCTCGATGACCGACCTGCGCGACGCCTACCGCTCGCGGGTGTTCGTCGCGGCCTCCGACCCGGCCCGCCTCGCGACCGCACTCGCCGCGGCCGGGCACACCGACGCGCAGGTGCAGCAGGACGGACGGCTCGCGGTGGTCGGCGTGACTCCCGACCGCATCGCCGAGATCGCCGCGACCGCGGAGGTGACGCTGTTCGGGACGAGTGTCGAGCACGTCGATCTCGAGCAGGTCTACCTCTCGATGACGGCCGGTCGCTACGCGGCCGCGCCGGTCGCGCAGTATCCGGGGCACGGCCCCCACCATCCGCAGGGCCCGCAGTACCCGGGTGCACAGCAGTATCCGAACGCCCAGCAGTACCCGCAGTCGCAGCAGTACCCGCAGTCGCAGTGGGGGCAGCCGAACCGACCGCCGACCGGGCAAGGAGGTCCCACCGCATGACCGCGCTTCTCACCGCCGAGTTCCGCAAGGTCCTGAGCCTGCGTTACTGGTGGATCCTCGGCATCGCACCGCTGCTGGTGGGACTGTTCTGCGGGGCACTGACGCTGCCGGTCGCGCGGCAACTCGAACTCGGCTTCGGGGACGGTTTCGCCGAGGCCGTCGCCGCCGCGGTCGGCATCTCCCTCTCGCTGTCGCTGGTGTTCCTGTTCGCCGCGATCTTCGGTGCGGTGGCGACGGGCAGCGAGTTCGCGCACCGAACGATCGTGACGACCTTCCTCACCGCGCGGGGACGCGACCGGGTCGTCGGGGTGAAGTTCGCGACCGTCGCCGTGATCGGGTTGCTGTACTGCCTCGTCACGGAAGTCGCGGCGGCCGCGACGCTCGTGTTGTTCGGTGGGGGCTTCGACGGTGCCGATCTCGGATCGGTCGTCAAGGTGATGGGGATCGGCCTGTTCTGCGCGCTGTTGTGGTCGCTGATCGGAGCGGGGCTGGGTCTGCTCACGCGGTCGACGACGGGCAGTGTGCTCGCGATCTGCGCGTGGGTGCCGTTCGGGGAGCTGATGGTCTCGGTCGTCCTGCACGGTCTCGGTCTCGGCGCCATCGCGTCGTACCTGCCGGCGCAGGTCACCTGGTACGTGCTGTTCTCCGCGGTGTCGATGCCCGAGGACGTCACGCTGGAGATGACATGGCCGGCGGCTCCGCTGCTCCTGGTCCTGTGGACCGTGGTGCTCAGCGGCCTCGGCTGGTGGCGCGCCCGCACCGCCGACGTCCTCTGACACCTCCGGCGACCTGCGTCTCCGTCGCTGGTCGAGCGGCTCCGCCCTGCCCTGTCGTCGCTCGGCGCTAATGTCGGTTCGATGGCACACGACCCGATTCCGCGCTCGCCGGGATGGATTTCCCGGCTCGTCGCCGAATGCCTGAAGCACCGCAGAACAGCCGTCGGGGCGCTGGCCGTCACCGTCGTCGCCGCCCTGATCGACATCACCTTTCCGCTGCTGACGAAAGTCGCGGTCGACAGCGCGACCGGGCAGGGCGACGTGCCCGCCGACGACCTGCGTCTGATCGGTCTGGCCGCAGCGGCGATCGCAGGCGGTGCGGTGATCCGGTTCGGCTGCCAGTACGGGCGTCGCATGCTCGCCGGACGCCTGTCGCTCGACGTCCAGCACGACCTGCGGCTGCGTCTGCTCGGCTCGCTCCAACGTCTCGACGGCCACGGCCAGGACCGCATCCGCACGGGCCAGGTGGTCTCGCGGTCCATCACCGACCTGCAACTCGTGCAGGGCCTGCTCGCGATGGTGCCGATGTCGGCGGGTGCGCTGCTGCAGTTCGTGCTCGCGCTGGTGATCATGACGACACTCTCGCCGCTGCTGACGCTGGTCGCGGTGATCATCGTCCCGATCATCGCGGGCATCGTGCGGGTCGTACGCCCGAAGCTGTTCGCGGCGACCTGGTCGGCGCAGCAGCGCGCGGCCGACCTCGCCCAGCACGTCGAGGAGACCGTCACGGGCGTGCGGGTCGTGAAGGGATTCGGGCAGGAGTCGCACGCGGTCGACCAGCTCGAGGGACACGGTCGCAGGCTGTACGCCGAGCGTCTGCGCGCCGCCCGGATCAACGCGTGGTTCTCGGCACCGATGGGTTCGATCCCGCAGTTCGGGCTCGTCGCCACCATCGCGCTCGGCGGCTGGCTCGCCCTCGAGGGCGGGATCACCGTGGGCACCTTCGTGGCGTTCACCGCCTATGTGGCGACGATGACGGCGACGACCCGCACCCTTTCGCAGGTCGTGATCATGGCGCAGCTGTCCCGCGCCGCCGTCGAGCGGGTGTACGAGGTGATCGACACCGAACCCGACGTCGCCGATCCCCCGCATCCCGTCGAGCTGCCCGACGGTTCGCTCGGGGTGCACCTGAAGGACGTGACCTTCGGCTTCGACGACGACCGGGACGTGCTGCGCGGCCTCGACCTGGAGATCGCGCCCGGCGAGACCGTCGCGATCGTCGGCCCGGCAGGCTCGGGCAAGACCGTGCTGTCGCTGCTGCTCCCCCGCTTCTACGCGCCGCACCGCGGATCGGTGTGCCTGACGGCGGACGGCCGCGACCTCGACGTCGCCACGCTCCGCGCCGACGATCTGCGCGGGGCGGTCGGCCTCGTCTTCGACGAGCCGTTCCTGTTCTCCGACACGGTCGCGTCCAACATCGCTCTCGGCCGGCCCGACGCATCGGACGACGAGATCCGCGCCGCGGCCGCGGCGGCACGTGCCGACGACTTCATCGAGGCCCTCCCCGAGGGATACGACACCGTCGTCGGCGAACGCGGCCTGACGCTGTCCGGCGGGCAGCGGCAGCGGGTCGCGCTGGCGCGGGCGCTGCTCGTCGATCCGCGGGTGCTGATCCTCGACGACGCGACCTCTGCGGTCGACGCCGAGACGGAGGCCGCGATCTACGGCGCGCTACGGGCCGGCCGGCGCCGCACGACTCTCGTGCTCGCCCATCGGCGGTCGACGCTCGCACTCGCCGACCGGGTCGCCGTGCTCGACGAGGGACGCATCGTCGACATCGGGACGGTCGAGGAACTCGACGAGCGCAGTCGCGTCTTCCGGCGTCTGCTCTCGACCGACGACGAGGCCGCACCGGCACCGGAACGCCCGGTTCCGGCCGGCGCGTTGTGGCCCGAGGAACCGGACGACGACGAGCCGTCCGGGACCGTCCGGAACCCACCGGCCGTCGGTGGAGGTCGCGGCGGACCGGCGGGCGGTGGCGGCCGTGGAGGGCCGGTGTCCGGTGCGCTCGGTGCGGTCGCCCCGACCCCGGAACTGCGCGCGGCCGTCGACGCGCTTCCCCCGGCCACCGAGACCCCCGGCCGCGATCCGGCGCTGCAGTCCGAGGCTCTGCGCCTGCCCGACCCGCAGTTCCGGCTGTGGACGACCCTGCGCCCGGTGCGCGCACTGCTGGCGGTCGTCGTGCTGTGCCTGGCGGTGGAGTCGCTGACGAGCATCGCGTTCCCGTCGCTGGTGCGGTACGCCGTCGACCGCGGGGTGACGCCGGGCGATCCGTCCCGGCTGTGGCAGGCGACCGCCGCGGGTGTGGTGCTCGCGCTGCTCGGCTGGTTCGTGGTCGCGATCCTCACGGTGCTCACCGCGCGGGCGGGCGAACGGGTGTTGTTCGGGCTGCGCGTGCGCTCGTACGCGCACCTGCAACGGCTCGGACTCGACTACTACGAACGCGAGCTGTCGGGCCGGATCATGACGCGGATGACGACCGATGTGGATGCGCTGTCGCAGTTCATCCAGACCGGCCTGTCCACCGCGGTCGTGGCGGTGCTGACGCTCACCGGTATCTCGATCGCGTTGATCGCGACCGATCTGTCGCTGGCCCTGGTGGTGCTGGCGGTGCTGCCCGTGCTGGTCGGCGCGACCCTGTGGTTCCGGAAGGTCTCCGGGACGGCGTACGCGCAGTCCCGCGAACGCATCTCCCTGGTGAACGCGGATTTCCAGGAGAACGTCACGGGTCTGCGCGCCGCTCAGGCCTACCGCCGGGAGGAGACCGCCGCACGCAGGTTCGCCGAGCGCGCGGAGGCCTATCGGCGCAGTCGCCTGAGGTCGCAGCGGGCGATCTCGCTGTACTTCCCGTTCATCACCTTCCTGTCCGATCTGGCGCTCGCGGCGGTCGTCTTCGTCGGCGCCCGCGAGGTGGCGTCGGGCGCGGTCGGCCCCGGTGTGCTGATCGCGTTCGTGCTGTATCTGAACCTGTTGTTCGCACCCATCCAGCAGTTGTCGCAGGTCTTCGACGGGTACCAGCAGGCGCGGGTCGGTCTGCGCCGGATCGGCGACCTGCTGCGGACCGAGAGCTCGCTCGAGTCTGCCGAGGAGGGCACGGTCGCCATCACCGGGCACCTCCGCGGCGACGTCGACCTGCGGCAGGTGGGCTTCCGGTACAGCGAGGCCGACCGTGAGGCGCTGAGCGATGTGGACCTGTCGATCCCGGCCGGGTCGACGGTCGCCCTGGTGGGCCGCACCGGCGCCGGGAAGTCGACGGTCGTCAAACTGCTCGCCCGGTTCTACGACCCGACGTCCGGTTCGGTGCGGGTGGACGACACCGATCTGCGCCGTTACCGTCTGCGCGACTATCGGGGCCGGCTCGGTGTGGTGCCGCAGGAGGCGCACCTGTTCACGGGCACGGTGGCGACCAACATCGCCTACGGCCGGCCCGACGCGACGCGCGAGGAGATCGAATCGGCCGCGCGTGCCGTGGGGGCGCTGGACATGCTCGCGGGACTATCCGGCGGCATGAACCATCCGGTGGGTGAGCGCGGTCAGGGTCTGTCGGCGGGCCAGCGTCAGCTCATCGCGCTCGCGCGCGCCGAACTGGTGGATCCCGATCTGCTGTTGCTCGACGAGGCCACCGCGACCCTCGATCCCGCCACCGAGAAGGCGGTGCTCGAGGCGGGTGCGCGGGTGGCCCGCTCGCGGACGGCCGTGGTGGTGGCGCACCGTCTCGCGACCGCCGCGCGCGCCGATCTCGTGGTGGTCGTGGACGACGGCCGTATCGTCGAGTGCGGGCCCCACGACGAGCTCCGCCGAGCGGGAGGTCTGTACACCACTTTGTGGCAACTCGCTACCGGTGGTCTCGTTCCTGAGGAGCCCGAGGTCCTGCTCACTTCGACGACGGAAGGATCGAACATGAGATCGTCCTCACGTTTGTAACGGGGTGCGCGCTGCGCCGATGCACCTTAGAGGGAATAATCGGCTCTCGAGAACCGTCATCGATGGAGACCCCATCGCACCAGATTGTGAGGTAGCCCACCGACATGCGCGGTCAGTTCGGATCGTCACATGCCACGGGCTAGCCTCATATTCACAGGCGCTCCGATCGGGTACCGAAGAAAGAAACGAGGCGAACAACTGCCGTGAGCAGCAGCTCTACATCACAGTTCGGACAGAACCAGTGGTTGGTTGACGAGATGTACCAGCGCTTCCAGGACGACCCTTCGTCCGTGGATGCGAGTTGGCACGAATTCCTCACCGACTATTCGCCGGAAGCCGCGGTGGCCGGAGGCACCAACGGCTCCGACACCGCCACGACCGAGAAGCCCGCGCCGAGCACAGCATCTGCGCCGAGTTCCTCCGCTTCGGCCCCCACCAAGCCTGCACCGAAGGCCGAGACCGCGTCGGCCAAGCCCGCACCGCAGGCCGAGGCCGCACCGGCCGAGCCTGCGCCGAAGGCGGAGACCAAGCCTGCGGCGCAGCCGAAGGCCAAGGCCGCGCCTGCGAAGCCGGCTCCCAAGCCCGCCGCGGCCCCGTCGGGCCAGGCCACCGAGGAGAAGAAGGTTCTGCGCGGCGCCGCTGCTGCCGTTGCGAAGAACATGAACGCCTCGCTGTCGATCCCGACGGCCACCAGTGTTCGCGCGGTGCCTGCGAAGTTGATGTTCGACAACCGCATCGTCATCAACAACCACCTCGCCCGCACCCGGGGCGGCAAGGTCTCGTTCACCCACATCCTCGGTTACGCGATCGTCCAGGCGGTCAAGGCGTTCCCGAACATGAACAACCACTTCGCCGAGGTCGACGGCAAGCCGAACCTCGTCGTGCCCGCGCACACGAACCTCGGTCTCGCGATCGACCTGCCCGGCAAGAACGGCCAGCGTTCGCTGGTCGTGGCGGCCATCAAGAACTGCGAGACGATGAACTTCGCGCAGTTCTACTCGGCCTACGAGGACATCGTGCGCCGCGCCCGCGACGGCAAGCTCACCGGCGACGACTTCTCCGGCGTCACGATCTCGCTGACCAACCCGGGCGGTATCGGCACCGTGCACTCGGTCCCGCGTCTGATGCAGGGCCAGGGCGCGATCATCGGCGCCGGCGCCATGGAGTATCCGGCGGAGTTCCAGGGTGCGTCCGACGCGCGGATCGCCGAGATGGGCATCGGCAAGCTGCTGACGCTCACCTCCACCTACGACCACCGCGTGATCCAGGGCGCGGAGTCGGGTGAGTTCCTGAAGAAGATCCACGAGCTGCTCATCAGCGACGACTTCTACGACGGCATCTTCCACACCCTGCACATCCCCTACGAGCCGGTCCGCTGGCGCAAGGACGTGCCGGAAGGTCTCGTCGACAAGCACACCCGTGTGCTCGAGCTCATCGCCGCCTACCGCAGCCGCGGCCACCTCATGGCCGACACCGATCCGCTGCAGTTCGTGCGCGACAAGTTCCGGTCGCATCCCGACCTCGACGTCACGACCCACGACCTGACGCTGTGGGATCTCGATCGCGAGTTCAACGTCGGTGGCTTCCACGGCCGCCAGAAGATGAAGCTGCGCGACGTGCTGTCGGTGCTGCGCGACGCGTACTGCCGCCACGTCGGTGTCGAGTACACCCACATCCTCGAGCCCGAGCAGCAGCAGTGGCTGCAGGAGCGGGTCGAGGCGCACCACGTCAAGCCGACGGTCGCCCAGCAGAAGTACATCCTGAGCCGCCTCAACGCCGCAGAGGCGTTCGAGACGTTCCTGCAGACCAAGTACGTCGGTCAGAAGCGCTTCTCGCTCGAGGGCGCCGAGTCCGTCATCCCGATGATGGACGCGATCATCGACCAGGCCGCCGAGCACACGCTCGACGAGGTCGCTATCGCGATGCCGCACCGCGGTCGCCTGAACGTGCTCGCGAACATCGTCGGCAAGCCGTACTCGCAGATCTTCTCGGAGTTCGAGGGCAACCTGAACCCGGCCGCTGCGCACGGTTCCGGCGACGTGAAGTACCACCTCGGCGCCGAGGGCACCTACATCCAGATGTTCGGCGACAACGACATCAAGGTCTCGCTCACCGCGAACCCCTCGCACCTCGAGGCGGTCAACCCGGTGCTCGAGGGCCTCGTCCGCGCCAAGCAGGACATCCTCGACAAGGGTGAGGACGGCTTCACCGTCCTGCCGCTGCTCCTGCACGGCGACGCTGCGTTCGCCGGTCAGGGCGTCGTCGCGGAGACCCTCAACCTCGCGCTGCTGCGCGGTTACCGCACCGGCGGCACCGTGCACATCGTCGTCAACAACCAGGTGGGCTTCACCACCGCGCCGGAGCACTCGCGTTCGTCGGAGTACTGCACCGACGTGGCGAAGATGATCGGCGCGCCGATCTTCCACGTCAACGGCGACGACCCCGAGGCCTGCGTGTGGGTCGCGAAGCTCGCCGTGGACTTCCGCGAGAAGTTCCACAAGGACGTCGTCATCGACATGATCTGCTACCGCCGCCGCGGTCACAACGAGGGCGACGACCCGTCGATGACCCAGCCGGCGATGTACGACGTGATCGACACCAAGCGCAGCGTCCGCAAGAGCTACACCGAAGCCCTGATCGGCCGCGGCGACATCTCGCTCAAGGAAGCGGAAGACGCCCTGCGCGACTACCAGGGACAGCTCGAACGGGTCTTCAACGAGGTCCGCGAACTCGAGAAGTACCCGCCGGAGCCGTCGGAGTCGGTCGAGCTCGACCAGACCCCGCCGAAGCGTCTCGACACCTCCGTCGACCGGTCGGTGCTCGAGCGGATCGGCGACGCCTTCGCCGAGGCGCCCGAGGGCTTCACGGTCCACCCGCGCGTCAAGCCGGTGCTCGAGAAGCGTCGTGAGATGTCGCGCAACGGCAAGATCGACTGGGCGTTCGCCGAGCTGCTGGCGTTCGGTTCGCTGGCCGAGGAAGGTGCCCTGGTGCGCCTGGCCGGTCAGGACTCGCGTCGCGGCACGTTCACGCAGCGCCACTCGGTCATCATCGACCGCAAGACGGGCGACGAGTACAGCCCGCTCGCCTCGCTGGCCAACCAGGCCGGCAACGGCGGCCGCTTCATGGTCTACGACTCGGCGCTGACCGAGTTCGCGGGTCTGGGCTTCGAGTACGGCTACTCGGTGGGCAACCCCGACGCGCTCGTGCTGTGGGAGGCGCAGTTCGGCGACTTCGTCAACGGCGCGCAGTCGATCATCGACGAGTTCATCTCGTCCGGTGAGGCCAAGTGGGGTCAGCTCTCCGACGTCGTGCTGCTGCTGCCGCACGGCCACGAGGGCCAGGGTCCCGACCACACCTCGGGCCGTATCGAGCGCTGGCTGCAGCTGTGCGCCGAGGGTTCGATGACGGTCGCGGTTCCGTCGACCCCGGCGAGCTACTTCCACCTGCTGCGTCGCCATCATCTCGACGGCATCCGCCGCCCGCTGGTGGTGTTCACGCCGAAGTCGATGCTGCGCAACAAGGCCGCGGTCAGCAACGTCGAGGACTTCACGCAGGGCAAGTTCCGCTCACTGCTCGAAGAGGTTCCCTACGAGGAGGGCACGGCCGACCGGTCGAAGGCCACTCGTGTGCTGCTGACCTCCGGCAAGATCTACTGGGAACTGCTGGCGAAGAAGCAGAAGGAAGGTCGTGACGACGTCGCGATCGTGCGCATCGAGCAGCTGTACCCGGTGCCGCGTCGCCGCATCGCCGAGACGCTCGAGCAGTACCCGAACGCCACCGAGTTCTTCTGGGTCCAGGAGGAGCCGGCGAACCAGGGGGCCTGGCCGTTCCTCGGCCTCGCGCTGCCGGAACTGCTGCCCGAGAAGCTCAGCGGTATCAAGCGCGTGTCGCGTCGCGCGATGTCGGCACCGTCGTCCGGCTCGAGCAAGGTCCACGCTGTCGAGCAGCAGGAGATCATCGAGAAGGCCTTCGGTCGCTAGAAGCTCCGTTTCGGATCCTTCGGGTCCTTGACGGTTCTCATGTGAGCCGGGTCGGTTCGTCCCCGCGAGGGGCGATCGACCCGGCTCACGCCTTTTCCGGTGTGTTTCGGACCGGGCACGACGGGCACCCTTCGGAGGACCCCCGATCGCGTCCTGCGAGGAGCTACCGATGGCGAATCCGACCGTGGCCGACTACCTGTTGCACCGCCTGCGCGCGTGGGGGGTGGACCACGTCTTCGGATATCCCGGCGACGGCATCAACGGGATCCTCGCCGCCTGGACGCGTACCGGCAACGATCCGGTCTTCGTGCAGTCCCGGCACGAGGAGATGAGCGCCTTCGAAGCCGTGGGCTATGCGAAGTTCACGGGCCGGCCCGGAGTGTGCATGGCGACCTCCGGCCCGGGCGCGATCCATCTGCTCAACGGCCTGTACGACGCGAAACTCGACCACGTTCCGGTGGTGGCGATCGTGGGCCAGACCGACCGCTCCGCGATGGGCGGGTCGTACCAGCAGGAAGTAGACCTGCACACGCTGTACAAGGATGTGGCGTCGGCGTTCGTGGAGACGGTGACGGTGCCCGAGCAGTTGCCGAACGTCCTCGACCGGGCGATGCGCACCGCCATCGCGTACCGCACGCCCACGGCCGTCATCATCCACGGCGACGTGCAGGAACTCGAGTACTCTCCGCCCGGCCACGAGTTCAAGATGGTGCCGTCGAGCGTCGGCTTCGATCGTCCCCGGATCGCACCGGACGACGACGCGATCCGGCGGGCCGCGGAGATCCTCAACGCCGGGGACAAGGTCGCGATGCTCGTCGGCAGCGGCGCCCGCGGTGCGCGGGCGCAACTCGAGCAGGTCGCGGATCTGCTCGGCGCCGGGGTGGCGAAGGCCCTGCTGGGCAAGGACGTGTTGTCGGACGAGTTGCCGTGGGTCACCGGATCGATCGGGTTGCTGGGCACGCGGCCCACCCACGAGATGATGACCGGCTGCGACACGCTGCTCATCGTCGGTTCGTCGCTCCCCTACAGCCAGTTCCTGCCCGAATACGGCCAGGCCCGCTGCGTGCAGATCGACATCGACCCGAACATGATCGGGATGCGCTATCCGAACGAGGTCAACCTCGTCGCGGATGCCGCCGCCGCGCTCGACGCGCTCGTCCCGCTGCTGCAGCGTAAGGAGGATCGGTCGTGGCGTGAGGGCATCGAGCAGAACGTGCAGCGCTGGTGGCAGACCATGGGGCAGCAGGCGGAGGTCGAGACGGAGTTCGTCAACCCGCTGCGGATGTTCGCCGAGGCCTCACCGCGACTGCCGGACGATGCGATCGTCACCGCCGACTCGGGTTCGGCCGCCAATTGGTATGCGCGCCAACTGCAGTTCCGCGGCGACATGCGCGGCTCGCTCTCGGGCACCCTCGCGACGATGGGTCCGGCGGTGCCGTACGGGATCGGCGCGAAGTTCGCGCATCCGGGTCGTCCGGTGGTCGCGTTCGCCGGCGACGGGGCGATGCAGATGAACGGCATGGCCGAGCTGATCACCATCCAGCGGTACTGGCAGCAGTGGGCGGACCCGCGGCTCGTCGTCGCGATCATCCACAACAACGATCTGAACCAGGTCACCTGGGAGATGCGTGCGATGGGTGGGGCACCGAAATTCGCGGAGTCCCAGTCGCTTCCGGACGTCGACTACGCCGCCTTCGCACGCAGTCTCGGATTGGGCGGCGAAACCGTGAAGTCCTCGGACGAGATGGGCTCGGCCTGGGATCGCGCGCTGGCCGCGGACCGTCCGACGGTGCTCGACGTGTACACCGATCCGGACATGCCGCCGATCCCGCCGCACGCGACGTGGGAGCAGTTCACCGATGTCGCCAAGGCCGTGCTCGCCGGTGACGAGAACCGTTGGGGCTTCGTGAAACAGGGCGTCAAGACGAAGCTGCAGGAGTACCTTCCCGGAAACGATCGCTGAGAGCCCCACCGGCCGGAGCAGTGTCACCGACCCGAGCATCGTCACCGGCCGGAGAGTGGAGCGAATGCGCCGCCAGCGCAACGCCGGACAGCGCCGCGATGGCCAGTTCGACGAACTCGTCGCGGGTGAGTTCGGGATCGCGTAGCCACGCGATGGTCGTGTCCTCGACGAAGGCCACCCAGCCGCGCACGGCGAGTCGCACGGCCGGCGTCGGCTCGATTCCGATGGCAGGCAGGTGCGCGACGGTCCGGTCGACGAGCGCCGTGCGGGTGTCCTCGAAGGCCGCCCGCATGTCGGGGTCGCCGCTGGTCGCGCCGCGCAGGATCGAGACGTACATGTCGCGGCGCCGGGTGACGTAGTCGACGTACGCGACGAGCGTGCCGCGCAGCATCTCTATCGGTTCGAGGCCCTCGTCCGGTGCGGTGTACTCGACGAGATCCCGGCCGATGCATCGCACGAGTTCGACGTGGTAGTCGTGCTTCGAGGCGAAGTAGTGGAACAGCAGCCCCTTCGAGACCCCGGCCCGTTCGGCGACCTCGTCGACGGAGATCTGCTCGAGGGGCCGGTCGGCGAGCAGTTCGAGGCCCTGCTCGATCAGCTGGGCCCGACGTTGGGCAGGACCGAGGCGGGTCCGGCGGGGTCCGGGACTGTCGTCTGTCACGTCCACCATGCAAACACCGTTATTGAATTATGGTCAACAAGTGTTGACCAGGTCACTGGAACGCTCTAGCCTCAAGTACATGAGTCTTCCGGTTACAGATACCGTCGCCGACGCGGAGATCCGTCAGGTCGACACGCTGATCATCGGCAGCGGGTTCGCCGGGCTCGGTGCGGCCATCCGACTGTCGCAGGCGGGCAAGGACTTCCTCGTGCTCGAACGCGCCTCCGAGGTGGGCGGCACCTGGCGCGACAACACCTACCCCGGTGCGGCGTGCGACGTGCCGTCGAACCTGTACTCCTACTCGTTCGCCCTCAACCCCGGCTGGACGCGCTCGTTCTCGCCGCAGCCGGAGATCCAGGAGTACATCCGCTCGGTCGCCGACCGGTACGACGTGCGGCGACGCACTGTCTTCGGGTGCGACGTGCAAACGGCCCGTTGGAACACCGCGACGCACCGCTGGGACGTGGCCACCACGCGCGGGAAGTACAGCGCCAAGGTCGTGATCTCCGCGGTCGGCGCCCTGTGCGAGCCGTCGCTGCCCGACATCGAGGGCATCTCCGGCTTCGAGGGCGAGATCTTCCACTCGGCGCGGTGGAACCACGACGCCGACCTCGCCGGCAAGCGCGTCGCGGTCATCGGCACCGGCGCCTCCGCCATCCAGATCGTGCCGGCCATCGCGGGCACCGTCGGCCGTCTCGACGTGTACCAGCGCACGGCACCGTGGATCCTCCCCCGCTTCGACCGCGAGTACACCGCACCCGAGCGGTTCGCCTTCCGCTACATCCCCGGCTTCCAGCGTCTCTCGCGCGCCCTGCAGTACACCGCCCGCGAGACGCAGGTCGTGGGTCTGGCCAAGGCCCAGGCCTTCATGAAGCCGCTCGAACTCGCCGCGCGCATCCAGGTCCGCCGGCAGATCCGCGACAAGGAACTGCGCCGGAAGGTCACGCCGAACTACGGCATCGGTTGCAAGCGCATGCTGATCTCGAACAACTACTACCCCGCGCTCGACCGGCCGAACGTCGACCTCGTCACCGACGGCATCGCCCGCGTCACCCCGCGTGGCATCGTCACGAAGGACGGCACCGAACGCGAGGTCGACGCGATCGTCGTCGCGACCGGCTTCCACGTCACCGACTCCCCGACCTTCGCCGGCATCTTCGGCAAGGACGGCCGCTCGCTCGCCGAGGTCTTCGACGAGACCGGCATGCAGGGGTACAAGGGCAGCTCGGTCGCCGGCTTCCCGAACCTGTTCTTCCTCGTCGGACCGAACACCGGACTCGGCCACACCTCGATGGTGTACATGATCGAGTCGCAGCTCGAATACGTCGTCGACGCGATCCGCACGATCGACCGCAACCGCATCGGCACGGTCGAGGTCCGCGAGGACGTGCAGGACGAGTACAACCGCGACCTGCAGCGCGCGCTGCGATCGAGCGTGTGGAACAACGGCGGGTGCGCGAGCTGGTATCTCGACAAGCACGGCAACAACACCACGCTGTGGCCGGGATTCACCTTCGAATTCCGCCGTATCACCCGCAGATTCGACCTCGAGGCGTACCGCAGCGTCGCCGAGTCGGATCTCCCCGTCGCCACCGACCGTCCCGCGCAGGAGCGCACGTCCCGAGAGGCAGCAGTTCGATGAGTGATTTCGCAGGCCGGGTCGTCGTCGTCACGGGCGCGGGTTCCGGGATCGGACGGGCTCTCGTCCTCGCCCTCGCGGCTCGAGGTGCCCGCCTGGCGATCTCGGACGTCGACACCACAGGGCTCGAGGAGACCGCGCGTCGCGCACGGGATCTCGGCGCCGAGGTGAAGGCCGATCATCTCGACGTCACCCAACGCGAGAAGGTCCTCGAGTACGCCGAGCAGGTCGCCGCCCACTTCGGCGCGGTCCACCAGGTGTACAACAACGCGGGCATCGCCTATCACGGCGACCTGGAGCGCACCGAGTTCAAGGACATCGAGCGCGTGATGGACGTCGACTTCTGGGGAGTCGTCAACGGCACCAAGGCTTTCCTGCCGTATCTCATCGCGTCGGGCGACGGCCACCTGATCAACGTCTCGAGCCTGTTCGGGTTGCTGAGCATCCCGGGTCAGGCGGCGTACAACTCGGCGAAGTTCGCCGTGCGCGGCTTCACCGAGGCGGTGCGGCAGGAGATGCTCGTCGCACGGCATCCCGTGCAGGTCACGTGCGTGCATCCCGGTGGTATCAAGACCGCGATCGCGCGCAACGCCGCCGTCCCCGACGGCGACGACCAGGCGACCTTCGCGGAGTTCTTCGACCGCAAGCTCGCACGCACGACCCCCGAGGACGCGGCGAAGACCATCCTCACCGGTGTGCGGAAGAACAAGGCGCGCGTGCTCATCGGCGCCGATGCGAAGCTGCTCGACGCCTTCGTCCGCGTCGCCGGACCGGCCTATCAGCGTGTCGTCGCCACCGTGACCTCCCGGGTCGTGCCGAAGGGATAGGCTGCGGCATGCCTCCGACACCGCAGTTGTCACCGCGGGTGGCGCGTACCGCCCTGCGTCCTCTCTTCCGTGCCCTGCTGTCGCCGCGCTGGTCGTTCGCCACGCAGCGTCGGTTGCTCGATCTCGCGGCGCCGTTGCAGTTCCTCCCGAAGGACACCGTGGTGCGCCCGATCCGGCTGGCGGGACGCCCCGCCGAGCGGATCACCGTGGGCGCCACCGAGCGGACCACGGCGATCCTGTACCTGCACGGCGGCGCGTACACCGGCGGGTCGCTCGCCACGCACCGCTCGCTCGCGGCGCATCTCGCCGTCGCGTCCGGATCGGCCGTGTACGTCCTCGACTACCGGCTCGCTCCCGAGTATCCCTATCCGGCGGCGCTGAACGATGCCGAGGCGGCCTATCTCGAACTCGTCAGCGAGCACGGTTTCGAGGTGCCCGGCACCGCGATCGCCGGCGACTCGGCCGGCGGTGGCCTCGCCGCGGCCACCACACACCGGCTCATCGACCGTCACGGGATCACCCCGCCGGCGCTCGGATTGTTGTCGCCGTGGACCGACCCGGCCGCTCGCGATCTGCCCGACGTGAACGACGTCGTTCTGAACAAGGGCTGGGTGTATTCCTCGGCCGAGGCGTATCTCGCCGGCGGCGATCCCACCGATCCCGGTTACGCGCCCATCCACGCCGATCCCACGGGTCTGCCGCCGACGCTCATCCAGGTGGGCACCGCGGAGATGTTCCACCCGCAGGTGCGGCAGTACGCCGAGAAGCTCCGGGCGGCGGGCGTCGACGTCACCCTCGTCGAACAACCCGAGCTGTGGCACGTCGCGCCGTTGCAGGCGTCGCTCGTTCCCGAGGCCGCCGCGGCGATCTCCGACTTCGGTGTGTTCCTCCGCGACCGGATGGGCACCCGCGCGGGCTGAGTACTCGCAGGGTGCCGTTCACGCTCCGGCGTGTTCGTCGATCCATTCGCGGGCCACGGTCTCGGGATCGTCTCCCTCCGCGACACGCGCACGCAGTTCGGTGAGATCGCTCGTGGTCAGTTCACCCGCAATGGTCCGCAACGCGTCGAGTTGTGCCTCGTCGAGGGTGCCCTTGCGGAAGACCGGGACGACGTTCTGGGCCGGCAGGACCGGTGCAGGCGCATCGTCGGCGTTCGTGTCGTCCTGCGGGCTGCGGTCGGGTGCGTCGGGCACGGTGCTCACGGGCGAATCCGCGTCGATCTCCGCGAGGGCGGACGACGTCGTGGTGGTTCCGACGACCGTGTCGGGTTCCGACGCGACGGCGACGGACTGTGCATCCTCGATCCGTCGCACCTCGCGCGGGCGACAGTCGGCGCGTTCGAGGGCGGTGAGTCCACCGGCGATTTCGAAGTCCTCGGTCACCGCGAAGGTCAGGTCGGCGCAGCGGCCGGCGAGGTCGGCCACGCGGCTCACCGACCATTGCGTGAGTCGTTCGCGGTCGGCGAGCAGCACCGCGCGGTCCTGCGCCGAGGCGTAATCGGAGATGGTCAGTTCGTCAGGCAGTGCGCGCGCCAACGCCTCGAAGACGTCCTCGGCGTCGGTCGCGTCGGCACCGGGATCGTAGGACGCGAGCAGCCGTCCCGTGTAGCCGGGGATCAGCGTGAGATCGGCGGCGTCGAGCGCTGCGGTCGGATCGGCGACGCCGGAGCGGACCTGCACGTCGATCCCGCTACCGCGCAGCGCTCCCGCGTACAGCTGCGCGAGCAGTTCCTCGTCGGGTCGCTCCCCCGCCCCGACGATCACCGTCGTCGACGGTGCCGCCTCGTCGAGAACGGGCGACGCACATCCCTGGAGCACGGCCGCCGCCGCACATGCGGTGAGCACCGTCGCCGCGACCGGCCGGATCCGTCTCGCTTCGTTCGCCACGGCGGTCATTGTCGCCCACCGGTGTGCCACGGTCCGCACGTGCCCGACCGTCCGGCCCGCCGAGACGCCGAACGCCCCGATCCGGAACCCTTGTGCGGTTCGGATCGGGACGTTCGGTGCGATCTCGCCGGGAGCGAATCCCTAGTCGGTGACGCCTTCGGCCTTCGCCGCGGCCGCGACGGCCTCGGCGACGGCGGGCGCCACACGCGGATCGAGCGGGCTCGGGACGATCTTGTCCGCGGCCAGTTCGTCACCGACGACCGAGAGGATGGCCTCGGCGGCGGCGAGCTTCATGCCCTCGGTGATGCGGCGGGCACCTGCGTCGAGCGCGCCCTTGAACACACCGGGGAAGGCCAGCACGTTGTTGATCTGGTTCGGGAAGTCGCTGCGACCCGTCGCCACGATCGCGGCGTGCTTGTGGGCGATGTCGGGGTGGATCTCCGGGTCCGGGTTCGACATCGCGAAGATGATGGCGTCGTCGGCCATCGTCGCGACGATCTCCTCGGGCACGGTGCCGGACGACACGCCGAGGTAGACGTCGGCGCCGTCGAGTGCCTCGGCGATGCCGCCCTTGCGGCCCTCGGGGTTGGTGCGGGAGGCCAGATCGGCCTTGATCTCACCGAGATCGGTGCGGTCGGCGGAGATGATGCCCTTCGAATCGAGCACCACCACGTCGCGCGCACCGGCGGCGAGCAGGATGTTCGTGCACGCCACGCCGGCAGCTCCGGCCCCGGAGATCACGATGCGCAGGTCGGCGATGTCGCGGCCCTGCACCTTCACCGCACCCTTGAGGGCGGCCAGGGCGACGATGGCGGTGCCGTGCTGGTCGTCGTGCATGACCGGGCAGTCGAGCGCCTCGATGACGCGCTTCTCGATCTCGAAGCAGCGCGGGGCCGAGATGTCCTCGAGGTTGACGGCGCCGAAGGACGGACGCAGCCGGATGAGGGTCTCGACGATCGCGTCGGGATCGGTGGTGTCGAGCACCAGCGGGATGGAATTCAGGCCCGCGAACTTCTTGAACAGCGCGGACTTGCCCTCCATCACCGGCAGCGAGGCACGTGCGCCGATGTTGCCGAGACCGAGGACCGCGGTGCCGTCGGAGACGACGACGACCAGGCGGTTGGTCCAGGTGTAACGGTCGACGAGGGTCTCGTCGGCGGCGATGGCCCGGCAGACCTGGGCGACACCGGGGGTGTACGCAATGGACAGATCGCGCTGGTTCTCGAGCGGCGCGGTCAGCTCGACCGACAGCTTGCCGTCGACGTGACTCGAGAAGATCTCCTCGTCCGTCAACTCGAGCTTCTGAGGGGTAGGTGCATCAGACACAATTGACACGATGACACTCCTGCGTGTTCCGAGTCGACCTCTGGACTCGGTTGCTGCGAAAACACCGCAGTTCAATGCATTTCACACACGTGCATGCATCGAGTTGCAGCGCTTCGCCAAGGACATTGGATTGAAGCTTCCGGGCGCGATCACGACTGCCGCTGTACAACGCTGTACGGCTTCCGGAACGTGATGGAGCCGGGGCGGGTGGCCCTGGCATCGAGCCCTGGGTGATCTAGCCCTGGGTGGGTCTGCCATCCTTCGTCCGATTCCGGGGTATTCCGGCTTTCGGATTGCCGCAAGTTTGCCACCTTCGCAGACGAACAATCAAATCGGCATCGATTGCGAAGGTCTCACGGTTTTGTCGCCTCACCTGTGAGTTTACGTGCCGTGAACACCGCCCCGCGGGCGCATCGCGATGAATTTCCGCAGTTACACGACGGCTACCGACGGGTAGCCGAGATGGCACTCGGGGCCGTCATCCCCACCACTGGGTGATCATCAGAATCGATGCAGTGAAGATCACCACAAGGCTCGACAGGAGTGCCACGCCACCCGAGCGCCGATCCGCCGTCACCTGGGCGATCACGGCCACGAGCGCGGCGACGACGTGCGCGGCGACCGAGGTGGTGCCCGGGCCGGGGAAACCGCGGTCGCCGGCGAGGTACTGGGCCCCGCACACCACGAGCGTCAGGACCAGCACCGCCCCGCACACCACGCCGGAGAGAGCGCGGAGGGCGCGGACCGGCAGACTCGCGCGGCGCGGTGCGGGTTCGTACGGATCGGCGTAGTACCCCTCGTCCGCGTAATACGGTTCGTTGTAGTACTCACTGTCGTAGTAGTTTTCGTCGTTCGGCGACCCGTACTCCTCGTCCGGATACCGCGCACCCCGTCGCCTCATCCCTCGAGCACCTCCACGCCGGTCGCGCGGTCGAGCAGCGCCTCGTACGCCGCCGGAGCCGTGGTGAAGCTGCCGAGCCTGATGGTCTTGTTGTCGCCGTGATAGTCGGACGATCCCGTGACGACGACCCCGAGCGACCGCGCGAGATCGCGCATCGTCCGCACGTCCTGCTCGTCGTGATCGGGATGGTCGGCCTCGACACCGCCGAGTCCGAGTTCGGCGAGTTCCTCGATGTGGTCGAGGGCGAGGAGCCGCCCGCGCGCACGTGCCCGGGCGTGCGCCACCACCGGCACACCACCCGCGGCCGTCACCATCTTCACGGCGTCGACGAGCGGGGTGTCGGCCTTCGGTACGTAGTAACGGCCGCGCGGCGACAACAGCTCGGTGAAGGCGTCGGCCACCGTGGGCACCACACCGGCGGCGACGAGCGCCCGCGCCAGATGGGGCCGGCCCGCGGCGGGGCCCGCCTCGGCGAGCACCGCGTCGATGTCGATCGGCAGACCGTCGTCCGCCATCCGCACACCCATCGCCCGGATCCGCGACACCCGTTCGCCACAGAGCCGCTCGAGTTCGGCGACGAAGACCGCATCGTGCGGGTCGAAGAGATAGGCCAGCAGGTGCACGGCAACCGGGGCGCCGTCCTCCCCGCGTCCCGTGCAGGACATCTCCATTCCCCGGACGAGACGCAGACCCGTCGGCAGGGCCGCCGCGGCCTCGTCCCATCCCGCGGTCGTGTCGTGGTCGGTCAGGGCCACGACGTCGAGACCCGCCCGGGCAGCGGCACGGACCAGTTCCGCGGGACGATCGGTGCCGTCCGATGCGGACGAGTGGGTGTGGAGATCGATACGCACGCCACCAGTCTGTCAGGTCGGCGGGCTAGCATGACTGGAGCTGCCCCGCCCGGTCCCCATCGACGGGCGACCGCCGCGCCGCGGGCCTGCGACCGGGCCGCGTCCCAGCGGCATGCCGTGAGGAAGGACAACATGCCGCACCAGCCTTCTCGTGCCACCCGTCGCGACCCTACTCCCCCGGTTCCCACCGTCCCCACCGAGCAAGCGGTGGTCGACTGCGCCGTCTACGTCGACGGGCACCGCCTGCCCGGCCGCTACAGCCACACCGAGGCAGTCGCAGAGGTACGTCGGCGCGGTACGGGATTCGTGTGGCTCGGGCTGCACCACCCCGACGAGGAGCAGATGACGAACGTCTCGCACACCTTCGGACTCCACGAGCTGATGGTCGAGGACGCCGTCCACGCCCACCAGCGCCCGAAGCTCGAGCGCTACGACGACGTGCTGTTCCTGGTGCTGCGCACCGTCAGTTACATCGAGCACGAGTCGGTGACGACCACCAAGGACATCGTCGAGACCGGCGAGATCATGTTGTTCACCGGCCCCGACTTCATCGTGAGCGTCCGGCACGGCGACCACTCCGAGCTCTCACACGTGCGCAAGCGTCTCGAACGCGACCCCGATCATCTGTCCCGCGGTCCGGCGGCCGTGCTCCACGCGATCGCCGACCACGTGGTCGACTCCTATCTCGCCGTCACCACGGCCGTGCAGCCCGACGTCGACGACATCGAGGAACTCGTGTTCACCCCCGACACGCGGATCGCGGTCGACCAGATCTACATGCTCAAACGCGAGATCGTGCAGTTGCGCAGGGCCGTCGTGCCGCTCGCCGAACCGCTGCAGCAACTCATCCGAGCTCCTGGGAACCCGATCCCGAAGGACGTCCGGCGCTACTTCCGCGACGTCGCCGACCACCACACCACGGTGTCCGACCGCATCGCCGCCTTCGACGAGACGCTCGGCACGCTGCTCGACGCGGCGATCGCGAAGGTCACCGTGCAGCAGAACACCGACATGCGCAAGATCTCCGCGTGGGTCGCGATCGCCGCCGTACCGACGATGATCGCCGGGATCTACGGCATGAACTTCGATCGCATGCCCGAACTGCAATGGGAGTACGGCTATTACGTCGTGCTCTCCGCGATCGTCGCGATCACCGTGGGACTGTTCGTCACCTTCAGGCGCAACAACTGGCTGTGACGACCGAACTCGACCGAGCCCCGACACGCGCTGCGCAGGCGGCGCGATCGCCGCGGCGCCACGTGCTCGCCGTCGCCCTCGTGCTGATCCTGCTGCAGACGATCCTCCGGACCGTGGTGGCCGCGACCGGCGAGTTCTACTGGGACGACCTGATCCTCGTCGGGCGCGCGGGGTCGTATCCGTTGCTGTCCGACGACTTCCTGCGGTACGACCACGACGGTCACCTGATGCCCGCCGCCTTCCTCGTGGCGGGGATCGCCACGGCGATCGCGCCGCTGGAATGGTGGCCGGCGGCGGCCTCGCTCGTGATCGGTCAGTTGCTCGCGTCGCTGGCGGTGCTGCGGGTGCTCTGGTTGCTGCTCGGCCCGCGACGCGCTCTGTGGGGACCGTTGCTGTTCTATCTCCTCACGCCGCTGACGCTTCCGGCCTTCGCGTGGTGGGCGGCCGCGCTCAACGCGTTGCCGCTGCAGGCCGCACTGGCCTGGGTCGCGGGAGATGCGCTGCAGTACAGCAGGACCGGTCGACGGCGTCATCTCGTGAGCGCCCTCGTCGTCACCGCGGTGGCCCTGGTGTTCTTCGAGAAGTCGGTCCTCGTTCCGTTTGCCGCGTTCGCGACGGTCGCGCTCGCACACCACGTCGACGGACTCACGCGGTCGATCCGCAGCACATGGGCGCAGGCCCGGCCGTTGTGGCTCGGGTCGACGGCTGTGCTGGCCGTGTGGGCGGTCTGTTACGCGACGGTGGTCGAGTCCCGGTTCGGGATCCCGCCGTGGTCGATGGTGGCCGGGCTGACCCATCACGGCATCTCCTACGGGCTGTTGCCCTCACTGCTCGGTGGTCCGTGGGAGTGGGAACGGTGGAATCCGAGTCCGCCCTGGGCCGATCCCCCGCTCGTGCTCGTCGTCGTCGCGTGGCTCGCCGTCGCTGTTGCGGCGGTGTGGACGGTGCGCCGGCGGCACCGGACCGGGCCGGTGTGGCTCGCGGTGATCGCCTACGTCCTGGCCTCGCTCGCGGCGATGATCAGCACGCGCTTCGGCCCGGAGACCACCTACGAACTCGCGCGCACGCTGCGCTACTTCGCCGACTCCGCGGTGGTCGTCGCGATTGCCGCGGCGCTGATCCTGCGCGCCCCGCGGCGGGGCACGACGTCCCGTCCTCGCGTCGTTCGTGCGACCGCCTGGGCCTGCGCGGCCGTGTTCACCGTCGGCTCGCTGTGGTCGACCGTGACGTTCGCGCGCAGCTGGTCGGACAACCCGACGGGTGACTATCTCGGGGCGGCGAAGGCCGCGCTCACCGCCCGGCCCGACGAGCCCGTCCTCGACCACCCGGTGTCGGTGTGGATCCTGCTGCCGGTGACCTACCCGCACAACCTGGTGGGGTCCGTCTTCTCCGCGCTGCCCGGCCGGTCCGACATCCGCGACCACGCGACCGACCTGTGGGTCCTCGACGATCTCGGACACCGCACTCCCGCCGACCTGCTGCCGCTGCGCTTCGTCCCGCCCGGCCCCGAACCCGACTGCGGTTATCGCGTCACCACCGGCGCCGTCACGGCCGTGCCGCTCGACTCCCCTGCGGGCGACTGGGAGTGGACCGTGCAGGTGAACTATCGGGCCTCCGCCGACGGCACGATCGACCTCGGTTTCCCCGGCCACGCATCCGTCACGGTTCCCGTCACCGAAGGACTCGGGACGGTGTACGTCCGCGTCTCCGGGGACGGCTCGGCGTTGCAGGCGCGCTCGTCCACTCCCGGCACCACCGTGTGCCTCGGTGCCGGATCGCTCGGGGTCGTCGTGCCGCAGGGATGACGACGGGTCGGGAGCGCCTCAATCGGCGTCGACGAACCGCACGTCGTGTGTGCCGGCCTCCGGCGCCGCGAAGTTCAGCAACCGCAGGCCCTCGGCTTCGAGCGCCGACCGCGCGGACACAGGGATCGTCCGCCACAGCGTCATCTCCACGGCGGCAGCCTTCCGGTCGGTCGTGACGCGGGCGCTACCGGCGACCGTGCCTCCGACGAGCAGCAGGGGCGCGATGATCCCGTTCTCCGCCATGATGCGCTTGCGGTGCTCGTCCGAGACGAACCGGGTGCGGTCGGCGTGCGAGAGGAGCACGTTGTCGAACGGCGCGAGGATCCGTACGGGTGCAGGGGTCGACGGGTCGGGTCTCGGCGCGTCGGGCAGGTCGAACAGTTCCGTTCCGCGTTCGTCCCGGAAGATCACGAGTTGCGGGCGGAGCCGGTCGACGATCTCGGCGAGCCGGGTCAGGCCGCACCAGGTCTGCACGTCCCTGACGCTCGCGGGACCGAAGGCCGCCAGGTACCGCAGGATCAGCCGATCGGGCCCGGGAGGCGCGGGCGATGGACCGACATACTCGTCGAGGTGCGCCAATCGTGGCTGTCCCGATCGTCCCCACAGTCCTCGCGGCGGCACCTGCACGAGCGGGAGCAGGCACCGCACCGCGTGTGCCAGCGCGGCCGGATCCTGCTCGGGGAACCGTTCGGCGAGCAACGGCCGCAGCTCGGCCTGACTCATCGGGGTGCCCGCCAACAGATCCCGGGCGACCGACACGAGCGCCGACCGGTCGAGACCCTCGAGGCCGAGGCGGTGGGCCTTGTTCGCGTCGACGCCCCGGTCGAGCACCGGCTGCACCCACGGTCGCAACGCGTGCGCGTCGGCGCCGGAGACCGCGAACACGGTGCCGCGCATCAACGCGATGCGGACGACCGCCCGCGACTCCAGCAGCTCCGACAATGTGTCGGGCCGGAAGTTCCGTATGCGGGTCCACAGCGCGAAATACGGGGCGAGAGGTGCCTGCGCCTGCAACCCGAGCAGGTGCTCGATCATCGACAGGGCATCCGTGCTGCTCCGCCGCAGCAGGTGCTGGCGGGCCAGCGTGGCGCGTCCGAGCGCGCGGTCGGTGAGAACCGGGACGGTCACAGACGTGCTTGCGCCCGGCGCGGGTCGCTCAGGTCGATGCCCGCTTCCTCCCATGCCTCGCGCAGCGCCTCGGTTCCCTTCAGCCGCTTCCAGGCCGCCTCGGTACCGGTGATCGGGCGGGCCTCGAAGAAGTGGACCGGGTCGGAGGGCTCGGGCAACTCCAGCGACGGCACGTCGGCCGCCTCGAGCAACACCGCGGTGAACGGGGCACCCGGCCACAGCGGCTCCCCGAGATCGAGCAGGGCGTCGTCGGTGAGAACCACGCCCTCCACGGCGGGCAGCGCCGCGAGCACCGCAAGGGTGCGGTGGACGCCGGCGGTGACGCCCTCGTTGTCGCGCAGGCTGAGGACCAGTTCGGCACGCGGCCCGCGCGTCGGGTCGGCCACCATGTCGGTCGGGTCGCCCATCGGGTGCCGGGAACACCCCAGGGTTGCGTACCGCAGGAGTTCGGAGCCGCGGAATCGGAGGACCTCGATCGGTTCGAGACCGAGGAAGGTCACCGACGCCGATTCCGGTTCCGGATCACCCGGCGCGGTCAGGTGCTCGGTGAGGTGGCTGCGGACGGTGGCGAGAACTGCGTCGGTCACCCCTGCAATGTAGCCCCCGTCCCGCACATGCGGTTCCCACCCGGACCTGTGCACCGCCCGGTACCGTCGAAGCGTGGCTCGCGACACCGGTTTTCCGGTCTCCGATGCCGGCGACGATTTCGCCCGGCAACGCCGGCGCGCCGAGTACGCCCGGCTCATCGCATGGCTGCGCCGCGAACCGGCCGACGTCAACACGGTGCTGCCCTTCGACGACGTCGTCGCCGCCCTCGGACGCCTCGGTGAGCGGCGACTCGGGTTGCAGATCATCGAGGTCGCCTCGATCGTCGGCAGCGTCGACCGCGCCGACGACTTCGACCGGCGTTTCCGCCCCACCTCGGCGCGTCTGCGCGCACGCTGGGAACGCATCGCGGCCGCGCGGCGCCGCGGCGAGGCCATACCGCCGATCTCCGTGTACCGGGTGGGGCCGATGCACTTCGTGCAGGACGGGCACCACCGCGTGTCGATCGCCTACGCGCAGGGCGATCACACGATCGACGCCTACGTCACCGAGATCACCACGAAGGTGCCCGCGGAGGGCATCAGGGCCCGTCCCGATCTCGTGCGCAAGGACCACTTCCGGATGTTCCTCGGCCGCGTCCCCCTGCACGGCGCCGAGCAGGACGCGATCCGCGTGTCCGACCCGTGGGGGTACGCCGAACTGGCCGAGGCCGTCGAGGCGTGGGGTTTCCGGCTCATGCAGGATCTCGGCGAGTACCTCACCCGCGAGGAGGTCGCGCGTCGCTGGTACGAGGAGGAGTTCGTCCCCGTCGTCGCGATGGCCCGCGAAGCGGGAATGCTGCGCTCACGCACCGACGCCGAGGTGTATCTGTGGATCGCGAGCGAGCGGTACCGACTCGTGCGGCGGCACGTGTGGAGCGAGGAGATCGTCGACGAACTCCGCAGCCGCGCACCCCGCTGACGACTTCGGTGGATCCGGCCCCGCCTTCCGGGGTCGGATCCACCGAAGTCGGTTTGTCAGAGGGTGACGTTCGCGCCGGTCTCCTGATCGAACAGCGCGATCTTCGCCGGGTCGAACCACAACTGCACGGTCCCGCCCTTGGTGGCCTGCGATTCCACCGACAACCGCGCGACCAGCGATTCGGCCGACATGTCGGCGCCGGCGTCGGCGGCGAGTTCGTCGAGGTCCTTCGAGTGCACACCGGGCCCCTCGGCCGTGAAGTACGCGAACTTGTCGGAACCCATCGACTCGAGCACGTCGACCTCGGCGGAGAAGGTCACGCCCGTCTCCCGTTGGGTCGGGTCGAGCAGGTCGGCGTCCTCGAAGTGCTCCGGACGGATACCGACGACCACCTCGCGCGACGGATTGTTGCGGCGCACGGTCTCCCACCGCTCGTCGGGCAACCGGAACTCGCCGAACGAGGTGCGGATCGAACCGTTCTCGATCTGTCCCGGAACGAAGTTCATCGACGGGGACCCGATGAAGCCGGCGACGAACAGGTTCTGCGGATGGTCGTACAGTTCCTGCGGCGCCCCGACCTGCTGCACGAGCCCGCCGCGCATCACGACGACGCGGTCGCCGAGCGTCATCGCCTCGGTCTGGTCGTGCGTGACGTATACCGTCGTGGTCCCGAGACGCTTCTGCAGTCGCGCGATCTCGGTGCGCATCTGCACGCGCAGCTTGGCGTCGAGGTTCGACAGCGGCTCGTCCATGAGGAACGCCTTGGGGCTGCGCACGATCGCCCGCCCCATGGCCACGCGCTGCCGCTGACCACCCGACAGGTTGGCGGGCTTGCGGTCGAGATGCTGTGTGAGATCGAGGATCCGGGCCGCTTCGTCGACCTTGCGGCCGATCTCGTCCTTGGGCACCTTCGCGAGGGTGAGCGGGAACGCGATGTTGTCGCGCACCGACATGTGCGGATACAGCGCGTAGGACTGGAAGACCATCGCGATGTCGCGGTCCTTCGGCGCCCGCTCGTTGACCCGCTCCCCTGCGATGCGCAGTTCGCCGTCGGAGATGTCCTCGAGACCGGCGATCATGTTGAGCGTCGTGGACTTTCCACACCCGGACGGGCCGACGAGGATGATGAACTCGCCGTCGGCGATCTCGAGATCCACGTCGCTGACGGCCTTCGCTCCGTCCGGATATTCCTTCGTCACCTTGTCGAGCACGATCTCGGCCACGGTAGTTATCCCTTCACTGCGCCGGAGGTCAGTCCGGCGACGATTCGACGTTGGAAGATCAGGACGAACACGATGATCGGGATCGTGATGACGACGGCGGCCGCCGCGATCGACCCGGTCGGTTCCTCGAACTGCGAGGCACCCGTGAAGTTCGCGATCGCGGCGGGTGCGGTGATGGACCGTTCGGTGGAGGTCAGCGAGATCGCGAACAGCAGGTCGTTCCAGCAGAAGATGAACACCAGGATCGCCGCCGTGATGATGCCGGGAGCGGCGAGCGGAGCCACGACCTTCCGGAACGCCTGCCCCGGTGTCGCGCCGTCCATCTTCGCGGCCTTCTCGAGTTCCCACGGGATCTCCTTGAAGAAGGCCGACAGGGTGTAGATCGCGAGCGGCAGCGAGAAGGTGATGTACGGCAGGATCAGCGCCGCCCACGTGTCGAACAGTCCGAGGCCGCGCATGATCTCGAACAGCGGGCTGACGAGGGAGATCTGGGGGAACATCGCGATGAGCAGCGCCACGCCTACCAGGATCTTCTTACCGGGGAAGTCGAGCCTGGCGATCGCGTAGGCCGCCATCGTCCCGAGGATCACCGCGATGACCGTGGCGATCAGGCCGATGCCGATGGAGTTGATCAGGGCGCTCGTGAACGCGTCGGTGCGGAAGATGCCGCGGTAGTTGTCGAGCGTCCACTGCTGCGGAATGAACCGGCCGTCCTGGATGGTGCCGGGCGGCTTGAACGACAGGCTCGCGATCCACAGCACCGGGACGAGTGCGTAGAGCAGGACGATCAGGTTCACCGCCGACCACGACAGGGTCCGTTTCCTGGTCTCGGCCATCATCGGCCCCCTTCGTCCGAACCGGGCGCGGATGCACCGAACAACTTGATGAACACGAACGCGATGATCGCGACGCACAGGAAGATCAGGACGCTGATCGCCGACCCGATGCCGAGGTTGAAGGCCCGGAACAGATTGTCGTAACCGAGGATCGACACCGACCCGGTGCCGTTGGCACCGCGGGTGAGGACGTAGATGTTGTCGAAGATGCGGAAGGCGTCGAGCGTGCGGAAGAGCAGGGCGACGAGGATCGCCGGTTTCATCAGCGGCACGATGATCCGCACCAGACGCGTCCACGCTCCGGCGCCGTCGACCTGTGCCGCCTTGAGCAGATCGTCGGGGACGAGCGCGAGGCCGGCGAGGAGCAGCAGCGCCATGAACGGCGTGGTCTTCCACACCTCGGCGAGCACGATGATCGCCAGGGATGGGATCTGGTCGGTGAGTGGGGCGCTGCCGTCGGGCAACAGATTCGCGAGATAACCCGTGCCCGGGGTCCACGCGTAGTACCAGCTGTAGGCGGCGGCGACGGTGACGATGCCGTACGGGATCAGCACCACCGTGCGCACGATGCCCTTGCCGACGATCGTGCGGTGCATGACGAGAGCGATCGCCAGACCGAGCACGAACTCGATCGCGACGGAGACCAGGGTGACGAGCGAGGTGACGACGAAGGCCTGCCACCAGAATCCGTCGCTGAGCACCGCGACGTAGTTCGACAGTCCGACGAAGCGGCGCTCGTCGGGGAATCGCAGATCGTAGCGCTGCAGACTGAGCCAGACGGCGTATCCCACCGGATAGGCCGTCACGGCGAGCATCACGATCGCGGCGGGCGCGACGAGCAGCAGACCGAGTCGTCGTTCGGCCTTCTTCCCCTCGGACAACGCTGCTTTCGTCTTCGTCGACGGTTCCTTCGGGGTCTCGTCGGTCGGTTTCGATTCGACGGCGGTCACGGGATCAGTCCTTCCGAATTGACCGCCTTCTGCACCTGTTCGGCGAGTTCCTCGACGGTGCGGGGCGGATCGATCTGGTCGACCGGGTTGAGGGTGGCCGTCACCAGCGTCGAAATGCTCTGGTAGGCCGGTGAAGCGGGACGCACCGCGGCGTTCTCGAGACCGGCGCGGACCTCACGCCAGGCCGGATAGGCCTCCTGGAATTCGGGGTCGTCGTACAGCGAGGCCAGCGTCGGCGGCACGCCGCCACCGATGGCGTTGTTGCGCTGGTTCTCCTCGTTGCGCAGGCACTGCATCGCCTCGAACGCGAGGTCGGGGTGGGTGCTCGTGCGGGCGACGGCGATGTTGAACCCGCCGATGGTGACCTGGGCGGGCTCGCCGGGGATCACCGAAGGGTACGGGGCGGGAAGGAAATTCTGCTCACCGTCGACGGTCAGGACCGTGTTGCCGGTGTCCTGCGAGGTGACGTTGCCGTTCTCGTCGATGAAGGGCAGGGCCGCTTCGTTCTCCAGGATGCCCGGCAGGACGAACGGCCAGTTGACCTGGAATGCCGTGCGCCCGCTCTCCATGCCGAGACGGACGGCCGCCTCGTCGGCCTGGTTCAGGGACGGATCGGCGCCGGGCGCCGTCGCGACGCGTTTCATGATGTCGAGCGCGGTCACCGCGGCGTCGTTGTCGGTGAGGGTGACGGTGACACCGTCCTCCCCCACCACCGAACCGCCGGCGCTCGAGAGCAGGGTGTTGAACCACACCATCAGCCCCTCGTACTGCCGGCCCTGCACACCGATCCACGACGGCCGGCCCTCCTCTGCGAGGCCGCTCGCGATCTCGATCATCTCGTCCCAGGTCTCCGGAGGTCGCCCGTCCGGCATGAGATCCTTTCGGTACCAGAGCAACTGGGTGTTGGTGTTGAGCGGCGCGGCGTACAGCTGGTCCTGCCAGGTCGCCGATTCGAGGGGGCCTTCGAGGGTGCCCTCGGAGACCGCGGCGGCCACGTCGTCGGGCAACGGCAGCGCCCACCCGGCCTCGGCGAACTCGGCGGTCCACACGACGTCGAGGGTCATGAGGTCGAGTCCCGGGTCGTTACCCGTCAGCCGCCGCGCCAACTGCAGTCGCTGGTCGTCGGCGTTCTTCGGAAGTGTCCTCTGCTGCACGCGATATCGGCCGCCGGCCTGCTCGGTGCACACCTCCGCGGCCTGCGCGTACTGCTCGGCACCGTCGGCGGCCGTGTAGAAGGACAGGACGACACCCTCGTCGTCGCTGCCGCACGCGGCCAGTCCCGACGCCAGGAGCACCGCGGCCGCAGAAGCTGTGAACGCCCGGCTCGTCCGCCGTCTCTTGCCCGACCGTCTCATGCGCGACTCCGCTCGCATCGGGGACCTGATGATCCGACGATATCGCCCGTACCGGCCAGCCGTAGCAAAACGAGCAGGGCGTACAACCGGAGCGGAATCGGCACGACGACGAGGTCAGAAGGAGGTCCCCGAGAAGGGTGCCTGGGGCCAGGAGAACAGCAGGTCAGCGGTGTCGACGGCCTCCGGTCGGTGCACCCGGGCGCGACCCGCGTCGACCATCCGGTGCCAGCCCTGCCGGCCCAGCAGGAGCGCACCGAGGTCGGCGATGTCGATGGTCAGATCGGCCGGTCCCGCGGTGCGCGCCACGCCGTCGGCGGAGATCTCGAAGACACCGGCGTTGTCGGTCAGCAGCGGATCGGTCACCTCGACGGTCACCGAGCCGAACCCTCGGTAACTGCGCGCCGACAGCGCCCGATCGAGGTCGAGGATGCGCAACCACGTCTCGTCCGAGACCGAACGGAAGTGCACGGCACGCGCGTCGCCGAGCATGAGCGGGAGCTGATCGTCCTGCGGAAGCGCCGCGAACCGCAAGGTGTCGACCAGATCGAGGTCGAGCAGGAACCGGATCAGGCCGGCGTACGCCCCGGGCGACGGAGCGAAGAAGTCGTCGACCACGACGGTGCGGTTGCGACTGGTGAACCACCCCTGCGTGTCGATCGGGTGGTACCGGACGAAACCGTCCTCCTGCCCCGGTTCGCCGTGCACCGCCACGTACATCGGATCGGTGAGCGAGTCGGCCCGCCACCGGCGCGAGTTCCACCAGTACTCCGACCGGTCGATCATGCCGGGGCGCGGCGGCAGATGACGGGAATGTATCTGCGCCAGCACGTCCCACGCATCCGGATAGGTCAGCAGACGCACCGCTCCGGACTCGGGCACGTCGGGACGCAGCGCGGCACCACGCACGTCGACGTCGACGGACACCGAGGTCGAGGCGACGCCGTAGCCGAACCGGCCGTAGATGGTCGCTTCGGAGGCCCGCAGCGTCGCAAGGATCTCACCGCGGTCGCGCGCGTCGCTCAGCTGCCGGTGCACGAGTCCGGAGATCACGCCGCGACGCGTATGGGTGGGCAGCACACCGATGTGGGTGACCGCCGCGTGCGGTACCCGGGCACCGCCGGGCAGGGTCAGGTTTCCGCTCGTGGCATCCACGGTGCCGACGAGCATGCCGTCGAGGAAGGCGCCCCACGTGCGACCGGCCTCGAGGTAACGGCTCACCGTCCCGTCGGGAACCTCGGGCCACGAGGGCAGGCCCACCATCGCCGTGCGGAACAGCGCGGACGCCTCCCGCAGTTCGGCTTCCGACTCCAGAATTCTGATCTCCGGTTCCGTTCGCTCACCCATGGAACGACATTATCGAGCGCGAACTTGCACCGCGGGTGAACGGCCGTGACGTTCGGTACACCGGCTCCGGGCGGGTAGGTTTCCAGCGTGCGACGCGAGTGGGATCCAGCAGACACCGGGGTGCTGCAGCTGCCCTCCGGCCGACTCGTGCGGGGACGCGGGATGCGCAGACCGGTGTTCGACGAGCCGTTCCCCGACTTCGGGGTGTATCTGCTCGGCCGACCCCCGGCAGCACCGTTCGAGTGGGAGTCGCGGTGGATCCACTGGCCCGACTTCCGCACGCCGCGCGACCCGGAGGACGCTCTCGCCATCCTGTACGAGGCGTGGATCCGGGCGGGACGGCAGCGGGTGGAGGTCGCGTGCGGGCGGGGACGCGGCCGCACCGGCACCGCACTGGCGTGCCTCGCCGTCCTCGACGGGCTCTCCCCGGAGGAGGCGGTCGACTTCGTTCGGCGGCACTACCATCCGCGCGCGGTCGAGACTCCCTGGCAGCGAAAGTTCGTCGCGCACGCGAAGGCGCACTCCTGACGGCTCAGTTCTTCGTCCGGGCCAGGTCGGCCTCGGCAGCCGAGACGGCACGTTCGGCGGCGACCACCCGTTTCTTCGCCTCGGCGGCGGCGCGACGCGCGAAGGTGCGTTGCTGCTCGGCGTGTTCGAGCTTCGCCCGCAGCTCGGCGACCTCCTCCTCGTGACGGGCCAGCTCCTGCTCGGCCGCCGACGCGGCCTCGCGCGCCTCCTCGGCCGCGTTGTGCGCCGAGTCGAGAGCGGCAGCGGCCTCGTCGATCTCCGCCTCGCGAGCCGCCTGCGCCGCCTTCTCGCGCTCGGTGGGTTCGCGCTCGCCCTTGCTCGTGCGTGCAGACTTGCCCGCTGCCGTTCGGTCGTCCTCGTCGTTCTCCTCCGACCCTCCGCGGACGACGGTGAGCGGCATCGCCGACAGGTCGCCGAAACCGTCGGACTCGACGATCGCGTCGAGCCGGCCCTGCCGGACCTGCTCCCCGATGTCGGGATCCGACAGTGCAGCGTTGAGGGTGCGCCCCACCTCGCGCAGTGCGCTCTCCGAGACGGTGCGGCCGCGGTCGGCAGCGAGCCGTCCCGCGTCGCGCTCGAGGGCGGCGACCACCCGGCGCCGCTGCTCGGACAGTTTCCGCATCTCGCTGCCGGACAGTCGTCGTTGCGCGGTGCGCAGGGCAGCTCCGATGTCGAGCAGCGCCGCGAGTTCGTCGGCCCGTTCGCGGGCGAGCAGGTTGACCATCCAGGCCGCGACCGTCGGTTTGCGCAGTCTGCCGATGGCCGCCGTCAGCTCGCGGTCGCCCGCTTCGCGTGCCTGCGCCGCGAATTCGGAGCGGGCCGCCACGAAGTCTCCTGGGTCGAGGCCGTAGAGGGCGTCGGCCACCGAATCGAGGTCGGGCATGGGATCGACAGTAGTGGCGCGAGGCCCGTCGCGACGAGTGCCGTTCTCGGCGAACGCGCGACCTCCCGACGATCAGATGGCCAGCTTGGCGAGGATGTCGCGCGCCTTCTCGGCGGTGGGCGGCTGGCACAGCACGTCGTAGCGGCCGGCGACGAGCTGCATGGTGGACGAGAAGTCGCGCTGGCCGCGGGTCGCGGCGTACGGGATGGTCGCCGAGATGAGGCCGAAGACGATGCCGCCGACGAGGCCGACGAGCAGCGGGCCGAGGAAGTCGGTGGAGAAGATGCCGAGCAGCAGACCGAAGAACACGCCGAGCCATGCGCCCGAGACGATGCCGCCACCGATCACCTTCGGCCACGTGAGCCGACCGGTGACCCGCTCGACCTGCATGAGATCGACACCGACGATGGTGACGTCCTCGACGGAGAAGTTCTGATCGGCCAGATGGTCGACCGCGCGTTGCGCCTCGGCGTAGGTCGGGTACGAACCGACGGGCCAGCCCGTGGGAGGAGTCGGCAGACCGGGTACCTGGCGACCGGGTCCGAGGGGATTCGTCATGTCGTTTCGGCTCCTTCGCGATGCACGCCGACCGTCGCGGCGCCGGTCTCCATTCTGCCTCGACGGGGACCGGCACGCCGCGATGGTTCGCCCGATATGTTCTTTTTCCTGGTCGTTCCCGTCAGGAGGCCGGCGGCTCGAACTTCTGGGTGCGCTGCAACCCGGCGGCGCGGCCCTTGGCGGAGATCACGAGGGCCATCTTCCGGCTCGCCTCGTCGATCATCTCGTCGCCGAGCATCGCGGCACCGCGGGCGCCGCCCTCGGCCGAGGTGTGCCACTCGTAGGCGTCGAGGATCATCTCGGCCTTGTCGTAGTCCTCCTGCCGGGGGCTGAAGACCTCGTTGGCCGCGTCGATCTGACTCGGGTGCAGCACCCACTTGCCGTCGAAGCCCAGGGCAGCGGTGCGCTGCGCCGACCGGCGGAAGGCGTCGATGTCGCGGATCTGGAGGTAGGGACCGTCGATGGCCTGCAGCCCGTGGGCACGCGCGGCCATGAGGATCGTCATGAGGATGTGGTGGTAGGCGTCGCCGACGTCGTAGCCCTCGGGCTGCTCACCGACGACGAGGGTGCGCATGTTGATGCTCGCCATGAAGTCGGCGGGACCGAACACGAGCGTCTGCACGCGCGGGCTCGCCGTCGCGATCTCGTCGATGTTCGTCAGCCCGATGGCGTTCTCGATCTGCGGTTCGATGCCGATCCGTCCCACCTCGAGACCGTGGGCCTTCTCGACCTGCGTGAGGAGCAGGTCGAGTGCCTTCACGTGGCTCGCGTCGGGCACCTTCGGCAGCAGGATCGCGTCGAGGTTCGCGCCGGCGCCACCGACGACCGTCGCGACGTCGAGATAGGTCGCGTCCGTGGTCCAGTCGTTGACGCGCACGACCTTGATCTGGTCGCCCCAGCCGTCCTCGTTCAGAGCTTCGACGATGGTGTTGCGGGCCTGTTCCTTGGCCAGCGGCGACACGGCGTCCTCGAGATCGAGGAAGATCTCGTCGGCGGGAAGGCCCTTGGCCTTGTCGATCATCTTCCGGCTGCTGCCGGGAACCGCGAGTACCGACCTCCGGGGCCTGAACGAAAACGACATGACCTGACCAGACCTCCGAGTTCCGGGAACAGCGTGGGCACGCTCTAGCCTGGCAATCATGGCAGCAGTGAGCAAGGTCTTCGTCGCGCGGCTGGCCGGACTGGTCGTTCTCGGCCCCGACGGCGAGTCCATCGGCCGCGTCCGCGATGTCGTGCTGACCATCCGGGTGGGGCGTCAGCCTCCTCGTGCACTGGGGCTCGTCGTCGAACTGCCCACCCGCAAGCGGATCTTCGTCCCGATGCTGCGCGTGACCGCGATCGAGCCCGGCGCGGTCACCCTCGTGACCGGCAACGTGAGTCTGCGCCGGTTCACACAACGGCCCTCGGAGGTGCTCGCCCTCGGTCAGGTCCTCGATTCGCGTGTGCGCGTCGACGACCCGGAACTGCCGGACCTGATGGGTGTCGACGCCGTCGTGGTGGATCTGGGACTCGAGCTCATGCGCACCCGCGACTGGGTCGTCGCCCGCGTGGCGGTGCGTCGCCATCGCGGCCGGCTCGCGCGCCGCTCCCCCATCCACATCGTGGAATGGCCGCACGTGCACGGACTCACCCAGCAGGCGCTGTCGATGCCCGGACAGGGTGTCGCGCAGTTGCTCCTGCAGTTCGAGGACATGCGCCCGCCGGACGTCGCGAACGCCCTGCGCGACCTGCCGATCAAGAGACGTACCGAGGTCGCCGCGGCGCTCGACGACGAACGCCTCGCCGACATCGTTCAGGAGTTGCCCTCCGACGATCAGACCGATCTGCTCACCCAGCTCGGTCTCGACCGGGCGGTCGCGGTGCTCGAGGCGATGGATCCCGACGACGTCGCCGACCTCCTCGGTGAGCTGCCCGCCACGGACGCCGAGTCGTTCCTGCAACGCATGGACCCCGAGGACTCCGAGCCGGTGCGCCGCCTGCTCGAGCATTCCCCCGACACCGCCGGTGGTCTGATGACCCCCGAGCCGGTCGTGCTGACACCGGCGACCACGGTGGCCGAAGCGCTCGCCCGCGCCCGCAATCCGGATCTGAGCCCGGCCCTGGCGTCGATGGTCTTCGTCGTGCGGCCGCCCACCGCGACGCCCACCGGCAAGTACCTCGGCTGCGTCCATCTGCAACGATTGCTCCGGGAACCGCCTGCGAGCCTGGTGGGAGGGGTCGTCGACGACGATCTGCCGCGCCTGGCCCCCGACGACGCCCTGACCACCGTCACCCGGTACTTCGCGACGTACAACCTGGTCTGCGGCCCGGTGGTGGACGACGAGGGGCACCTGCTCGGCGCGGTGAGCGTCGACGACGTGCTCGACCATCTGCTGCCGGAGGACTGGCGCGAGGAGGACATCGAGGATGAGTGACCGCAGCACGCAGGGCCGCTCGCGCCTCGAGACACCCCAGGCGTCGAGGTTCCGGTTCAACTTCGACGCCGAGGCGGTCGGCCGGGTCAGCGAGTCGATCGCCCGGTTCCTCGGAACGGGCCGCTATCTCGCCATCCAGACGATCGTCGTCATCGTGTGGATCGCCCTCAACATCACCGCGGTCGGCCTGCAGTGGGATCCCTATCCGTTCATCCTTCTCAACCTGGCGTTCTCGACGCAGGCCGCCTACGCGGCGCCGTTGATCCTGCTGGCGCAGAACCGGCAGGAGAACCGCGACCGCGTGTCGCTCGAGGAGGACCGCGCCCGCGCCGAGCAGACCAAGGCCGACACCGAGTTCCTGGCACGTGAACTCGCGGCCCTGCGACTCGCGGTGGGCGAGGTCGCGACCCGCGACTATCTGCGTCGCGAACTCGACGACCTGCGTGCACTGCTGGTCGACGACGAGAACGAGGACGACGCCGGTCCTCCGCGCAGCCGCGCGCCCCGTCGCTGAAGGAACCCACCCGCTCGTCCTGTTGTCCGGCACGCCCGGTTGCACACAACGCGACATCCTTCTGTAACCTTCGTCACAGCAGTCGGACGGACGACCGGAGGAGGGTGATCGCGTGCGGTGGAGGGTCGCGCTGGCGATGCCGGTGATCGTCGCTGCCGGACTCGCGGCGACAGCGTCGTCGGCGACAGTGGTGGCGGAGACGACGTCCACCGAGGCCGAGCCGAGCGCCGCCCCGGCGGTGGGCGTGCTCCCCGGCGAGGTGCGCGAGGCGCAGCCACTGCGCAGCCCGAGCGACCCGCTCGCCCAGCTTCCGCCCGAGGCCCTGGCCGCGGCAGGAGGTGCGGCGGTGCTCGGGGACGGGCCGCTCGCAATCCCCGAACTGGTCTTCTACGCCTATCGCGCGGCCGAGATGCAGCTGGCCATCGACTCCCCCGAGTGCGGCCTGCCGTGGAATCTGCTCGCCGCCGTCGGGCGGCTGAGCTCCGGGCACGCGGACGGGGGACGCACCGACATCCTGGGCACGCTGACCACGCCGGTCGTCACCCCGGAGGGACTGCTCGGGCCGATGCGCCTGGCCCCCGCGGTGTGGGAGCAGTACTCCGCCGACGGCAACGCGGACGGCACCGCCGATCCGCAGAACATCTTCGACGCGACCCTGGCCGCCGGTGCCCGGATGTGCGCGGAGGGCGGAAACCTGCGCGAGCCCGACGGTGAGGCGCGGGCGGTGGCGGCGGTCGATCCGTCCCCTGACTATCTGGCGAACGTCCGGACCTGGTCGGGCGCGTATGCGAAGGCGGCCGAGGTGGCTCCCGCCGATCTCGCCCCGATCCCGGCGCGGCCGGTTCCGAACGCCGCGGATGTCGCGGCCCCCGCTCCGGCTCCGGTGGTCACCGTGCCCGCCCCGGCCGCAACGCCGCCGGCCGAGCCATCGGGCGAACAGGCGCCTGCAGAGCCCTCGCCGGAGCAGGCCGCCCCGGCTGCACCCGCGATGCCGGAGTTGCCCGAACTCCCCTGCCTGGTGCCCGCCTTCTGCGAGTAACTCCCGGCACACGAGCGAGATGACGACACGCGCGACACGCGTGTCGTCATCTTTTTCTTTCACCCCACCCGACCCACGGGACCAGCACGGATGGGCCACAGCAGTGCGCATGCACCCCCGTTACATCACGTTTGAGTAACGGAAAAGCATCGAATGCTGTAGCCTCGGCCCGGCACGTAACGAAGGTGTCTCGTTCCGAGGCACCCGAGGGAGGGTTATCCATTGGGCCGCCACGCCAAACCGTCGGATTCGAAGCTTCGGCGAAATTCCGTCATCGCGATGACCGGACTCGTTCCGGTCGGACTGGTCGCCGCAGCCGCGACCACTGCGGGTGCGTCGCCGCGAGCACTGATGGGTGCAGCTCACCACGAGACCGAGCCGACGGCGTCGTCGACCGACTCGGCCGACCTCGCCGCCGCGGTTCCCGAAGCGGTCGCCGCCGTGCAGACGATCATGCTCGAGCCCGAACCGGCACCCGTGCGCACCTTCAAGGCCGCCCCCGAGCCGGAACCCGAGCCCGAGGTCCTCGAGGAGGGCCCGCTCGGCATCCCCGGGATCAACTACGCCGCCTACCGCAACGCCGAGCGCGTCCTCGCCGAGGAGAATCCCGCCTGCGGCATGCACTGGACGCTCCTCGCCGGCATCGGCCGCGTCGAGTCCGGACACGCCAACGGTGGTCGCGCCGACGACAAGGGCAACCTGCTCGAGCCCGTCATCGGCTTGCCGCTCAACGGCAGCCTGCCCGGCCAGGCCGTCATCCACGACACCGACGGCGGCGCTCTCGACGGCGACACCGTCTACGACCGCGCGGTCGGGCCGATGCAGTTCATCCCCACCACGTGGAACCAGTACGCGGGCGACGGCAACGGCGACGGGGTCTCCGATCCCCAGAACCTGTACGACTCGACGCTCACCACCGCGAAGTACCTGTGCGACGGCGGCCTCGACATGCGCAACATCGCGCACTCGACGAAGGCGATCCACCGCTACAACAACTCGATGGCCTACGTGGCGAACGTGCTCGCCTGGTCGACGGCCTACTCCACCGGCATCGACCCGAGCCCCGCGGATCTGCCCCGTATCCACTGACAGGCGAAGGCGGCCGTCGGGTCACCTCGACCGAAGGCGGTCGTCGGGTCACCGTCGACCCGTATCCGGTCGCGAGCGGCCTGCCGCCTACCATGGGCGTCATGGCAGTCAGTGAGTCCGACGTCCGCAGTGCGCTCGCACGGGTCCAGGACCCGGAGATCCGCAAGCCCATCACCGATCTCGGAATGGTCAAGAGCATCGAGATCGGCGCCGACAGCAGCGTCGACGTGGCGATCTATCTGACCACCGCCGGGTGCCCCATGCGCACCGAGATCTCGGAGCGCGTCACCAAGGCCGTCGCCGACGTCGCCGGGGTGGGTGAGGTGCGGGTTGCCCTCGACGTGATGAACGACGAGCAGCGCACCGAGCTCCGCAAGTCGCTGCGCGGCGATTCCACCGAGCCCGTCATCCCGTTCGCCCAGCCCGGGTCCCTGACGCGCGTCTACGCGGTGGCCTCCGGCAAGGGCGGTGTCGGCAAGTCGTCGGTCACCGTCAACCTCGCCGCGGCCATGGCCTCGCGCGGACTGTCGGTGGGTGTCCTCGACGCCGACATCTACGGTCACTCGATCCCCCGCATGCTCGGCACGTCCGCGAAGCCCACGCAGGTCGAGCGGATGATCATGCCGCCGATCGCGCACGACGTGAAGATGATCTCCATCGCGCAGTTCACCGAGGGCAACACCCCGGTGGTGTGGCGCGGCCCGATGCTGCACCGCGCGCTGCAGCAGTTCCTCGCCGACGTCTTCTGGGGCGACCTCGACGTCCTGCTCCTCGACCTGCCGCCCGGCACGGGCGACGTCGCGATCTCCGTCGCGCAGCTGATCCCGAACGCCGAGATCCTCGTCGTGACGACGCCGCAGCAGGCCGCCGCCGAGGTCGCCGAGCGTGCCGGGTCCATCGCGCTGCAGACGCGTCAGCGCATCGCCGGCGTGGTGGAGAACATGTCGTGGCTCGAGCTGCCCGACGGCACCCGCATGGACGTCTTCGGCAGCGGTGGCGGTCAGGCCGTCGCCGAGCGGCTCACCCGCGCGGTGGGCGCGACGGTGCCGTTGCTCGGCCAGATCCCGCTCGACCCGGCCGTGCGCGAGGCCGGCGACTCCGGTACTCCGATCGTCCTCGCGGCGCCCGACTCGGCGCCCGCGGTGGCGCTCAAGGAGGTCTCCGACAAGCTCGCGGTGCGCAAGCGCGGACTGGCCGGCATGTCGCTGGGAATCGACACCACGCGTCACCTGTAGAGACCCATATCGATCGAGCCCCCGCCGTGCTTCACGGCGGGGGCTCGATCGTAGGAAAGCTGTCAGGTGGCGTCGGGATCGATCGGCGGCTTCTCGTCCGGAGCGAGCGGCTTCGACAGATTCGGCCGGGCCGCGCCGTTGGTGGGTGTTCCCGGGGTCGCCGAGGACGGCTTGTCGAAGTTGTTGGTGAGGATCGAGTCGTCGCCGTCGAGCAGATGCTTCGTGATCACGGCCCGCGGTGTCATGCCGCGCAGCTGGTTCAGCTCGGACAGCGGTTGCCGCAGGTCGTCGAACTCCGGCCCGAGTTCCTGCTTGAGCTGGTCGCGCGCACCCGTGGCGTAGTCGCGTACCTGACGCAGCGACTTGGCCACCCACGAGACGGCGCCGGGCAGGCGCTCCGGGCCGAGAACCACGAGGGCCGCCACGATGAGTACCAGGAACTCGCCCCAACCGATGTTGCCGAACACGCATCCAGGGTACGTGGTCGCGTCCGGATCGCATCACCTACGGGGAAGGTCACATCACGCGAGGGGAACCGTTCAGTCGGAGACGGGGGTGACCTCGACGTCGACGAGGCGGCCGTTGCGCACGAGCTGGACGGTGATCGGCTCGTCGATCTCCTGCTGCTGGACCGCCACGACGAGTTCGTCGGCGCTGGTGACCTCGCGGTCGCCGACCTTGACGATGACGTCGCCCTCGACGATGCCGGCGCGCTGGGCCGGGCTGTCCTGACGGACGTTGGCGACCTCCGCGCCGCTCGCGACGTCGTTGACGACCGAGCGCGCGTTCACGCCGATGTCCGGGTGGCGCATCTCGCCGGTGCGGATCAGCTCCTGCGCCACCTCGGTGACGTCGTCGATGGGGATCGCGAAGCCCAGACCCACCGAGCCGCCGGTTTCCGACTTGATCGCGGAATTGATGCCGATCACGCGCCCCTCCATGTCGATGAGGGGGCCGCCGGAGTTGCCGGGATTGATCGAGGCGTCGGTCTGGACGGCATCGATCACCGCGTCGGTGTCGGTGCCCTGTCCGCTGAGCCGCATGGGCCGATGCAACGCACTGACGATGCCGCGGGTGACGGTCTTGCTCAGGCCGAGCGGCGAACCGACCGCGACGACGTCCTCGCCCACCTGGACGTCCTCGGAGCGGCCCAGTTCGGCGACGACCAGGTTGTCGACGTCCTCGACGGCGAGCACGGCCAGGTCGGTCTTGATGTCGCGTCCGACGATCGATGCGGGCACCTTCGTGCCGTCGTCGAAGGTGACCTGCACCTTCGCGTCGGGATTTCCGGCGGCCATCGAGATGACGTGGTTGTTGGTGACGATGTAACCGGCACCGTCGATCACCACGCCCGAGCCGGTGCCGGCGTCGCCGCCGACGGTGGTCTGGATGGAGACGACCGCGGGGAGCACGGTGTCGGCGACCCGAGCGACCGCGCCGGTCGGCAGTTCCTCGTCGGGACCGGACTGGCTCAGGGTCACGCCGCGACTGGTCAGTGAGCCGTTGTCGGCGGTCGCCAGTGCCACGACAAGTCCGCCGACCATGCCGATCACGACAGCCACCGCGGCCAGGGTCGCGAGCGCGCGCGGCTGGACGCGGCGGTCGAACAACACTTCACGCAGGGTGAGTCCGGGAGCCGGGGGAAGTTCCTTCTCCTCCGCCTGCCCGGCCAGGGGCGGACCGAGCCGCACCGCGGAGTCGGGGTCGCGCCAGGGATCGGGTTCGGTGTCGTCCTCGGCCTCGGTCGCGGGCTGCGAAGGGGGACGCTGGAGCGTCTCGTCGGCGTCGGACGGCCGTCCGTAGGCCTCGGCCAGGATCGCGTCGGTCGGAGGTGCCTGCTGGACGCGCGGGTCGACGACGCGGGGATGGGCCGAGGAGTCGAACGATCCCTCGGCGCCGGCCGGGCGCCCGAAGACACGAGCCGATGCAGGATCGACGGTGGGCCGGTAGACGGGCCGGGGTTCGAGACGGGGAGCGTCGTCGGGGCGCGCGATCGCTCCGTCGGGCAGCCCCGACGAGGCGTTGCCGGACGAGCCTCTGCCCGACGAGTCCTTACCCGACGAGGCATGGGGCAGCTCGTCGTCGCGACGAGGATCGTCGCCGGCCCGTCGTTCGGTGTGCTGCGCAGATTCGGCCGTCACGCGTGCCCGTCTCCCCCGTCTAGGTCCGTCACGCAGCCCAGTATCACCGATGGCATCGGATCACCTGTTACCGCCCGTCCGGTCACCGGCGCCGGAGAATCGACCAGCGGCGCGCGGCGAAGCCTTCCTCCGCCTGAGGGCGCGGGGACGGATCGCACAGGTGGGACGGGATGTTGCTGAGCGTCCCGAGTAGCGAGCTCGGCATACGCGGTACGTGATCGGCAGCGGACCGCAATGCGTGGCGGGCCTGCTGCTGGGCTTCGACCTCGGCGGCACACTCCGGACACATCGACAGATGCTGGGCGGCCCGCATGTAGGCCGCCATGCGCAGTTCGCCGTCGACGAATGCGGCAACTGCCTCGCTGGCGAGATGTTCCGTGGAGCCGAACCTGCGAGGTGGTTGCACCATCGTCATCACTACCTCCCGGCGGCTACCCCGCATCGACGCGACCGTTTTCGACCTTTCCATGCTCGCGCAGGTACTCGCGGAGTGCCTGGCGGCCTCGGTGGATACGACTACGCACCGTACCGAGTTTCACCCCCAGTGTGGCACCGATCTCCTCATAGGACAGACCTTCGATGTCACAGAGCACCACCGCGGCACGGTACTCGGGTCCGAGCGAGTCCAGAGCGGACTGCAGGTCGGCGCCGAGACGCGCGTCGTGGTAGATCTCCTCGGGGTTCGGCCCTGCGGCCGGTACACGATCGTAGTCCTCCGGGAGCGCTTCCATCCGGATGCGGTTCCGGCGGCGCACCATGTCCAGGAAGAGGTTCGTGGTGATGCGATGCAACCAACCCTCGAAAGTGCCGGGCTGGTAGTTCTGCAACGACCGGAAGACGCGGATGAAGGTCTCCTGCGTGAGATCCTCGGCGTCCTGGGCGTTGCCGGAAAGACGGTAGGCGAGGCGGTAGACGCGGTCGCCGTGCTCACGAACGAGTTCGTCCCACGACGGCATGGCCGCGCGGTCCCCGGTGGCGTCGAACGCCGCGGTGCCGCTCAGGTCCGCCTCGAGGGCAGCGTCGAGCGCCGAGGCGTCGTTCTCGGGAACAGTGTGGGCTCGGGTCATGTGGATCGGTGGATCCTCCTCGTCGGGACCGCAGTGGTACTGGCTTCGGGGCCTACAACACTCGACCTGCAGGAAATATTCCTTCACAGGAACGTTCCCCGAGAGCGGTGCGTCCTCGAAGTCGTGAACCGGTGCGATCGTCCGGTTCGTCGATTGTCAGTTTTCCTCGCGGCGATGTGGCCGCCGTATGAGTAACCTGAAACGTCCCTGAGAAAACCGGTTCGGGCGTGTTCATCCGTCTAAATCACACAACTGGCGGCACCACTCCGTGCGCGCCTGCCTGCGCGAACGAATCGCCGAGGATAGCCTCAGTGGGGTGCAGACCAACGCCGATCGCATCCTGACCCACGCCGAGAACATCGTCGTCGAGGACGACGAGCTCGCCGCGGCGCGTGACCGTGCCGAAGATCTGGGCGCCGACCCGGTGTCCCCCTCAGTCGGAGCCGCCCTCGCGATGTTCGCCCGCATGCTCGACGCGAAGACGGTAGTGGAGATCGGGACCGGTGCGGGTGTGAGCGGGCTGTGGTTGCTGCACGGCCTCCGCGAGGACGGCGTGCTCACCACGATCGACAGCGAACCGGAACATCAGCGGGCCGCGAAGGTCGCCTTCCGCGAGGCAGGCATCGTGGCGTCGCGCACCCGGCTCATCAACGGCCGCGCGCTCGACGTGCTGCCGCGACTCGCCGACTCCGGCTACGACATGGTCTTCGTCGACGCGACCCCCGCCGACCACCCGCACTTCGTGCGCGAGGGCGTGCGTCTGCTCCGGCCGGGTGGCGTGATCGTGCTGCACAACGCCCTGCTCGACGGACGGGTCGCCGACCCCGCCGCCCGCGACGCGACGGTGCTCGCGGTGCGCGAGGCCACCCGCGCGGTGTCCGACGACGAGCGTCTCGCTCCGGTGGTCCTCCCCCTCGGCGACGGTCTGCTCTGCGCGGTGCGCCTCAGCTGATCCGCCGTCGGGGCGGGCACGTTCTCAGATCCAGATGCCCTTGCCGATGGCGACGACACCACCGTTGCTGACCGCGAACCGCTGACGGTCGCGCTCGAGGTCCACGCCGATGATCTCGCCGTCGCCGACGACGACGTTCTTGTCGAGGATCGCCCGGCGCACCACCGCACCCTTGCCGATGCGCACCCCGGGCATGAGCACGCTGCCCTCGACGGTCGCTCCGTCGTCGACCATGACGTTCGAGCTGAGCACCGAATTGCGGACCGTGGCGGCCGACAGGATGCTGCCGGCGCCGACGATCGATTCCTGCGCGAGACCGCCCTGCACGAACTTCGCGGGCGGCAGGTTCTCGGCGGCACCGCGGATGGGCCAGCGCCGGTTGTAGAGATTGAAGATCGGGTGGACCGACACGAGGTCCATGTGGGCGTCGTAGAAGGCGTCGAGCGTTCCGACGTCGCGCCAGTAGGCACGGTCGCGTTCGGTCGCGCCCGGGACGACGTTGTCGTTGAAGTCGTAGACGTGGGCCTCGCCCTGCTCGACGAGCGCGGGGATGATGTCGCCGCCCATGTCGTGGTCGGAGTCGGGATTCTCCGAGTCGGCCCGCAACGCCTCGACGAGGACCTTCGTGGTGAAGACGTAGTTGCCCATGGACGCGAACGTGACGTTGGGGTCGTCGGGCGTCCCGGGCGGGTGTGCGGGCTTCTCGAGGAACTGGGTGATCCGGCCGCTCTCGTCGCTGTCGATACAGCCGAACGCGAAGGCCTCGCTGCGCGGGACACGGATACCGGCGACGGTGACGCCGGCTCCCGACTCGATGTGCTGGCGCACCATCTGCTCGGGGTCCATCCGGTACACGTGGTCGGCGCCGAAGACCACGATGTACTCGGGATCCTCGTCGTAGACCAGGTTGAGCGACTGCAGGATCGCGTCGGCGCTGCCGGTGTACCAGCGGGGGCCGAGTCGCTGCTGGGCCGGCACCGGGGTGATGTACTCACCGGTGAATCCGGACAGGCGCCAGGTCTGCGAGATGTGCCGGTCGAGGGAGTGCGACTTGTACTGCGTGAGAACGCAGATGCGCAGGTAACCGGCATTCACGAGATTGCTGAGCACGAAGTCGATGAGGCGGTACGCGCCCCCGAACGGCACTGCCGGCTTGGCTCTGTCCGCGGTCAGCGGATACAGACGTTTGCCCTCGCCGCCGGCGAGAACGATTCCAAGCACATGGGGCTGGCTCCTCACACGCTTCAACCTATCCCCCGACCCAGGCCGCCGCCAGCGAAGCGCGATCTCGACGCCGATCGGAGTGTCGGGGCCGGGTGGCCGGAACCTGCGCGGCCCGCTACTTTGAGGCGGTGAGGGTGGCAATGATGACGCGGGAATATCCGCCTGAGGTGTACGGCGGGGCCGGAGTCCACGTCACCGAACTCGTCGAACAACTGCGTCGACTGGTCGAGGTCGACGTGCACTGCACAGGTGCACCGCGCGACACCGCGTTCGTGCACTCCCCCGACCCGGCATTGCGCGACGCCAATCCCGCCCTGACGACCCTGTCCGCCGGATTGCGCATGGCGCACGCTGCCGCCGGGGTCGACGTGGTGCACTCGCACACCTGGTACACGGGGCTGGCCGGTCATCTCGCCGCCGAACTCCACGACGTCCCGCACATCCTCACCGCGCACTCCCTCGAGCCGCGGCGGCCGTGGAAGGCCGAGCAACTCGGTGGCGGTTACCGCATCTCCTCCTGGTCCGAACGCAACGCCGTCCGGTACGCCGATGCGATCATCGCGGTCAGCGACGGGATGCGCCTCGACGTGCTCGACGCCTACCCGTTCGTCGATCCCGCTCGGGTCCACGTGGTGCGCAACGGTATCGACACCACCGTCTGGCATCCGGGCCCGGCCGAGCCGGGCCACGAGTCCGTCGTCACCCGCATCGGTCTCGATCCGGACCGCCCGATCGTCGTGTTCGTCGGCCGCATCACCCGGCAGAAGGGCGTCGGGCACCTGATCTCCGCGGCGCACCACCTCGATCCCGACATCCAGCTCGTCCTGTGTGCCGGCGCGCCCGACACCCCCGAGATCGCCGCGGAGACCGAACGCGCGGTGGCTGCCCTGCAGGATTCCCGTGACGGGGTGCACTGGGTGCGCGAGATGCTGCCCACCGAATCGGTCCGCGAACTGCTCTCGGCGGCGACGGTTTTCGTCTGCCCGTCGGTGTACGAACCGTTGGGGATCGTCAACCTCGAGGCGATGGCCTGCGAGACCGCCGTGGTGGCCTCCGACGTGGGGGGCATCCCGGAGGTCGTGGAGGACGGGACCACCGGGCGTCTGGTGCACTACGACGCGTTCGACACCGCGACCTACGAGCGTGCGCTCGCCGATGCCGTCAACGACGTCGCACGCGACCGCGACCGTGCCGCGCAGTGGGGCCGGGCCGGACGCGACCGCGCCGTCAGCGAGTTCTCGTGGGCGCAGATCGCCCGCCAGACCGTCGCCGTCTACCAGCAGGTGATCACGGCGCGGTAGGTTCGTCGGCCGTTCCGATCCGTCGCCACGTGGTGACGGTGACCGACACCGTCACGTCGAACGGGTCGGGCAGAGAGGCGAGCAACTCCGCGCGCCGGTCGGACGTCACGTGGTGGGCCGACGGCCCCATCCCCGCGACGAGGCCGAGCACATCGCGCGGGAGTGAGGCCGTGAAACGCACGTCCGTCCGTCCCGCCCGCTCGAAACGTCCCGACAGGGCGGACGAGAGCCGCTCGGTCTTCCGGTCGTCCACGCTCACCATGCCGGGCAACTCGACCAGTTCGCGCAGATGCTCCGAGGTGGGTGTCGCGACGACGAGCGTTCCGCCCGGGGCGAGCACGCGATGGCTCTCGGCGGCGTTGCGGGGCGCGAACACCGACAGCACATGAGTGAGCGACGCCGACTTCACGGGCAGTCGCTGCCACGCGTCGGCGAGGATCGCTCCGGTCCGGGGATGGCTGCGGGCGATGCGTCGCACCGCGGGCTTGGAGACGTCGAGTCCGATGCCGCGCGCTGCCGGCAGGGCGTCGAGCACGGACGCGAGGTACTGCCCCGTACCGGCCCCGACCTCGAGGATCGCAGCGTCGGCGGCTGTGTCCACCGCATGGGCGCCGGTGTCCACCGAATCGGCCGTGTCGACGCACGCGTCGGCGACCGCGCGGCGGATGAGGTCGTAGTGCCCGGCACCGAGGAAGTCGGCGCGGGCGGCGATCATGTCGGCGGTGTCGCCGGTGAACGGTGTCGAACCGCCGGCGAGCAGCGACACGTAGCCCTGGCGTGCGACGTCGAAGCTGTGCCCGCGATCGCACACCACGACGTTGTCGTCGAGGTCGAGCGCGGACTCGCAGTGAGGGCACGCGAGAAGGTCGATCACGTCGGCGAGCATCGCGCCTCCGATCGTGTTCTCAGGACGACACCGGGCCCCGCGCGCCGAGGAGCGCGGGGCCCGGAGTGCCCTGAGAGGGGCCGATCAGCTGGTGACACTCTTGAGTTCGTCGCCGAGTGCCGCAGCCTCTTCCGGCGTGAGCTCGACGACCAGACGTCCGCCGCCCTCGAGTGGAACCCTCATGACGATTCCTCGTCCCTCTTTGGTTGCTTCGAGGGGACCGTCCCCGGTCCGGGGCTTCATGGCCGCCATCCTCTGCTCCCTCCAAATCTGCACCCGACCGCCGGGCGCGTGGGTTACCGTGTGGTTGCATCGCCGGTCGCGGCGACGCGCACCTTCTCATTCTTCCCTATCCGGAATACGTGCGCGTAGCTGACTCCTGGGTAAGAGACTCCTCCGGGTTCTACGGGTCGAGTGACACCCAGCACGATTCGAGATGATCGTCGACCATCCCGGTGGCCTGCATCAGCGCATATGCAGTGGTAGGGCCCACAAACCGGAGGCCGTGACGCTTCAGCTCACGGGCCATCGCCGTGGACTCCGGCGTGACCGCCGGAATCTCCTCGACCGTTACCGAACGTCGCGCGCGTCGCGGCGGTGCGAACGACCACAGCAGCTCGTCGAGGTCGGTGGGCAGTTCGAGCACGGCCCGCGCGTTGGCGATCACCGCCTCGATCTTGCGGCGGTTGCGCACGATGCCGGGGTCGGCGAGCAACCTCTCGACGTCGGCCTCCGTGAAGCGGGCGACGGCCTCGACGTCGAAGCCGTGGAAGGCCGCGCGGAAGGCCTCCCGCTTGCGCAGGATCGTCAGCCACGACAGTCCCGACTGGAACGCCTCGAGGGAGAGCCGTTCGAACATCTCGTCGCGGCCGTGGAGCGGCCGGCCCCACTCGTAGTCGTGATAGTCGCGGTAGAGCGACGAACCGGGACCGTCGACGGCCCACGGGCACCGCACGCGGTCGTCGGTATCGGCCACGGGCCCCCGCCCGTCCGCCGTCATCGTGACTCCCCCGTCGACTCCGACGAAGCGCTCTCCGGAACGTCCTCCGCTTCGAGCTCTTCTGCCCCGACCTCCTGCCCGGCGCCGTCGACCGGTTCCCCGGCCGCGCGTGCCTCGGCGTCGGCGAGGCGGACCCGCAGATCGTCGACCTCGCGGGCGAGACGATCGAGCGCCCAGTCGACCTCGCTCATCTTGTAACCCCGCACGGTCTGCTGGAACCGCAGGTCGCGGATGTCGGTGCCGGTGACGTCGGTGGCCGGCAGCACCGTGACAGTGGTGCCCGGAGGCAGCGGCGCCAACGTCTCGCCCCGGCCGAAGACGGCGCTCGCGACGAAGAACAGCACGGCGGCGACGCCCGCCATCACGAGCACGTACAGCAGAACCGTGAGCATGCTCCGATCTTGGCACGAGCGTCCGACACCGGCCGGGACCGGTGCCGGACGGTCGGCTCAGCCGGTGACCGTCACCATCGGCGGGCGATCTGTGAGATCGACGGAGGTGTCGAACGGGACGAACGCGTCGCCCTCCACCAGGAACTGGGTGAGCGGCGCCCCCGAATCGGGGATCCCGCATCGCGAGAGCATCGTGCCCACGATCTGCCGGCTCATCGCCCCGAGTTCGGACAGCGGCCGGTTGCGGTGCTTGCGGACCCCGAGGTTGACCTGCGCGATCGCGTGGAGACCGAACCGGTCGTAGGTGTCGAGCAGCAACCCGATCTCCACCCCGTAACCCGGTGCGAACGGGACGGACTCGAGCAGTTCCCGCGTCCCCGCGTACTCACCGCCGAGCGGTTGCAGCACGCAGGTCAGCTCCGGTCGCAGGGCCGCGAGCAGCGGTCGTGCGACGAGCTCGGTCACGCGGCCACCACCGTGGGCGTCCTCGCCACCACCGGTGCGCAGAGGCCGCCGGTAGTACCCCTTGACGAGGTGGACACTGTCACCGAGCAGCAGCGGCCCGAGCAGTTTCGGCACGAAGGCCGGATCGGGATCGATCAGATCGGAGTCGACGAAGGCGATGATGTCGCCGGAGGTCGCCGCGAGCGACCGCCACAGCACCTCACCCTTACCGGGGACCGGTTCGATGCCCGGTACCGCTTCCTCCCTGGACATGACGCGGGCGCCCGCCGCGCGCGCCCGGGAGGCGGTCTCGTCGGTGGAACCCGAATCGAGGACCACCAGTTCGTCCACGAGACCACCGAGCAGCGGGTGGATCGTGTCGATCACTCCCGCGACGGTCTCCTCCTCGTTGAGGGCGGGCAGCACCACGGTCACCGTGCGACCGGCCTTGGCCGCGATCAGCTCGTCGATCGCCCAGGCGGGCCGATCCCAGCTGTTGACCTCGTTCCATGTGCGTGCAGGTGCACTCATGCCAACCCCCTCACCGTGCGCGCCGGCGGGCGTGTGCCCGCGATCGCCGCGACCATGTCGACCACCCGACGTGTGGCTGCCACCTCGTGTACCCGGAACATCCGTGCGCCGGCCGCTGCGGCCAAAGCTGTCGCTGCCAATGTGCCCTCCAACCGGTCGGCGAGTTCGACTCCCAGAGTCTCCCCCACGAAGTCCTTGTTGCTCAGCGCCATAAGCACAGGCCACCCGGTTTTTACAAGAACGTCCACGTGCCGCAACAGAGCGAGTCCGTGATGGGTGTTCTTTCCGAAATCGTGGGTCGGATCGATGAGGATCGAGTCGCTCGCGACGCCGGCGCGGGCGGCGGCATCCGCGGCGGTGACGACCTCCGCGACGACCTCCTCGACGACGTCGGTGTACCGCACGCGGTGCGGACGGGTGCGCGGGACGGCGCCGCCGGTGTGGGAGCAGACGATGCCGGCCCCGAGTTCGGCGGCGACCGCGACGAGCTCGGGGTCGGCACCGGCCCACGTGTCGTTGATCAGATCGGCGCCCTCGCCCACGGCGCGACGCGCGACCTCGCTGCGCCAGGTGTCGACGCTGATGAGCACATCCGGATACCGCTCGCGGATCGCGGCGACGAACGGCACGACGCGCCGGATCTCCTCGTCGCTGTCGACGACCTCACCCGGCCCGGCTTTCACCCCGCCGATGTCGACGAGGTCGGCACCCTCGGCCACCGCACGGTCGACGGCGGCGAGCGCCGCCTCGTCCTCGAAGGTCGCTCCCCGGTCGTAGAACGAGTCCGGGGTGCGGTTGACGATCGCCATGACGAGCGCTCTGTCGGTGGCGACGGGGCGCCCGCACAGGGTGGACGGTGCCGGACCGGGACGGGTCACGGGGGTCTGCTCGTCGACATCGGTCGCGGGGCCGCTCATGATCCCATCCTGACATGCTCAGCGACCGGGCAATTCTCCCCGCGCGACGCCGTCGACGAAGCCGTCGAAGATCGGACGGTAACCCTCGCTGCGACTCGCGAGGACGTACACCTCGTCCTCGCCGGTCTCGCTGTAGCCCTGCTTGCGCAGATCGACCTTCCGGCTCTTGAAGGTCGTCGTGTACTCGAGCTCGTCCACGATGCGGACGAAGAGCGGGACGGCGTAGTCCGGCAACGCGTCGTGCAGCGACTTCGCGAGTGCCGCCCCGTCGAGTTCGGCGCCTTCCTTCAGCGTGACCGCGGCCATCCCGGCGCGGCCGTCGGCCCCGTCGACCTCGACGCCGTAGACGACGGCCTCGGCGACCGTCTCGTGCGACGACACCGCGGCCTCGACCTGCGTGGTCGCGACGTTCTCCCCCTTCCACCGGAAGGTGTCGCCGAGCCGGTCGACGAAGGCGACGTGCATCCAGCCCTGGTCGCGGACGAGGTCGCCGGTGTCGAACCAGACGTCGCCGTCGGAGAACGCGTCGCGCAGCAGCTTCTTCTCGGTGGCCTCGGGATCGGTGTACCCGTCGAAGGGTGCGCGCGAGGTGACCTTCGCGAGGAGCAGTCCGACCTCGCCCTTGCCGACCTTCTTCAACCGGCCGTCGTCGCCGCGACGCGCCTGCCCGGAATCGGGGTCGTACTCGACGACGGCGTAGGGCAGCGGGCAGATGCCGGCGGTGCGCTTCTGGTCGAGCGCGTTGATGAAGGCGATGTTGCATTCGCTGGCGCCGTAGAACTCCGCGACGCGGTCGATGCCGAAGCGTTCGGTGAACTCGTCCCACAGTTCGGCCCGCAGGCCGTTTCCGACGGCCAGGCGGATCCCGTGGTCGGCGTCGTCCTCCCGCGGCGGCTGGTTGAGCAGGTAGCGGCAGATCTCACCGATGTAGATGAAGGCCGTGGCGCCGTTGCGTTCCGCGTCGTCCCAGAAGTTGGACGCCGAGAACTTCCGGCCGAGCCCGAAGGTGGCCCCCGCGGCGAGCACCGAGGACAACGCGACCGTCAGAGCGTTGTTGTGATAGAGCGGCAGGCAGGAGTACAGGACGTCGGTGCGGCGCAGGCGCACACCGAGACTGCCGAGACCCGACATCGACTTGAGCCACCGGAAGTGCGTCATGCGGCTGGCCTTCGGCAGTCCTGTGGTGCCGGAGGTGAAGATGTAGTAGGCCGTCTCGGACGCCCGCAGATCCTCGGTGACGGCGGGATTCGACGCGTCGGCGTCGCGGGCGGCGGTGTCGAGTTCATCGAAGCGCAGCACGGTGCGGGCCTGCGGTTCGCCGCCGAGGGAGTCGACGGCCTCCTCGCACTCCTCCCCGATCACGAGCGCGGCGCTGTCGAGCAGCGACAGGCTGTGCTCGAGCACCTCACCGCGCTGGTTGATGTTGAGCATGCCGGCGGCCGCGCCGAGCTTGACCGCGGCCAGCGCGACCAGCAGGGTCTCGGGCCGGTTGCCCATGAGGATGCCTACGACGTCGCCCTTGCCGACACCGCGATCGGCGAGCACCGCTGCGTACCGGTTGACCTGCGCGTTGGCCTCGCCGTACCCGATGGAGGCGCCCTCGAACCGGATGAAGGGCCGCTCCGGGTGACGCTCGGCGAGCTTCTGGAAGACCGACCCGATCGTCTCGCGGGCGGTCGGCTTCCGGGTCATACCGGCTGCTCCGCGCAACACGATGGGGAGATCGGTAGCCATCCGGGGCAGTTTCGAGACGAGTCCGGGCAGGGACACGACGGGGGCATTGTCTCGATCGGATCGAGTGGTCACGACAAATTTCCTCACGGCGACGTCGGGGACGGGCGGGCTCGCTCGGGCGACACCCACGGCGTTCCCCCGAACTTACCGAAGAGTAGATAAGCGCGCGGCGAAGTGGAACACCTCAGACCGCCGCGTACGGCGCAGCGCACCGGTCGAGCGCATCGGCGAGGTCGGTGGTGACCGCGAGACCGTCGAGTGCGCGTTGCGCGACGAAACCGGTGTCGACCATCGACCCGAGCCAGCCGAGCAGGCCGTCGAAGTGCCCCGTGGGATCGAGCAGGACGACCGGCTTGTCATGCATACCGAGATACCCCGCGGTCCACGTCTCGAACAGTTCCTCGAGGGTTCCGATGCCGCCGGGCAGGGTCAGGAAGGCGTCGGCGCGGTCCTCCATGATGCGTTTGCGCTCGCGCATCGTCTCGGTGACGATCAGCTCGTCGGCGTCGACGTCCGCGACCTCGCGGTGCACGAGTGCCTTGGGAATGACCCCGATCGTGTGCGCCCCGGCCGCGCGGGCCGCGTCGGCGACCGCGCCCATCATCGACACGTTGCCGCCGCCGGAGACCAGCTGCCAGCCCCGTCGGCCGATCTCGGTGCCGACCGCGGCCGCGAGTTCGAGGAACTTCTGGTCGACAGGGCCCGACGCGCAGTACACACAGACCGACAGAGCTTCGGTCACCATCCACTCCCGTTTCCGTACAGTTCGTTCTCGTCCTCGCCGCGATGCGCCTCGAGGATGATGTCCACCGTCTCCTCGATGCTGTCGGTGACGTACAGCAGGTCCAGATCGGCGGGCGAGATCTTGCCGCCGCGGACCAGCGTCTCGCGCAGCCAGCCCACCAGACCGTTCCAGTACTCCGATCCGAACAGCACGATAGGGAACTGCGTGATCTTGCGGGTCTGCACGAGGGTCAGTGCCTCGAACAGCTCGTCGAGCGTCCCGAAACCGCCGGGCAGACACACGAACGCCTGCGAGTACTTCACGAACATCGTCTTGCGCGCGAAGAAGTACCGGAAGTTCAGTCCGAGATCGACCCACTCGTTGAGGCCCTGCTCGAAGGGCAGCTCGATCCCCAGACCGATCGACAGTCCCCCGGCCTCGCTGGCACCGCGGTTGGCCGCTTCCATTGCACCCGGGCCGCCACCGGTGACGACGGCGTATCCGGCGTGGACGAGTGCGGCGCCGAGCTCGCGGCCGATCTCGTACTCCTCGTGATCGGCCGGGGTGCGTGCCGATCCGAAGACGGTGACGGCGCGAGGCACCTCGGCGAGCGCACCGAAGCCTTCGACGAACTCGCTCTGGATCCGCAGCACACGCCACGGATCGGTGTGCACCCAATCGGACGGGCCCCGGCGATCGAGCAGCCGCTGGTCCATCGTCGTCGTCTCGCGGGCGAGAGAGCCGCGCAGCTGCACCGGGCCCTGGTGCACGACCTCGCGACGGGAGCCGCGTTCGGAGGAGGAGTTGTCGCCGGACATGGCGGCCACGTTATCGGGTGAGATAGGAGCGCAGAACGGAGGTCACCTCGGTGATCCGCCCCACTTCGACGTGCTCGTCGCGCTTGTGCGCGAGGTTCGGATCGCCCGGGCCGTAGTTGACGGCCGGAATCCCCAGCGCCGCGAACCGCGAGACGTCGGTCCAGCCGTACTTGGCCCGGAACTTCCCGCCCGCGGCCTCGACGAGCGCGGCCGCCGCCGGGTTCGACAGTCCGGGCAGCGCGCCGGGCGACATGTCGGTGAGCTCCATCGAGATCGCGAGACCGTCGAAGACCTCCCGGACGTGCGCGAGTGCGTCGTCGGGGCTGCGATCCGGGGCGAACCGGAAGTTCACGTCGAGCGCGGCCGCGTCGGGCACCACGTTCCCGGCGACACCGCCCTCGATGCGCACGGCCGACAGTCCTTCCCGGTACACACAGCCGTCGATGTCGACCGACCGTGCCTCGTAGCGGGCCAGCCGGTCCAGCACGGGAGCGAGCTTGTGGATCGCGTTGTCGCCGAGCCAGGAGCGCGCCGAGTGCGCCCGCACACCGTCGGTCGTGATCCGCACCCGCAGGGTGCCCTGGCAGCCGGCCTCGATCTCACCCGAGGTGGGTTCGCCGAGGATCGCGACGTCCGCGTCGAGCCAGTCGCGCAGTTCGGTCTCGATCCGTCCGAGCCCGTTGTACGCGGCCGCGATCTCCTCGCAGTCGTACATCACGATCGTCAGGTCGTGCGCGGGATCGGTGACGGTCGCGGCGAGGTGCAGGAAGACGGCGTCGCCGGCCTTCATGTCGGAGGTGCCGCATCCCCACAGCAGGTCGCCGTCGCGCCGCGACGGCACGTTGTCGGCGATCGGGACGGTGTCGAGGTGGCCGGCGAGCATCACGCGGCTGCCGAGCCCGCGGTTCGTCCGCGCCAGGACACAGTTGCCGTTGCGCACGATCTCGAAGCCGTCGGTCTGCTCACGCAGGGCCGTCTCCACGGCGTCGGCGATGAGCGTCTCGTCCTGCGACACGCTCGGGATGTCGACGAGCGCGGCGGTCAGTTCGACGGGGTCGGCGTGCAGGTCCAGCTGCGGTACGGGCATACCTGCACGATACGAAACGCGTCCGCCCCTCAGACCCCGCACACGATTTTCTCAGGGGGGACACAGGCGCAGGACCGCCTCGCGTACGCTTCTCACCCGTGAGTGCACACGGAGCATCAGCAGTAGGCATCGCGAACATCACGGAGGACGGGACCGTCCTCGACACGTGGTACCCGGCACCCGCCCTCGGCGAGCCGAGCGAAACCGGAACGACGCGGCTCGAGGGCACGGACATCCCGTCCGATCTCGCCCTGCTCGCCGGTCACGACGAGGCGCGCGAGGTCCAGCAGGTCGTGGTGCGCACCGACATCGCAGACCTGTCGAAGCCCCCCGTCGACACTCACGACGCCTACCTGCGCCTGCACCTGCTGTCGCACCGTCTCGTCCAGCCACACGGACTCAACCTCGACGGCATCTTCGGTCTGCTCGCGAACGTCGTGTGGACCAACTACGGCCCGTGCTCGCTCGAGAATTTCGAGACCGTGCGCTCGCGTCTGCGCATCCGCGGACCGGTGACCGTCTTCGGTGTCGACAAGTTCCCCCGCATGGTCGACTACGTCGTTCCCGCCGGTGTCCGCATCGCCGACGCCGACCGCGTCCGCCTCGGTGCGCACCTCGCGTCCGGCACCACCGTGATGCACGAGGGCTTCGTCAACTTCAACGCCGGCACGCTCGGCAACTCGATGGTCGAGGGCCGCATCTCCGCGGGTGTCGTCGTCGACGACGGTTCCGACGTCGGTGGTGGCGCCTCGATCATGGGCACCCTCTCCGGTGGCGGCAAGGAGGTCATCTCCGTCGGCAAGCGCTGCCTGCTCGGCGCGAACGCGGGCGTGGGCATCTCGCTCGGCGACGACTGCATCGTCGAGGCCGGCCTGTACGTCACCGCCGGCACCAAGGTCACCGGACCGGACGGCACCGTCGTCAAGGCCGCGACGCTCAGCGGCGCCTCCAACCTCCTGCTGCGACGCAACTCGGTGAGCGGTGCGGTCGAGGTCGTGCCGAACAAGGGCAGCGGAGTCGAACTGAACGCGGCTCTGCACGCCAACGACTAGCTCTGCACCCCACGACAGATTCGGAACCGAGAAACTGTGAGTGAAACCCAGCGGCCCGCTTCCGAGGTCGAACATCTCGGGAGCGGCCTGAAGGTCCGCCATCTGACCATGATGGGACTCGGCTCCGCCATCGGCGCGGGCCTGTTCCTCGGTTCCGGAGTGGGTATCGCCGCCGCCGGTCCGGCCATCATCGTGTCGTACCTGCTCGCCGGTGTGATGATCATCTTCGTGATGCGCATGCTCGGCGAGATGGGTGCCGCGCTGCCGGTGAGCGGTTCGTTCTCGCACTACGCGCGCATCGGGATCGGCCGCTGGGCCGGATTCTCGATGGGCTGGCTGTACTGGTTCATGCTGATCATGGTGCTCGGTGTCGAGATCACCGGCGCCTCCGCGATCGTGCAGTCGTGGCTACCGGGCGTACCCCAATGGGTGGTCGCGCTGGTGTTCGTCACCTTCTTCGCGGTCGTCAACCTCGCGCGGGTCGCCAACTTCGGCGAGTTCGAGTTCTGGTTCGCGGCGCTGAAGGTCACGGTCATCCTCGGATTCCTGGTGATCGGCATCCTGCTCGTGTTCGGTCTGCTCCCGGGCACCGAACCCGTCGGCACCACCCACCTGCTCGGGGACGGCGACGGTTTCGCGCCCAACGGCATCGCCGGCATCGCCGCCGGTCTGCTCGCGGTGGCCTTCGCGTTCGGCGGCATCGAGATCGTCACGATCGCCGCAGCCGAATCCAAGGACCCGGAACGGTCCATCGCGACCGCCGTGCGCAGCGTCGTCTGGCGCATCTCGATCTTCTACCTCGGGTCGATCTCGATCATGGTGCTCGTGCTGCCGTGGACCGCGGCGAGCGGCGAGACCTCCCCGTTCGTCTCGGTGCTCGACATCGCCGGCATCCCCTACGTGTCCGGCTTCATGGAACTCGTCGTGGTGATCGCGCTGCTGTCGGCGTTCAACGCCAACGTCTACGGCACCTCCCGCATGGCCTACTCGCTGGCACGCGGCGGCGACGGCCCGGCCTGGCTCAGCAAACTCACCCACCACGGAGTGCCCCGCAACGCGGTGCTCGTCTCGGTGTTCTTCGGTTTCGTCAGCGTGTGGCTCAACTGGCTGCTGCCCGACACCATCCTCGGGATCCTGCTCAACGCGGTCGGATCGGCGCTCATCGCGATCTGGTTGTTCATCGTCGTCTCGCATCTGCGGCTGCGCCGCAAGTTCGAGCGCGAAGGCACCATCCGCCTGCGCATGTGGCTGTTCCCCTATCTCAGCTGGTTCACGCTCGCGATGCTCATCGGCTTCATCGTGCTGATGCTGTCCGACAGCGCGGCCCGGGTCCAGCTCGCGTCGACCTTCGTGCTGTTCCTGATCATCACGGCGCTCGGCTTGCTCTGGCACCGCACCCACGACGACAAGACGGTCAGCCACCCGTCCGATCGGCCAGCGCAGTGAGCACCAGCTCGGTGATGTCGAGCGGATCGCTCGTCCGGTAGCTCACCCCTCCGGTCGCCGCGGCGATCTGCTCGAGGGTTGCGGTGTCCACGTCCTCACCGAGTCCGATCGTCACGATCCGGACCGGCCTGGACGGATCGTTCTCGTTCGAGAGGACCGCGAGCAGTTCGTCCTTCGACATCGCGGAACCGTTGTCGGCGCCGTCGGTCACCACGACGACACTGTTGGCCGCGCGCGGATCGTAGCTGTCCTGCACGTACCGGAAGGCCGCGAGGATCGTGTCGTAGAGCGCGGTGGTCTCGTCGGCCGTACCGGCCATCTGCGCGACGAGCGAGGTGAGCAGGTCGCGTTGGGTACCGTCGTCCACCACCGCATCGAAGCGCCGGATCGGTGCCGCCACGATGTAGTCCCCCGTTGCCTCGGCGCGGTCGTTCGGCAATGTGGCGTAGTCGCTCACTCCCCCACCGAAGAACCACAGGCCCGCTGAGACGTTCCCGGGCAGGACCTCGTTGGCGGCGGTCGCGGCGCGCCGGACCAGTTCGATCCGACTCTCGTCGCCGAGATTACGGTTCATCGACGCGGAGACGTCCACCGCGAACACGGTGCGCACGGGAAGCGCCTGCAACGCCCACACGTTCATCGCCTCCTCGGCGACGGTCTCGTCGTCGAGTTCGAGCACCGGCACCGCTCCCACACCGCGGCCGTCGGGCAGGGGTCGTCCGCCTCCGTCCCGGAAGCCGTGACGGGTCAGCCTGTCGAGTCCTTCGGACGTGTGCAGCGCGTCGGTCAGCGCCGTGGCGGCCGCCGCCGCGGCGTCGTGCCGTTCTCCGCGCGCCGTCACGACCACCGGATAGTCCACGAGCAGCGTCCCGGTGGCGGGTACCTCGATGCCCAGTTCGCGCTTGTGGACGCTGCGATAGGTCTCGACCTGCTGTTCGGTGCTCACCACCGTCCCACCATCGGCGACGGTCTCCTCGAGCAAGGTCGATCCGGTAGGTACCTCCTCGTCGCGAACCCCCTCCCGCTCGGCGAGCGGCGCCATGACGGGACGGACCGTGCCCATCGCGACGGGATCGTCGGCGGCCTCGGCCAGCACGGCGCGGATGGCACCTGCCGCGGGACCGGAGCGCAAGGGATTGCCGAAGACGAGACCGGGATCGGACAGGGCCTCCTGCCAGTCGGCCGCCGGTTCGACGGTGCCCGGCGCACCCGCGATCACGAGCGGCGTGGTGGCCAGCGGTGTCGACACCGTGCGCACCGGGCCCGTGGCGGTCTCACCCGCCCACGACGCCCACCATCCGCCCGCCGGGAGCCACAGGTCGGGGACGTCGTCGGTCGCCAGTCGCGCCGACACCTCCCCCGGTTCCTGTTCGACGACCTCGAACTCCGTACATCCGGATACCGAGGTCCCCTCGATCACCGGTGCGAGGTCGGCGGTGACCGCCACGGTGTAGCGCTCGGAGTCGTCGCACCCACTCCGCCGCTCCACGAACAGGAAGGCGACGGATCCGGCCGCGAGGACGAGGATCACGGCGACGACGAACCAGCGCGCCCGACCCCCGCCCGGCCGTGCATCCCCACTCACGCCGCCACGACGGCTCGGCGGATCCGACTCGGACGGTCCGGACTCCCCCGCCATGCGTCGGCCCCCTCGTGCTCACTCCGGGTGACGCCCCTCGGTCGCCCGAGACCGATGATATAGACCGGCACGCCTCGGGAAGCCGAATCCGACGCGATATCAGCCCTGTTCGGAGCTCTCCAGTTCGAGTCGTCGAGCGATCAGCGCCGCCTGCAGCTGGCGCAGTCCGGAGGGCCGGGTGGGGTCGAATCCGGTGAGTTGCGCGACCCGCTTGAGCCGGTAGTCGACGGTGTTCGCGTGGACGTGCAGAGTCTTGGCCGTGAGCTGGCGACTGAGGTCGTGGGCGATGTGCGTTTCCAGCGTCTCGACGAGTTCGGGTGATTCGTCGAGTGGGTCGAGTACGCGCGCGAGGTGGCGGCGTGCCGGTCCGGGCCGGGTGAGCTGGTATTCGAGGGCCAGATCCTCCATGCCGTATGCCCCGACCGGACGACCGAGCCGTCGCACGAGATCGAGCAGCTCGTGGGCCTGCTTCGCGGCGGTGGGCACCTCCCGGACGGGAGCGTGGACGAGAGCGATCGTGACGGACACCCCGGCGACGGTCTCGATGCGCTGCCGGAACTGCTCGATCGCCTCGGTCGTGGGCGATTTGGGGAGCAGGACGGTGCCGCCCTCGGGGCCGAGCATCGCGAGATGGCGACCCTCGCAGATCGCTTCGAGTTCGGTCTCGACCCGCCGCAGGGTGCGCCGCGCGACGACCTCCGGCCGCACGTGCGGATTGCGTTCGTCGGGATGCCGGGTGAGCGAGACCGCGAGCACGGTGTAGGTGTCGGCGAGCACGAGCCCGGAGCGCTGCGCGACGGCTGCGGCGTCCTGCCCGCTCAGTAGCGCGGTGACCAGTTCCTGCGCGGCGACGTCGCGTTCGCGGCGGATGGCGTCGAGTTCGGCGACGAAACCGGTGGTCGCCGCGACGGTGACCTTCTCGAGCAGCGCCATCCACAGGCGGGACGCGTCGGCGACGGAGGAGACGTCGCCCTCCCGGGCCCGATCGGTGACCAGTTCCCAACCGAGACGGATGCCTTCGTGGTAGATCCGGAGCATGTACTCGAGCCGGAAGCCGGCGCGGGCCCACTGTGCGGCGCTGCTGCGCAGGTCGGCGAGTTCCGCGTCGGAGGGCAGTTCTCCGGAGTCGAGGAGATGAATTGCGATGCGCAGGCAGCGCACGGTGACCTCGGTGACGTCGCCGCGCAGCGATTCCCCGGGTCGGAGCGAACACGGAGCCACGTTGTCGGCGAAGTGCGCCACGAGTTTGCGGGCCACGGCCGGCAGATCGCGCAGCGGAACGGACGCGGGCTTCCCGTCCACCAGGAAGAGCGGGGCGTTGTCACCGTCCCCCCGACGGTCGTGCCCGGGCACCCGGACCTGATCCGTTACAGACATCCCTCGAACCCCCATCGAAGTGAGTAGATCTACATACGGTGCAGTAGAGAATCCGCCTCGCAGTGTGACACATGCAACCCCTGTGACCGATTTTCCGCGAAGTTCCGGTAACAGGAACGTGCCCGCGGGCGCTCTCCGACCAACCCTGTCAGCCCAGTTTCTTCTTCTGCACCTTGCCCATCGCGTTGCGCGGAAGGTCGCTCACCACACGCACCTCCCGGGGCCGCTTGTGCACGGAGAGCTGTTGTGCGACAAGGGCGATCAGTTCCGATTCGTCGACCTCCGAGTCGTCGGCGGCGGGCACCACGAACGCGACGATCCGCTGACCGAGGTCGTCGTCGGGCAGGCCCACCACGGCCACCTCCCGCACAGCGGGATGGCCGAGCAGAACGGTCTCGATCTCACCCGCACCGACCCGGAACCCGCCGGTCTTGATCAGATCGGTCGACTCGCGCCCCACGATGCGGTGGAATCCACCCTCGTCGACGGCCGCCACGTCGCCGGTGACGAACCATCCGTCCTCGGTCCACGCGGCCGCGGTGGCCTCCGGCCTGTTCAGGTAGCCGTCGAAGAGCATCGGTCCCCGCACCTGCAGGACACCGATACTCTCCCCGTCGTGGGGCACGTCGCGGCCCTGCTCGTCGCGCAGTCGCGTCTCGACCCCGGCCACGGGCGTGCCGACCCAGCCGGGACGGCGCTCGCCGTCGACCCGCGTGCTGAGGGTCAGCATCGTCTCGCTCATGCCGTAGCGCTCGATCGGGACCAGCCCCGTGAGCTCACGCAGCCGTTCGAAGACCGGCACCGGCAGCGGCGCGCTGCCGGAGACGAGCAGTCGTGCACCGCTGAGCACGCGGGCGGAGTCCTCGTCCTCGACGATGCGTGTCCACACCGTCGGCACCCCGAAGTAGAGCGATCCCTGCGCTTCGGCGTAGGCCTGTGGGGTGGGCTTGCCGGTATGGATCAGCCGGCTGCCGACCCGCAGGGCTCCGACCACACCGAGCACGAGTCCGTGCACGTGGAACAGCGGCAGTCCGTGGACGAGCGTGTCGCGTTCGGTCCAGGCCCACGCCTCGGCGAGGGCGTCGATGCCCGCGGCGATCGCCCGGCGGCTCAGCAGCACACCCTTGGGCAGGCCGGTGGTCCCGGAGGTGTAGAGCACGAACGCGATTCGCGCCGGGTTCGGCTCGGGCAGGTGGTGCCAGTCGCGGGCGTGCAACCGGACCGGCAGGTTCGGCAACTGTGGAACGTCGGGATGCTGCACCTCCGGCGCCGGACCGAGCCAGGCCTGCGCACCCGAGTCCCTCAGGATGTGGGCGAGTTCGGCGGGCCCCGAATCCGGCGGCACCGGCACCACGGTCGTCCCGGCGAGCAGGGCACCGGTCACGGCGACGACGGTGGTCGCGCTCGGGGTGGCGAGCACGGCCACCCGATCGGCACGGGCCACCCGCGCCGCGACCGCGGTCGCCGCGCCGAGCAGATCGCTGCGGGAGAAGGTGTGGCCGTCGATGCGAACGGCGTCCGGGAGATCGTCGCCGCGCGCGACGGCCAGCGGGTTCAGCGAACGAAGCAGTGCAGACACAGCAGCCACGATTCCATATCGCTGATTCCATATCGCTGCCGCTCTCCTGCAGAGGCGGTCAGGTACGGATGTCGCCGCGTGCCGCGGACACCGATGCCCGCGTGAGGTGCACCGGGGGAAGCACGGTGGCCAGAACCGCGCCCAGCAGCATTCCGATGAGGACGGCCACGCCGTGCGCGTCGCCCGCGATCACGAGGACCACACCGAGCAGGAAGGTCGCCGCGGAGGCGACGAGCAACGGGCGGGTCGCTCCGACGACCGGCCACAGTCCCGCCAGGGTCGCGGCGGACGCGAGGGTCGCGCCGGTCGTTCCCGCGCCGTCGGACGGGAAGACGAAGGTGGTGAACAACCCCCACAGCACCTGGCCGACCACGAACAGGCCGAGGGCGCGGTACCACCCCCACACCCGCACGATCGCGACGGCGACCACCGCGAGCAACAGCAGGTTCACGACGGTGAGGAGCACGCCGCCGTCCTCGATCAGACCGGCGGTGAGGACGCGCCACCACTCCCCCGAGTCACGGGTGCGCACCGGCTGCCGCCGGAAGACGTCGAGCAGTCCGGGAAAGACGAGCCGAGCGAGCGAGGCCACGGCGACCACCGACCACAGGATCGTCGCCGCGACCGGCGGGGGCCACCAGAACGATCGCGTCGTCGCGCGGGCGGCACTTCCCGAGTGGGAGCGTGATGCGCTCGCCGCAGCGATCGCCACCACAGCGACATAGAGCACCCACAGCAGCGGATCCTCACCGGACGAACTCACGGGGCCAATCTACCGGCGAGCCGCTCGCCCGGCGGTGCGTCGGCGACGTCCGACACAGGAGAGCCACCGACGAGACGATCGACGGGGCGGTTGTGTGCGCGTTTCTCGAGAATTCCGCACACAACCTCCCCCACGATCCGCATTCACGTGGGGCGGGTGAACTTCGTGCGGAGCCGGAGGCTGCGCTCTATCCGCGCAGCCGGGCAGCGGCGGCGTCGATGGCCTCGTCGGTCGCGGTCAGCGCGATCCGGACGTGCAGGACACCACCGGGACCGTAGAACTCGCCGGGTGCGACGAGGATGCCGCGTTCGGCGAACCAGTCGACGGTCGCGCGGCATTCCTCACCGCGCGTCGCCCACAGGTACAGGCCCGCCTCCGAATGGTCGACGGTGAAGCCGGCGCCGCGCACGGCCTCGAGGAGCACCTCGCGACGCTTGCGGTACTTCTCGCGCTGGGCGTTCTCGTGCTCGTCGTCGTTCAGTGCCGCGGTCATCGCGGCCTGGATCGGCAGCGGCAGCATCATGCCGGAGTGCTTGCGGACCTCGAGCAGGTCGGCGACGAGGTCGGCGTCGCCGGTGACGAAACCGGCCCGGTAGCTCGCGAGATTCGAGGTCTTCGACAGCGAGTGCACCGCGAGGAGGTTGGTGTGGTCGCCCCCGCACACGCTCGGGTGCAGAATCGACAGGGCCTCACCCTCCCAGGTGAGTCCGAGATAGCACTCGTCGGAGACGACGATCGCGTTGCGGCCGCGCGCCCAGTCGACGACCTTGCGCAGGTGGTCGGGTCCGAGCACCTTGCCGGTGGGGTTCGACGGCGAGTTCACGAAGACCAGCGACGCGACCTCGGGACCGAGGCGGGTCAGCCCGTCGGCGCGGATGATGCGGGCACCGGCGAGCAGGCCACCCACCTCGTAGGTCGGGTACGCCAGTTCGGGGATCACGACGAGATCGTCGGCGCCGAGGCCGAGCAGCGACGGCAGCCAGGCGATCATCTCCTTGGTGCCGATCGCCGGCAGGATCGCCGAGTCGTCGAGACCGGTGATGCCGTAGCGCCGTTCGAGTGCACCCACGGCCGCCCGCCGCAGTTCGGCGGTGCCGTGCGTGATCGGATAACCCGGCTCCTCCGCGACGGAGACGAGCGCCTCCCGGATCACGGGGGCGACCGGGTCGACCGGTGTGCCCACCGACAGGTTGACGATGCCGTCGGGATGCGCCGCTGCCTTCGCCTTCGCGTCGGTCAGGGAATCCCAGGGGAAGTCCGGAAGGCTCTTCGCCACCGAACGGCGGACACGCGTACTCACGAAAGTTCCACCGGTCCGTTCGTCACTCTTCGCCCATGGGAGGGAGGTTCTTGACGAACGGCGGGTCGTAGTCGACCTTGCCGAGCTTCGCGGCGCCGCCGGGCGAGCCGAGATCGTTGAAGAAGTCGACGTTGGCCTTGACGTACTCGGACCACTCGTCCGGGACGTCGTCCTCGTAGAAGATCGCTTCGACGGGGCACACGGGCTCGCACGCACCGCAGTCGACGCACTCGTCGGGGTGGATGTACAGCATGCGACCGCCCTCGTAGATGCAGTCGACGGGGCACTCCTCGATGCATGCCTTGTCCAACACGTCCACGCACGGTTCCGCAATCGTGTACGTCACTGCTGTTCTCCCTGCCTCTCTGTAAGCCCGCCGACCTGCGCGGTCTCGCCCGAGCGGGCGCCCTCGACGCCCACGGTCCTCCAGTATCCCCCGTCCCCGTGCGACCCTCCGGAGTAAGGGTCCCCTACTTCGGAGTGCCGGCCGCCGCGGCGGGTCAGCCCGAGGTGACCGGGAGCTCGATCGGCGTGTACGCGGTGGTCCGCTGGCGCGCCGGCCGCCCGATGCCCTCGGCGATCGCGACGAGTTCGGCGACGGTCTTCTCCGAGCCGTGCTGCGAGCCCGCCATGCGCGAGATCGTCTCCTCCATGAGCGTGCCGCCGAGGTCGTTGGCGCCGCCCTCGAGCATGGCCTGCGTCCCGGCGACACCCAGCTTCACCCAGCTGGTCTGGATGTTGTCGATCCGGCCGTGCAACATGACCCGGGCGAGGGCGTGCGCGGCACGGTTGTCGCGCATGGTCGGGCCGGGGCGCGACGCGCCGGCCAGATACAGCGGCGACGACTGGTGCACGAAGGGCAACAGCACGAACTCGGTGAATCCGCCCGTGCGGTCCTGGATCCCGCGGATCACTTCGAGGTGGCCGACCCAGTGGTACGGCTGGTCGACGTGCCCGTACATCATCGTCGAGCTCGAGCGCAGTCCCACCTCGTGCGCGGTGGTCACGACCTCGATCCACTCGGCGGTCGGGAGCTTGCCCTTGGTGAGCACCCACCGCACCTCGTCGTCGAGGATCTCCGCAGCGGTGCCCGGGATGGTGTCGAGCCCCGCCTCGCGCAGCTCGGTGAGCCAGTCCCGGATGGACGTGCCGCTGCGCGCGACACCGTTGACGATCTCCATCGGCGAGAACGCGTGGACGTGCATCGACGGCACCCGCGCCTTGACGGCGCGGACGAGATCGGCGTAGCCGGTCACCGGCAGCTCCGGGTCGATGCCGCCCTGCATGCACACCTCGGTGGCGCCGGCGACGTGCGCCTCCCACGCGCGGTCGGCGACCTCGCTCGCCGAGAGGGTGAACGCGTCGGCGTCGCCCTTGCGCTGCGCGAACGCACAGAACCGGCAGCCGGTGTAGCAGATGTTGGTGAAGTTGATGTTCCGGTTGACGACGTAGGTGACGTCGTCGCCGACGGTGTCGCGGCGCAACTGGTCGGCGAGCGCCACGAGCGCTTCGAGACCGGCGCCGTCGGCGTTGGCGAGGGCGATGTACTCCGCTTCGGTGCAACCGCCCGGATCCCGTTCCGCGGAGCGCAGCGCCGAGAGCACGTCGCTGTCGAGCCGCACCGGCGCGGAGGCACCCAGTTCGAGCACCTGTTCGCGGACGGTCTCCCAGTCGCCGAAGGCGCTCCCCAGATCGGAGCGGTGCTCGGTGTTGCGTCCGGTCACGTCGATCTCGGAGTTCAGGTCGACCCGGCCCGACGACTCCCAGTCGATGTCGGGCTCCTGCCAGGGCAGTCCGGACGGGATCACCTCGCGTGCGAGGCCCGTGTCCGGATCGGCGAGGGCGTGCACGTGAGCAGTGATGCGCGGATCGATCCACGGCTGCTCGGCGAGCACGTATTTCGGCTGCGCCGCGATCCGTTCGGTGAGCTCGAAGCCGGCCTCGGAGCTCAGGCGCGCCAGGGTGTCGAGGTTCGGCCAGGGTCGTTCGGGATTGACGTGATCGGGCGTCAACGGCGAGACGCCACCCCAGTCGTCGACACCCGCCCCGAGCAGCGCGCGGCACTCGTCGAGCGAGACGAGATTCGGCGGGGCCTGGATGCGCATTCCCGGTCCGAGGACGAGCCGTGCGACGGCGATCGCGGCGAGGAACTCGTCGAGATCGGCGTCGTCGTGCTCGCGCATCGCGGTGTCGTCCTTGGCGCGGAAGTTCTGGACGATCACTTCCTGGATGTGACCGAATGCCTTGTGCGACTTGCGGATCGCGTGGATCGATTCGGCGCGCTCGGTGAAGTCCTCACCGATGCCGACGAGGATGCCGGTGGTGAACGGCACCGCGAGTCGGCCCGCGTCGGTGAGCACCCGCAGCCGCACCGCAGGATCCTTGTCGGGGCTGCCGTAGTGGCACTGCCCCTTCTCGGTGAACAACCGTTCGGAGGTGGTCTCGAGCATCATGCCCATCGACGGGGCGACCGGCTTCAGCCGCGAGATCTCGGCCCAGCTCATCACCCCGGGGTTGAGGTGCGGCAACAGACCGGTCTCCTCGAGGACGCGGATCGCCATCGCGCGCACGTAGTCGAGGGTGGAGTCGTAACCGCGTTCGTCGAGCCACTGCTTCGCTTCGGGCCACCGGTCCTCGGGTCGGTCGCCGAGTGTGAACAGGGCTTCCTTGCACCCCAGTTCGGCTCCCTGACGGGCGATCTCGAGGATCTCGTCGGGTTCGAGGTACATGCCGTGACCCTCGGCGCGGAGCTTGCCGGGGACGGTGACGAAGGTGCAGTAGTGGCATCGGTCCCGGCACAGCCGGGTGATGGGGACGAAGACCTTGCGCGAATAGGTGACCGTGCCGGGGCGTCCCTCCGCGAGGAGGCCGGCATCGCGCACCCGCGCCGCCGACGCACAGAGATCCTCGAGATCGGCGCCCCGGGCCTGCAGCAGGACCGCCGCTTCGTCGACGTTCAGCGCGACCCCGTCGCGCGCCCGGCGCAACGCCCGACGCATTCCCGAGGGAGTAGCCGTGGATCGGGACGCGGCGCCGGGACGCACGCTGGGGGTCGGGAGCATCGCGGACTGCGGGGTGTCGTCTGCGGAATCGGTCATGGGCCCGATCATGCGCCTACGAGCACCCCCATGCCACTTCGGGGTCTATCCGCGCGGGTAGTCGTCGTCCGCCGGGACTTCGCGGGACTGCTCGTAGGTGTCTGCCGGGTCGGCTTCGAGGGGCACGTCCGAAGGCAGGTCGTCGACAGGATCGTCGTAGACGGGAATGGCCTGCTCGAGCCGGTCGGCCTCGGAATCGTTGTCGGACTGGATCTCGATGCCGAGCGCATTCGACTCCGTCATTGCGATCTCCTCCTGATAGGGCCCGATCGTGAGATCGGATCGGGCGAGCCCGGCCGGTTCTACGGATCCCAGCCTAGCGTGGAACCGGACACGGGGCCCGATGGAGCAGGAGGTGCGGGTGGAGGACGACGAGAGTTCGCCGGCGGGGTCGGCCGACAACACGGCAGCGACGAGCGTGGTGATGAGGGAACCGTCGTGGCGGCCGAGCCCGAAGGCGCGTGTGCTGTGGGCCGTGAGTGCAGCGCTGATGTGGTTGCCGCTGGTCGTCGCGCAGGTCGTGTGGGTGCTCGTCGCACCGGTGGGCGCCGGATGGCACATCGCCGCCGCGGTCGCGACCGTCGTCCTCGGTGCGCTGCACGTCGCGGTGGTGCCGGTCTGGCGTTACCGCGTCCATCGCTGGGAGATGGACGCGACCGCGGTCTACACGCGTTCGGGCTGGTGGACGCAGGAACACCGCATCGCGCCGATCTCCCGGATCCAGACCGTCGACACCGAGCGAGGCCCGCTCGACCGGTGGCTCGATCTGACCACCGTCACCGTCACCACTGCTTCCGCTGCGGGTGCGGTGGAGATCGTCGGCCTCGACAGCCGGGTCGCCGACGAGACCGTCGCCCGTCTGACCACGCTCGCGGCGAGCTCGGAGGCGGACGCGACATGAACGAGGCCGTCGCGCCCGTGGCCGGGACGGACGAGGAGGTGCCGTGGTCGCGCCTCGATCGCCGGATGCTGCTGATCCACCCGATCGAGGAGATCCTGCGCCTGCTGCCCGTCCTCGCCGGCTCGTTCGTCATCGGGACCACCAGCGGCAATCCCGTGTGGGGCCTCGCAGCGACGGGCGTGCTCGTGCTGGTCGGTCTGCTGCGCTGGTTCACCACCACCTACCGCGTGGGACCGCAGCACGTCGAACTCCGCCGCGGCCTGCTGCAACGACGCGAGTTGTCGATCCCCCGTAGCCGTATCCGGTCGGTGGACGTCGAGCAACGCCTCCTGCACCGCGTGCTGGGCCTCGCGCTCGTGAAGATCGGCACGGGCCAGAGCGGGGGCGCCGATCGCAACCGGTTCGAACTCAACGGCATCCCGATCGCGGCCGTCCCCGAGCTCCGTGCCGTTCTCCTGAGGGGCGGGCAGCAGGACGAGGCGCCGGCCGAGGCGACCCCGACCCCTGCCGTCACCGAGCGTCAGCTGGCGCGCTTCGACCCGGCCTGGGTGCGCTACGCCCCCTTCTCCACGACGGGCCTGCTCGCCGTCGCGGCCATCGCCGGTGCCGCCTTCCAGTTCGGGCTCGGCCGGTGGATCGCAGAATCGCAGGTCGTCCGCCGCGCGGTGGAGACCGCAGAGGACCTCGGCCTGGTGGTCGCGCTCGTGATCCTCGTGCTGGTCGTCGTGCTCGTCGCCAGCCCGGCCGCATGCGTGCGGTACCTGCTGCTCTACGGCGATCTGCAGGTGACCGACGACAACCGGGTCCTGCGCATCGCGCACGGCCTGCTCACGACCCGTCACACCACCCTCGACCGGGCGCGGCTGCGTGGAGTTGCGCTGCGCGAGCCCCTGGCGCTGCGGCTCGTCGGTGCCGCGCGGCTCGATGCCGTCATGACGGGCAGGACCGCGCAGCAGGGCGGTTCGTCGCTGGTCCTGCCGTCCGCACCCGACGAGGAGGTCCGGCGGGTCGCGGCCGAGGTGCTCACCGGGCGGCTGCCGCTCGAGGTTCCGCTGCGCAGCCACGGTCCCCGTGCCCGTCGTCGCCGCTACACGCGGACGTTGTCGCCGGTGGCCGTCGTGGTCGTCGCCGGACTCGTCGCCCTGACCGTCACCGACCGGCGCGTGCCGTTCGCCGTGATCGCCACGGTGGTCGTGGTGCTGGTCGCGGGGGCGTGCGCGCTGGCGCAGGACCGCTACCGGGGTCTCGGCCACGCCGTCGTCGACGGGCATCTCGTCGCCCGCAGCGGCTCGATCGACCGGCAGCGCATCTGCCTCGACGCGGACGGTGTGATCGGCTGGACGGTGCGGCAGACCTTCTTCCAGCGCCGTGCGGGTCTCGCGACCGTCGTCGCGGCGACCCCGGCGGGTGCGGGACGTTACGAGGTGATCGACATCCCGGTGGACGAGGCGTGGGCGCTTGTCCAGGAGGTCACACCGGGTATGGGAGAAGCATGGATCGACCGATGAAACCCACGTCCGGTAAAGGCCCCCTGCACGGCACTCCCCCGACGACGCTGACCGAACTCGACGACGCGCTCGTCGACTGCTACGCGTGTCCGCGGCTGGTCGCATGGCGTGAGCAGGTCGCCCGGGAGAAACGAGCGGCCTTCCGCGACGAGGAGTACTGGGGCCGGCCCGTCCCGGGCTTCGGTCCGGCCGATGCGTCCCTGCTGATCGTCGGGCTGGCGCCCGCCGCGCACGGCGGGAACCGCACCGGACGGATGTTCACGGGAGACCGGTCGGGTGACGTGCTGTATGCGGCCCTGTACGACGCGGGACTCGCATCGCAACCGACCGCGACACACATCGACGACGGGCTCGAACTGTTCGGCACCCGCATCACCTCGCCGGTGCACTGCGCGCCACCGGCCAATCGCCCCACGGTCGTCGAACGCGACACCTGCCGGCACTGGCTCGAACAGGAACTCGACCTGCTCGCTCCCACACTGCGGTCGGTCGTCGTCCTCGGCGGGTTCGGGTGGCAGGCGCTGCTGCCCGTCCTGTCGGCCGCGGGGTGGACGATCCCGGTTCCCCGCCCGAAGTTCGGACACGGTGCGCACGCGCTGCTGGCCCCCACCGAGGCACGGGAGCACCCGCTGCACCTGTTCGGTTGCTATCACGTCAGCCAGCAGAACACCTTCACCGGCCGGTTGACGAAGGAGATGGTGACCGACGTGCTCAGGGACGCGGCGCGGGCTGCGTCCCTCCCACTGCCTGAGTGATCTCCTTGATACGGGCCGAGAACAGGTATCCGCCGGCGGGGGCGAGCGCAGCCACGGGCAGCAGCAGGGTCCGCCAGTCGCCGAGCGCGAGCTGATCGCCGCCCGGCCCGCCCACGAGGCAGACGAGGAAGACGACGGCCCAGGCCAGCAGCGGCAGGGCCGCGCTGCGCAGGGAGCCGGTCTCGGCGCGGACCGCCATCACGAGGAGCAGGTTCGCGGCGCCGGCCAACAGGATGGTGATCGGGAAGGGCACCCCGGCGATGTACAGGCCGAGGTAGAAGACCGACAACAGGGCGCACAGCGCACCGTCGAGCACGAGCAGCGCGACGAGTCCCCGGCGGGGCTGGACGTCCACCGGTGACGCTAGGGGTGCAGCGGTTGCTGGATCGACCGTCATGCTTCGATGGTGCGCTACCGGACGCGCGCGAGCGCAACCGGGGTCCGCGGAACCATCCGCGGACCAGGCACCGGATGTCAGGGAACCGGCGGGTATCCGAGCATGGTGAGCAGCGCGCTCTGCTGGTCGGCGAAGGAGTACAGGGCGTGCCAGTAGTCGGCCCGGATCTCGTCGGCGTACGGCCTCAACGAATCCACGAACGCGACGATCTGGTTCTGGACGGACCAGTTGTACATCGACAACCCCCTGCACGGTGTGTCTGCGTAGTGCACGAGCCCGGGTGGCGCGAGCCACTCGAAGCCTCGTTGATGACGCGGATCACACTAGCCGATGCCGGAGAAGAGGTCGTCCTCTCGTCCCGTGGAGTCGGTCAGGCCGAGCTGCCCGCGCACGAGCACGAAGTGCTCCTGGTCGAAGACGGGCTGGGCGACGAGGTTGGAGAGCACGAACTGCTCGCCGTCCTCCGCGACCAGCACCTGGGTCGCGTGCGCGGCCATCGCGGTCCGCTTCGCGTCGAGGACCGAACGGACGTCGACGACGGTGGTGACCTCGTCGTCGGGCACGCTCGGCAGTTCGCCGGGCTCCGGTCGGCGCCAGCCCTCGGGCAGCGCGCCCATGGCGGCGATGCCGCGTTCGAGCGCGGACCGTTCGGCGACGGTCCAGTAGACCTTCGCGGGGGTCCACGCCGCCCCGGCGGACGGATAGTCCTCGGTGCCGGCCGCTTCGACGGCCGCGGTCACCCTCTCGTGCACCGCGATGTGGTCGGGGTGCCCGTAGCCACCGAACGGGTCGTAGGTGACGACCACGTGCGGACGCGTCTCACGGATCACGGCGACGAGCGCCTCGACCGCTTCCTCGCGGTCGGCGTTGACCCAGGCGCGGGGGTTGGCGGCGGACGGGGTGCCCGCCATTCCCGAGTCGCGCCAGTGCCCGGCACCGCCGAGGAAGCGCGGCCGGTCGACGCCGAGCGCTCCGAGCGCCCGGGTGAGTTCGAGGATGCGGTACCCGCCGAGCTGATCGGCGCGGTCGGCGGTGAGCTGTGCCCACTCGTCGCCGATCACTTCGCCCTCCTCGCCGAGCGTGCAGGTCACGACGGTGACCTCGGCGCCTTCGGCGACGTACCGGGCGATGGTGCCGCCGGTGGTGAGGGTTTCGTCGTCGGGATGGGCGTGGACGAGCAGAAGTCGTCGATCCGCAACGTCGGGGAGAGCCCCCGGAGTATCGGTCACGGTGTGGTCCTTCCCCACAGATGGGCGTCGCCGAGAATACCGGTGGCGACGGCGGCTGTCAGCGAGACGTTCTCGACACCGGGGCCGGCGGCGACGACGGCGCGGTCCTGCAGGATCGGCAGGTTCACCGCGAGATCCCACAGCCTGGTCTGTGCGTCGGCGACGACCTTCGCCGGGTCGGTGGTGCCGTTCAGCCCAGCGAGCAGATCGGGCTCGAGACCGGGATCGCACGCGCCCGAGAGGTTGCTCGGAGCTTCGAGTTGCGCTGCGAGCGCATCCTCACGTTCCTCGACGTCGTCCTCGTCGAGCGTGGTGGTCGCGGGGTCCGACGGCTGTGCCGCCTCCGTCGTCCCGGGGGCGTCGGGCTGCGCCGGGAGGCCGGACTCGGGCGCGGTCGGCAGGTCCTCCCCCGCCGCCGTGGGTGCTGCGGCCACCGGGACGCATCCGAATCGGGACAGCGCGGCGGTGGCGGGGTCTCCACCGGCACGCATCCAGCCGACGACCGCGTGCACGGTGCCCTCGACGAGGGCTTCGCCGTACAGCTCGTCGGGGGGCAGTTCGTCGACCGACGCGTCGATCCCGGCGCCGCGCCACAGGTCGACGGCGGTACGTGCGACGGCGCGGGCGGTCTCGTCGCCCTCCGGCACGCCCACGACCAGCGTCAACGGCACGCCGTTCCGGGCCAGGGTGCCCTCGGGCAGGGCCGGTCCGCTCGGGGTTCCCGGTTCGGGAGTCGCGCTCGTCGGCACCGCAGTCCCGGATGTACCGGTCTCGGATGCCTCGGTCTCCGGTGCATCGTTCCCGGGTGTTCCGGGGTCGGGTGCGTCCGGGTCTGCCGGCACCGGGGGCACGGCAGGCGGAACGGGCAGATATCCGGCCTCGGCGAGACGGTCGAGGGCCTGCTCCCGGGGCAGACGCGGCGGCATCGTGTCGGTGTAGCCCGGATCGGACGGCGCGAGCACCTGGGCCCGCGCCCGCACGACCTCGGTGCTGTCGGCCGTGGCGACGAGTCCGAGCAGCTCGGGATCCAGCAGGTCGAGCACGCCTCGCCGGACGACCGCGTCGGCCAGTTCGGCGGTGCGGGTGTTGAGGGTCAGATCGAGGGTGCGCGGCTGGAGCTGGACGCCGGTCCGCACGCCCGGCACGGCGGCGAGCTGCGCTTCGAGAGCGACACCGCCCGCGCTCTGGACCACCTGGGCGTCGTCGCTGCGCACCGATTCGGTCACCTGGGCGTCGGTGCCGGCGCGGCGCATGAGCAGTTCGTCGGGTCCGGCCGGGGTGCCCCAGAACCGGTCGTTGCGTTCGAGCAGTACCTCGGCGCGTCCGCGGTCGACGTTGTCGACGTGGAATCGCGCGCCCGACACGGGGATCGTCTCGGACAGGCCGGTGGAGAAGCCGCCCGGAGTGTCCTTGACCAGGTGCGCGGGCAGCAGGTTGGTGAACAGTTCGCGCCAGGCCGGATACGGCTCGCGCAGGGTGACGGTGACGGTCTTGCCTCCGCCCGACGACCGGATGTCGTCGATCAGGCGGTAGCCGGCGGGATCGACCACGCCGGGCTGGGTGACCATCTGCCGCCACAGATACCGGAAGTCCTCGGCGGCGATCGGCGCTCCGTCCGACCACTGGGCCTCGTCGCGCAGGCGGTAGTTGATGGTGAACGGCGCCTCGTCGGTGACCTCTGCGGACAGCAGCAGCGAGTCGTCCGGAACCCACAGTGTGGCAGCGGGATTCTCCGGGTCGGGCACGGCCCGGAAAGCACTCGGGAGCACGAGTTCGGCAACGGCGTTCGCGACGGGCGACTGGTCTGCGAGCAGGTGGGGGTTGAATCCCGAGCCGACCTCGTCGATCGCGACCACCACCGTGCTGCGCTTCGGAGCTGGAGCGGGAGTCGTGGTCGGCTCCGTCTGCTCGATGGGAGGCGGCGGGTCGGCGGTGCAGCCGGTGAGGACCAGCGCAGCCACGGCCAGGCCGGCCGTCGCCCCGATCAGTCGGCGACGAGCGCGCGTACGCGACACTCGGGCTCCTTCCGTGAGGCAGGTGGTACATGGGTGGCCCCGGCCAGCATGCGCTCGCCGGGGCCACCCCACACCTGGACTACTTGTTACGGGCCTTCTCCCGCGACCGCGCACGCGCGCGGTCGGTCTGCGAGAGGTGCAGCTTCCGCACGCGCACGTCCTCCGGGGTGACCTCGACGCACTCGTCCGCAGCACAGAACTCGAGCGCGGCCTCGAGGGTCAGCTCGATCGGCTTGGCGAGGGTCTCCATCACGTCGGCGGTCGAAGAGCGCATATTGGTGAGCTTCTTCTCGCGGGTGACGTTGATGTCGAGGTCCTCGGCGCGCGGGTTGATGCCCACGACGTGGCCCTCGTAGGTGTCGCTGCCCGGTTCGACGAAGAACGTGCCGCGGTCGGCGAGCTGGATCATCGCGAACGGGGTGACCGAGCCGGCACGGTCGGAGACGAGCGAACCGGTGTGGCGGGCGCGGATCTCGCCGGCCCACGGCGCGTAACCGTGGAAGATGGCGTTCGAGATGCCGGTGCCACGGGTCTCCGTGAGGAAGTCGGTGCGGAAACCGATCAGACCGCGCGACGGGATGATGAACTCCATACGGACCCAACCGGTGCCCTGGTTGGTCATCTGGACCATCTTGCCCTTGCGGTTCGCGAGCAGCTGGGTGATGGCACCGAGGTGCTCCTCGGGGCTGTCGATGGTCAGCTCCTCGTAGGGCTCGTGCAGCTTGCCGTCGATGGTGCGGGTGACCACCTGCGGCTTGCCGACGGTCAGCTCGAAGCCTTCACGGCGCATCTGCTCGACGAGGATGGCGAGGGCGAGTTCGCCTCGGCCCTGAACCTCCCACGCGTCGGGTCGTCCGATGTCGAGGACGCGCAGCGACACGTTGCCGACGAGCTCGGAGTCGAGCCGCGTCTTGACCATGCGGGCGGTGAGCTTGTGGCCCTTGACCCGGCCGACGAGCGGCGAGGTGTTGGTGCCGATGACCATCGAGATGGCCGGCTCGTCGACGGTGATGCGCGGCAGCGCCACCGGGTTCTCCGGATCGGCGAGGGTGTCGCCGATCATGATCTCCGGGATACCGGCCACGGCGACGATGTCGCCGGCGACCGCGACCTCGCCGGGCTGCCGCTCGACACCGACGGTCTTGAGCAGCTCGGTGATCTTGACGTTCTTGACGCCGTCGGCGTGCATCCACGCGACGGTCTGGCCCTTGCGCAGCTCACCCTGGTGGATGCGCAGCAGCGCGAGACGACCGAGGAACTCGGAGGCGTCGAGGTTGGTGACGTGGGCCTGCAGCGGCGCCGACGGATCGCCCTTGGGTGCGGGGATGCACTCCATGAGGACCTCGAAGAGCTCGTCGAGGTTCTCGGCGTCGGGGACCTGGCCGTTCTCGGGCTGCTTCTTCGAGGCCTTGCCCTCACGACCGGAGGCGTAGAGGACGGGCAGCTCGAGGGCGAGCTCGGCGGCTTCGGCGGCCTCGTCGTCGAGGTCGGACGCGAGGTCGAGCAGCAGGGTCTGGCTCTCCTCGACGACCTCGGCGATGCGGGCGTCCGGTCGGTCGGTCTTGTTGACCACGAGGATCACCGGCAGCGACGCGGCGAGCGCCTTGCGGAGCACGAAGCGGGTCTGCGGCAGCGGGCCCTCGGAGGAGTCGACCAGCAGGACGACGCCGTCGACCATGGACAGGCCGCGCTCGACCTCACCGCCGAAGTCGGCGTGGCCGGGGGTGTCGATGACGTTGATGACAGTGACGGTGCCGTCCGGGTGGTGACGGTGCACCGCGGTGTTCTTCGCGAGAATGGTGATGCCCTTCTCGCGCTCGAGGTCGCCCGAGTCCATGACCCGGTCGACGAGTTCCGCACGTTCGGCGAACGCGCCCGACTGGCGCAACATGGCGTCGACGAGAGTGGTCTTTCCATGGTCGACGTGCGCCACGATGGCGACGTTCCGAAAATCAGCGGTGCTCACGCGATAGCTCTCCTGGCTGTAGTCCGGCCACACGGCACTGGACCCGGTCGGCACCTCGCCCGTACGGCGTTCGTCTCGATGGCCGCGACGCGAGATTGCGAGCTACCTGCCCCGTCCGATTCTCGGCGTGCAGGCATTGCGGCCGTCAATACACTTTACAGGCCGCTTGTCGGTCGCCGCTTCTACCTCATCCGATACCTGCAGGTCGGCGACGATCGGGGTGACGCTCGACACTCCCACAGGAGACGTAACCGCCGAATCCGGCACCACATACACCCCTTGGTTCACAAGTAAGGGGATGCTAACCTTCGCCCGCCGGTGGATTCGCCGCGCAGGACCGTGGAAGGCAGGCGGGACGTATGGGGAAGGTGAAGGCGAGCAAGGTCGCAGGCCTGAAGCCGAAGAAGAAGTGCTGCCGCAAGAAGACGCGGTGCCTCAAATGCCCCGTCGTCGTCATGCGCATGAAGAAGGTCGAGAACGACGGCCTGAGCAAGAAGGAACTGCGCAAATATCTCGACAAGGCCCGCGCCGCCTGACCACAAGGCATGCGCCGTATGACCTCAGCGCCGCAGATGTTCGCGTAGATCGGGGATCCACGCGCGATCGGCCGGGACGAGATCGACCTGCCCGAGTTCGTCCGCGTCGACCCACCGCAACGCCGCATGATCCAGCGGCTCGGGATCACCCGAGACGAGTTCGACCCTGTAGGCACACAACTCGCGACCACCCGCCAACGGCACCGCGACACCCAGTCGCTCCGCACCGCGCACCTCGACACCGAGCTCTTCCCTCAGCTCCCGCACGAGCGCCGCTTCCACACTCTCCCCCGGTTCCGCCTTGCCGCCGGGCAACTCCCACAGGCCCGCGAGGTCGACGGGCCGCGTGCGCTGGGCGAGCAGCACGCGGCCGTCCCGGATGACGGCGCCGGCCACGACGTGCCCGTCGGGCGCCGGTGTACTCGCAGACGATGCGCTTGCAGACATGACCTGCATCGTCCCAGAATGAGTCATGTCCCAGCTGCTGACGGACGGAGAGATCGACGCCGCGCTGGCCGAGTTGCCGCACTGGCACCGCGCGGGACAGTCGCTGGTCCGCACCATCGAAGCGTCCACCTTCCCCGATGCGATCGCGCTCGTCGACCGGGTGGCCGTCGTCGCCGAGGAGGCGAATCACCATCCGGACATCGACATCAGGTGGCGGAAGGTGACCTTCGCGTTGAGCACGCATTCCGCCGGTGGCATCACGGAGTCGGATCCGGCTCTTGCGCGTCGGATCGACGAGGAGGCACGGCGCTCGGGTCTGTAGTCACCGGCTCGCCGTGCGTCCCGCGCCGCCGGGCGGCGAGGATCACGACGACGTAGACGGCGAGGACACCGACCACGTTGACGGCGCCGAGCCAGGCGAGCGGGGCGGGACGTTCGACGTCCCAGATCGAGTTCTGCGCCGTACTCAGCACCCACGGGACACCGATCAGCGTGACCACGGCCCAGCACGCGGCGACGATGCGGGCACCGAGCGATCGCGCCAGGGGCCCGTAGACCAGCCACAGCAGCAACGGGACCACCCACACCCAGTGGTGAACCCATGAGATGGGCGAGACGAGCAGACCGAACAGCTGCACGATCAGCAGCGTGCCGAGACGATCCTGTGTTCCGTCGGGCTGTGTTCCGTCGGGCTGTGTTCCGTCGGGCTGTGTTCCGTCGGGCAGCGGTCCCAGCGACCGCCACGCCGCGAACGCCAGGACCGCGCAGACGACGACGCCGACCAGCCACACGGGACCGAGCCCGACGTCCTCACCCGCGAGACGACCCAGAGCTCCGCGCAGCGACTGGTTCCACACCGAGACGACCGGGCCGATCCGATCCGCGTCGCCGAAGAGGGACCCGAAATAGGTGGCGGCCTGGGAGCCGAGCACGAGCAGGCTCACCAGGACGGTCCCCACGAAGACGACCGCGGAGAACACCGCCTCCCGCCAGCGTCGCTGCGCGAGGAAGTACAGCCCGGTGATGGCGGGCGTGAGCTTGATCCCGGCGAGTACGCCGACGAGTCCACCCGACAGCCACCATCGGGAACTGCGGGCCGCGAGCATCACGCCGAGGACGAGGAAGACGTTGATCTGGCCGTAGTCGAGGGTCGTGCGTACCGGCTCGGTCCATATGCCCGCAGCCGTCCACAGCATCGCGACACCGATCCACGACCGGCTCCGCGCCCGCGCACCCACGACGAGTTCGAGGGAGATCCACACGACGGCGAACAGCGCCGCGACCGTCAGCAGCTGCCAGGCCACGCCCAGGATCCCGAACGGGATCAGGTGCAGGGGAAGGAAGACGAGCGCGGCGAAGGGTGGATAGGTGAACGGCAGGGGGAAGTCGGGGGTGTCCTCCGAATAGGTGAATCCGTAGAGGTCGCCCTGCAGCAGAGCGGCCGATCCGTCGACGTAGACGTGCAGGTCGACGAGGTTCATGCCGTTGGGAGTGATGAATCCCCAGGCCACGCGGACGACGACGGACAGCGCCAGTAACGCCGCGCACCACCACATCCGGTGCGAAGGAAACCCTCGTGGCACTGCGGTGCGGCCTCTCCCGTCGAACGTCCGTCCGGTGAACCGGACCCGGCGAAGGAGATTACCGTTCCGATAGGCATGCAAACGAACCGGAGTTCACTCCCGTAACGATTTCATCTACAGTCACAATCTTCTCAGGTCGGACGCGTTATGTTCGACAGGATCCGAGGGACGGAACACCCCGTGGTTAGAATCCCGAACCAGCGATGGGCGCGCCGTTCCGAAACGGCAGGCTTGTCCCGTGTGCGGGGGGTCCATAGAGTGTCCCCTCGAGCCGTCAGCATCCGGTCGTTCGTCCCGAACAACCGGATGCTTCAACGACAAGGATGGGGAACAGTGCTTCGTACTCGAGGAATGCGACGGGCGCTCACGCTGTGCGCACTCGCCGCCACCGCGGGATTGGCCGTGCCTACGCAGGCCGTCGCGCAACCGGCGCTACCCGCGCTGCCGGATTTGGCAGGGCTCGTCGAACTGCCCCGGTTCGAAATTCCCGCCGATCTGTCCGTCGAGTCGTTGACCGACCTTCTGGCCGGAGTCCGGGCGAACCCCGAAGAGGTCGAGGCCCTGGCTTCCCTCGCACCCGCGATCATCGGTGCGGCTGCAGGCCCCGCCGATGTCGCCGACGCGGCCGACGGCAAGAACGACCTGCTGGCGCAGGCCAAGGAACTGCTCGCGAACTCCGAGCTCCCCGAGTCCGTGAAGAGCACGCTCCAGCGCGTCATCACCTTCCTCGACGGCAGCGGCGGCGGCGGACCCGAGATCCCCGAGCCCGGCGCCGTGGTGATCTCACAGTTCCTCTACCCGACGATCGGCAAGGGCTGCATCGGCGACAGCCAGGACTCCGTGGGCACCGCCCTCGCGGTCGCGGGTCCGTCGCACCTTCCCCCTCCCGGACCGGGCGCAGGCCAGACCGGCTTCGTCTTCACCGCGCTGGGCACCGCACCCGCCGCCGGCGAACAGCAGCAGCCGCTCACCCTGAGCTGGGTCAACGTCTCCAACGGACGCACGGGAACGCAGCCGCTCACCAACGACGCGAAGATCAACCCCGACGGCCCGACCACGCTGAGCACGATCGCCGACACCGGTTCGGGTCAGGTCCTCGCCGTGATCTCCGGTGGAATCACCACGCAGGACGAGGGCGCCGATCCGCGTTCGTGCACCTTCCTGCCCACCGTGGGTCTCGTCGCCGTTCCCTGATTCACGTACTCACCGAAGGCCGCCGGGAGTTTCTCCCGGCGGCCTTCGCGTCTCTTCCCCCGTCGCTGTCGGGCGTGATAGACCGGAGCATGGCCTCCACCGCGTCGCGCATCCCCTCGAAGCAGCGTCGTCTGCGGCACCCGGCCGGTGCCGCGTCCGTGAATTCCCGCCGTTCGCTCGTCTCCCACCGCTCGATCCTGTCGATCGCCTCGGAGCGGTCGATCCTGTCGATCGGCTCCTCGTATTCGATCCTGTCGATCGGTAGCTGCGGGTCGGTCCTGTCCATCGCCTCCGTCGGATCGTTCGGTTCGGCGTTGTCCTCGCTGTCGTTCGCGAGTCTCGGCTCGGCACTGTCCGGCCTGTCGCGCTGGTCGCTGCTGGCGTGGCGCGGCGACCATGCCGCACCCGACGAGCATCCGCCGCTCTCGATCACCGTCGACGAATCCGAGCCCGACAAGCACTGTCAGTCCTGACACCTCGAGGCCGCTCGAACGGCCACGCAGGTCCGGAGTGCGGGAGGGTACTAGGGATCGACGGCCCTGCCGTGTTAGACACGATGTCAGCGTCGTTCGTATTGCGCACAAATTGTCGTCGTAGGCCGCGTCACCCCCGGCCCCCGGACCGAGGAGCCGCATGGCCGTAGAGACACCGCTCTCCACCAGGGAGGTCCCTGCCCCGCGCGGCATCGTGCCGGTCCTCGCGACCGTCGGTATCAGCGTCGCGCTCATGCAGACCCTGATCGTCCCGATCCTCCCCCGGCTGCCGGTGCTCGTCGGTGCGTCACCCGAGAACACGTCCTGGGCCGTGACGGCGACTCTGCTCGCCGGCGCGGTGGTCACCCCGATCAGCGGTCGTCTCGGCGACATGTTCGGCAAACGCCGAATGCTGCTGACCTCGCTCTCGCTGATGGTGCTCGGTTCGGCGGTCTGCGCGCTCGCGACGAGCCTTGTCCCGCTCGTGGTCGGTCGGGCCCTCCAGGGCGCCGCGATGGGCGCGATCCCGCTCGGTATCGCGATCCTGCGCGACGAGTTGCCCTCCCGCCGACTCCCGGGCGCCATGGCCACCATCAGCGCCACGATGGGTGTGGGCGGCGCGATCGGCCTGCCCGCCGCGGCCTTCGTCGCCCAGGCGACCGACTGGCACATGCTCTTCGTCGCGTCCCTGGTCCTCGGGCTCGTGGGGATCACCGCGATCCTGTTCGTCGTGCCCGAGTCGTCGCAACGCAATCCGGGACGCTTCGACATTGCCGGGGCACTGCTGCTCTCCGTCGCCCTCGTGTTGTTGCTCCTGCCGGTCACCAAGGGCAACGACTGGGGCTGGACCGCCCCGGCGACCCTCGGGATGCTCGCCGGGGCGCTCGTGGTGTTCGTCGGCTGGGGCCTGTACGAGCTGCGGGTACCGCGACCGCTCGTGGATCTTCGACTGTCCGCCCGCCGGCCGATCCTCATGACGAATCTCGCGTCGGTCGCACTCGGCTTCTCGATGTACTCGAACATCCTGGCGTTCCCGCAGCTGCTGATGGCACCGACGGAAACCGGTTACGGCTTCGGGCAGACGATGGTCACCGCCGGAATCGCACTCGCCCCCGCCGGGCTCGTCATGATGGCGTTGTCCCCCGTCTCGGCGCGCATCACGACGCGGTTCGGCGCCCGCGTGACCCTCGGCTGCGGCGCGGTACTGGTGGGCCTCGGTTACCTGATGGCGTACGTGCTGTACCAGGAGGTCTGGCACATCGTCGGCGCCTCGATGCTCATCGGCGCCGGTGTGGGCCTCGCCTACGCCGCGATGCCCGCGCTCATCATGGGTGCCGTGCCGCTGCGCGAGTCCGCCGCGGCCAACAGCCTCAACACCCTGATGCGGTCGATCGGTACGACGAGCGCCGCAGCGGTGGTCGGCGTGATGCTGGCGGCGATGACCCAGCGCATCGGCGACTCCGTGGTGCCCGCCCTCGAAGGGTTCCGCGCCAGCTTCCTGGTGGCGGTCGGCGCGGCAGTGGTGGCGCTCGTCTTCACGGTCCTCATCCCGCCGCCGGGCCGCTCCGTGCGACCCGTCGACGAGACCGACCCCGACCGCTAACTACCCAGCAGTCCGGGCTCGGAGCTCGGTGCGCTGCCTGCGAGCGACCACTGGCCGTAGTCGGGCGTGAGCACGTGGTTGATGTCGACGCCGATGCCGTCGATCCGGACCTCGCCCGGAATCTGGTGCAGGTTCGCCCGCGGATGCACGTAGCCCTTCGGCGTGCCCCAGTCGTGCTGCCAGTAGAAGGACCCGAGGGAGACCGCCGACGCCCAGTCGATGGTCGGCGAGTTGGCGTACACACCGAGATTTCCGGCGCCGACCACTTCCTGCCAGCCCAGCAGGTACGGCACGACCTGGAGCGTGAACTGCTCGAAGGTCGGGTTGTCGTCGATCGAGGCGTAGATCGGCCGGTTCTCCGGGCCACCGGCCGCGTAGTGGAGGTCGAGACCGCGCCGGGCGTGCTTCAGACCCGCCTCGTAACCACCGTGCCAGTCGGCGGTCGCGGCCTTGCCGTACTGGTAACAGGAGACCACTTCGAGCCCGCTGTCGAGCAGCGCGTCCGCTTCCCGTCCGGTGAGCGGCTTGGCGCGCATCCACGCGGCGTCGGGTCGCGCATCGGACACGTACCGGATGGCGCCGATATGGCCGGCGGCGCGGATCGACGAGGGCGACGGCACGGCGGCCGAGTAGTCGACGATGGTGCCGAGCACCGGGCGCCCCTGGGCCAGGCCCGGCGCGCCGAGCGCAGAGATCAACGCGACGCCCGATCCGAGCGTCGCGTACCGCAACATGTCCCGCCGCGAAAGGGTCATCGCAACCTGTCCTTCGTATTGCCGTCTGTACGTCCGCCGTATTGCATCACAATCACAGGCGTCCCACCGGCCACACGGGGAATTCGACAGGTCGCGGCAGTCGATATCGCGACGGCGCTACGAGGTCAGCGGCCGGACAGTTCGGCGAAGAAGGCCGGCACCAGGGAGACGTCCTCGATCGTCCGCACCGTGGAACGGACACCGAGACCGTGCTCCTTGAGCAGATCGCACAACCCGTCGCCGTCGACGAGATCGATCGGCGGCGCGCCGTGCCGGTGGGCTTCGGCGCGCGCGTCCTCGGTGAACGATCCGGTGGTGACGAGCAGGCCCTTCTCGCCCCGCCCGACCATCGCGGCGCGGAACTCGCGGACCACGTCGGCACCCGCCTTCTCCGGTGCCCGCAGGAAACGGAAGAAGACGGAGAAGCTCAGCAGCGACACGCGCAGGACACCGGTGCCTTCGACGTGGCCGGCGCCCTCGGGCTCATGGGATCCGCCCGGCGCCGGAATCGTCAGGGTGGTGAATCCGGCCGCGCGCAGCACCGCGGTGGCGAGCCGTTCGAATCCGTCCTCCGACAGGTCGGCGACGGCACCGAGGACCGGTTCGCGCCACAGTTCGGGATCCTCGGGGGCGGCCGCGAGCGGCACGACCTGGGCGCCCTGCGAGACGTTCCGCACCATGCGCTTGCGGCGTTTCTCGGCCGTGTACGCGACCTGCATGGGTTTGATCTCCGACTCGCGCACGGCGCGGCCGCGGTCGGTCACGCTCCACACGCCGCGGCGGGTGTTCGACAGCAGACCCATGCCCTTGAGGTACGTCCGGGCCCAGGCCAGCCGGTATTCGATCTCCGTTCCGGGACCGTCGCCGTGGAGTACCGCCTGTGCTTCCTCGGACAGTCCGGTCCGGGCGATCACGGCGGAGTCGATCTCCTCGATGACGCCGGATCCGCCGAGCTCGATCACCGCCTGCACGGTCGGCCAGAGAAGATCCGTGTACGGCGGCAACGTGGCCTCGCCACCTCCGGTGTTCCGGACGGAGTTTCCGATCGCGTTCCGGCGCTGCACACCTTCCCCTAACGTCGCGGCCGTGCGGCCGCACTATCGGTCCTGCACGTAGGCAACAACCCTATCCGATGTACGGCCCCTGTCCGCGGGTGCGGGATCGGGCGCGCCGAATCACGAACCGATCGCCCTCCCCGGTCCTACGATTTCCCCACGGAAGAATTTCGCCTCCACCGAAGCGAGTCGCCATGCAACGTCCGGCGCCTGTCGACCTGGCACACCATCCTCACCTCAGCGGCCTGTTCGCGCCTCAACGCGAGGAAGTGGACGTCCGCGATCTCGAGGTCCACGGGGAACTCCCCGCCGATCTGCACGGAAGCTATCTCCGCAACGGGCCCAATCCGCGCTTCGACCCGATCGGCCATTACGTCTATCCGATCGACGGTGACGGCATGGTCCACCGCGTGCAGATCGCCGAGGGCACCGCGCGCTACTCGAACCGGTTCGTGCGCACCCCGCAGGTCGTCGCGGAGGAGAAGGCCGGTCGCGCACTGTGGGCCGGCATCACCGATCCGTACTTCCCTCCCGAGGAGGAGGTCGGGCCGGACCTGGCGAACACCATGCGCGAACTGCCGGACATCAACATCGTCCGGCACGGCGGGCGGCTCATGGCGATGGCCGAGGCAGCGCCGCCGTACACGCTGGGTTCCGACCTCGAGACGCTCGGACGCGAGACCTTCGACGGAACCCTGCCGGTCGGGCTGACGGCGCACCCGAAGATCGATCCGCACACCGGTGAGATGGTCGCCTTCTGCTACATGCTCGACCCGCCGTACCTGACCTGGTCGGTGGTCGCACCGGACGGGACGGTGACGCGCACGCCGACCCCGATCGACGGCGCCGACCGGCCGTTGATGATCCACGACATGGCGCTGACGCCGACCTACGCCGTCCTGGTCCTGGCCCCGCTCGTGTTCGACCTCTCGCAGATCTTCTCCGGCGGGTCGCCGCTCGACTGGAAGCCGGATCTCGGAACGCGGGTCGCGCTCGTCCCCCGCGACGGCGGTGCGGTGCGGTGGTTCTCGACCGACACCTTCTGGATGTGGCACACTGCCAACGCGTTCGACCTGCCCGACGGTGACGTCGCACTCGACTACGTGGAGTGGGCGTATCCGGGCGCGTTGACCGAGAAGGCAGGTCCGAACCGGTCCGTCCTGCGACGCGCCGTGATCGGCCGCAACGGGGTGACCCGCACGACCCTGCACGAACGCGACATCGAGTTCCCCCGCATCGACGACCGGTCGCTGACCCTCGGCCACTCCGTCGTCGCGACCATCGGACGCAGCAGGACGCAGAAACTCCCTGCGGGAGCGGCCGATTCGCTCTTCTGGTTCGATGTGGCGTCCGGAACCGAATCGGTCTGGGCACACGAGACGCTCTCCCCCGGCGAACCGGCCTATCTCACGGGTGATTCGGGCGGCTACTGGGGCGCGATCGCGACCGACCGGGCGGACATGACGAGCTGGTTCCTCGTCTTCCCCGAGACCGACCCGGCCTCGGGGCCGATCGCGCGGGTCCGTCTGCCGATCCGCGTTCCGGCCGGCCTGCACGGAGCCTGGCTCCCGCCGGACTGAGCGTCGCTCCGGCTAGTTTGGGTGGATGGGTTTCACACGAGCCGAACTCGAGTCCTTCCGCGATGCGGTGATCCCCGACCTCGTCGCGCCCGGTTGCCGCCTGTTGTTCGTCGGCATCAATCCGGGACTGTGGACCGCGGCGACGGGAGCCCACTTCGCGCGGCCCGGAAACCGCTTCTACCCCGCCCTGTTCCGCGCCGGCATCGTCGACCGGCTGATCGACGCATCGTCCGGCATGAGCGTCGCCGACCGCGATCACCTGCTCGAGCGGGGTGTCGGCATCACGAACCTGGCGCCGCGTGCGACGGCCCGCGCCGACGAGCTCACCGACGAGGAACTCCGTGAGGGCGGACGTCATCTGGCGAACGTGGTGGCGGAGTTCCGCCCTCGCGCCGTGGCGGTCGCGGGCATCACCGCCTACCGCGCGGCCTTCGGCCGGCGCAAGGCGAAGGCCGGGCGGCAGGACGACACGATCGGCGACGTCCCGTTGTGGGTGGTGCCCAATCCGAGCGGGTTGAATGCCCACGAGACGGTGGAGTCTCTGGCGCGGGCCTACGCCGAACCGGCCCGGGCGGCCGGCATCCTGTCCTGAACTACCGCTGAGCGCCGAACACCTTGTCGAGGAAGTGCGTGGCGCGGTAGCCGGTCGGTGTGCCCTGCACGACGACCGCCCATCCCTCGGAGTTCTCGGTGCGGAGCGGGAGGATCGCCTGGTACTCCGGGGATTCGTACCAGGTCCGGGCACGGTCGACGTCGGGGAACTCGATGATCACGAGGTTCCCCTCGAAGGGTCCCTCCATCCCTTCGGGATCGACGCCGTGGACGAGGAAGCGACCGTCGTACGGGGCGAGGGTGTCGTCGATGGTCTCGAGGTACCGGACGATGTCGTCGTTGAGGTCGATGGTGCGGAGATGAGCCACTGCGTATGCGTTCATGGGGACCACCCTGCGCCTCGTCGTGCACGGAATCGATTACCCCGGAAGTAATGGTGACCGTTCCCGGCCGGCTCTACTGTCGGGTGCATGACCACGGTCGACACTCCCCACGCCGGAGCGCTGCTGCGGGCATGGCGCGAGCGGCGCGGCCTGAGCCAACTCTCGCTGGCCCACACCGCCGGCATCTCGTCGCGGCATCTCAGCTTCGTCGAGACCGGCCGGTCCCGACCGTCACGCGCGACCGTGCTGAAGTTGAGCGACCGGCTGGACATCCCGCTGCGCGAACGCAACACCATCCTGGTCGCGGCGGGACACGCGCCCGTCTACCCCGAGCATCACCTCGGCGACCTGCCGATGGCGGCGATCTCCGACGCGATCACGCGAATCCTGTCGTCGCACCGTCCTTTTCCCGCACTCGTCGTCGACCGGCACTGGACGATGGTCGATTCCAACGACGCCGTCGGGGTGTTCGTCGAGGGGTGCGCTCCGGAGCTGCTGGAACCGCCGATCAACGTGCTGCGACTGACCCTGCACCCGCGGGGACTGGCGCCGCGCATCGTCGATCTCGGGCAGTGGCGCGGTCATCTGGTCGCCCGACTGCAACACCAGATCGGGGCGACGGCCGACCCCGTCCTGCTGCGCCTGTACGACGAACTCGCCGGTTACCCCTGCGACGATCCGGTCGAGGAGGTCGAACCGCATTCGCTGGTCGTGCCGATGCGGTTGCGGACCGAGGCCGGCGAGTTGTCGTTCTTCAGCACGACCACCCTCTTCGGGACCCCGCTCGACGTGACGGTGTCGGAACTGGCGATCGAGGCGTTCTATCCCGCCGACGATGCGACGGCCCGGGCGCTGAGCGGATCGTGATCGCCGAATCGGCCGATCACGAACGGTTTCCGCGCTAACGTGGAGGTGCGCGTCTGCCGAGCGGATCATGCGGAGGACACCGACATGAGCACTGCGAAATGGTGGGTTCTCGATCAGCGGGAGTCCGGCTTCGCCCTCGAACACCGCCCCAGCGGCGACCTCGTACTGATGAACACCGCGACGTCGGAAGAACACGTCCTGCACGGCTACGTGTGGAAGCACTGTCCGCACTTCGGTCTGCAGATCCAGAGCGAGGGCCCACCTCCGTACGGACCGTGGGTGGAGAACCCCGAGGAGTGAGTTTCCCTCACGGGATCATCCGTAGCGGCGTGTGCTCGCCGGTGGCGGTGTCGATCAGCACCGCGCGATCGAGTGTCGCTTCGATCGGCAGCACGTCGTAGACGACCGCACCCAGACGGTCGAGTTCCTCGCGCCGCGTTCGGGGACTCAGCGAACAGTGCGGTGTCCAGCGCCCCGGGACGTAGTAGCGGTGCAGGTCCGCCCCCGTCGTCTCCACGACCCGCACGACGCGATCCTGCCGCTGCACGAGTTCGGCCGAGGGCGCGGGCACGAGCGACGCCCGGCCGCGCCGGAACAATCCGAGAGTGTCGATGTAGACCGGGACCGGTCCCCCGTCGGGTATGTCCTCGAGGGCCGAGACGACGGCGGCCCGGTCGTAGGTCCGCAGCACCGCGTACGACAGGTGCGGCACGTGCTTGCGGTGCGTATGGGTGAGCAGGGTGGGGATGCCGCTCTCCTCGAGCCGGCCCCACAGGCGCCGGATCGCGCGGTCGGTCTCGGTGTCGAACAGGAGACAGACCGCCAGCGCCATCAGTTGAGTGTGGCGTGCCAGACGAGCGCGGCGGCGAGGGCACCGGCGCCGTTGAGCGACCAGTGCAGGGCGATGGGCGCGAGGATGCTGCCGCTGCGGCGACGCAGCCACGTGAACACGAAGCCCGCGGCGGCGGTCGCGATCACTGCACCGACGATGCCGGCGATCTGCGCGAGCAACCCGGCTCCGAGGAAGGCGCTGAGGCCGGCGTTGCCCGCCGTGAGACCGAACGACGAGGCGACGTGCCACAGGCCGAACAGCAGAGATCCCGCGGCGAAGACCCCGCGTGCGCCCCACACCCGCTCGAGGGTTCCGTGGAGCACCCCGCGGAAGGCCAGTTCCTCGGGGATGACGGTCTGGAGCGGGATGATGATCATCGAGGCGAGGAGGGCGCCGGAGATCGTGGCGTAGCGCTCGGAGAGGAAGAACTGCCTGGTGAAAGGCAACGCGATGCCGATCGCGACCACCGCCAGGACGAGGCCGACGGCCGCTACCGAGTAGAGCGTCCCCCTCTTCCAGTGCCGGGGTGAAAGTCCGAGTTCCGACCAGCGCATGCCGCGTCGGCGCATCATCGCGACCAGCACGCATGCTGCGATCGGCACGGTCGCGATCGACGCCCACGCCGTGGTGAAGTGGGCGATCAGGTTGGTGGTGACGAGCACCGCGATCACGACGGCGAGATCGATCCAGGCGTGGAAACGGGGAAGCCAGGCCAGCGACGGCAGGCGTCCGGTCTCGGGCGAGGGCAACCGTTCGATTTCTACGGTCACGTGCGATCCCTCCGGAAACTCTCGAACATCCGGTCAAGTGTACGGTTCGATGCCTGCCGGCCGCCGTGACGGCGAACACTCCGGCCTCGACTTCTTTCCGGGATTTCCGGTCGTCGGCGACATAAACACGCCACCGAAAGTCGCGAGACGCAGGTCACATTCACTCTGCAGGTCGAGTCCGTCACATGCCCCGTTGTCAAGGCCTTGCGTCGGCGCCGCTAACGTGTACGGCGATCATCAGCCCTCTTCCAGGAGAAACAATGGCCGACTTCCTCTACGAGGACCTGCTGCCGATCGGGGAAGACCCCACCGAGTATCGGTTGCTGACCACCGAGGGGGTGTCCACCGTCGAAGGACCCGACGGCCGCACCTTCCTGAAGGTGGAGCCCGAGGCCCTGCGCCTGCTCACCGAGACCGCGCTGCACGACATCTCCCATTACCTGCGCACGGATCACCTGAAGCAGCTGGCGAGCATCCTCGAAGACCCCGAGGCGTCGAACAACGACAAGTTCGTTGCGCTCGACCTCCTGAAGAACGCGAACATCGCCGCCGGCGGCGTGCTGCCCATGTGCCAGGACACCGGCACCGCCATCGTCATGGGCAAGCGCGGCCAGCAGGTGCTCACCCCGGGCGACGACGAGGAGTCCATCGCGCGCGGTGTGTACGACGCGTACACGAAGCTGAACCTGCGGTACTCGCAGAACGCCCCGCTGACGATGTGGGACGAGAAGAACACGGGCAACAACCTCCCGGCGCAGATCGAGCTCTACGCGGACACCGCGAAGGGCCACGAGAACGCCTACAAGTTCCTGTTCATGGCCAAGGGCGGCGGATCGGCCAACAAGTCGTACCTGTACCAGGAGACGAAGGCCATCCTGAACCCGGACTCGATGATGCAGTTCCTCGAGGCCAAGATCCGGTCGCTCGGCACCGCGGCGTGCCCGCCCTACCACCTCGCGATCGTCGTCGGCGGCACCTCCGCCGAGTTCGCGCTCAAGACGGCCAAGTACGCTTCGGCGCACTACCTCGACGAGCTGCCCACCGAGGGTGCCATCACCGGCCGCGGCTTCCGCGATCTCGAACTCGAGAAGAAGGTCTTCGAGCTCACCCAGAAGATCGGCATCGGCGCGCAGTTCGGCGGCAAGTACTTCTGCCACGACGTCCGCGTCGTCCGCCTGCCGCGCCACGGCGCGTCGCTGCCCGTCGCGATCGCCGTCTCCTGCTCGGCCGACCGCCAGGCCAAGGCCAAGATCACGCCCGAGGGTGTCTTCCTCGAGCAGCTCGAGTTCAACCCCGGCCAGTTCCTGCCCGAGGTCACCGACAGCCAGCTCGACTCCGAGACGTCGGGCGTCTCGGGCACCGGCAAGGGCGCCGCGGTCAAGATCGACCTCACCCGGCCGATGCCGGAGATCCTCGCCGAGCTGTCCAAGCACCCGGTCAAGACGCGCCTGTCGCTCACCGGTCCGCTGGTCGTCGCGCGCGACATCGCGCACGCGAAGATCAAGGAGCGCCTCGACCGCGGCGAGGAGATGCCGCAGTACCTGAAGGATCACCCGGTCTACTACGCCGGTCCGGCGAAGACCCCCGAGGGTCTCGCGTCGGGTTCGTTCGGCCCGACGACGGCCGGTCGCATGGACTCCTACGTCGACCAGTTCCAGGCCGCCGGCGGCTCGATGGTGATGCTCGCGAAGGGCAACCGCTCCAAGCAGGTCACCGACGCATGCCACAAGTACGGCGGCTTCTACCTCGGTTCCATCGGCGGCCCGGCCGCGCGCCTGGCGCTTGACTGCATCAAGAACGTCGAGGTCGTCGAGTACGAAGAGCTCGGTATGGAAGCGGTCTGGAAGATCGAAGTCGAGGACTTCCCCGCCTTCATCGTCGTCGACGACAAGGGCAACGACTTCTTCGCGCACACCGGCGAGGTCACGCTCACGGTCGGCAAGCGCCCCGGTCTGTAGATTCCCACTGCGCCCCGCTCCTCCGGACTATGGATCGAGGGAGCGGGGCGCACACCTACTTGCGCATGTACTGGTACCTGATCACTAAAGGATTTTGAGCGAGCATGGGCGATCTGATTCGAGAGATTTACATTGAGAACTTTCGGTCAGTTCGCAAGCAACGATTCACAACAGATGTTGACCTGACTCCGATTCTTGGCTTGAACTCCGCCGGAAAGTCAAACATCCTTCGAGCGCTAGACTTGTTCTTCAACGATGCAATCGAGGGGCTTCCGATATCGTTTGACAGAGATCTCAGCAGCCATGTCCCGCGCGGCACCAAAAAGAAAATATGCGTCGGAATCCACTTAAATCCGGAAAAAACCCTTGGACTCAAGGGAAATAAGGAGTTCCTGGAAAGACAAGGTCTATCTACTGGAATTTCGATAAAAAAGGAGTGGAGCCTCACCCGAAACGGACGGAGCCTCCAGCAGGATATTACCTTCGGGAAAGACCTGGATTCGTTGCGCACACCCGATCGAGTGGAAGAAGACTCCCTACTCTCTCTAGTGCGTTCGATTCGCTACCACTATGTTTCCAATCATGTGCGCCCTGCAGACAAAGTAAAAGAGGTCCTTGAGGCGCTCCGACCGGAGATTATGAAAGAATGGAAAAATTCCAGCAAAAGCTCGGCAAGCATACTGGATGAGCTTACCGCTGCTGCGAATCAGATGTTTGCGCCAGTCTCCGATTCCGTTGCGCGGGGAATTGACGGATTAAGGATCTCAGCTGCTGTACCGCAAGACCTAGCGGATCTAGCGTTCGAACTCGGAATGAACGCAGTTGCAAATTCCGAATTTGTCCACGACATCACTCAAGAAGGATCTGGCGCACAGTCGTTTACACTTCTCCACTTCCTACACTTGCAAGATAATGCTGCAAGAAAGCGGAACTTTGGGTGGGTACAGGCAAGCATTTGGGGTCTTGAAGAACCGGAGTCCTTTCTTCACGCAGCGCTGCGGACCCGATTCGCGACCGACTTGTCTCAGTACGCGAAAAATGAACGTCGGCAAGTATTCATAACAACACACGAAGACGACTTTGTAAGAAATTCGAGCTCAGCCGTTGTTGTTTCGCCCGGAAAACCTGGTTCCACGATTCGTAAGCTAGAGACCCGGGAAGCCTTGGCAGTTTCGACTAAACAACGAATTACGTCTTTCCGCCATCCTTTGATGACTCATCCGGACACCCCATTGGTCGTTGTCGAAGGCCGAACAGATAAAATCTACCTAACCGAAGCAATTCGCGCTTCTAATATACGCCCCCGATGGATACTAATTTCACCGGACGAAGACTTGGAATCAGGATCTTCCGGCGACGGTTTACTGAATTACGTAAAAACCAACAAATCAGCACTTCGTGCGCGCCCAGACGGGGCCTTCATTCTTGCCTTGAAGGACTGGGAGGACGGGTCGAAATCGGGCCCACTCGATAGGGCACTACGAGAGCATCCGCATTCGAAGAGCATCGTGTGTCCCACAGAACTCTGCAACCCTAATCTCGGCGAGACGTTTGTCGGCATTGAGAGGTACCTGCCAACCGAACTGATCCAATTGCACGCCGACAAACGCAAGCTGAACACTAATATGGAGAGCGGAGTAATCGGGATCGACCGAAGGCACCTGGACTCTCTGAAGCCGAAACTAGCTCAGGCGATATCCCAAGGTGAATTTGTAGGTAAATTCATGATTGAGCTTGTTAAATGGATTGACCGGCAGGTAGAGGACACCCTTACCGACGTACCTATTGAAGTTTATCTGGGTCCGTAGCAATCTCGTACCGCGGAGAAGATTCCGCAGAAGTGAAAACTGGTCAGCGCCCGAGCTGCCCCGGCGGGTTCCGCCGGGGCAGCTCGCGAACTCAGTTCGAGGGTGCCGCTCCGGCCGGTTGCCGGATCGTGGCGTTGACCCGGTTCCACATGTTGATCGTCGCGATCTGCATGACCAGCGCGGCCAGTTGCTTCTCGTCGTAGATGTCGGCCGCGGCGTCCCACACCTCGTCGGAGACGGACTCGGGTCGGTCGGCGATCCGCGTGACGGCCTCGGTGAGCGCGAGTGCGGCGCGCTCGGCCTCGGTGAACCGTCGCGATTCGCGCCAGGCCGCGACCGCCGTGAGCCGCTCGACGCTCTCCCCGTCGTCCAGTGCTTCACGCGTGTGCATCTCCACGCAGAAGCTGCACCCGTTGATCTGGCTGGCCCGCAGGTGCACCAGGTGGACCGTGCGGGCCGGGAGCCCGGTGTTCTCGTAGGTCCGGCCCGCGGCCTGCAACGCGTCGAGGGTGCCGGGCAGCACCATCACGGGATTGTTCATTCGTGCTTCCATCGTCTGCTCCTGTCACATCGGTTCTTCGGGATCCGTCACTTCCTTGACGGATCCCGACGGAAGAATGTGACGACGATGGACGAGGAATTTCTGGCGAGGGAGTTCGACGCACACCGCGAGCGCTTGCGCGCGGTCGGTTTCCGCATGCTGGGGTCGGCTGCGGAGGCGGACGATGCGGTGCAGGAGACGTGGTTGAAGGTTGCCCGCGCCGACACCGACGCCGTGGACAATCTCGGCGGCTGGCTCACCACCGTGATGAGCCGCGTGTGTCTCGACATGCTGCGCGCACGTTCGGCGCGTCACGAGATCGTCGTCGGCGAACCCGTCGAACCGCCTCGACGGAACGACAGCTCCGCGGCGCCGGAAGACGAAGCAGTGCTTGCGGATTCGATCGGTATCGCGATGATGGTGGTCCTCGACGCGCTCGGTCCCGCCGAACGTCTCGCCTTCGTGCTGCACGACATGTTCGGCATGCCGTTCGACGAGATCGCGCCCGTCGTGGGCCGATCCCCTGCCGCGACGCGTCAGCTCGCCAGTCGTGCGCGGCGGCGCGTGCGCGGTGCACGTACGGCGTCCGCGGGTGCCAGGGATCCGCGTCGGGTGGTCGACGCCTTCCTCGTCGCGGCCCGCGAGGGTCGTTTCGAGGATCTGCTCGCGGTGCTCGATCCCGACGTGGTGCTCCGCGCCGACACCGTGGCGGCAGCGAATGCCGAGACGGGCCGGCTGCACGGTGGCCCCGCACTCGAGCCGGAACTGCGCGGCGCCGACGCGGTGGCACACGCCTTCCACGGCCGCGCACGCGGCGCGGTGCCCGCGACGATCGACGGTGCGCCCGGGGCGGCGTGGGCGCCGGGCGGGATCGTGCGGTCGGTGTTCCGCTTCACCGTCGAGGACGGTCGCATCGTGGCGCTCGAGGTGATCGCAGATCCCGAGACGATCACCACGCTCGACACGGCTCTGCTCTGACGCCCGCTCCGATACGGGTCGAGCCCGGCGGGAGTGATCCCACCGGGCTCGAACCGTCGTGTGCTCGTCAGGCAGCGCAGGTATGCGTCCGCGCGAGCACCGCGGGCGACTGCACGACCACCTGCTGCAGGAAGTCGAGGACGATGCCCGGTGCCGGTTCGGCGCCGGGTGCGAGTACCGAGCACAGTGCGCGGTACTGGTCGTCGCTCATCACGGGCGCGATACGGAAGTGCGTAGTCATCGCGAGCGTGAAGTCGATCCCGAAGTCGCGGGCGCGGACCTGCAGCTGCGGGCCGTGCTCTCCTGCGATCAGGCAGACCTCGAAGACGGCCCGTCCGGCGGTGTGCTCGAACGATGCGGCCGGAACGTTGTTGCGGACCATCTGCCGGTAGAGAGGCCGCAGTCCGCCGAGCACGACCGGCGGAAGCGTCACTGCTCGAGGACGGTCGGCGGTGAACATGTGATCACTCCTTCAACCCTGCGACCCCATCCGGGTCGCCCACTTTTTCTGGAATAAATCCAATAACTGGAACTATTCCAGAGAAACGTTCAAGGCGCAACCACCTCGTTGGCCGATCATCCAACCGGCGCACCCGTGGCGAACCGAACTCTGTAGCGCTTGCACCTCCCCCGCCGCACGCCCACCGGACAGTATCGAATGCACCGACGAAAGAGCGAGAAGGCCGAGATGCGTGCCGCGCTCGCCGAGATCACCCGCCTCCGCCACGAGCGGATCGTCATCGAGACCGCAGGGAGCCGCGCATGAACACCCTGAGTACCCACGTGCTCGACGCGACGGCCGGTGCACCCGCCGTGGGGTTGCACGTCACCCTCACCGACACGTACGGAACCTCGTTGGGCGCCGGTGTCACCGACGACGACGGCCGCCTCACCGGTTTCACCGATCCATTGCCCGAGGGCACCTACCACCTGACCTTCGCCACCGGCGACTGGTTCTCGCGCCGTGGAGTCGGAGTGGGCGAGGCCGTCGATCCGCCACAGCGCCAGGTCGGCGAGCTTTCCGGACGTCCCGCGCACCGAGGTCTACTTCGCCGACACCTACGACGAACTCGAGCCGATGGGCGCGAAGTCGATGAGCGAGACCCCGTTCAACCCGGTCGCCCCGACCCTGGCGAACGCCGTGCGCAACGCCATCGGGGTGCGGCCGCACCAGCTGCCTCTGTCCCGCGACCGCATCTGGCGCCTCATGCAGTGAGACCGATCCGTCGAGACCAGTGTGTCCCACACACAGCGTCGGAGCTAGGTCAGCCGTCCGTTCACGCGCAGGCGGGCGATGCCACCGTCGGGATAGACGTCGAGCCGCACGAACTCCACCGGCGTCGGCGAATCGACGCGGAAACGGTGCCGGCAGTCCGGCAGCAGCGCGGTCCGCGGGACGAGTTCGACCCAGGACGATTCGTCGGACATCGCGTCCCCGCTTGGGATTCCGCTCAGGCGCGCCGCTCCCGGTGCGTTGCCGACGAAATAGGAGGTGTCGACCTCGACGTGGTCGACGCAGCCCTGCCCGGCGAGACGGATCACCACGTAGTCGTTGCCGTCGTCGCGGCGCCGGGCGTTCTCCCAGCCCTCCCCCATGTGCCGCGAGCGACCGAGGCCGATGATGTTGCGTGGCGACGAATAGAAGCGGTTCGAGCACGCGACGACGTCGCCGCCGTTCTCGAGGGCCGCGAGATCGATCGTGCCCGTGAGGAAGGTCGGGTCCGGGCGCGCATGTCCGTGCACCCGGAAGCGGGCCACACCGCCGTCGGGAAAGATGTTCAGGCGCAGGTGCGTCCAGCGCCGGTCGTCGTCCACCGCGAAGGCGTTCGCGGTGTCGCCCTTCAGGGCCACGCGATCGAGGACCGGTTCCCACGGCGCGTCCAGCAACTCCTGATCGGTCGGGTATCCGTCGAGGTTCACCCCGTCGACGGATGCGAAGGGCGGGTAGTTACCAGTGAACCAGGCGGTGTCGATCACGACGCCCTCGACGACACCGGGAACGCCGAGCCGGACCACCGCGAAGTCGTGCCCGGCTTCGCGGCGACGCCGGGTCTCCCATCCGTCGTAGACCTTTCCCTTGTGCCCGAACTCGGACGGATCGAAATCGGGTGCACCCGGCGAGATCAGGTTCTCGCGACTCGCGAAGAACTCGTCGTTCGCGAACACGACGGCCCCGCCCAGCGATCGCGCGGCGAGATCGGGTAGTTGCAGGAAATCTGCTTCGGTCAACGGTTTTCCTTTCGGGAGAGCAACGCACCACGCGGTGCGGGGTCGGTGGCGCCGAGGGTGACGGTGAGCGGTTCACCGGTGAGCCAGGTCTGCCGCACGACCCCGGCCAGCGCGCGTTCGGCGTAGGGCGTCACGGCGTTGCGGTGGTGCAGCCGCTCCGGGAAGACGACGAAGGCGTCGTCGGGCGCGAAGACACACAGATCGGCACTGTTGCCCACGGCGATCGCACCGCGGTCGGCCAGGCCCACGAGGTCGGCGGTGCGGCCGGCCATCCAGCGCACCACGTCGACGAGTGTGTGCCCGCGCTTGCGCGCCTCCGACCACACGATGGGCAGTCCGAGTTGCAGCGACGAGATTCCGCCCCAGGCCTCGCCGAAGTCGCCGGTGACGAACTTCTTCAGCTCCGGCAGGCACGGCGAGTGATCGGAGACGATGCAGTCGAGCGTGCCGTCGGCCAGGCCGCGCCACAACGCTTCCCGGTTGCGGGCCTCACGGATCGGCGGGCAGCACTTGAAATGTGTGGAGCCGTCGAGGATCTCTTCGCTGAACAGCGACAGATAGTGCGGGCAGGTCTCCGCGGTGACGGGCAGGCCCTCGGCCTTCGCCGCGGCCACGAGCGGAAGGCTTCCCGCATCCGACAGATGCAGGATGTGCACGCGGCACCCGGTCTGCCGCGCGCCGTCGATCACCTGGGCCACGGCACGGGACTCGGCGACCGGTGGTCGCGAGTACAGGAAGTCGTCGTAGCGCGGTCCGGCCGGTGGGTCCTGCGCGTCGAGGGTCGGTCCGTCCTCGGCATGCACGATGAGCAGGCCGCCGAAGCCGGCGATCACGCGCATCGCCTCGATCATCTGCTCGCGGTCCAGCGGCGGGTACTCGTCGAGACCCGAATACGCGAGGAAGCACTTGAATCCGTACACCCCTGCGTCCCAGAGCGGTTCGAGATCGGCGAGGTTACCGGGAATCGCACCGCCCCAGAATCCGACGTCGACGGTGACCTGCCCGTCCGCGACCTTCTGCTTCACCTCGAGGGCCGCCACGTCGACGGTGGACGGGATGGAGTTGAGGGGCATGTCGACGATCGTCGTCACTCCCCCGGCCGCGGCGGCACGCGTGGCCGTCGCGAAGCCCTCCCATTCGGTGCGGCCGGGTTCGTTGACGTGGACGTGCGTGTCCACCAGGCCGGGGAGCAGCACCTCGTCGTCGGCGAGGACGGTCTCCCGCGCACCGGTCGGAGCGGCACCGTCGTATTCCTCGATCGCGACGATGCGGTCGTCGCGCACGTGGACGGCGCAGCTGCGTTCCTCGTCCCCCACCACAGCGCGTCGCGCGCGGATCACGGTGGTCATCGCGTCACCGCCGTCGGTCGACCCGCGAGCCGGGCCAGGTGGTCGAGATTCGTGCCGGTGCGATCGCATACTTCCTTCTCGGTGAGAGCTCCGCAGCTCGTTCCCCGCAGGAGGAAGGCGGCGAGAGCACGGGCGGTGGCGGGTTCGTCGAGATACCCCGACGACAGGGCCGGGTCGATGTAGGCCGCGACGCGTCCCGCGGCGGTGGACAGCGACCGGCGGTAGAACGCGAAGGTCGCGGCGTAGCGGGTGGGCAACTGCGCCGGATGCAGGTCCCAGCCCTGGTAGAAGCCGCGGCGCAGCGACCGGTCGATCAGGCGGGCGTGCAGTCCCCATGCCGCGCGGATCTCGTCGCGGGTGCCGACGGGAAGGCGATTGGTGGACCCATCGGACAACCGCACCCCGGTACCCGCTGCCGCGACCTGCATCGTGGCCTTGGCGTGGTCGGCGACGGGGTGGTCCATCGCTTGGTACTCGGCGGCGATGTCGCACGCGGCCGAGTAGTCGTAGGTGCCGTAGTGCAACCCCGAACAGCGCCCGTGGGCCGCTCGGATCATGGTGGCGACGGCAGCGGTGCCGTCGGGGCCGCAGATCGCCTGCGGCGTCTCGATCTGGATCTCGAACCGCAGGGACGCGGCGAGCGAGTGGGTGGCTTCGAGATGTTCGCAGACCGTCACCATGGCGGCGACCTGCTCGGGCGCGGTGACCTTGGGCAGTGTGACGACGAATCCGTCCGGGAGAGCGCACTTTCCGGTCAGCTCGGCGACGAAGGTGTCGAGCGTGCGGAGACCGCGGCGCCGGGTGGCGGCCTCGAAGGACTTGAACCGGATGCCGACGAAGGGTGTCGCGGTGGGATCGGTCGCCAGCGCGGCGGCGGCGCGGGCGATGTGGGCGTCCTCGTCGGCGTCGCGTTCGTGCTCGGGAATGCCCGGGCGGGTGAACCCGTCCTCGAAGTCGATGCGCAGATCCTCGATCGGTTCGGTGCGCAGTTTGGCCTCCACGAGCGGGAGGACGGCTTCGGCGAGTTCGGGTTCGATGCCGGTGACCGCGGCGAGGTCCGCGGGTCCGTCGATGTGGGTGTCGAGGGTGTCGAGCGCGTCGGCTCCCCACCGTGCCACGATCCCGGCGTCGTAGCGGTCGGCCGGGAGGTAGACGGTGTGCACCGGTTGGCGGGCACCGTCGGTCCCGGGATAGGTCGCGGCGTATGCCGCGTCGGTGTCCGCGAGCTGCGCGTCGAGCGCAGCCGCAAGCCTGTGCAATCCTGTCGGCACCCGAACTCCTGTCCTGTATCCACGGCTGTATACGTCGTGGTGCGCCGACGTTATCGGCGCCAGGTCATGTGTTCGGTTAACTGCGGTTACGGGCCCGTTACACATCTGCCGGAGCGGTGTTCGTCCTCGGCTGAACCCGGTCCGATGCCGCCGGATCGACGGCACAATGGTCGGCATGGAGCCGGAGCAGGGTCGCGTGATCGATTTCGCCACCGCCGCGAAGTCGGCACGGACTCCCGCGCGGGGAGCCGACAGCACCGAGCCCCGGCTGCTCCGCCAGATCTACGGCGAGATCCTGCGCGACGAGCGTCGCGATCAGGACCGCAGCCTCGAGGACGTCGCCCGCACGGTGGGGATGTCGAAGCAGTATCTGTCGGAGGTCGAACGTGGACGCAAGGAGGCCTCCTCCGAGATGCTGCGGTCCGTGTGCGATGCGCTGGAGCTTCCGATGGAGCAACTGCTCGCGCGCGGGATCCGCCGGATGACCGCGCACCGCACACTCCGGACCACGGGTCACGCCGGCGTCGAGTTGTGCGCCGCGTGACGGTGCAACTACGTCACAGTGTGACCACGTGACGGGTCATCCGTCCCGGTCGACGATGACGTGATCGGCCAGGCCGTAGGCGACCGCCTCCGCCGGTGAGAAGATTCGGTCCCGGTCGGTGTCGCGGCGCAGTTGGTCGATATCTCGTCCGGTGTGCGCGGCCAGGATCTCCTCGGTCTGGGCCCGCACCCTCATCACCTCCGCTGCCTGCAGGGCCAGATCGGAGATGGTGCCCTGCCCCTGCGCCGACGGCTGGTGCAGCAGCACCCGCGAATGAGCGAGCACGTGCCGACGGCCGCGCGCTCCGGCCGCGAGCAGCACGGCGGCCGCCGACGCGGCCTGTCCCATGCAGTAGGTCGCGACCTTCGGGCGCAGGAACTGCATGGTGTCGTAGATCGCGAGCATCGCGGTGGACGATCCGCCGGGTGAGTTGATGTAGAGGCCGATCTCCCGATCGGGGGATTCGGCCTCGAGATGCAACATCTGCGCCATGATGACGTTGGCGACCCCGTCGTCGATCTCGGTACCGAGGAAGACGATGCGTTCGTTGAGCAACCGGCTGAAGACGTCGAACGACCGCTCCCCCGCCGGTGTGCGTTCGATGACGTTGGGGATCGTGTAGGTGCTCATCGTCCCAGTCCCATCTGCCGTCCCGTGGCGAACGGCGCCAGTTCGGCGAGCGAGCCGACGACGGTGTCGACGATGCCGTACTCGCGTGCCTGTTCGGCGGTGAACCACCGGTCGCGGTCGCTGTCGCGTTCGATCTCCTCGAGCGAATGTCCGGTGGCGTCCGAGAGGATCTGCTGCGACTGCAGTTTCATGTATTCGAGATTCTCGGCCTGGATCGCGATGTCGACGGCCGTCCCCGAGAATCCGGCCGAGGGTTGGTGCATCATGATCCGGCTGTGGGCGAGGCTCGCGCGTTTGCCCTTCGTGCCCGCCGCGAGCAGGACCTGCCCCATGCTGGCGGCGAATCCCGCTGCCACGGTGACGATGTCGTTGGGAACGAGTTGCATCGTGTCGTAGATGGCGAGGCCGGCGAAGACCGATCCGCCCGGTGAGTTGATGTGTAGGACGATGTCGCGCCGGTCGTCGGCGGAGGCGAGCAGGACGAGTTCCGAGCACACGCGCTCGGCCATCTCGTCGTCCACCTCCCCGGTCAGTCGCAGGATGCGCTGACGGAAGAGTCTGTCGGCCAGTTGGTCCCGGTACGAGAGTGGTTCGGTGGTCGTCATGCAGCCAGCCTGACCCCGGACGGGCGCGAACCGGCGGTTCGTCTGCTCACGGCAGACGGACCGGTCGTTCCGGCAGATCAGTCCCCTGCGGATCGGACGGCGCTGATCACCGCCGCGACGAGGACGGCCAGCAACAGGATCACGAGCAGGACCGGTCCGAGCAGCAGCACCAGCACGATCAGGACGGCCAGTCCGATCTTCGCCTTGGTGCTGAGTCCGGAGATCAGCCCGCCCAGTGCGGCGAGGGCCGGATTGCGGCCTTCCAGCGCGGCCCGGATGCCGGCGAGGACCGCCTGCAGTCCCACGCCGCCGCTGGTGACCTCGCCGAGGAGCGAGTCCACCCATCCGCGGATCTTCCGGGTCAGTCCCGCCCCGAGTCCCCGGAACCCGCCGAGCGCGGTACGGACACCGGTCCGCAGCGCATCCTTCAGCCTCTCGAGGAGCGATGTGGGTTCCGACTGTGCCTGCTCGGTTCGTGGCCGCTCACGTGCGGGGCGGGTCGGTTTCCCTGCCCGGGCGTCGTTCGCCGGCGGACGCGGTCGTCTCTCCTTCGGAGGCGCCGGCTTCGCACGAGAGCGGGGCGTGGTGGCCGAACGGGTCGATGTCCGAGTGGTCGATCGGGATGAGGTTCGGGTCGAGGTGCGCCGCGAGCCGGTCCCGGGGTCGCGGTCCCGACGCCGTGCAGCGGGTTCGGGCTCGCGGGTGCGCCGCTGGGGGGTGGTCTCGGGTTCGCGGGTGCGACGCCGCTCGGTGGGCTCGGGCTCGCGCGGTCGACGGCTGCGCGTCCGCGCAGGCTCGGCTGGGGTCTCCGTCCCCGCGGTCCTCGCATGCGTCGCGGCCGGCCGCCGCACCGGACGGGAGGTTCGGCGGGCTTCGTTCTGCCGAGCACTCATACCGCTCGCCTTCTCTCGTGGACGGGCACGGTGTCTCTCAGTGAACGCCGGATTCCGGGTCCGGTCAACGGCAGACGGAGCGTTCAGCCGGTACGGAGAAGGGATGGACCCTGTTCAAGATCGGTAACGGCTCTTGGAAGAATGAGCAATGCCCTCACAGCACACGGGGAGGTGTGCGCATCATCGTTCGCGATGGGGAGTGCGCGCGCGACGTAATCCGAAGGAGCACCGACAGACGTGACCGAGCAATTCAGTTTCGAAACACTCACGCCCACGGCATTTCTCGACCGTTCCGCCCGGGTCTTCCGTGACGACCTCGCGATGGTGGACGGCGATGTCCGTCGCACCTACGCCGAATTGCGCGATCGGTGCCTGCGACAGTCTGGCATGCTGCACGCTCTCGGCGTCGAACCCGGCGACCGTGTCGCAGTACTCGCGCCGAACACCTCGCTGATGCTCGAGGCGCACTACGGCGTGCTCTACGCGGGCGCCGTGCTCGTCTCGCTCAACACGCGCCTCACCGCGCCGGAGCTGCGGTTCATTCTCGAGCACTCCGGCAGCCGGGTCCTGCTCGTCGAGGAGTCGCTGGCCGATCTGGCACGCGAGGCGACGGCCGATCTGCCGTCGATCACGGTCGTCGGCGACGACTACGAGGACAAGCTCGCCGCCGCCCGCCACCGGTACGTGCCGCTCGCCGACGAGCGCACCATGATCGCCCTGAACTACACGTCCGGCACGACGGGTGATCCGAAGGGCGTGATGTACCACGCGCGCGGCGCCTACCTGCAGGCCCTGGCGATGGTCGCGCACTTCGGGCTCGACAGCGGATCCACCTACCTGTGGACGCTGCCGATGTTCCACTGCAACGGCTGGACGTTCACCTGGGCCGTCACCGCAGCCGGTGGCACGCACGTGTGCCTGCCCAAGGTCGACCCCGAGCGGATCTGGGATCTCGTGCGCACCGAGAACGTCACGCACCTGTGCGGTGCGCCGACCGTTCTCGCGTCGCTGGTCTACGCCCCGAATGCGGGCGGCATCGACCACCGTGTCGTCGCGGCGATCGGTGGCGCACCGCCGGCGCCCGCCCTCATCGAGCGCTGCACCGCGCTCGGACTCGACATCACCCACCTGTACGGGCTCACCGAGACGTACGGCCCGGCGGCGATCTGCGAGTGGCGTTCGGAATGGGACGTCCTCCCCGAGGACGAGAAGGCACGGCTGCGCTCCCGGCAGGGCGTGGGCAACGTCGTGGCCGGTGAACTCCGCATCGTCGACCCGATGGGCTCCGACGTTCCCGCCGACGGCGAGACGACCGGTGAGATCGCGCTGCGCGGCAACAATGTGATGCTCGGTTACTACAACAACCCGGACGCGACCGCCCGCGCCGTGCCGGACGGCTGGTTCCGCACCGGCGACATCGGCGTCATGCATCCGGACGGCTACATCGAGATCCGCGACCGCGCGAAGGACGTCATCATCTCCGGTGGCGAGAACATCTCGTCCGTCGAGGTCGAGGCGGCCCTCATCAGCCACCCGGCCGTTCTCGAGGCCGCCGTCGTCGCGGCGCCGAGCGAGAAGTGGGGCGAACGTCCCGTCGCCTACGTGGCACTGCGCAGCGGCGCGAGCGCCGACGAGGCGGAACTGCGCGCGCACGTGCGTTCGCAGCTCGCCGGTTTCAAGGTTCCCGACAGCATCGTCTTCGGCGCCCTGCCGAAGACCGCCTCGGGCAAGATCCGCAAGGTCGAACTGCGCGAGCGTCTCTGAGCACCGGCCGGGGCGGTTCCCGACGTCACCTCTCGTCGAGAACCGTCCCGGCCCGCTCGGGCAGCGTGAACGCCGCGAGCGCGGCGACGACGAACGATGCCGCGAACGCACCGAAGACGAGACCGTTGCCGCCGGCGCCCAGCAGCACCGGCACCAGCAGCGGCGCGATGATCGACGCGAGCCGCCCGAAGGCCGCTGCCGAACCGGTGCCGGCGCCCCGCACCGGCGTGGGATACAGCTCGGGTCCGATCGCGTACAGCGCACCCCAGGCTCCGAGGTTGAAGAACGACAGCGCCATGCCCGCCGCGACGATCGTTCCCGGAGTCTCGGCGAGCCCGAACAACCCTGCCGAGACTGCCGACCCGGCGAGGAAGACCCCCAGCGTCAGGCGGCGTCCCCACACCTCGATCAGCCACGCCGCGACGCCGTAGCCCGGTAGCTGGGCGAGCGTGATGAGCAACGTGTAGCCGAACGAGGTGACCAGGTCGAAGCCCTGCGCGACGAGCAGGCTCGGCAGCCAGATGAACGCGCCGTAGTACGAGAAGTTGATCCCGAACCACACGATCCACAGCGCCGCGGTGCGGCGGCGCAGGCTCGGCGCCCACACCGATCCGCGGGGTGGACGCTCGACTTCTGCGACGGACTGTTCGCTGTCGTCCGTATCGTCGCTGTCCTCCGGAACGGAGGTGACCCCCGCCGAGCGCTCGTAGTCGCGCACGATCTCCTCGGCTTCCGCGTGCCGACCGCGACTCTCGAGATAACGCACCGATTCGGGTAGGCCGAACCGCACGACGAGGGCGTAGGCGGCCGGGACGAGCCCGACGGCGAGCGCCCACCGCCATCCGTTGTCGCTGGTGGGAACGACGAAATAGCCGATGAGAGCGGCCAGCAGCCAGCCGACCGCCCAGAACGCCTCGAGGGCGACGACCACGCGTCCTCGCACCTTGCGGGGCGCGAATTCACTGACCAGCGTCGACGCGACCGGCAGTTCGGCACCGAGTCCGAGTCCGACGACGAACCGCAGGGCGATGAGCATCGCCACCGACGTCGACAGCGCCGCCGCACCGGTCGCGAGACCGTAGACGAGCAGCGTCGCGGCGAAGACCTGCCGGCGTCCGATGCGGTCGGCGAGCAGACCACCGAGGGACGCACCGATCGCCATGCCGACGAAGCCGATGGATCCGATCCACGAGAGCTGCGTCGACGACAGATCCCACTGCACCGCCAGGGCCGCCATGACGAACGAGATCAACCCGACGTCCATGGCGTCGAGGGCCCAGCCCACGCCGGAGCCGGTCAGCAGGCGGCGATGTCTGCCGGTGAACGGCAGGTCGTCGAGCCGCTGGGTGCGAGTGGTCATGCACCGAAACGTACCGCAGCGCTCGGGCGCCGATCAGCCGCGCGCGGCGGCCTCGAGCGCCGACACGTCGATCCGGCGCATCTTCATCATCGCGGCGGTCACGCGCTTCGCGACCTCCGGATCGGGGTCGGCGAGCAGTTCGTTCAGCCGTTTCGGTACCACCTGCCACGACAGGCCGTACTTGTCCTTCAACCATCCGCACGCGGATTCCTCGCCGCCGTCGGCGGTCAGCGCGTACCAGTAGTGGTCGGCCTCCTCCTGGTCGGCGCAGTCGATCTGGAAGGACACCGCTTCGGAGAACCGGAACTGCGGTCCTCCGTTGAGTCCGTAGAAGACCTGGCCGTCGAGGAAGAACTCGACCGTCATCGGGGTCCCCGGTGGAACCGGGACGTCGCCTCCGGTGGACTCCTCGGTGTAATGGGTGATCTCACCGATCTTGGAGTTGGGAAAGATGCCGATGTAGAAGTTCGCGGCCTCCTCGGCGTTCATGTCGAACCACAGCCACGGGGTGATCCTGGGCATCGTGACTCCTCGTGTCGTCGAATGTGTTCCACTGTCACGAAGGCAGACCCCGCTCGGCTCGCATACTCATCGCGGAGCAGGAGTGGGTATACGACGTCCGTGGCGAAGAAGACACGCGATCGCAGGGAACGACCAAGGCAGCGGCACCGGCCGCCGGGAAACGCGCCCGCAACTCCGGCACGGTACGTCGAGGATCCGACCCTCCCGGCGGCCTGGCTCGTCGACATCGACGGAACGCTCGCGCACATGAGCGACCGGAGTCCGTATCACTGGCACAGGGTGGGCGAGGACACCGTCTCCCCGGCGGTCGAGGCCGCGGTGCGAGCGTTCGCCGCCGCACCCGACAGGGCGGCGATCGTGCTGCTCTCGGGACGCGACGGCGTGTGCCGGCCGGAAACCGAGGAGTGGCTCGCCCGGCACGACATCCCCTACGACGAGCTGTACATGCGTCCGGCCGGCGACAACCGGAAGGATTCGATCGTCAAGGCCGAGCTGTTCGACCGTCACATCCGGCACCGCTATCGCATCATCGCGGTGCTCGACGATCGCGATCAGGTGGTGCGCATGTGGCGACGGATGGGACTGGTGTGCTTCCAGGTCGCCGAGGGCGATTTCTGACGGGAATCTGCACACGCCCGGCTCTCGCCCCGGTGACTCAATCGTTCGGGGACACTTCGGTACTCAGCGCGGTCGGCGGAACGAACGGCGCCCCACCGAGATCGACGCGCCGGGCCCCGCACCCGACGCAGCGCACGTACAGCACCTGTCCGATCGACGTGGCGTGACTCGACTCCACGCTCCACGCGTGTTCGTGAGCGGGGGTCCGGACCGGGCATTCCTGTGGGTTCCGAGCTTCGATAGCAGTCATGTCCACCACCATGATGTAATGGCCTTATGCATCTCAACCCTTACGGCGAGTATGCGGTCCTCCTCGCGGCGTCACTGGCCGGCGACTGGCCCGACGATCGGGACGGCATCATGGCCCGTACCCGCGAGGTGGGCATGACCATGGACTTCCCGACCGCGCCCGACGACCATCCACGCACCCGTGAGGTCATCGACGACTGGCTCGCCATCGTCGACGCGTCCGACCCCAGGGAACGTGCGCGCTTGCTCAACGCGCAGATGGCCACCGCAGCGGCCTATCCCCGGCTGACCGATCACGACGGCGAGGGGTGGCACCTGCACTACCGCGACGAGGTCCAACCGCTCCCCGACGTACTGCGCGCGGTGATCAGCGTCGGCACGGCACTGCACCTCACCACTCGTGGAATGCACCGCCTCCACCGGTGCGCCGCAGCGGACATCCCGACCAACCCGTGCTCGGCCGTGGTCGTCGACATCACCCGCAACGGCCGCCAGCAGTACTGCTCCGTGCGCTGCGCGAACCGCGCTGCAGTGCGCCGGCACCGAGCGCGAGCGGCCCAGCAGCGTCGACCCGCATAGCCCGAGTAGCACATCGCAATCGGGAACGGGCCTGTCCCCCACGTTCCCCCGAACCCGACGGGTTGGGAAGCTGGACCGCAGACACCCCACCGATCCGGAGGCCCCGAGAACCATGGCTGCTCGTTCCACCACCCACCCGCCGAGGATCGACGCCCCGGACCTCGGCGTCCTCACCGACGCGGACGGCGACGAGTTGCTCGCGCACGGAATCTTCGAGAACAGCCGCTACACCGACACCGACCTGACGGGTCGTGATCTGGCCGGGATCATCCTGTCCGAATGTTCGCTCGTCGCACCGATCGTCGCCGACAGCGACCTCACGAGCGCACGCCTGCGCGACACTCTGGTCGAGCGCATGCAGGCACCGAATCTGTTCGCGCCGCGCAGCGGCCTGCACCGCGTGCACATCCGGGACAGCCGGATCGGTGCGCTGGACCTCTTCGACGCGGATCTGCGCAGCGTCACGATCGCGGATTCGAAACTCGGCCTGGTCAATCTGCGGGCCGCCACGGGACGCGACGTGCTCTTCCGCGGCTGCATCCTCGACGAACTGGATCTGGGAGGCGGCACGTTCACCCGCGTCGCCTTCGAGGACTGTTCCGTCGGCGTCCTCGACGTCGACCGCGCAACCCTCGACCAGGTGGATCTGCGCGGCCTGCGGATCGACACGATCCGCAACATGGGCGGGATGAAGGGCGCGACCATCGACGCCCACCAGGCCGTAGCCCTGGCAGGGCAGTTCGCCGCCCATCTCGGTCTGCGAGTGGAGGATTGATCTCACCGACCACTCGACGGGTCAGACCCGTTCGGATGGGCCCGACGCGACGTCGAACGACGCGACGTCGAACGACGACAACTCCCGCAACATCCGGTCCGTCGATCACGGCCAGCACTCGCTCGTTGAAGGAATCCTGCACGGCACGAAGCGGTTCCATCCCTGCATCTCCGCGAACGAACAGGAATAGAGCGCCGACGGCACATCGCACGTACAGCCGGGACAGGTGTTGTCGCGCCAGGTTCCCGCGACGGCGTCCGCCTTCTCGAGAACGACGAAGTTGTCGATCCCGTGTCGGAGCAACTGGACGGCGGCACCGAGACCGGAGATGCCGGCGCCGACGATCACCACATCGTAGCGGTAATACATGCTGCCCGCCGTCACACCAACACGCAGCGGTGCTGCGGCCGCCCTTCCTTTCCCATCGCACGGTTCGGCGTCAGGCCAATTCGGCGAAGCGTTCGGTCTCGCGCGCCTGCCCGGAGACGATGATCGTGTCGCCGGGAGAGATCACGGTGTCGGCCGCGGCGTAGGTGAATCCCTCCCCCGGCCGTTTGATCGCCACCACCGTCACGCCGTATCGACTTCGTATCGTCGTCTGCGACAAGGGCTTTCCCACAGCGAATGCCGGTGCGACGGTCTTGACCATGGCGAAGCCGTCGTCGAACTCGATGTAGTCCATCATCCGCCCACGCACCAGGTGCGCAACGCGTTTACCCATGTCGTGCTCGGGTCGCACGACATGATGCACACCGATCTGGGTGAGGATCCGGGCGTGCGCGTTGCTGATCGCCTTGGCCCACACATTCGGTACCGCCATGTTGATCAATGCCGAGGCGGTGAGGAGGCTCGCCTCGAGATCGGACCCGATACCGACGACGGCCCGGTCGTATTCGTGTACCGACAATTGTCGAAGTGATTCCTCATCGGTGGTGTCGGCTACGGCGGCGTGGGTGAGCCGACCGGACACCTTCTCGATCACCGCTTCGCTCGCATCGATACCGAGCACCTCGGTGCCCTGAGCCATCAACTCGAGGGCAAGAGACTTGCCGAACCGCCCGAGTCCGAGGACGACGACGACGTCGGCGGCTGGTTTCCTAGCCAATGAAGGGCCTTTCTGTGGGTAGTTCGTAGCGACGACCACGGTCGCGTGCCGCCAACGCGCTGACCAGCGTGACAGGTCCGATCCTGCCCAGGTACATCAACACCACCAGAATCAATTGCCCCCAGGCCGGCAACTGAGCGGTGATTCCAGTGGACAGCCCTACGGTCGCGAACGCCGAGGTGACCTCGAACAGCAGTACGTCGAGGTCGAACGCGGTACCGGCGAGAAGCACGAGGGTCGGCACCATCACCAGCGCCACGCCGATCAGTGCCACCGCCAGGGCCTGGCGTTGGAGACGTGGATCTATGCGCCGGTCGAACACCGTCACGGACTTCTCGCCCCGTACCTCGGCGGCGATGACGAACAACAGCAGGGCGAATGTGGTGACCTTGATACCGCCGGCGGTGCCGCCGCTTCCACCTCCGATGAACATCAGCACATCGGTCACCAGCAATGTCGCATTGTCCACCTGGGCGTAGTCGACGCTGTTGAACCCCGCTGTGCGCGGCATGACGCCCTGGAATGTGGCCACGAGCAGCTTCGCACCCCAGTCGTGGCCACGTAGGGTGTGATTCCACTCGAGAAGCAGGACCAGCAGCGGGCCGACCACCAGAAGCACCGCAGTGACAACGATCGTCAACCGGGTATGCAGCGTCCAGCGCGTTCGGTGTCCTCGCAGGTGCCGGCCGAGCTCGAACAGCACCGGAAACCCGATGCCGCCGAGGATCACCGCAGCCATCAACGGCACACAGATCCACGGATCGTCGGCGAACCCGACGATGTTGTCGCTGTAGAGCGCGAACCCGGCGTTGTTGAACGCCGAGATCGCGTGGAAGACCCCCAACCACACCGCGCGGACCGGGGTCTCGTCGTAGCCGACCGCGAAGCGGATCGCCAGGGCCGACGCCACGGCGATTTCGATGAGCACGCTGGTACGCACAACACCGATGACGACGCTGCGGACGTCGCCGAGTCCGGACGTACGGACCTCTGCCGCAGCGTTGAGACGGGCCTTCAGGCCGATCCGATCGGCCAGCACCAAGCCGATCAACGAGGCCATCGTCATGATGCCGAACCCACCCACCTGGATCAGCCCCACGATCACCCCTTGACCGAATCCGGACCAGTAGGTGGGTGTGTCCACGATGATCAGGCCGGTCAGGCACATCGCGGAAGTCGCAGTGAACAGCGCCGCCATCATCCCTGCGCCGACTCCGGACTGCGTCGCGGCCGGTGTCAGCAGTACGACCGTGCCCACCACGATCGCCGCGGCGAAGCCCAGCGCCACCACCCGGGCGGGGCTGTGCGTCAGCCGGGCCGCGAGCCGCCGGATCGGCGCGGACACCACATCGGTGCGACTACTCACATCGCCGAACCCTAGACCCGTCGGCCGCGAACCCGGAATACCGGGGGACCGCTACCGCGTCAGGCGTTCCCACATCGCTCGACGCGAAGGCACTCCCGCGCGCGTCTCACACCCCGCATCTCCCGAATCCAGAGGCACACCCCGCATGCGGGGAAGACTGCGCCCAGCACGCACACCGCCTTCCACCCTCCACCGAAGTACACGAGGGTGGACAGCACACTTCCGAGCGATCCTGCGAGGAAGTAGCAGGTCATATAGGCGGTGTTGAGCCGGCTCCGCGCATCGGACCGAAGCGGGTAGATCAGGCTCTGGTTGCTGATGTGTGTTCCCTGTATCCCCAGATCCAGCAGCGCGACCCCGATCGCCAGAGCGACGACGTGACGCTCCCCGACGGCGAGCAGGAGGAAACTCACCGCGGTGACGGCGACGAAGAAGCCGGTCTGACGACGCGCATATCCCCGGTCGGCGAGAGCACCCGCCACACGGGCGGCCAACGCACCCGCGACCCCGTAGAGGGTGAACATCCCGATGCGCGCATCGGACCATCCGTATCCCGGTCCGGCGAGGAGGAATCCCACACTCGTCCAGAACACCCCGAACGACGCGTACGTCAGTGCACCGTACGCAATTCGTTGCCGCAGAACGGCTTCGGCGGACACCAATCGGATCACCGAGGCCAGCACCGCACGGTACCCGGCATCGGTGGTGGGGACCGACTCCGGCAGGGTGCGGATCAACAGCACAGTGAGCAGCATCAGCGCCGCTGCGCATACGAATACCGCTCGCCAGCCTGCCACCTCGGCAATCAGTCCTGCCACTACGCGGGACAGCAGGATGCCCAGCAACAGACCGGTCATCACGTTGCCGATGACACGTCCACGTTCGTCGTCGCGGGCGAGACTCGCCGCGAAAGGCACCAGCACCTGGCCCACGACCGATCCCGTACCGACCAGGACGGCACACGCCGCCAGAATCCGCCAGTCCGGTGACCATGCCATGATCAGCAGGCCGGCAGCGGTGGCGAAGAGCATCCAGCGCAGAAGTGTCCGTCGTTCGACCATGTCCCCGACAGGAACGAGGAACGCCAGGCCCAGCGCGTACCCGATCTGTCCGGCCGTGACCACGAGCCCGACCTCGGCAGTGGAGGCGTCGAAGGTGTCGGCGATGGCGCCGACCAGCGGCTGCGCGTAATAGCTGTTGGCCACCACCAATCCCGATGCAAGGGCCATCACCGCGACGAGTCGGCGATCCATGCGAGGCGTCGAGGTATCGGTACGTGACATGAATCCGATCCTCGAATGCCACCCATTGATCTGTCCAACGGGATAAATCAATCGGATCCAGAAGTAGAATCGATCAATGGAATTTCGTCAGCTCCGCCATTTCCTGGCGGTCGTCGAGCACGGCCACTTCACCCGTGCCGCCGAATCCGTGCACCTGTCCCAATCGGCCCTCAGCGCCTCCGTCCGCGCGTTGGAGAACGAGCTGGGAACACCGCTGTTCGAACGCACGACCCGCTCGGTGGTCCCGACCGATGCCGGCAAGGTGCTCTATCCCTATGCGCAGAGAATGCTCGGGGAGGCGCAGGATGCGGTGGCCGCTGTCGGACGGTTGCGGACCGGAGAACTGGGCACATTGACGCTGGGGACGGTGCAGACGTTCACCGTGGTGGACCTCCCCGCACTGCTGGCTCGCCTGCACGGCAGGCTTCCGGGAATCGGAGTGACGCTGAGGGAAGCGACCACGGACGAACTCTTCGATGCCGTGACCACAGCGGAGCTGGACCTGGCGTTCGTCGCGCTCGATGCACGCCCGCTCCCGTCGGGGCTGACTGCGCTCCGGACCTACCGTGAGGAACTGACCGTCGTCGCGGCTCCGGATCATCCGCTCGCAGCTGTAACGGAAATCGACATACACGCCCTGCAGTCCTGTTCGTTCGTCGACTTCCAGGCGGGCACCGGTCTGCAGACCACGATCGAGTCGCTGTTCGCGGCCGCGGGAGTGCGACGACACATCACGTTCCGGGTCGGCGACATGGACCGTCTCCTCGAACTGGTCCGCTACGGCCTCGGCGTGGCGGTCGTGCCCGAACCGATCGCGCAGCGCAGCGGGCTTCGACGGATTCGCATGAACACCGGAAACCGTTGCCGCACCCTCGCACTCGTCGGACGCGCCACCGCGTCCCACAACAGGGCCGCGAGACTCTTCCTCGACCTGCTCGCCGAGCCGATCGTGTGACCCCCGTGCCGAACGGGTGTTCTCACCCCACCGAGGGTGACTCCCGGGCAATGTCCGAACCGTCCGTCAGGTCCCGCACCTCCGCGTAGCGCTCCCGCACGTGCGGTGTCGGGTCGGCCTCGTAGTGGCGTGTCGCGCCGGATTCCCACGATGGGGGTTCGTCGTCTCCGCGCAGCACCCACGCGGCCTGTCTGGCGGCGCCGCGCGCCACGTACTCCCCCGGTTCGGGAACGTCGACAGGCATGCCCAGCACCGCCGGCGCCAGCTCGCACACCGCCTGCGAGCGCGCCCCACCGCCGACGAGCAGCACCCGCCGGACCTCGGTGCCCTGCGCCCGGATGTGGTCGATGCCGTCGGCCAGCGGACACAGCAGGCCCTCGAACGCCGCGCGGGCGAGATGCGCGGGAGTCGCCGTTCCGAGCCGCAGCCCGTGCAGTGCGCCGGTCGCGCCGGGACGGTTCGGGGTACGTTCCCCTTCCAGATACGGGACCAGCACGAGTCCGTCGCTGCCGGCCGGCGCCGAGAGTGCGAGCCGCGTGAGCTCGGTGTGGTCGACGCCGAGCATCGTCGCGGTGGCGTCCAGTACCCGGGCCCCGTTGAGCGTGCACACCAGCGGCAGGTGCCGGCCGGTCGCGTCGGCGAATCCTGCGACGTAACCGTCCGCGTCGCGGGCCGGTGTCGTGGACACGGCGCACACCACGCCCGACGTGCCGATGGAGACGACCACGTCGCCCTCGCGGACGTCGAGGGCCAGCGCGCTCGCCGCATTGTCGCCCGCTCCCGGACCGAGCAGGGCGCCGGAGACCGTCTCCCCGATGCTCTCGGCCGGCCCGGCGACCCGCGGAAGGATCGGACTCGGCCGGCGCAGGGCCAGTTCGAGCAGATCCCGGCGGTAGGTGTCGGTGGATGCGTCGAAGTAGCCGGTGCCGCTCGCGTCGCTGCGATCGGTGGCGAGCCGGTCGAGGTCGCGGTCGGTGCGCATCGTCCACGTCAGCCAGTCGTGCGGCAGGCACAGCGCCGCGGTGCGGTCGGCGTTGCCGGGTTCGTGGTCGGCGAGCCAGCGGGTCTTCGCGACGGTGATCGCGGCGAGCGGGACCACCCCGACGGCCTCGGCCCATGCGGCCGAGCCACCGGCCTCGTCGACGAGATCGGCTGCTGCCGCTGCGGATCTCGTGTCGTTCCACAGCAGCGCGTCGCGGACCACGTCGCCGCGGTCGTCGAGGCACACCATGCCGTGCTGCTGCGCTCCCACCGAGATCGCCGCGACGTCGTCGAGTCCGCCCGCTTCGGAACACGCCCGATCGAAGGCGGCGCGCCACTCCAGCGGGTCCACCGCGGTGCCAGGTGGATGCGGAGCGCGACCTTCGCGCACGACGGCTCCGGTGTCGGCGTCGCATACGACGACCTTGCACGACTGGGTGGACGAATCGATCCCGGCGACGAGCGTCATCGTGCCGCCTCCCGGGCCGCGGTGCGGTCGGCCAGCGTGGGCAGGTCGGCGCCGGCGCGCGCGACGGTCAGACCGGAGGTCCACGCGGCGGTGTCGAGCACGTCGCGCAGGTCGTCGATCCCGATGCCGCGCAGTCGTTCCCGATGGTCGGCACCGAGGAGTCCGCAGGTCCACAATCCGTCGAGCAGACCGGTGGTGAAGGCGTCGCCGGCGCCGACCGTGTCGACAACCTCGACCCGCACGGCGGGCACCTCGACGGTTCCGGCCGCACACAGCGCCACCGCACCGCGTTCTCCGCGGGTCACCGCGACGATCGCCGGCCCTCGCGAGAGCCAGTCCCGTGCGGTGTCGAGGGGATCGCGGTCGGGCGCGAACCACGTCAGGTCCTCGTCGCTGGCCTTGACCACATCGGCGAGCGAGACGAGTCGTTCGATCCGTTCCCGCCCACGTGCCGGGTCGTCGATCAGCGCCGGGCGGACGTTCGGGTCGAAGCTCACCGTGGACGTTCCCGCCTGCTGCGCGACGAGTTCGGCGACGAGTTCACAACCGGGTTCGAGCACCGTAGCGATGGATCCGGTGTGCACGAGCACGGCGTCCACCGACGGTGGTGGCTCGACCGGATCCCAGACGATATCGAATTCGTACTTCGCGGAACCCTTCTCGTCGATCTCCGCCTGCGCGGTCGCTGTGCGCTCGGCTGCAGCGCTGCCCGGTGTCAGAGACACACCGGAGACCGCGAGATGGTCGACGATCCGCCGTCCGCGGGCGTCGGTGCCGACGCGTGTTGTGAACTGCACGGGCCGGTCGAGTCGCCCTAGACCCAGTGCGACGTTGAGCGGGCTCCCGCCGACATGCTCGACGGGTTCGGCACCGCCGCGGTGGACGATGTCGACGAGGGCTTCTCCGACGACGAGAGCGTGGCCGTTCATTCCGGCTCTCCCGGAAGTTCCTTCAGGGCGGCGCGGGCGCCGTCGTTGTGCAGGGCGTTGAGCGCCCAGGTGTAGGCGTCGACGAAGCGGTGGTTCTGCGCGAGATCACCGAAGACCTCGGTGTTCTCGATGAAAGCAGTGGGATGCGTGAGTTGTCGTCGCGCGATCGGGACGAGCGTGTCGGCGAGCCGGTCGACCACCTCGATCGGTTGACCCTGTTCGTCGACGCCTTCGGCGTAGCGCGCCCACGAGGCGACGATCGCCGCGGACGACTGCACGTGGCCACCGGTGGCCAGGTTTTCCCGGATCACCGGCACCAGCCACTTCGGGATGCGGTCGGACGACTCGGCGCACAAGCGGGCGATCGTGTCCCGGATCTCGGGGTTCGCGAACCTCTCGATGAGGGTGGTCTTGTACTCGTCGAGATCGATACCCGGCACCGGTTTCAGGGTCGGTGTCGCGTCGGTGTCCATGTAGGCACGGACGAATCCGGCGAGGAGCGGATCCTGTGCGGCCTCGTGGACGAGCCGGTATCCCATGAGATACGCGAAATAGCAGAGCCCCTGGTGACCGGCGTTGAGCAGGCGCAACTTCATCAGTTCGTAAGGAGCGACGTCCTCGACGATCTGCACTCCCGCATCCTCGAAGGGCGGTCGCCCGTCGGCGAAGGCCTCCTCGAGGACCCACGAGGTGAAGGGCTCGGCGGCGACCGGCCAGCGGTCCTGTACCCCGAAGCGTTCGGACAGCGCCGAGACCACCTCGTCGGTGGTCACCGGGGTGATCCGGTCGACCATCGAGTTGGGGAAACGGACGTGCTCGGTGATCCATTCCGCGAGATCCGGATTCAGGAGGCGCGCGTATTCGGTGAAGACGCGGCGCGCGACACTTCCGTTGCCCTCGATGTTGTCGCACGACATCACCGTCGGAGCGCGCAGTCCCCGCTCCCGTCGCCGGGCGAGAGCCTCGGTGACGAGACCGAAGACGGTGGCCGGGGGTTCGCCGGACCGCAGATCGTGTTGCACGGCCGGATCGTCGACGTCGAACTCGCCGGTGTCGTGACGGATGTTGTAACCGCCCTCGGTGACGGTCAGCGAGATGATCCGGGTGGTCGGGGCCGCGAGGAGCTCGATGACCGCCTCGGGATCGTCGGGGGCGTAACGGTAGTCGACGATGGAGCCGATCACCCGCGGCTCCCACGTGCCGTCGGGGTGGGTCAGCACCAGCGTGTACAGGTGGTCCTGCGCGGCGAGCGCCTCCTGCATACGGCGATCACCGGGGAGCACCCCGACACCGCAGATACCCCATTCCTTCGCCTTCCCCTGTTCGAGGAGCCGGTCGACGTACATCGCCTGGTGCGCGCGGTGGAATCCGCCCACACCGAAGTGCACGATGCCGACGGAGACGTCGTCCCGCCGGTAGCTCGGGACGGGCACGCCCAGCTCGGGCAGGGTCTGCTCGTTCACCTGCATGAATCTTCAGTCCTTTCCCGCCGGATCGGTCACGTCCACGACGGCCTTGATGTTTCCGGGTGTCCGGTCGGATTCGAGCGCGTCGGCGGTCTTGTCGAGGGGGAACCGGGCGGTGACCATCGAGTCGAGATCGACCCGGCCCGCCTCGACGAGTGCGAGCGCGGTCGGCCACGTGTTCGCGTAGCGGAACACACCGGTCAGGATCAGTTCGCGGTTCTGGACGAGCTGCACCGGCAGGGTCATCGTCTCGGCGCCTGATCCGACGAGGACGACGGTGCCGCCGGGACGGACCGCGCGGATACCCGAGTCGACGGCGGCGGGGGCACCGGACGCGTCGATGTAGGCGTCCACGCGCAGGGCCGACGGATCGTCGAGGCGGGGATCGAGCGCAGCGCTCGCCCCGAACGACAGTGCGGTCTCGCGTCGTCGTTCGTCGAGGTCGGTGACGACGACCTCGACCGCACCGAAGGCGCGCGCGACCTGGGCGACGACGATGCCGACGGGCCCGGCGCCGGTGACGAGGACGCGGGAGCCGGCGGTGACGCGGGCCTTGCGGACAGCCGCGATGCCGACCGACAGCGGCTCGCACAGCGCGGCGGCGTCGTCGGACACGGTGTCCGGAACGGGATGGGCGAAGGCCGCCCCGATGGTGACGTACTCGCACAGCGCGCCGTCGACGGGCGGCGTGGCGTAGAAGCGCATGTGCGGGCACAGGTTGTAGTCGCCGCGGCGCGTCTCCTCGGTGAGCGGGTCGGGACGTTGCGGTTCGATCGAGACCCGCTCGCCGATCCGGCTCTGCGGAACACCGTCCCCGACCGCGACCACGACCCCGGACGCCTCGTGGCCGAGCACGATCGGATCGGTCACGACGAACTCGCCGATCCGCCCTTCGCGGTAGTAGTGCGCGTCCGAGCCGCACACCCCCACGGTGGTCACCCGGACGAGGACGTCGCCGGGCTCCGGTGCAGGTAGAGGCCGTTCCTGCATCTCGATGCGGCCCGGTTCGAGAAGCACGGCAGCACGCATCGTGTCCGGGAGCGTCGGGCGAACTGTTGTGTGGGTCACACTCCGATGCTAACGTACTGAGCAGATGCACGCACCCCTGAGCAGATGCTCACGGAGCGCGACGAAGACTGCTCGCACCAAGGAGAGCTCGTGACCGCCCCCGGCCCCACCAACATCCCGGACACGGAGAGCCCGGTATCCACCGAGGATCTCCGTCTCGCCGTGCGGGCCGCGACGCTCTACTACCTCGACGGCCTCACGCAGGCGGAGGTGGCGCAGCGCCTCGGCGTCTCCCGCCCCACCGCCGGCCGGCTCGTCGCGCGCGCTCGCGCCCAGGGTCTGGTGCGCATCGAGGTCACCGTGCCACCCACCTGGCGCGACGACCTGCACGCCGAGACCGAACGGGCACTCGAGGAGCGCTACGGACTCGTCGAGGCCGTCGTGGTCGGGCGCCGCGTCGACGACGCCGGCCCGATCGAGGACTCCGCGAGCTTCGCTGCCCTCGGACGCGCCGCCGCCGGCCTGCTCACCCGCCGCCTCCGCCCCTCCGACACCCTCGGATTCACGTGGGGTCCGGAAACGGTCGCCGTGGCGCAGGCCCTCCCGTCCGGTGTCGCCAGTTGCGCGACGATCGTCCAGCTCGACGGATCCATCTCCACGAGCGCCTACCAGACCGGCACCGAGTTCGTCCTCGGCCGCTGCGCCGAACAACTTCGGGCACAACCGCTCCGGCTTCCCACACCGCTGTACGCCGATCCGTCCACGGTCGCGTCGATGCGCACCGACTCACTGATCTCCCGCACGCTCGAGGTCGGACGTCGCGCCGAGGTGATGATCTTCGGTGTGGGCGCGGTGTCGACCTCGACCACTCTGTTCGAGGGCAGTTTCCTCGACACCGCGATGCTCCACGAACTCGACGGCCTCGGTGCGGTCGGCGAGATCGGCGGCCGGTTCTTCCGCGCCGACGGCACCGCCGTGCACGGCGAACTCGAGACCCGCACCATGTCGGTCCCCCTCGACGACGTCCGCGACTGCCCCGCCACCATTCTCGTCACCGGCGGACAGTCCAAGCACCGCGCTGTACTCGGTGCTCTCCGAGGCGGTCTCGCGAACATGCTCGTCTGCGACATCGCGTGCGCCCAGTACCTGCTCGACCATCCCGACCACGCCCTCGAGAACGACACCCCCAAGGACGAGGCACCACCGAAATGAGGTAGACCATCGTGCCTACAGCAAGAAGATCCATCCGCGCGGCCGCGGCAGGAGCCGTGGCCCTGAGCGTCGCACTGACCGGTTGTGCCGGTGCAGGATCGATCGGTACGTCCGGCCGCACCGTCACCATCGCGATGGTGTCGAACTCCCAGATGCAGGACGCACAGCAACTCGCGTCGCAGTTCGAGGCCGAGAACCCGGAGATCGACCTGAAGTTCGTCACACTCTCCGAGAACCAGGCCCGCGCCAAGATCACCGCATCCACGGCGATGGGCGGCGGCGAGTTCGACGTCGTGATGATCAGCAACTACGAGACGCCCCAGTGGGCGGAGTACGGCTGGCTCACGAACCTGTCGCCGTACATCGAGCAGACCGACGGCTACGACGCCGACGACATCATTCCCTCGCTGCGCGACGCACTCTCGTACGAGGGCGACCTGTACTCGGTGCCCTTCTACGGCGAATCGTCGTTCCTGATGTACCGCAAGGACCTGTTCGAGCAGGCCGGCATCACACTGTCCGATCCACCGACCTGGACCGAGGTCGCCGAGGCCGCAGCGCAACTCGACGGCCCCGACATCAACGGCATCTGCCTGCGCGGCAAGCCCGGCTGGGGTGAGCTGCTCGCACCGCTCGACACCGTCATCAACACCTTCGGCGGACGGTGGTTCGACGAGAACTGGAATGCGCAGCTGAACAGTCCCGAGGTACGCGAAGCGGTGCAGTTCTACGTCGACCTCGTCCGCGAGTACGGTCAGCCCGGTGCCGCGACGAGCGGATTCAGCGAGTGCGCAACGCAACTCGCGCAGGGTCGGGTCGCCATGTGGTACGACTCCACCTCGGCCGTCTCGACTCTCGAGGATCCCGCGTCGAGCAACGTCGTCGGCAAGATCGGCTACGCGGCCGCGCCCGTCCAGGAGAAGGATCCCTCGGGCTGGCTCTACACGTGGTCGCTCGGTATCCCCGCGAGCAGCGAGCACACCGAGGACGCGTGGAAGTTCATCTCGTGGATGACCGACCAGCAGTACCTGCGCACCGTCGGCGAGCAACTCGGCTGGGAGCGGGTGCCGCCGGGTAGCCGACTGTCGACCTACGAGATCCCCGAATACGCCGAAGCCGCCGCGGCCTACGGCCCGATCACCCTCGAATCCATCGAAGGAGCCGACCAGCAGAACCCCACGGTCGACCCCGTCCCGTACACGGGCATCCAGTTCGTGGCCATCCCCGAGTTCCAGGATCTCGGCACCCGGGTCAGCCAGCAGATCAGCGCCGCCATCGCCGGACGGCAGAGCGTCGAGGAAGCCCTCGACCAGGCACAGAAGTACGCCGAGGCCGTCGGCGCGACCTACCGGGAGAAGGACCAATGACCGCACCTGCAGCGCAGCGTCCCGCACCGGACGCCGACGAGCGAATCCGCGCCGTACGGGAGGCGAAGGAGGAACAGATCTCCCGCGCCGAAGGATGGCGCCGCCGCGGACCCCTGCTCCCGGCCCTGATCTTCACGATCGTGGTCACGCAGATCCCGTTCCTGTTCACGCTGTACTACTCGACCCAGTCGTGGAACCTCGTCAGCCCCGGTTCCCGCCGGTTCGTCGGGCTCCAGAACTACGTCGACGTCTTCCAGGACAGCCAGTTCTGGCAGGTCACCCTGAACACGGTGATCCTCATCGTCGGCACGGTCCTGATCTCCGTGATACTCGGGTTGCTCCTCGCGCTCCTGCTCGATCGGGCATTCCTCGGACGCGGTATCGCACGGACCCTGCTCATCACGCCGTTCCTCGTCACCCCGGTCGCCAGTGCGCTGATCTGGAAGACGTCGATGTTCGATCCAGTCTTCGGCATCGTCAACTTCGTACTCTCCCCCTTCGGAGTGGGCGAGGTGGACTGGATCAGCCGATTCCCGCTCCCGGCCGTGATGGTCGCGCTGGTGTGGCAGTGGACGCCGTTCATGATGCTGCTCATCCTCGCCGGCCTGCAGTCGATGCCCCGCGACATCCTCGAGGCCGGCCGCGTCGACGGCGCCGGAGCGTTCGCACTGTTCCGCGAACTGACGCTGCCGCACCTGCGCCGGTTCATCGAACTCGGCACCGTTCTCGGCGCGATCTACCTGGTGAACACGTTCGACGCGATCTACATGATGACCCAGGGCGGACCCGGCACGGCCAGCTCCAACCTGCCGTTCTACATCTACCAGCGCGCGTTCCTCGGCTTCGACATCGGCCAGGCCGCGGCAATGGGTGTCGTGGTCGTCATCGGCACGATCGTCATCGCCACCTTCGCACTGCGCCTGATCTTCACATCGTTCACCGGCAAGGAGGAAGCGGCATGAGCACCACGGCCACGGAGCCGCAGGCTTCGGACACCACGGAACCCACCGGCCGTGTCATGCGCACGGCCCGGAAACGCAAGAACCGCAAGTTCAATCCCTGGGGTGTGGTCGCGTGGATCGCCGCCATCGGATTCTTCTTCCCGGTCTTCTGGATGGTGCTCACCGCCTTCAAGCAGGAGGCCGACGCCTACTCCGACCCCCCGAAGTTCTTCTTCACCCCCACCCTCGACCAGTTCCGGGCGGTGTTCGAGACCGGAGTGGGCACGGCCTTGCTCAACTCGGCGTTCGCCACCATCGTCTCGACGGTCCTGGTCCTGTTGCTCGGTGTACCGGCGGCCTTCGCGCTGTCGCTGCGTCCGGTGAAGAAGACCAAGGACGTGCTGTTCTTCTTCATCAGCACGAAGATGCTGCCGATCGTCGCCGCGATCATCCCGCTGTACGTGATCGTCGCGAACCTCGGTCTGCTCGACAACATCTGGGCCCTGGTCATCCTGTACACGGCGATGAACCTGCCCATCGCGGTGTGGATGATGCGGTCGTTCTTCCTCGAGGTCCCGGGCGAGCTGCTCGAGGCGGCGAGCATGGACGGTGCGAGCCTGTGGACCGCGGTGCGCGAGCTGATCCTGCCGCTCGTCTCCCCCGGTATCGCCGCAACCGCCCTGATCTGCGTGATCTTCTCGTGGAACGAGTTCTTCTTCGCCGTCAACCTGACCGCAGTTCAGGCGCAGACGATGCCCGTCTTCCTCGTCGGCTTCATCACCGGTGAAGGTCTGTACTGGGCCCGGTTGTCCGCCGCCGCGACGATGGCGGCGCTGCCCGTCGTGCTCGCGGGCTGGCTCGCCCAGAACAAGCTCGTGCGCGGCCTGTCGTTCGGCGCCATCAAGTAGACCCGATTCCCCTTACCAGCAAGGACTTCCACCATGGCCGACATCACCTACCGCAACGCCTCGTGCATCTACGAGAACTCCGACACCTTCGCGGTCGATTCGCTGAACCTCGACATCGAGGACGGCGAGTTCGTGGTCCTCGTCGGACCGTCCGGATCCGGCAAGAGCACCGCGCTGCGCATGCTCGCCGGACTCGAGGACATCGACGAGGGGTCGATCTCCATCGGCGGCAAGGACATGACCGGTGTGCCGTCGAAGGACCGCGACATCGCGATGGTCTTCCAGAACTACGCGCTGTACCCGAACAAGACGGTTGCCGAGAACATGGGATTCGCCCTGAAGATGCGCGGTGTGAGCGCCGACGAGCGCCGCCGCAAGGTCGAGGAGGCAGCGAAGATCCTGGACCTGACCCAGTTCCTCGACCGCAAGCCGGCCAAGCTGTCGGGTGGTCAGCGCCAGCGCGTGGCGATGGGACGCGCGATCGTGCGTGAGCCCCAGGTGTTCTGCATGGACGAGCCGTTGTCGAACCTCGATGCGAAGCTGCGCGTGCAGACCCGCACCGAGATCGCGGCGCTGCAACGCCGTCTCGGCACCACCACCGTCTACGTCACACACGACCAGGTCGAGGCGATGACGATGGGTGATCGAGTCGCCGTCCTGAAGAACGGAGTGCTGCAGCAGTTCTCCAGCCCCACCGAACTCTACGACCGCCCCGCCAACGCGTTCGTCGCCGGTTTCATCGGCTCACCGTCGATGAACCTGCTCCGCGCGAAGGTCGTCGACGACGGAGTCGTCGTGGGCAGCACCGTCATCCCCGTCGAACGCGACCGCATCGCGCGACTGCACTCCGCAGGCATCGATGAGGTCACCGCCGGGATCCGGCCCGAGGACTTCGAGATCGCCGACGAGGGCGTCGAAGCCGTCGTCGAACTCGTCGAGGAGCTCGGCAGCGAGTCGTACCTGTACACGCGGGTGCCCGGCACCGGCAATCAGGTGGTCGCGCGGGCACTGGTCCGTACCCCCGCGCGCCTCGCCGACACCGTGCACCTGCGCAAGCGCGAAGGTACGGTGCACCTGTTCCACGTCGACACCGGAGAGCGGGTGGGCGACTGACCCGGCGACGGAAGGATCCTCAGTGGGCGAGCAGTCGGTGGGCGAGCAGAAGGAACGGATGCTGGCCGGCGAACTCTACATCGCCGACGATCCCGAACTCGCCGCCGACGCGCTCCGGGCAGCGCTGCTGACCGAGAAGTACAACGCGTCGAGTGCAGCGGATCCGGATGCGCGTCGCGCACTGCTCGAGGAGTTGTTCGACTCGATCGGTGACGACGTGGAGATCCGGCCGCCGCTGCAGGTGGACTACGGATACCGGATCACCGTGGGGAACGGGACATTCGTCAACTTCGGCGCGATCATGCTCGACGTCGCGCCGATCACGATCGGCTCGGACGTGCAGATCGGCCCGAACGTACAACTCCTCACCCCCACGCATCCGCTCGAGCCCGATCTCCGCCGCGCGAAGTGGGAATCGGCACAACCGATCACGATCGGCGACAACGTGTGGCTCGGCGGTGGCGCGATCGTCGGACCGGGCGTCACGATCGGCGAGAACACCGTCGTCGGAGCCGGCGCGGTGGTCACCCGCGACCTGCCGCCGAACGTCGTGGCGACGGGCGTACCCGCGCGGGTGACGCGCCGGCTCTGAAACGATCGGAGCCGCCTGCTCAGAGACGATCGGAGCCACCGGCTCAGTGACGATCGGAGCGGAACTTGCGTCGCTCTCGGCGCTCGCTATGCTGCCCCGCATGATCAGTCGCCGCACACGCCTCGTCAGCTTCGTCGTCGTCGCGGGTGCGGCACTCGTCGCGGCAGGGTGTTCGCGGAGCGTGGAGGGTGAGGCCACCGCATCCGGAGCACCCGCCGAGCCGGCGAGCACCAACGCCACCTCCTCGGCGCCGTCCACGACCACGACCACGACGGCCGCACCGAAGCCGGTCGACCCCGACGGCTACGCCGCGACCAGCGAGGGCGTGTACTACTTCGCGTCGCCGGGCGGACAGTTCGGATGTGCCATCCTCGTCCACACCACGCCCTTGACGGGCTGCCAGGGCACGATGCCGGCCAGTGCACCCCAGGTCCCCGGCAGCGGTGCGCCCGACGCCCTCGTGCCGGCGAACGCCCTGATGCTCGAAGGCGACGGCCCCGGAGAGTGGGTCAGCATCGGCGACATCGCGTTCACGGATTTCGGCGGTGCCCCGAAGACGCTGCCCCACGGCAGCACTCTCACGGTCGATCCGTTCACGTGCACCGTCGACGAGAAGACCGGTGTCACGTGCGAGACGGACGCCCACGGATTCACCGTGTCGGCGACCGGCGGCGAAGTCTGGTGATCGCGGCGGTGCTCGGGGGTGATCAGGGCAGGTCGTCCCGCGCCATCGGCATCATGAAATCGCCGATCTCGTCCCGCATCCACCACTGGCCCGTCGCGCGCCGTTCGGCGTGCGTCGCGAAGCGGTATCGGAACAGGCGGGCCCGCACCAGGCGCGGCGGTTCGTCCGGGAACGGGTTGTGCCGGAGCAGTTTCACGGTGGCCGGATCGTTCTCGAGCAGCTTGCCCGCGAACCGCGGGAACCACCCCGCGGCGTAGTCGCGGGAGATCCCCGCGAACCACATCAACCAGTCCAGACGCAGGTGGTACGGCGCGTACTGACGCGGCCTGCGGTACACGTCGCCCGGTTTGCCCTTGAACTCGTACTCGCGCCACTCCGTCGCCGGTGTCACCACCGCATCGGTGGTGCCTTCGACGATCACTTCCCGCCGGGTGCGTGTGACGGTGCCGAACGCGCCGTACGTGTTCACGAAGTGCCACTTGTTGAACGAGGCGTTCATCGCCTGCCGATGCGACATCATGTTCGCCACCGGCCAGTAGCTGAGCACCGCGACCAGCACGGTCAGTGCCACCACGGCGACGGTGAACGCGATCGGTGTCGGACCGTAGGTCGTGTCGGAGTCGATCAGCAACCCGTAGAAACTGTCGGGCACCACCGAGAGCGCGATGACGATGGTGATCCAGTTGAGCCACGCGAAGTTGCCGCTCGTCACCAGCCACAACTGCGTGACGATCATGATCAGTGCGGCGATCCCGGCGACCGGCTGCGGCAGGAACAACCCGAACGGCACGACGAGCTGCGTGAAGTGGTTACCCGCCACCTCCACCTTGTGCAGCGGCCGCGGGATCAGGTGGAAGTACCGGCTGAGCGGGCCGGGCATCGGCTGGGTTTCGTGGTGGTAGTACAGGCAGGTCAGGTCGCGCCAGCAGCGGTCGCCGCGCATCTTGATCAGCCCGGCGCCGAACTCGAGGCGGAACAGCAACCAGCGCAGCAGGATCAGCACGAGCAGCGGCGGCGCGGTATCGGCGTTGCCCAGGAAGATCGCGAGCACACCGGCCTCGAGCAGCAGCGACTCCCAGCCGAACGAGTACCAGACCTGCCCGACGTTGACGATCGACAGGTACAGCAACCACATCACGAACCACACGAGCATGCAGACCACGAGCGGCAACTGCTCGGTGACACCGAGCATCGTCACCACCGACAGCACGAGACCCACCGCGGCGACCGCGGTGAACAGACCGTCGGAGTATCTCCAGTGGAACAGGCTAGGCGACTGCCGGAACGACGTGAGAGACAGGAATCGCGGGGCGGGAAGGATGCCGCGTTCGCCGATCAGCGCCCGGAACTGCAGCAGGGCCGCGAGGAAGGCCACGGCGTACAGCGCCGCGAGTCCACGGGTGGCCAGCAGCCGCCCGATCGTGTACCCGTCCGCGTCCAACCAGTCCATCGCTCGGCTCGTTCGTCGTCTGTCGTGCGCGCCGATTCGAGCATGCCACGTCCGGTTCGCCGGTGGAGACGGTCTCGCGACGACGTGCGGGTGTAAACAGGAATAGTGAGCATCCCTAACGAATCGGAAGACACCCGATCCCGCATCTCGTTTCCGCGGCGATGGAGTCAGATCGACCCGTCGCGCCGCGGGATCGTCCTCGCATGGCTGGCCTTCACCGTGACCTTCGGCGGTGCCCGCCTCGTGACCTGGCTGATCCAGATCGACACGAGGGGTTTCGGCGACGTGAGCGCCGGCGGTGTGCACCTCCACCACTACCTGTGGGGCATTCTGCTGCTCGCCGGAGTGGCGATCTACGGCATGGTCGACCGATCCCCGAAGACCCGCACCTGGATGGGTCTCGCGCTCGGCGTGGCCCTCGCACTGATCGTCGACGAGGCAGCCCTGCTCATCACGCTCGAGGACGTGTACTGGCAGACCGAGGGCTGGCCCTCCGTCGCACTGGCCATCAGCCTCATCGGGATCGTCGGGACCGGACTCGTCCTCACCCGCTCGGGTGCGGAAGTCGACGACCGCTGACGACCGGCTACACGCGGATCTCCCGCCGCAGCCCGCTCGCTCGGAGCACCTGCCGTGCCACGCCCGCCCGTACCGCGTCCTCGGTTCCGATGATCCGCACGTGCGACCGCGCACGTGTGATCGCGGTGTACAGCAGTTCGCGGGTGAGCAACGCCGATCCGGAGTCGGGCAGCACCACCGAGACGGTGCCGTACTGACTGCCCTGGCTGCGGTGGATCGTCATCGCGTAGACGGTGCTCACCGCCGGCAGCTGACTCGGGCGCAGTTCGAACGGCGTCTCGCCGCGTGCGAACGCCGCGACGAGTTCGTCGCCGCGACGCACGACCACGCCGGTGTCGCCGTTGTAGATCTGCATGTCGTGGTCGTTCGCGGTGACGAGCAGCGGCCGGCCGGGATACCAGCTCTCGGGATCGAGGCGCTGCCCCGCGGCCTCCCCGATCCACTCGGCTGCCTGCCTCGCCCACCACTGCACACCGGCCGGGCCGTCGCGGTGCGCGCACAGCAACCGATGTTCCTCGAACCGCTTCAGCGCCGTCTCGACGTCCCCCGTCTCGGCAGACTTGGTGACCTCGGCGGCGGAGCGGACGATGTCGTCGCGCAGGGCGTCGAGCTCGGAGGGGGCCACGAACGAGACGTGCGGGTCGCCGCTGCGCAGGATGTCGAGCACCGCGTCGCCGTCGCCCTTGCGGACGGCCACCGCCAGCTCGGCGATCGCACCACCGAAGCGGCGGCCGCGGCTCAGGCGCACGACCCCACCGCCGAGCCGGGCGCGTTCGGCCGGAGTGAAGGCCGCTTCGGCAGGGTCGTCGGCGGCCGCGAGATCGCGGGCGACGACCCGTTCGAAGACCGGATCGAGGGCGCCGCCGACCGGTCGCCCCACGAGGTCGGCCAGTACCGCACCGGCGTCGACGGAAGCGAGCTGGTCGGGGTCGCCGACGAGGACGAGCCGGGTGTCGGGACGCACCGCCTCGAGCAGGCGGCACATCATCGTCAACGACACCATCGACGTCTCGTCGACGACGATCACGTCGTACGGCAGATGATTGCCCGCGTGGTAGCGGAAGCGGGTGCGGCCGCGCTGCCAGCCGAGCATGCGGTGCACGGTCATGGCGGTGAGATTCGGCGGCAGACCCAGCTCGGTCTCCTGCTCGCGCACCGATTCCTGCAGGCGCGCAGCGGCCTTGCCGGTGGGAGCGGCCAGGCCGATGCGCAGTTCGTGACCGTACAGACGGGTGAGCAGCGCGAGGATCCGCGCCACCGTGTGGGTCTTGCCGGTGCCCGGCCCGCCCGCGATCACCGTGGTCGGTCGGGTAGCGGCGAGCGCCGCCGCGACACGCTGACGGTCGGGTGCCGGCGCGGGCCGGGAGGGATCGTCGGGATGGTGGAACAGCTCGTCGAGCGTCGCCGAGATGCGCTCCTCGTCGAGGTCGGGGAACGTCGCCGTGCGTTCGGCGAGCACCCGGCGGATCGTCTGCTCCTGCCGGAAGTACCGGTCGAGATACAGCAGCGGGCCTTCCGCGGTGTCGACGAGACGCAACGGTCGCAGGGGTCCACGTTCGCCGCCGACCACGAGGGGGCTGCGACGCAGCGCCGCGAGCACGTCCTCGTCGCGAGGCCACGGCAGGCTCGCGGGGTCGACGACGGGATGACCGTCCGCGTCCTCCTCGACTGTGACCTCGCGAAAACGCGTGAGGTCGAGGCACACCGACCCGGATCGCACGGCACGCACAGCCAGCGCGGTGGCGAGATGCACGTGCGGGTCGTCCTCGCCGCCGAGCGCCGCGAGTCGCAGGGCGACGTGCACGTCGGCGGCGGAGAGTGCGCCCACCTCGTTGAACTGCCGCAGAGCGCCCTTGCCGCGCTGGGCGATCCGAACGTCGGTCATGGACTCGATCACGAGATCACGGCCTTTCCGGCGAGGAGGTCGGACAGGTCGGTGACGAGAGCGGCCGGCGGATGCCAGTCGAACACGCCGCTGCCGGGTGGGCTGTCCGGTCCGGCCATGCCGCGGACGAACAGGTACTGCACGCCACCGAGGTGGACGTGCGGGTCGTAGTCGCGCATCCGCCACCGCAGATAACGGTGCAGGGCAACGGAATAGAGCAGCGCCTGCATCGGATAGTGGGCGCGGAGCATCTCCGCCGCCATCGACTCGCGGGTGTAGTGGGCGGTGGTCAGTTCGTCGACGGGCGCGAGCCGGTTGGTCTTGTAGTCGACGACGACGAATCGCGGCCCCTCGGTGCGCAGCACGGCGTCGATACTGCCGTTCAGATAACCCCGCAGTGGCACCGGTTCGAGGGTGCGCACCAGATCGGCGTAGGCCGCCATCGGATCGTCGGCGGCCAGGTGCCGGCGCAACAACCCGCCGACCGCGTCGAGGGTGACGGTGACGGGCACCGGACTGTCGCCTCCGGTGAGCGGCAACTCGAAGTCGAGTTCGGAGAGTCGGTCGGACGGAGCGAAGTCGGCGAGGGTCCGGCCGAGCGGCCCGAGCGGGGTGCGCATCACCGGGAGCAACGCCGCCGCGAGTTGGGCGGGATCGATCGGCGACATCTGACGGCGCACCGTCTCGCGGCAGCAGTCGAGCAGTTCGGCCTCGAGATCGGGGGCGGAGGTGTCGACGACCTCGAGGACGGCGTGCACCAGCGTGCCGAAGATCGTGCCGCCGGGCAGTCCGTTCATCGGTGACGGAATGCCTTCGCGCGCCGGTTCCGTTGCGCTCAGCGGAGGCTCGGCCGGCTCGTCGGTCGTCACCGGTTCCTCCACCTCACCGCTCACCACGGGCGCATCGTGCACCGAGGCGGTGAGCGCCGAATAGGAGGTCCTGCGCCAGTTCTCGTCGACGACCCGATCGAAGCGGGCTGCGGCGAGTGGGCCGGTCTCCACGCGGGGGCGGGTCCAGCGTCGCACCGGAATCGGATGCGACCCCACCGCTTCGGCGGCGATGACCCCGTCGGCGCGCGCGGCCCACCGGTCGAATTCCTCGGCCATGGCCTCATCGTGGCCGATCCGGCCTTCCGCGGCGACCTCCGCCGAACCGGGGTCGCGGGCGAACAGCAACCGGTGCAGCGGCGACCGCGAGGTGGGTGTGGACGGCGCCCACCAGAGGGTGAGCGCACACTGCGCGCGCGTCACCGCGACATACAGCAGGCGCAGTTCCTCCCCCGCCTCCTCGAGTTCGTGCTGACGCCGCCGCGCGACGTAACCGGGACCGCTCTTGCCGCCCACATCGAGGATGCGTCGGCCGTTCTCGTGCAGCAGCAGCTTGTCGGGCTCGGGGTTCTTCGCGGCATCCCACCCGTACGGGACGTGGACGACGGGGAACTCGAGTCCCTTGCTGCCGTGCACGGTGAGGATCTGGACCGCCGCGGCGTCGCTGTCGAGGCGCCGGATCCGGTCGGCCCCACCGCGGTCGGGGTCGTTGATGCGATCCTCGAGCCAGCGGGTGAGCGCGGCCAGCCCCAGCGACTGCGCCGAGGCGACGTCCTCGAGCAGCTGTGCGACGTGCCGGATGTCGGTGAGGGTGCGTTCCCCGGACGGCTCGTCGAGGAGGCGGGCCTCCACCGAACCGAAGGACGCGAGGCGTTCGAAGACGGCAGCGAATCCGGTGCGGGCGTAGACGTCGTTCAGTTCGCGGAGCAGTCCGCCGACCTCCACGACCAGCGCTTCGCCCTCCGAATCGATGTCGGTCATCGTGCGGCCGAGCAGCGGGGTGAGCGCGGCGAGCCGGACACGATCGGCGCGATGGGGCTGCTCGAGCGCATAGAGAACCCACAGCCAGTGCTGCGCGGACGGTGTGGCGAACACACTCGTGCCCCCGGCGACCACGCACGGCACGTTCGCCTTCGTCAGCGCGTCGTGGACGAGTGTCACCTGCTTGTGCTTGCGCACGAGGACGGCGATGTGCCCGGGGCGTACGCGCTCGGGGCCGGAACCGAGGTCGACGGTGACGTTCTCGTCGTCGAGCAGGCGCACGATGTCGGCCGCGACGTCGCGGGCGACCCGTCCGCGCAGGCCGTCGAGGTTCTGCGGGAAACCCCAGTCGTTGAGCGGACCTGCGCCGGCACGGGGCAGGTGACGCACCCGCAGGGGCGCGATGCCCGAGAGCCGGGAATCGGCGGCCGCCGCCTTCACCGGGTTCACCACGATGCGGGGATCACCGAGTGACGCACCGAGATGGACGTGTTCGAGCGCCCGGACGAGATCACCGTCGCTGCGCCAGTTGGTGGTCAGCTCGCAGTAGGTGTCGGATTCGGAGACGGCGTCGAGATAGCTGAGCACCTCCGCGCCGCGGAAGGCGTAGATGGCCTGCTTCGGGTCGCCGACGAGCACGAGCGTGCTGTGCCCGTGGAACGCCCGGCGCAGGATCTCCCACTGCTTGGGGTCGGTGTCCTGGAACTCGTCGACGAGGACGACGGAGAAGCGCGCACGCATCCGCCGGCAGGCGGCGGCGCCGTGCTCCGGATCGCCGAGCACCGCGTGCAGCAGGGACAACTGGTCGTCGAAGTCGCGCAGGCCGAGTCGGCGCTTGCGTCGTTCGACCTCCTCGCGGACCGCCCGTGCGAACTCCACGCGCTCACCGGCGGCGGTGCCGTCGGCGTCGTCCGGTGCGAGTTCGGCCTGCGGGTCGAAGATCGCCTCCTTCGCGGCGACGGCCGCCTCGGCGTAGGTGATGGGGGCCTGTCCCCTGCCGTAGCGCCGCAGGTAGAGATCGTCGACGACCTCCACCCGCAGGTCGTCGACGTCCTCGACGACCGTGACGTCGGGTTCGCGTTCGCCGGCAATGCCGAGTTCGTCGAGCATGCGGCGGCAGAAGCCGTGCGTGGTGGAGATGGTGCCGGAGTCGAAATCGGACAACGCCTGTCGCAAGCGGGCCCGCCGCGCGTCGACGTCCTCGCTTGCGAGATGACGGACGAGCATGTCGGTGCTCGCCCGCGCACTCTCCGGATCGGCGAGGGCGGTGGCGACCTGCGCGAACCGGTTCCGGGTACGTTCGCGCAGTTCCTGCGTCGCAGCCCGGCTGAAGGTGACGAGCAGCAGATCCGACAGGCGGGCGTGCCCTTCGGCGACGAACCGGGTGGCGAGCCCGACGATCGCGTAGGTCTTCCCCGTTCCCGCGCTGGCCTCGAGAACGGTGGTGCCGCTCGGGAGCGGGCCGAGCAGATCGAAGCCTGCCGGCGGCGGACCGCCCGCGGCACGCGGATCGGTGATGGCGGTATAGGGCACGCTGCGTCCTTCTCTCACGGGCGTCCCTGGTTCTCGGAGGCGAGCAGGGGTTCCCACAACCGTCGGGCGAGCACACCGAAACGGGTGGGGTCGTCGAACCAGCCGGCCTCGACACCGTCCGGTGCGTCGGCGGTGAGCTGCCCGAGCGTCACGTCGGGCCCGTACAGATACTGCACGTGACGGTCCTTGCCGTCGCCGAACGCGCCACCGAACGCCTTCCCGGCGGCCGACAGTGCCATCTCCACGGAATCACCGCGGTGGCGGCGATCGGCGTACTCGGCCGACGCGCCCGTCACGAGCGGCAGCGGCCGGCACAGTCCACGATCGCGCAGATCGACGAGTGCGGCGAGCAGCGCGACGGGATCGGCGGGAGCCAGCAGGGTCGAGCGCCACGCCGGATACGAGCGCGAACGGCTGCGTCCCGTGGTCACCGCACGCCACTGCCCGGGATGCCCCGAGGCGACGACGGCGAGCAACCGGATCCATGCTTCCAGCCGGTGTTTCGGGGACAGCTTGGAATACGTGCTGCGGGCCAGCACCTCGCCGTGTACACCTCCGACGGTGCCGGTGAGCCGACGACCGTCGCCGAGATCGACGCGGATGTCGACGGTGCGGGCCTGCCCGGTGTGCACACCGGCACAGGCGTGCACGAGGCGCTCGACGTTGTCGCTCACCGCGTCGAGGGTCCTGCGGCCGAGCGCGAACGGCGGGAGCGTGCCGCGACGCCACTCCGCGTCCTGGAAGGCACCCGCGGACATGCCCGCCAACCGCGCTTCGAGCATGCGGTCGCCCAACTGCCACTGGGCGAGACCGTCGAGCTCGACGTCGAGTGCGTCGGCGATGCCCTCGTCGGTGTCGGGGATCCGCAGACCGAGCCGCTGCCGGAGGAAGCCCTGCGTCGGATGTGTCAGGAAGGAGACGAGTTCGTCGAGATCGACGTCGGTGCGCGCCGGGGCCGGAAGGTCGTCGACGAGAAGCGCACCCGATCGGTCGCGTGCCACCGAACCTCCTTGCCCTGCACGGGCTCCCGCGAGTGCGGTGACACCGAACCCGAACGGGTCGTCGGCCCGGAAGTTGCGCGGATCGAAGGGCTGCAAGGGATGTCGCCGAACGATGCGCTCGTCGTCGACGTCGACGCCCGTCATCGCCGCCACCACGTCGCGCACCTCGGTGAGCGGAATCGCCGGTGGGCGCAGCGCTCCGGTGACGGCGTCGGCGCCGGTATGGAACAACAGCACACGCTCCTCCGCGGCCATCAGCGCGTCGAGGAGCAACTGCCGGTCCTCGCTGCGCGGATCACGCTCTCCGACACAGGGATTCTGGGTCAGGACGTCGTCGCCGTCGATGTGGGCCGTGCGGGGGAAGACGTCGTCGTCGAGACCGAGGAGAACCACCACGCGATGGGGCACCGAGCGCATCGGCACCATCGTGCACACGGTCAGTTCGCCGGTCCGGAAGTTCGAACGCGACGGACGCCCCGCGAGCCGGGAGGAGAGCATGGACCGGACGTCGCTCAGGGACAACTGCGTGTCGCCGGCGTGCTCGACGGCGTCGCCGATCTCGCGCCGCGCGCGGGTGAGCTGCCATGCGTCGGCGGTGGGAACGTCGGTGAGCAGGTCGATGCCGTAACCGAGTTCGTCCGACCACCGCCCCGCCGGGTGCGGGCCGCGCAGCCGGAGCAGCACCACCGTCAGCCGGTCGATGAACTCGGCGAACCGCCCGGCGAGGTCGATGTCGTTGCTGTCGACGTCGTCGAGAGGCAGCGACAGCGACAGCCACTCCCCGTCCGCGCCGTCGGCGGCGACACCGAGCAGGATGCGGTCGAGTGCCGCACCGAAGGTGTTCTGCATGAAGTCGCCGAGACCGAAGCTCTTGCGCTGCCACGGGCCGAGACCCCAGCGGGCACCGGTCTCGGTGGTCCACTCCTGCAGGCGTTCGAGTTCGTCGTCGTCGAATCCGAACTTACGGCGCACCGGGGCGGAGGCGGCGAGATCGAGGACCTCGCTGGCGGTGACCCGGCCGTCGGCGAGCGCGAGCAGTTCGGACACCACCGCGAGGATCGGATCGGTGCGGCGCAGGCCGCGATCGGCGAGACGGACCCGCAGCGTGTGGCCGGGATGCTCGCCGACCCCGGCACCGAAGGCGGCGTGGACGAGCGGCGCGTACGTCTCGACGTCGGGGCACATGACGATGACGTCGCGTGGCTCGAGAGTGGGGTCGTCGCGGAACAGATGCAGCAGGCACTCGCGGAGCACCTCGACCTGCCGGGTGGGTCCGTGGCAGGCATGGATCATCACGGTCCCGTCGGGCTCTGCCGATCCGGGTTCGGGGGCGCGATCGTCGCGGAGATCGGCCTGCAACCGGCCGAGGAGCGTCGCCGGCGGCCGGGGTGAGGGGTGCGGAACGTCGGTGCAGTCGAGGCCGGAGAGCCGGCTCTGGAGTTCGCGCACGTCGCGGCCGAGCGCGGCGAGCAACGGGTGCTGCACCCCGAGAGCGCTGTGGTCGTCGGCGCGACGCATCGACGCCGGGCGCCGGGTCAGTCCGTCCCACATCACCGGGCTCGGATGCGGAAGCCAGATGTGCACGTCGCGGTGGTGCCCGAGCGCGGACAGCACCTCGACGAGGACGGTGTCGAGGCGGGTCGGACCGAAGATCGAGAGTCGTTCGGGCAGGTCGACGACGTCGGGGTCGTTGCGCAGCCGGCCGCACAGTTCGTCGAGTCGCTGCGACGGACTGTCGACCCCGATGCGGGCGCGCAGCCGTCGCCACAGCTCGGCCTGCCATCGCAGGTGGTCGTCGAGGGGCGCACCCGTGCCGTCGGTGTCGTGCCCCGCCGCCCACTGGGCGATCATCCCGGGGCGCTGGAGTCCGTAACTGCGGAGCAGGCCGGCGAGATGCGCTGCGGTGGCGTACCGGCGCCCGGCCCGGTGGTCGTCGGCGCCATGACCGAGGTGCCGCGCGAGGGTGGCGCACCACGGTTCGCCGACGCACTCGTCGATCACCCCGAGCAGCGACCACAACATGCGGGAGGGATGCCACGGATCGTCGTCGGCGGTGATGCCGGAGGCTGCGGCGAGCGCTTCGTCGACGAGGCGCGACGGGGACGGGAAGTCGATGTTGGCGGCCACCCCGTCGCCGGCGGACGAACCGAGCCGGCCCGACAACCGCTGGGTGAGCCATCTTTCGACACCGCGCGCGGGCACCGCGACGACCTCCCGCGCGAACGGATCGTCGAGGGGTTTCGCGAGCACCTCGGCCAGCGCATCCGCCAGGATGCCGGTGCGCTCGGCACGGTGCAGTATCAGCACGCGTCGCTCTCCCTCGTCGTCGCTCGTTCCCGTCCGGTACGGCTTATCACACCGCCCGGACAGGCGACTGCGCCGCAGGTCGCGGGTGCATGCGGCGGAGGGTCGGCAGGCAGGACCTGCCCGGAACGGTCAGGTCTCCGTCGAGATGTCGAACAGCGACAGCTGGTTCCTCGTCATCTCGGCGGTGACATCCGCGTGGTAGCGCTCCCCCAGATTCTGTGCGACATGGGCAGGGCAACCGAGTTCGCTGCCGATCTGCTCCCAGGTGTATCCGGCCTCGCGGCGTTCCCACGCGTAGCCGCCGTCCTCGTCCCACGGCATCGACATGATCCGATGGTGGCCCGGGTCACACCCCTCTTCAACGACCTGCCCCGGTGTGTCGCCGACGGATCCGGCGGGAACGACGATGCCGCCGCACCTCGGAAGAGGCACGGCGGCATCGGAACAGGCGACGGCCGCTCGAACAGGAGCCGACCGGTCAGGCGACCCCGCGAGTCAGTTCTCGGTGAGCCACTTGTCGATGTCGGTCCGATCGTTCTGGACGATGTTCTCGACGAGCTGGACGATCAGACCCTCGATCTGTCCGCCGACGACGGGGACCTTGACGGTGGCTTCGCCACGCACCTCGATCTCGGTACCGCCGGCCGCGTTGCCACGAAGCTCCGAACGGGCCGCGATCGTGATCGGCAGTCCCGACGTGCTGCCGGCGAGGGTTCCCTGCGCCGTACCGCCCTCGAGTCCGCCCCATTCGTCGGTGCGCTCGATGATCAGAGGTCCTCGCACCACGCCCCGGACGACCGCGGGCAGAGCAGAGGTGTCGATCTGGTCGGAGACCTTCGCGCGGAAGGTTCCGGGGCCGGAGCCGACCTCGAGCTGCCCCACGCCGGTCTGACTCGCAGCCAGTCGGCTGTTCCAGAAGTCCTCGCTGGTCAAAGCGCCGTGGACGCGTTCGACGCTGTGGTCGAGCGTGGACGTGAAAACGAATTCCTTGGACATGACCGGAGACGATATCCTCCCGCTCGGATCTGGACGAAACGGGCCTACCGGTGTCGTTCTGCCACGTCAGAGAACAGCGACGAGAGTCGCCGCCGCTCCTCCGACGACACCCGCCAGAGCGAGCCCGGCCGCCACGGATCCTGCGACCACCGCGGCGGCTGCGAATCCGCAGACGGCGAGGACGACGAACATCAGCATGCCCGCGATCGGGTGCTCGAGCAGAGCCGGCATCTCCTCCGTCACCGGAGGGTCCACCTCCCTCGGCGCCACGGCGGCCGACGGCGGGGCCTCGACGGACCGCGCGTCGATCGTCTGCGCCGGAGTGTCGGCCGACTGCGACGGAGCAACCGTCGCCGGAGCGGTGATCACGTCCGTGGGCATGACGGGTGCTGCCGTGGTCATCGTGTCGTCCCCGCTTTCCTTGTGCTGCTTGCGGCCGTCTCACGGTCGCCGATCACCTGAGGAGTCAGGCGGACCGCGTCTCGTCCCGGCCTCGATCTCTCACGTCAAGGTGTGCTCCGAAGTTTCCCCGCGAGTAACCGGCTCAAACCGAGACCCGTGTGACTCGCGTGCGCCGAGTGGTCACTGCAGCAACGAACCCGACCAGGGGGTGTGTTATGGATCACATAGACGTTAGCAGTTCCGGGGGTCGGGTAGCCGACAGTTGTCACGTCATTTCTCGATGGATGTGAATTCGTCGGTAGATCACCGACTCTTCCAGTGCGAAGGAGGCGAACGCACGATGACCGAGAATCGAACTCCCGCGTTGCTCACCCAGTTGCGCACTCTCCACGAACTGACCCATGCAGAGACCCAGGTCGCCGAAACGCGTGTCGCGCAGGCCCGAACCGAAGCGGTACGCAAGGAGCTGACCGAGAACGCCGAGAACTGCCGCATCCGTGCGGTGGCGATCGAAGAGGCGATCCGCGATCTGGGCGGACTTCCCGATGTGGTCGGGCCGTTCATCGGCCGCGCCGCCATCATGGTGAAGACCCTCACCGAGCAGGCGCAGCCGTTCGACGAAGCACTGCTGTCCGACCTCGCCCTCGAACATCAGCTCCTCGACCGTGCCCGCTACGTGAAGGCACTGGCCACCGCGGGCGGACACAAGTCGATCGTGTCGCTGGCGGACCGTCTGATCACAGCCCACACGGCGACGGTCGAGTGGCTGACCACCGTCATCGCGGAGGAGGCGCTCGGCGGTCCTGCCGCTCTGCGTCGCACTCCCCTGCAGGCCGCGGCCGGCGCAGCGGTGCGCCTGGTCAACACGCCGGTCACCTGGTCGGCGCGCAGCATCGATCGAGCGATCGACGTCGCCCGCTCGACGCGTCCCCGCATCGAGTCGCTGCTCTCGCGCGGCGCGCACGCCGGTGACGTCGCAGCCAAGACCATCGGTGCCTCGCGCGATGCGGCTCTCGAGACGGCCGAACGCGTGAGCCGTCGTGAAGGTGCAGACGGCACCGCCGACGCTCTGCACAAGGCACGCAGCGCCTCGGGTGTCCTCACCGAGGAGGAGCTGCCGATCCGGAACTACGACGATCTCACCGTCCCGAAGGCCGTGGCGGCGGTCAAGGAACTGACCGAACCCGCGGATATCCGGGCGATCGTCGCCTACGAGGAAGCGCACAAGGCACGACATGGCGTGATCTCCGCGGCCCAGGCCCGTCTGGCCGCTATCGCGCAGGAGGTGGTCGGCGTCTGATCCGCCGCACCCCCAGTCACATCACACGATCGCCGGGTCCCTCGTGGGCCCGGCGATCGTCGTCACCCCCCGTGTCGGTCCCGCTCGCAGCGGGTACGCGACCTCTACGTTCATTCGAAAGGACACACCATGACCCGCATCCTGTTCGTCGTCAGCTCCGCCGATCATTGGACGTTGCAGGACGGCACCCGCCATCCCACGGGCTTCTGGGCGGAGGAACTCGTCGAGCCGTACACCGTCTTCGACGAGGCCGGTTACGACATCATCGTTGCCACTCCGGGCGGCCGCACGCCCGTCGTGGACCAGGCCAGCCTCGAACCCGACGCCGCAGGCGGTGAGGACCGCGTGGCCGAGTTGAAGTCGTCGCTCGAGAAGTTGCAGCCGGTGCTCTCCGGTGCGGCGGTGCTCGAGGACCAGCGGGCCGAGGACTTCGACCTGCTGTTCGTGCCCGGTGGTCACGGTCCGATGGAGGATCTCGCCGTCGACGAGCGGTTCGGTGAACTCGTGCGGCACTTCGTCGAGGCCGACAAGGTGGTCGCGATGGTGTGCCACGCCCCGGCGGCCCTGCTCCCCGCCCACGAGTCCGGCGGCCGCTGGCTGTTCGAGGGTTACAGCCTGACGGCGTTCACGAACGTCGAGGAGGTCCAGGCGGGACTGGCCGACAAGGCACCCTGGTTGCTGCAGGACCGTCTCCAGGAGGCGGGCGCGGTCTTCTCGTCCGCGGACGCCTGGGAGCCGCACGTGGTGGTCGACCGCGTCCTGTACACGGGCCAGAACCCGGCCTCCTCGCGGCCGCTCGCCGAACGCGTCGTCGCCGAGATCCCCGCGCGTGCTACGTCGTGACCTTGCGGACGAAATCGATCGTCCGCTCGAGCGCGGCACGCGCATCCGGCGTGGACAGATCGAACTGGTACTCGTGTGCCAGTTCCGGTGTGTGATCGTCCGGATAGAACAACGCATCCACCTGCACACCCAGTCCGGTGAGTCGCTGCGCGAGCCTCTCGGACTGGGTGGCGGTGAGCGGATCGGCGTTGCCACCGGAAATGTAGGTGGCCGGGAAGTTCTCGGTGACCGAGTTCAACACCGACATCTGGCCCGCCGCATCCGAAGTGGCGAACTCCCGGGCGCCGGTGTAGGCCCACATCGCCTGCTCGACGCCCCATCCGATCAGCCCGCCGCTCCCACCGATCGCGGACACGTCGTAGATGCCGCAGTTGAGCACGACACCCCGAACGTTCTCCGGTGTGAACGCCGGGTCGACACCGAGGGTCGCGGCGTAGTCGGGGTCGGTGACCGCCGCGGCGATCTGCGCGGACAGTTGCGCCCCGGCCGAGTCCCCGGCGAGCACGATCCGCTCGGTGTCGATGTGCAGTTCGTCGGCGTGCTCGAGCAGGTAGCGCTGTGCATCGACGAGTTGCCGCACCGGGGTCGGATAGCGATGGCCCGGTGCGAGCGAGTAGCCGACCGACACCACGGTGAATCCGGCGGCCGCGAGACGCCTGTAGTAGCCCGCGTAGTTGGTGCGATTACCCGACAACCATGCGCCGCCGTGCGTCCACACGATCGTCGGTAGCGCCTCGGTGGTCCCCGGCGGTGTGTACACGTCGAGGTAGGCGTCCGGGTCGTCCTCCCGATAGTGGAGGTCGGCGACGAAGTCCGTCTCCGGAGCGCCCACCGCGAGCTTTGCGGTCTGCTCCCGCGCGTCGCGTTCGAACACCTTCCGCACCACCAGTGATCCCGGCACGGGGGTGAGGACGAACGCCGCCGCCACGACGACGAGCACCACGACGAAGACGATCAGGATCCATCGACCGACACGCCGACGCGGCGCTCTGTCCGTACTGCCCTCCGACACCTGTCACTCCTGCCCGGTCACGATGCGCCCGGGTGGATCCGGACCGAACGATCATGTCAAACAGTGCGGCGGGATGCGGGTTCTCGGGCGCGGGGTCGACCGTCAGGGCTGTTCGCTCAGCGCCTGCAATCGGGTCTCCTCGAGGTCGAGGCGGCGCTGGGCCGCACCGAGTGTCTGCGAACTGTAGGTACCGCGCGCCCGGGCCTCGAGCAGGGCCCCACGTTCGGCCGCGATGGTGAGCAACCGCAGCCGGATGTACTGCTCGCGCCGTTCGTCGTGGTCGGGATCCGGCGACGACGCGCCGCGTTCGTCCCGCACGCCGATCAGGCTGTCCGCCCGGACCCGCTCCACGGTCTGCGGATCGACTCCGGACGACGACCCGGTGAGCTCCTTCTCCCCCGCGTCGGCCAGCTCGGCGAGCAGCGTGCCGTATTCGGTCCGGAGGCGTTCCTGGTCGTCGGCCGGGATCTTCACGAGCCGGATCACCGCCGGCAGTGTCAGACCCTGCAGCAGCAGTGTGGTCATGGCGACGACGAAGGCGATGAGGATCAGTTCGGCGCGGAAGGGTGTGTCGCTGGGGAGCGACTGGGCCGCTGCCAGTGTGATGGCCCCGCGCATCCCGGACCATGCGAGCACCACCCCGCCGCGCCATCCCAGTTTCTCCGTGACGAGGAAGTCCGCGTCGGCAGTGGCACGGTCGAACCGTCGTCCGATGTATGCCCTCCGGCGGGAGGGAACGTCGGCGTCGGCGAAGCGCTGCGCGATCCTTTCGCGGCGCTGTTCGAGCACCGGGAGCGCTTCCGCCGCTTTCCGCTCGTCCCGTTTGAGGACGGCGACGAGCGGGACGACGAAGAACATACGCACCGCGATGACGAACGCGCTGGCGACGAGTCCGATGAGCAGCCCCTCCGTGGTCGACAGTCTCGCCTCGTCGACCTCGTCGAGGAGATGTTCGAGGCTCAGACCCATGAGCAGGAAGATCGCCGATTCGAGCAGGAAGGCGACGGTCCGCCAGTTGACCTCCTCCGCGACGCGGTCCGCGGCGCGCAGGTATTTCGGGCCGAGATGTCCCGTGACGACCCCGGCGACGACCACTGCCAGCACGCCGGAGGCTCCGAGTTCCTCCGCGGGTACGAAGGCGACGAACGGCAGGATGAACGACGCGGCGGTGTTGAACACCGCGTCCTGGAACAGACCTCGGATGCGGACGTTGACGAGCCCGACGACGATGCCGATGACCGTGGCGACCACGACCGAGTAGAAGAAGTCCCCGGCGACCTGCCACAGCGAGACCGCTCCTGCCATCGCGGCGATCGCCGAGCGCAGCAGGACCAGCGCCGACGCGTCGTTGACGAGACCTTCGCCCTCGAGCACGGTGAGCAGGCGTGACGGCAGACCGAGCCGGCGGCCCACGGAGGTGGCCGCGACGGCATCGGTGGGGCTGACGACGGCGCCCAGCGCGAAGCACGCGGCCCATCCGAGATCCGGGATGAGCAGGTGGAACAGCACTCCCGCACCCGCCGTGGTCACGACGACGAGGAGTACCGCGAGTCCGCTGATGGCCTTGAAGTTCCGGCGGAAGTCCTGGGCCGGCATGCTCAGCGCGGCCGAGTACAACAGGGGCGGAAGGATGACGGTGAGAACCAGTTCCGGCTCGATCTCCACATCGGGGACACCCGGGACGAAGCTGAGCACCGCCCCGACCACCACCAGACCGAGCGGCGCCGCTACTCCGAGGCGTTGCGAGAACGCCGCGACGCTCACGATGCCGGCGATGCCGACCACTGCCATGAGAACCAGATCCATTCGGATCATTGTGCTCGCTCACGACCCGTCGACCGTGGACCGGCTCGAGTGGGGTTCGTCGCGGTCGGGCGTATATCTCGGGCTTTCTCGTTCAATGAGAAGGTCGATCCTCCGGGTCGTCATCGCTCCCAGACTCGTGGGACACATCGGTGTCCCACGCGCGCGCGGGACGGCGACGACCATGCTGAGGAGAACCCTATGGCCTTGCTCGACGAAGCCCTGTGGACGGGAAAGATCCATCTCGACGGCTGGCGCCCCGGCAACGGCGGCACCACGAAGGTCACCAACCCCTCGACCGGGGAACAGATCGCCGAGATCGGTCTGGCCGACCCGGACGACGTCTACGCCGCCGCCCGCGCTGCTGCCACCGCGCAGAAGTCCTGGGCCGCCACCGCACCGTCCGAGCGTGCGGAGATCCTCCGCCGCGCCGGCGAGAAGTTCCGCGAGCACGCCGACGAACTCATCGGCTGGGGTCTCCGGGAGGCCGGGTCCATCCCGGACAAGGCCGCGATGGAGGTGTTCGGTTCCGCCACCGAGTGCTTCGAGGCGTCGGCGCTGCCCACCCACCCGCACGGTGAGTACCTGCCGTCGGACAACGGTCACTGGTCCATCGCGCGCCGCCTGCCCGCCGGCGTCGTCTCGGTGATCGCCCCGTTCAACTTCCCGTTGCTGCTCGCGATGCGCTCGGTCGCCCCGGCCCTCGCTCTCGGCAATGCGGTGCTGCTCAAGCCGGATCCGCGGACCAGCGTCATCGGCGGTGTCGCGGTGGCCCGGATCTTCGAGGAGGCCGGGCTTCCCGCCGGTGTGCTGCAGGTGCTGCCCGGTGGCGGTGACGTCGGCGCCGCGACCGTCGACGCTCCCGAGGTGCGGGTGGTCTCGTTCACCGGATCCACCGCCGCCGGACGCCACGTCGGCAAGGCCGGCGCGGAGCAGCTCAAGCGCACCCACCTCGAACTCGGTGGCAACAACGCGATGATCGTGCTCCCCGGCGCCGACGTCGACCTCGCTGCCGGTGTCGGAGCGATGGGATCGTTCTTCCACCAGGGCCAGATCTGCATGACCACCGGCCGGCATCTGGTGCACGAATCCGTCTACGACGACTACGTGCGTGCCCTCGCCGCGAAGGCGGATGCGCTCGTCGTGGGCGATCCCGCGGGCGGCCCGGTGCACCTGGGCCCGATCATCGACGAGCGTCAGCTGGCGAACATCGACACGATCGTGCAGGACACCGTGGCCGCGGGTGGCACTCTCGCTGCCGGCGGCACGCACGAGGGGTTGTTCTACCGGCCCACCGTCCTGACCGATCTGACCACCGAGATGCCCGCCTGGGGCCAGGAGATCTTCGGTCCCGTCGCACCGGTGCTGAAGTTCTCCGACGCGGACGAGGCCGTCGAACTGGCCAATGCGTCCGAGTACGGCCTGTCGGTGAGCATCGTCGGCGATGTGGGGCAGGCGATGAAGATCGCCGACAGGATCCACTCGGGCAAGATCCACATCAACGAGATGACCGTTGCCGACGAGGCCAACGCTCCCTTCGGTGGGGTCGGGGCATCCGGTACCGGTTCCCGCTTCGGCGGTCCGGCCGCGAACATCGAGGCGTTCACCGAGACCCAGTGGGTCACGGTACGTCCCGACATCGCGCCCTACCCGTTCTGACGCAGATCGCGAATCGGCCGGGCGAGCATGTGCTCGCCCGGCCGTTCTCGTATGCCTGACAAGGCTATTCGGCGAAGGTGAGTCCGCGGGCGGCTCGTTCCTCCACCGCCGCAGCCGTTTCCTCCGCGATGAGGTCGGCGTTCACGGCCGCCCCTGTCATCACGCCGGTCCCCGCAGCGACCACGACCACCGCGGAGAGGTCGGCGGAGTTGCCCGCCGCCCACACACCGGGCAGCGCGGTCTTCCCCGTCGGGTCGGTCTCGATGAGGGTGCCCACGGGATGGTCGGTGACCGTTCCGCCGAGCTGCTCGTAGAGGTCGGCACGGGCGACGAAACGCGGTGCGACCACCACGGCGTCGACATCGACCTCGGTGCCGTCCTCGAGCACCACGGCACGGACCTCGTCGCCGTCCGCTCGCAGTTCTGTGACGGCGCCCTCGACGATCCGCACGTCGCGCGCCTCGAGCTGGTCGCGGGCCTCGCTCTCCAGGGCGGGCGCCGAGTGGGTGAAGAAGGTGACATCGTCACTGAGCTGACGGAACAACAGGGTCTGGTGCACGCTCATCGGCCCCGAGGAGATCACGCCGATGCGCCGGTCCCGGACCTCCCAGCCGTGGCAGTAGGGGCAGTGCAGGACAGACTTGCCCCACAGTTCGCGGACTCCGGGCAGGTCGGGCAGCTCGTCGACCAGGCCCGTCGCGAGGATCAGCCGACGTGCCTGCACAGTGGTGCCGCCGGAGAGACCGATCTCGAATCCCGTGTCGCTGCGACGAGCGGATTCTGCTCGTGCGGACAGGATCTCGGCGCCGTATCCGGCGGCCTCCTTCCGACCGAGAGCCAGCAGTTCGGTCGGCGCGATGCCTTCGTGCCCGAGCACATTGTGCGCGGCCGAGGCAGGGGCGTTGCGCGGTTCACCGGCGTCGACGACGAGCACCGAGCGGCGCGAGCGTGCCAGCGCGGTGGCGGCACTCAGTCCGGCCGAGCCGCCGCCGATCACGACGACGTCGTAACCGTCCTGCGTGGGATTCTCCTGGGTGTTCATCGGTTCTCCTCCTTGATTGCCTGTGCGATCCACACGGTTCGGGATCCACGCACCACCAGATCTGCCCGGTGCAGCACCGACTCGGGGCCGTCGCCGACGAGCCGATCGAGCGTGTCGAGATCCTCGTCGGACACGGCATTGTCGAGGCCGGTGCGCATCCGGCTCAGCACCGCGTGGGCGTATCGGCGTGCAGTGTCGTCGACGTCGACTCCGAGTTCGTCGCGGCGCATCTCGACCATCCCGAATCCGGCGCGACGCAGGTTGTCGCTCCAGTCGGGCCACCTGTTCCACCCTCGGGACGCTGCGGCCTCGTGGCATCTCGTTTCGAGTCCCGGCGTACCGATACCGATGTCGTCGGGCAGGAATCGTGGTTGCGACTCCATCTCGGTGACGACCACCGTCCCACCAGGTGTCATCGCCTCGGCGAGTTGCCGGAGCGTCGCGTCCGGATCCTCGATGTGGTGCAGGGACAGTGCCGCCCAGGCGAGGTCGATCGCACCGACGGCCGGAAGTCCTGCATCGAGATCCGCTTCGACGGTCCGGATCCGATCGCCGAACCCGGTGTGCTCGGCGGTGTTCCGGATCCGTTCGAGCATCCCGGCGGATCGGTCGAGGGCGACGAGTTGCGCGTCGGGGAACCGGCGGGCCAGGGCGAGTGTTCCCGTGCCCGTCCCCGCGCCGATGTCGACGATGGTGCGAGGCGCCCGGTCGAGCTGTCCGGCGACCCGGTCGAGCAACGACTCGAAATAAGGCCGGTGCATCGCGGCGTCGAGGTCGAGGACCTCGGCCATCGACTCGTCGCGCGCGTGGTCGTGTACGGCGTGGCGTCCGTGATGGGCGTGGTGGTGCATGACTCCACGCTAGAACGCGTCATCCAGTTTCGGCATACACTCTTGCCTATGGAGCAAGAATCGTCCGATCTGGACCAACTCATCCGCCAGCGCATCCGCAGCCTGCGGCTCGCGCAGGGGTGGACCCTCGACGCTCTCGCAGCCCGGTGCCACATCAGCCCGTCGAACCTGAGCCGCATCGAGACGGGTCGTCGCAGGATCGCGCTCGACCAGCTCGTCCCCATCGCGCGGGCACTCGACACCACGATCGACCAGCTCGTCGAATCCGGCGAGGACCAGGACGTAGTGATCAGACCCCAGCCGTGCGACACCCCCGGGTACACGACCTGGCTGTTGTCGCGGGAACGATCACTGGGCGGCGTCACCATCGCCAAGATGCGGATCACGAAGCAGGAGCCGGTGCCGGCCGACACGCTCCCGGTGCACCCGGGGCACGAATGGTTCACCGTCCTGACCGGCACGGCCCGGCTCCAGCTCGGCGAGCGGACGATCCTCATCCAGGAGGGCAACGCCGCCGAGTTCTCGACGATGACACCGCACGCGATCAGCGCGCACGACGGGCCGGTGGAGATCCTCACGATCCTCGATCACAACGGGGAGCGTGCGCACCTGCGCAACCCCGGATCGCGCTGAAGCCGCCGGGTTCATCGATCAGGCGTACAGGCGGTCGACGAACGCCCGGAGATTCTCGCGGACGCGTTCGGCCTTCTCCTCCGGCTCGAGATCCTCGCGGTACCGGCTTCCCAGTGCGGGCTTCTTCTTGCCGCGTGCGTACAGCGAACACTGCAGGTCGATGCACATGTACGTTCCGACCGCGTTGCCCGCTCGACCCGCATCGCCGACCTTGTTCGCCGTCATCAGCGCGATGCCACCCCGGGTGTGGGTGGTGAGGCAGATGGTGCACATCTGCGTCTTGCCCGAGCCCTGCTGTTCGAACCGCATGGCGACACCGACGAGTTCGCCGTCGCGAGGGACGACGATGTAGCCGCGTCCGGGGAACGACGGGTCGGTCCAGCCGAGGAAGTCGAGTTCGTCCCACGGCCGGTCGTCGAGATCGCGCGGCACCGGAAGCCGCTTCGCATCACCCTTGGAGCAGTTGACGAAGGATGTTCGAATGTCCCGTTCGGTGAGCGGGTCCATGGCCGGAACCACCTTTCGTTCGCGTATGTACCGACCCGAGGACGGTACGCGCCCCGCTCACACCGGACAAACGATTTTCGCGGCGCTCACGCCGGCGAACGCGGCGCGCCGATACCCGGATCGATCGTCACCGGACCGGATGCGGTGGGCGCGACCGGGAAGTCGAAGATCGCCGTCGGAAGGTACACCGTGGCACACGAATTCGGGATGTCCACGACACCCGACAAGCGCCCCTCGATGGGTGCAGCCCCGAGCAGGAGATACGCCTGCTCGGGGCTGTAGCCGAATTTCGTCAGGTAGTCGATGGCGTGCAGACACGCCCGCTGGTACGCCAATTGCGAATCCAGATACCGCTGCTCGCCGTCGAGTGTCACGGACGTGCCGGAGAACGCGAGCCACTCGGAGTACTGCGGGTCGGTGTTGCCCGGCATGAAGATGGCGTTCTCGCTCACCCCGTAGGTCTCCATACCTCCGGGGATCAGGTCGACGCGCAGGTCGATGAACCCGCCCATCTCGATGGCGCCGCAGAAGGTGATCTCGCCGTCACCCTGGGAGAAGTGCAGGTCGCCGACCGAGAGATTCGCACCGTCGACGAAGACCGGATAGAAGATCCGGCTTCCCTTCGTGAGGTTCTTGATGTCCTGGTTGCCGCCGTTCTCCCGCGGCGGAGCGGTGCGTGCCGCTTCGGCCGCGACCCGGTCGAAATCGGCGCCCGACAGGCTGCCGAGAATCGCGCCGTTCGGCTCGGGCGGCAGCGCCAGCGCCGGTTCACGGTCGGGATCCGTCGCGATCAGCGCGGCTTCCCGGGTGTTCCACGTCGACAGCAGTTCGTGCGACGGCGCCGTCCCCATCAGGCCGGGATGCACGATGCCGGTGAACGACACGTGGGGCACGTGGCGGCTCGTCGCCTTCTGCCCGGAGAAGTCCCAGATCGCCTTGTAGGCGTCGGGGAACTGGTCGGTGAGGAATCCCCCGCCGTTCGTCTTCGCGAAGATGCCGGTGTAACCCCAGCCCTGTCCGGCGAGCGGACCCGAGTCCTCCTGCGGGATCGGGCCGATGTCGAGGATGTCGACGATCAGCAGGTCGCCGGGCTTCGCCCCTTCCACCGCGAACGGTCCCGACAACGCGTGCACGATGTGCAGCGGGGCATTGCGGATGTCGTCGGCGGAATCGTCGTTGTGGATCTCGCCGTCGAACCATTCGCGGCAGTGCACGCGGAAGGAATCCCCCGGTTTCAGCGTCGCGACGGGCGGGATGTCGGGGTGCCACCGGTTGTGGCCGATCTTCTCCTGATCGGTGAACCGGCGGGTCGAATCGAGGGGGAACACGACGTCGGGCACGGGACCTCCTGCAGCGGTGACGGATCAGGGACTGTGACGATCGGGGACGGTGTCGGTCAGGGTCGGGGTAACGATCGGTGCCGGGGATCGGTGGACACCGGCCGCGACGGACGCCTCGACGCTCCCGGCAGGGCGCCCGAGACGACGTCGGGTTCGGACGCGGTCCGCGCCGTCGCGTCGTGCAGACGCATCGCCACCGAACCGCCCCGGCCGAGACGGGGCGCGGTGAGCGAACGACGAGCCTGCTGCGCACACTGCGGGCACGGCGTCGACGAGGAGACCTCGCTCATCGGAAGGGAGACGTCGAACGGCCCGCAGTCGGCACATCGGAACTCGTACAGCGGCATCGGCATCGCCTTTCGCCCGTCGGTGCACCGACCATAACGGACCGAACGGCAATTCGCGGGCCGACACCGAACGTCGCGGGGAACGAATGCGGGCGGAAACCGGCGACAGAAGTCGGCACATGTCAGAATTGCCGGGTTCGAGGTTCGGGGCAACACGCGTCGATCCATCATTCGGCGGAGGTACGCGTGAGAACCATTCGATCCGACGACGGCTGTTCGAGATCCCGCCGCACCCGCGCCGCGATCGGCGCGATTCCGGCAGCCGCCCTCCTTCTCGCGGCCGGATGCTCCACCGCCGGGTCGTCGAACGAACCCGACACGGTCCGTGTCGAGTCCGTCGCCGCCGGAGACATCTTCGATGCCCCGCATTCGCTCACGGTGCGTCCGGGAACGTCCGAGCTGTGGGTGACCAATTCCGGAAACGATTCCCTGACCGTGGTCGACCTCGCCGAACCCGGGTCGGCCCGGCAGCTGCGAGACGGCTACGGAGAGCATTTCACCGCTCGCCCGTCGGGTATCGCATTCGACGAGGACGGGGATTTCTTCGCGGTCTCGAACAATTCCAACAACGAGGTCCGCGATATCGAGTTCGTCCTCAACCCCGAACGGAATTCGCATTTCAAGGGGAACAATTTCATGGGTCCGACCTTGTTCTCCGCAGAGACGTTCGCGCTTGCCGGGCAGAACAAGCAGTATCTCGACGACTGGCCCCAGCCGGGCATCAGTCACGATCCGCCGGACGATGTTCCCAGGCATCAATGCCCGGCCGAGTACTGGTCGGATTCGACCGCTCGCTGCGTCTGGCCCCGCCAGGGCAGCCATCTCGACATGCTCCACGGCAACCCGCTGAGCACCGGCATCACCCACGACCACGCCAATGCCTACTTCGTCCTGGACGGGTGTGGGGCGCGCGACGACACGAACACATGTCGCGGACCCGGACACGTGGCGCGTGTCGATTTCAACCGCGATCACCAGGAGGGCAACGGCTTTCACGGGGATGCCGTGACAACGCGATACGTGGATCTACCGTACGAGCGGGTGGACGGCGTGCCCAGCGGCATGTTCCTCCACGACGGCTGGGTGTACTACTCCGATACAGGGGCAGGGGTCGTCCGGCGCTTCCGACCCGACAGTGGCCGATACGAGCTGATGGTCGACAACTGGAACGACTCGCCCGCCGGCCACGGTGAACAGGGACCCGGCGTCATCGACTGGAGCCACATCGAGAACGGCCCCGGCGACGGCGACGATCCCGAGACGGTGGCAGCGTGGGTCGAACGTCGCGGCAACCACGAGGCCATCGCGGGAGCGGGCGACCGCTGGATCCGGCCGATGGAGACCCTGTCCGAGTATTCCTATGTGTGGGAAGCGACCCGCGAGGACGTCACCGCTCCGGATGTGATCGGCCGCCCGGCCGGTCTTGCTGCCGGCGACGATTCGTGGTTCGTCTCCGACCACTCATCCGGTCGCATTCTCGAGTTCGCGTGGGACGGCACCCCGCGCCGCGTCTTCGAGACGGGCAGGTCCGGAGTGACGGGTCTCGCGACGACATCCGACGGGCAGTCGTTGTACTTCGCGGACAGCGAATCCGACGGGATCTACCGGATCGATCTCACCTGATCACCCGATCCGCGACGGGGTCGGATCATTCCGTGACACGCTCCCGCTTCGTCAGCACCAGCGGTTCACCCTCGGTGATCGCGATCGTGTGTTCGCTGTGCGCGGTACGCGAGCCGTCGGCGGAGCGGATGGTCCAGCCGTCCGGGTCGTAGACGATCTTGTCCGTCCCCGCCGCGAACCACGGCTCGAGGGCGAGTGTCAGGCCGGGACGCAGCACGAGTCCGCGGCCCTTGCGTCCGGCGTTCGCCACGTGCGGATCCTCGTGCATGGTGCGGCCGAGACCGTGACCACCGAATTCGGTGTTGACGGGATAGCCGTACTCGGCGGCGACGGCGCCGATCGCCGCGGAGATGTCGCCCAGGCGGTTGCCGGGGAGCGCGACGGCGATACCCGCGGCCAGCGCCACCTCGGTCGCCTCGACGAGATGCCGGTCCTCGGGACGCTCCGCGCCGACGATGATGCTGCGCGCCGAATCGGCGACCCAGCCGTCGATCGAGACGGCGATGTCCATGCTGAGCAGGTCGCCGTCCCGGAGCACGTAGTCGTGCGGGAGTCCGTGCAGCACTGCGTCGTTGACGGACAGGCAGATGACGTTGCGGAACGGTCCGCTCCCGAACGACGGCGCGTAATCCCAGTAGCACGAGACCGCGCCGCGTTCCTCGATCATGTCCCGTGCGCGCTGTTCGAGGTCGAGCAGGTTCACGCCGGGCCGGGCGCGGCCCGTCAGGTCGTCGAGCAACTCGGCGATGAACGTGCCGGTCACGTCCATCGCCGCGATCTCACCGGGGGTCTTCAGTTCCAACACGGGCGTACTCCTCAGGATCACGAGACGGTATTTAAATACCACCCTAACGCGGCGATCGGTATTTTCATACCGACACGGTTAGACTGCGGGTCATGGTGCGACTCCCCCTGACCCCGGAACAGCTGGCCGCCGGCAAACGCCTGGGCGGACGGCTGCGCGAAGCCCGAGGCAGCAGGACGCTCACCGAGGTGGCCCAGGCCGCCGACATCTCGCCGGAGACCCTTCGGAAGATCGAGACCGGACGACTGGCGACGCCGGCCTTCGCAACGATCGCCGCCCTCGCACGGGTGCTGCCCGTCTCCCTCGACGATCTCGCCGAACTGACCCTTCCCTGCACCGACCTGCAGCGCACCGGATAGCCCCGCCCCGCGTGACGTAACAGCGGGAGACATCGGCAGCGATATCAGGAGGCACACCACCGCGACAGCGAAGGGACCCCGATGTCGATGCAGCCTCCGCCGGACGGATACGGCTACGGCTACGGCGCTCCCCCGCCACCCTGGCCCACCCCGACCCCGCCGCGACGACCGAAGTGGCCGTGGCTCGTGGGCGGTGCCCTGCTCGTCGCCGTCGTCGCCGCGGTCGCCGCGCTGGTCGTCGTCCTGACCCGCTCGTCCGATCCGGGATCGGAGAGCGCCGTCGCCGCGAGCCCGTCCCCGTCGACCGTGACCGTCACCGCGTCGCCGTCCGCTGCCCCACGAGCGGAAGCGGAGCCGCCCGCCCCGCGAGCACAGGCGAGTCGGTCCGCCGCCGCGAGCGGCTTCCCGACCAACGGCACCCTGAAGGTCGGGGTGGACATCGCGCCCGGCGAATACGCGCTGCGCCCGACGGATTCGCTCGGCGGCTACTGGGAGCGGCTGTCGTGCCTGACCGGCGACTTCGAGTGCATCACGGCCAACAGCATCGTGCAGGGCAACAGCTACGTCACCGTGCTTCCGGACGACGTGGCGCTGCGGATCGAGGATCTCGAACTCACAGCGACCGGGAATCCCGCGCCCGCGACCGGACCCGCACGTCCACTACCGCCCGTGTGGGCCTCCGAGGACACCGACCCCCAGGGTTTCGTCGGCATCCCCGAGGCGCGGTGCAACCACACGAATTTCGCTGTCGCCATCGGACAGACGGCCGACTCACTCGTTGTGGTGTGCGAGACCGGGGCCGGGCGGTACTACTACAAGGGCGTCCGTACGAACGACGGGGCGGCGATCGAGATCGACGATCCCGTGCCCTCCGGCGACGGTTTCACCGCCACGAACGCCGGTGTGCAGTACAGCATCTCGTCGAGTGCCCTCGTCATCTCCGAGGGGTCGACGGTGCTCGCCGAGGAGCCGATGCTGCAGTACTGGTCGCGGTGATCGGCAGTACCCGTGATCACCGGGGACGCGAGACCGCCCGGCCCGCCCCGCTCCGCCACACCCCGTGCACCCCGCTCGGTCCGATGCCCCGATCGAGCGCGAGCAACAGGACGGCACATCCGATTCCCGACAACACCAGGCTCGTGCCGAACAGCGCGGGGTAACCGACGACGTCTCCGACCACACCGGCGGTGAATCCCGCGATGCCCTGCACGACGACGATCGCGCACGCGAGCAGGGTGTAGTCGCTGCCGGCGTGGCCCCTGTCCGCGGCGTCCATCATGAGCGTGAATACCGCGACCGTCGCGGCACCGCCGAGGATGTGTTCGGCCAGGCTCGCGGAGACGATGAGCCCGAACCCGCCGTAGCCGAGCGACGCGACGACGTACAAGGCGAGGCTCGCCGTCTGGGTGACGCCACCGATCAGCAGGGCCTGCCGGCGACCGCGACGGAAGCACAGCCACCCGCCGAGCGCGGCGCCGCCGAGAGCGCCGGCCGAGGACAGCACGCCCTTGACCAGCGCGATCTGCCCGAGGGTGAGTCCGGAGTCGGACATGAACGGGCCCACCATCGCCGACCCCATCGAGTCACCGAACTTGAAGCCCCCGATGAGCAGGATGAACGCGAGCATGCCGGGGCGGCGCAGACGCGCCCACCACGCGACCGTCATGCGGGTCGCACTTCTCGGCTCCCGATCCGGCGTGACCGCTCGCTCCGTGCGCGGCAGTCGCCACACCGGGATCGTCGTCAGCACCAGCAGGAACGCCATCGCGAGGAACAGGCTGCGCCAGCCCGCAAGGGAGAACACCCACAGCAGCGCTCCCCCACCGACGATCATCCCGATGCGGTACGCGCCGACCTGGATACCGTTCCCCAGCCCCCGCTGTGTCGGTCCGAGCAGTTGCACGGCCAGACCGTCCGTCGCGACGTCCTGTGTGGCCGAGAGGGCGTTGACGACCGCGATACCGACGAGCAACCACCGCAGCGTCGACGACAGATCGAGGCACGCCAGGATCAACGACACCGCCGACGCTGCGAGCTGGAGCGAGAGCAGCCACTGCCGCCGCGTTCCGTAGTGGTCGACGTACGGCGCCCACAGGAACTTCAGCGCCCACGGCGCGAACAGCACACCCGTCGCGCTGATCGCGATCAGCGAGAAGCCCGACTCGCGGAGCACCACCGGAAGCGCCTGGGTGAAGAACCCGTACGGCAGACCCTGCGCGAAGTACAGAGCGGCCAGCAGCGCGAGCGTGCCGGTCGGGATGCCGAGCCGGGCCGGTGCAGTCATGCGGACATGGTGGCAGAACGGTGCCGACCGTCCCCGACGAGCATCGGCGAAACGGGGTGTCGGTCCGCGGCGATACAGTCGGCGAAACAGACGAAAGCGGCACCCGCTTCTCCGGAGAGGACGTGATGAGGGAGTTCCTGGGGTTCTTCGCACTCCTGCTCGTGATCGGTTTCGTCGTCTCCTACTGGAAGGTCCTGCTCGGCATCCTGGTGATCACGGCCGTCGGAGCCGTCGCCTGGTTCGTTCTGAAGTACCTGCTCGAACAGCAGCGCGAGGCACGCGCCCGGGACGCCGCACGCGCCCAGGAGCTGACGCACAACGCCGCAGCCCAGCATCACAGCTACCTCCAGGGATTCGACCACGGCATCTACGGCAACTATCCGCCCGTGGATCTCGACAAGCTCTGATCGCGCCGTCGCTCTCCGATCGCACAGTCGCCCATCACCGAGGCGCAGCTCACGTCGCGGCCGATGGGAGGATGGTGCCCGTGCCGATGCCCTCACCGTTGCCCGTCAGGAACGGGGTCGGGGCCACGCGACTGCGTGTTCCGACCTCCGGTCCGTGGTCGACGGTCGCCGAGTACGTCGTCGCACGCTTCGACCATCTCGACCCCGACGATCTCTACCGCCGCTTCGACGCCGGCGAGATCGTGGGGATCGACGGAGAACCGATCGGCCGTAGCACGGTGCTCGGAGCGCACCGGTTCGTCTGGTACTACCGCGATCTGCCCGTCGAGGAACCGGTGCCGTTCCACGAGGAGATCCTGCATATCGACGACGACCTCGTCGTGGTCGACAAACCGCATTTTCTTCCGACGACTCCGGGCGGGCGCTACCTGCGCGAATCGGCACTGGTCCGGCTGCGGACCCGTCTCGACAACCCGGATCTGACACCGATCCACCGGCTCGACCGGGCGACCGCCGGGTTGGTGATGTTCTCGGCCCGGCCCGAAACGCGCGGTGCCTACCAGTCGCTGTTCGAGAAGCGGAAGGTCACCAAGGTGTACGAGGCGGTGTCCGCACTGCCGGCGGAATGGGATCCGGCAGCGTCGGAGATCGCCGGACGTCCGGTCCCCGTGCTGTACCGCAATCACATCGAGGCGCGGCGCGGTGAGTTGCGCGTGGTCGTCGACGACACCCGCGAACCCAACTCCGAGACGCTGATCGAGGTGCTCGGATCCGGGGTGAGCGGGTCGGGACGGGCCGTCCTGCACACTCTGTTGCGCCCGCACACGGGTCGGATGCATCAGCTGCGCGTGCATCTGGCGGCGCTCGGTATCGGGATCCTCGGCGACCACTGGTATCCCGTCCTGCTGCCCGAGACGCCGGACGACCATTCGCTTCCCCTCCAATTGCTCGCGCGGGAACTCGAATTCGTCGACCCCTTGTCGGGGGACGAGCGTCGCTTTTCCACCCGGCGCAGCCTGGCCGAAGCACCGACCACGCAGGACTGAGTGCGCCCGAGCGGATCCTGGTCGATCCTCCGAAAACTCCGACATGCCCGGCTTCACGAAATACGCTGGTAGGCATGACCAAGGTCGTCGACGGTTACCTCCGGTCGCCACTGTCGGGCATCGCACCGTGGATCCTCATGTCCGTCCTGTCGGCTCCCGGACGGTTCGAGGAAGCGGTGTGTTTCGCTCTCGGCCTCGTCCTGCTGACGATGTGGGTGGGCGCGCGACGCGGCATCAAGATACACGCCCTCGACGTGTTCGGCGCGGCGTTCTTCGTCGTGCTGGCCGCGGTGGGCCTCATCGCGTCGGACGGTGTCATCGACTGGATGGAGATCTGGGCGGGTGAACTCACGAACATCGCGCTCGCGGTGTTCGTCGTCGCCACCCTGATCGCGCGCAGGCCGTTCACACTCCCCTACGCGAAAGAGGACACGCCCCAGGAGTACTGGACGTCTCCCCTGTTCATGAAGATCAACTACGTGATCTCCGCGGTCTGGGCCGGTGCGTTCACCTTCTCCGCCATCGTCGGGTTCATCGGTGACGCCGTGATGCGCGACCCGGGCAACTTCTGGACCGGCTGGGTGCTCCAGCTCGCGGCGATCTTCTTCGCGGTCTCCTTCACCGAGTTCTATCCGGACTACGCCGGAGCGAAGTTCGCGGCGACGCAGGGTGAGTCCGAACCTGCCCCGTCCATCCTGAGGCTGATCGACTGGTTGCCGACCTTCGTGCTGGTCGCAGGGATCTTCGGGTGGGTCACCGATTCGGTACCCGACGCCGTCGGAATAGGCATGATCATCGTCGGCATCATCGGAAGCGCGGTGCTCGGCAGACTGTCACCGAAGACCGAGAAGGCCTCCACCTGACGCGGTGCCCCGACACCCGGGGCGTGTGGATTGTGTCGTGTCCGATCCGATTCGGATCAGCGACGAGCGGAGCGTACCGGTCTCGATGTCAGTGGCGGTGTGTACCGTCGGCCCGGTGGCAGCGAACAGGACGCGAGGACCTCGCGTCCTGATGATGTGCGGGCCGGCCGGTGCCGGCAAGAGCACCTACGCCAAGCGCCTGGAGCACGAGGGCTGGACGCGTTTGTCATATGAGGTGGAGTTCTGGCATCGCGGGATCACGACGATGCCCTCCGCCGACGTCGTTGCCGAGGTGGCGGCAGATCTGAAGGCGCGCTTGCTGCGCCTTGTCGCGGCGGGAAACGATGTCGTGCTCGACTTCGGATTCTGGTTCCGGCGACAACGTGACGAGTTCCGCACACTGCTCGCACCGCAGGGCATCGTGCCGGAGACCGTGTACATCGCGACGGATCTCGAGCCCATCCTGGGCCGGCTCGGCGACCGGCACGGGAGGTGGGCGGACGATTGGCCGCTGACCGAGCGGACGGCGACGGAGTACTTCGAGCGGTTCGAACCTCCGACGTCGGAGGAGGGACCGCTCGAAGTGGTTCGCTGGGGCGTGGCCCGCGCGGAATGACGCTCTGCCGCTTCCTCACCCGGTGCACCCCGGACGAAGCGCAGATGTGGGGAAGCTGAGCGCATTCGGGCGAATTCTCATGTCCGTCCTGTCGGCTCCGGGGCGGTTCGGCGGCCGTCGAGCACGACCGGCCGGCCCAGCATGCTGTGCAACGTCCACCCCGCAACCAGACCCAGCGCGAGCATGAGTACCCCACTGATCGTGGCATGCCCGGGGATGTCGGCGAGATCGTGTGGCACCACCGTCAGCACCAGCGTGTACGTCCCTATCGAGAAGAAGGGCGCACCGGCAAACCATACGCACACCGCCGCCGATGTGTTCCCGCGCCGCTGGGCGTAGGCGAGGGACGGCACGACCGCAACAGCCGCCCCGATCAGAGTCGCGTCGGCGACACCCGTGCCACCGAAACCCGACTCGACGAAACCCATGATCTTCGAGGCGATGACACCACAGGCGAGTGTGGCTGCGACGAGCAGTATGCGGCCGTCGCCGGAGGCACGACGGATTCGAGGCACGTAGTGGGCGCGTGCATCGAGTGCGAAGTTCGTGAGCAGCGAGACGCCGAGCACGAAGAAGCCTGCGTAGACCACAGACCACACCCAGGTTTCGAGTACGACGGGTTCCTCCGCCGGCGCGGTCGCGTCGACTCCGAGCGCGAGCTGTACGGGCAGACCGACGACGATGACCGCGAGGAAACCGGATGCGATCCACATCGGCACCAGGATCACCACGTCCGGAACGCGCCGGCGCCACGACGCGATGAACGCGACCGCGAGGAACACGGCGTACGAGTCCATCGCCGCCGTACCCAGATTCATGACCCACATCGTGGTGCCCCACTCCGCCGCGGCAGGACCGAGACCTACATCGAAGCCGCTCAGCCAGGACAGTTTCAGAGCGAGATAGGGCAGGCAGGCCAGGATCGACACGGCTGTCAGGACTCGCTGTATCGGGACGGGTGCGTGCTGTACAGGTGCAGAGATCGTGTTCATGTTCCGACGGTCCCGCTTCCCGGATCGGATCACCTCCCCCGAGAGACGGGTTCGTTCTCCCCCGTGTGGGGGAGGCACCGCGCGCCCTCCATGAGGTTCAATAACCGATGTGTCGGTGACGATCTCCCGTGTCCTGCTCGCCGGCGTGCACGTGCTCATCGGTGCGGCCGCGGCGTCGTCGGTTGCCGCTCTGGGCGTGCTGTTCGGTGCGGCGATCGCAACGAACATCGATCTCGGGCGTTGGGAGATCACCGTGGCAGTGTCGGCGCTCGGTGCGCTCACGATCGTCGTCGTAGGCGCGGTCCTCACCGCGCCGGGCGTGAGATCCCTCGAGGTCACCGCGGCCCGGACTCTCCTCGACGTCACCGTGCCCGATACCCGCGATCCACACGACTGGGCGGCACGCCGGCAAGGTCTGTGGTGGGCGCTGACCAGCATGGCACTCGGTTCCGTTGCACTCATCGCACTGCTGATCGGTCTGCCGAGTGGGGTGGGTCTGTTCTTCCCTGCCGAGCGGGTCGGATCGGCAGGGATTCTCACCGGCATGCCGACACCGGTGCGCGCGGCGATCGGGCTGGGCGCGGTGATCGTTGCCCTGGCAGTGCTCGTCGGCACCGCGATCCTCGAGCGACGACTCGCTCCGATGATGCTCGCACCGACCGCCACCGACCGTCTCGACGAACTTCGCGCAGCGAACACCGAACTCACGTGGCGCACACGCCTCGCCCACGAACTGCACGATTCGATCGGCCACACACTCACGGCCATGACCGTGCAAGCACAGGCAGCCAAAGCCGTTTCGCAGGAACAGAATCGGCATCTCGACGCGATCGAGGAACTCGGCCGTGCAGCTCTCGCACAGCTGGACAACACCATCGGCCGGCTGACCGCACCGAGCGACGATGCACCGGCCCGGGGGCACCCCCTCGAGGAGATACGGTCGATGGCCGATCTTGCCGGTGCCGACCTCGTCGAATCCGGTGATCCGCCGAAGCGACTCGTGGAACCCACCGCGACCGCAGCAGTAGAAGTGGTGCGCGAGGCGTTGACCAATGCACTCCGCCACGGCGACGGCCACATCTGCGTCGAACTGAACCACGGCGACATCCTGGACATCCTCGTGCGGAACGGGATCGCAGATTCCACCGGCTCCCCCGGTCCGGGTGTCGCTTCCCGTCGCCGAGGCATGGGATTGACGACGATGCGCACCCGCGCCGACCACGCGGAGGGCACTCTCACCATCCACGAGGAGGACGGATCGTGGATCGTACGGGCACGATTCCCGCTGGAGGGATCGTGATCAGGGTCGCGGTGGTCGACGACGATCCACTCGTGCTCGACGGTCTCGCGACGATCCTCGGGGCGGTCGACGACCTCGACGTGGTCGCGACCGCCACCGACGGCGTCGGCGCCATCGAACTCACCGAGAAGCGCGACGATATCGACGTGCTGCTGCTCGACGTCCGGATGCCCCGACTGGACGGTCTCGAAGCGGCGCGCCGAATCGTGCGATCGCCCGAAGCACCGGCGGTGGTCATGATGACCACCTTCGACGACGACGCCTATCTCGTCGAGGCGTTACGGCTCGGAGCCTCCGGTTTCGTCCTCAAACGCAGCGGAGCCACGGAATTGGCGAACGCGGTACGTACCGTCGCAGGTGGTCGTTCGGTCCTCTTTCCCGAACGAGTACGCGATCTCATGTCGACGCCGCGCCACCGTGCCCGAAACGGACCGGCGCTCACCCCGACCGAATTACGAGTTCTCGAGGCGCTGGTGCGAGGTGCCGAGAACCGTGAGATCGCCGAAGCGCTCCACGTCACCCGGGAGACGGTGAAGACACACGTGTCGTCGATCCTCGCCAAATTCGGTGCGCGCAACCGCACACACGCGGCAGTCCTGGCGCTCGACGCCGGTCTCGTCGACGGCTCCGGAGTGTAGGGGCAGCGCCCTCGATCGACCGGTCCGAGCTGCGCACGATCGCGAGGAGTGGAGATTCGGCACGCTGCTATACGTTGAAGCGGCTCCTTGGCCCCATCAGACGTTGAAGCGGAACTCCCTCTTGGGAGTTTGCCGGGATTGGTAGATGTGGAGATATGCCGTCTACCTGCGGATATACCTGTTGGCATTGTTGGCGTCCGAGGGGGTCATTCGGTTCTACTGCGGACGCACTGCGGACGAGAAGGGGGGTACGCGGTACGTACCCCCTTCGTCGCTACTGTGCCCGCTTCCGGTACCGGTTCAGTACCGCCAGTTCAGCGAGTGACCAGCCCTGGAAACCTGCTCCCCTGGACTCGTTGAACGGGCCTACCGTCACAGTCTTCGTGACCTGCTCCGGGTTCGCTGCGAGGCGGGCCGCTGCCGTGGCAATCACCGCTTCGAGATCGGGGTGCATCGGCGCGCCTTCCACGTCGAACCCAGATCCTCGGGTGTAGCCGTAGGCCAGTGCCCGCACCGTCAGCGGGATGTCCTCGGGAGTCACGGCGTATCCGTGAGGACGATGACACCCTCGGGATGCAGCAGACCGAGGTCGTAGCGGGTGACCACGCGGATTGCCTGCTCGTCGTATTCGGCGTAGCGCTCCGAGAGGACCGTGACGCTCGGTGCGAGATCGCGTGCTACAGCGATCTGGCTGGTGTCGCACAGGATCGCAGTGCCGGCAGGCAGCTTGTTCGTGACTGTGACGGGGATGCCGAACAGTCGATACGTGGCGTCCTTCGTGACATCGGATTCGAGCAGGTACTTGCCCTGCAGATCCTTCAGCTTGCGGATTGCGATGAAGTCCGCGCCGGAGATGAACCACCGGTTCGGGGTGACCTCGGCTGCGACGGCGAGAGCGATGGCGTCGAGCAGGCTGTCCGCGTCGGTGTTGTCGAGCGTGCCGGTCTGGACTCCGGGCTGGTTGATGATGCCGGTTACCGAGTGGTCGGTGCCGTCACCTGCGAGCAGCGCATCGTCGAGCTTGTTCGCGACGTCGGTGACGAGGCGGGTCTTGAGGACGGAGTCGATGCCGACGACGGCCTGACGGACCAGTTCGTTGCTGAAGCGGATCAGGGTCTTGATGGACTTGCGGTCGGTGGGCATGAGCTGCACTTCACCGAACTGCACATCGGACTCGGGGATCAGTTCGGATTCACCGACCCAGCCGGGGTTTGCGCCGGCGGTGAGCTTCGGGATTCGCAGCGGTTCGCTGGTGTCGAAGATGCGGACACCGGATGCAAGGACGACGGCCTGCGCTTCGAGGGGCTGAACGAGAAGGTTGGCGACCTGCTCACGGAGCAGTGTCGAGTTGTTGGCGGTCGTTTCAACCATGATGGCTCCTACGTGAAGGGTTTCGGTTTCACGCTGGACGCCAGGTCCACAACGTTAGAACGGGCACCAGGCCCGACACCCAATATACCCCCTGGGGGTACCGGATGTCGGGCCTGGGCGTAACGCCGTTAGTAGCGCCGTTATTCAGACGGGGCCGCTGGAGCGGAAGGCTTCGCCTGCCCTGTCACGAGGGCGTAGGCGTTCGCGAGCCGTTCAAGGCTTTGGTGGGTGAGCTTGTCGAGCTCAGCCCCACGCTTGATAGCAGCGAGCAATGCGTCCCGGGTTTCATCTTGAAGCGACATATCTCCCCTACCCCTGCGCCAGTCGGCACAGAATCTCGTAACCGCCCGGTCCAGCACCGAACGGTGAAACCCATTCAACAGGCCGACCTTCGATTTCATAGCGAACGCCACGCACTTCGACGATGTCGTCCTCGGTAACCGTCGTGCCCGAGGGCAGGTACACCGTCAGTTCGATGGTGATGCCGTTTCGGGCAAGCTCCTTGTGTTCCTCGGATGCGCCCGGTGCCACCGCGAGAGCCTGCACCTCGGTGATGACTTCCGTTTCGGGCAATGGGTCCCCGTTGTCGTCCCAGCCGCCACCGCTGACTGAGATCAGTTTGATGGTTTCCCCGATCATGCTCGTCCCCTCAGCAGGCCCAGCAGATCCACACTGCCGGCAGATTGAGTCGCACCCTGCCCGATGTCCCCGGACACCCTGCGAGACCGTAGGTGTGGCTTCTGGGCGAGCAGAGCATCCACCGCAGCCCTCAGAGCCTCGGGGTCTTCGAGGTGCGCCTCGTCGAACGGAAGGTCACTGGGATCCTGCAGTGCCCCGAGCTGCCTCACCAGTTCGGTGTGCAGCCGCTGTGCGAGCTGGTCAGCTTGCTGTGCGCGGGTGCGGTAGTTCGCGTTCTCACGTCGCAGCTCTTCGACGTAGGCACGAGGGAACGTGTCCTGAGTAGTCGTGTCGGTGTCCTCGGTGCCGGCGTCCTGTTCGGCAGCGATCTGGTCGGGCTTCGCGTCGATCACGGTCTCGTCAGCGGTGGCGTTGTCGACCACGATTTCCTGCTCGTCAATGTCGTTCATGGTGTGCTCCTTCAGTCTTCGACGGGACGCTGCGTGCAGCCGCATCCCTTGTGGTGATACATCTCTGCGGTTGCGGGAAGAACGTCCCCAGCGAGGTCGTGACACAGAGGGCACGCACCCGAGTTGAGGACCCGCGTCCAGGACTCCACCCCTTGCTGACGCATACCTTCCCCGTATGCGTCCTGAGCGGCGGCGAGAGTTTCGGCCCGGACATTGACTCGTAGGGCTTCGGCTACATCACCAGGGTCGAGTAGTGCCTCGGTGATGACTTGGCGGGCGAGCGAGCGCGTGACTGTAGCTGCGAGTCCCACTGTGGCGACGGCGGTACCACGCTGCACCGACAAGGTTGTAGCGAGTGCGACATCCGCAAGTGATGCGCCTCGGGCTTCCGCGACCGCAAGAGCCGCGGTTGCCAGCTCCACGAACTCCGCTTCGGTCAACTCCCCTGCCAGAAACCGTTCGTACAGCGCCACAACGGATTCTTCGGTGGATGCCGCCAGTGCTGCGAGCGTGTCGGTGTACGTCATGCGATCAGCTTCCCGAGGTCCACGGCCTGCCCGTCGAGAGCTTCAGCGCGTCGAGCAGATCGGATAGCGGCGATCTCGTCATCGGAGTATCCGAGGCGAGCGAGGGCAGCCGATGCCGGCAGAAGTCCAGCGGTGAAGAGCTTCACCACCGCATCAGCTTCCTGCGCCAGCGAACGGGTCGACGGGTCCGCCCACTGCACTCGCACATCGAACTCGTCGGGATGCCGCTGTGTGTCCACTGCGAGGGCGATACGTCCTGCCTGCTCCCATGCCCTACCGAACACGTGCTGGCGTGCCTCAGCGCGAGCCGTGAGGGATGCTTCCGAGGCACGGAGAGCATCCGCAGATGCGGGCTGTGCGGTGAGAGAACCGATGTAGTGAGCCGGTAGCGCAGACACAGCCATGATCTGCGAGGTGAGGACCCGGACCGCTGCCTCATAGGATGCGAGGTCCGCGCCGGCGAGCTGTCCGAACTTCGATTCCGGTGCCTCAGAAATCAGCATCCGGTCCCCCTCGGGGAACGGATTCTCCACGTGGCCGTGCTCGTCCTCGACCAGTTCGATGCCCGTGGCCCAGCGGCGAGGTCGGGCGTAGTACTCCGAACCCACCAGCATGTCCGCGAGTGTCTTGTTCAGTGCGTCGACTAGCGGGATGAGATCCGCCATTTCCGATGTGCCGTCGTCGAGCAGCCGGTCCGTGTTGCGGAGCTGCACCACCGGGACCACACCGAGGGGGTTGTCGATGGTGTCCTGCAGCTTGTAGGCGGCTGCAGCGGTGGACTCGGAAACGTACCGTTCGATGCGGTCCGGCAGGTACAGGACCGCATACGCCTTGTCCGGCAGTCCTGCCGGGGTGACCGACTCCCACCGCTTCACCGCTGCGACGATCTGGCGAGATCCGGGGTCGGTGAGAGCTGTGACCTGCCGTGCAGACTCGACGGTGATGCGGGCCTTGCCGGTTCGGTCTGCCCACACAATCGCGTATGAACGACCCAGCGCCAACGCTTCCCGATGCGCGACACCGCCCAACTGGTCCATGTCGCTTCTAAGCCACGTTTGCCACAGTTCCGGGGCCGGAGTACCCCCGACCGTGAAGCCGACGACACGGAGCCGCTCAGCGAGCGATGTAACGGCCAGACGCGGAAGATTCGACGACAGTCGACCGAACCTAGTACCCAGCGCGACTTTCGCCTCAGGAGAGAGATACGACAAGGGCTGGTTTCCGGTGTAGTACTGCTCATGCAATGCGATCTGTGCCTGCTTCGAGTCCAGTTCCTGAAGCAGTAGTTGCAGGGTGTCGCTCATTTGAAGCTCCTGACTCGGCGTCGTGCCGACTTGTTGGAATGGAATGCCGCTCGGTCGAGCGCCACGATTGCCGCTACAGCGGCGTCGATCTTGCGGGGACTGCCCCGCTTGTCCTTGTGGATGAGATCCCCGAGAGCGGTGGACTTCGCGACCGCGTTCCCGAGGTGCGTTGCCAGCACCGCATTTCCGTCATGTGACAGTTCGGACTGAGTCACTGCGGCATAGAAACGGTCCGTTGCCGGCGCCATACGATTCGCCGCTGCCGTGTTCCACTGCAGGACCCGACGTTCCCCGTACCGCTTCGCCCACGCTTCGATCTCCGACCGCCACCCCCACGGATCAGCGGCCAGTTCGAGAACGTCGTACCGGTCGAACGCCGCAGCTACCGCGTCGTCGACATCGCTACGAGGTACACGCCAGCGGACATCTCCGGGGTTCTGCCACACCCCCGCCACGAACACGTGAGGATCAGGCCCGACCGTGCATCCCACCAGCGCGGTCGAGTCACCCGAAGCCGAACCATCGAAGCCGAGGACCACCGGTTCCCGGTCCGCGACCACACGACTCGGATTGGCGAGGTCTTCCCACGCACCCCACGGCAGCCACCGGTCTACCTGCCCGACCCACTGTCCCAGCCGGTAGCGGCGGAAGGCAGGCTCACGGGTAGTGCGGAGCTGCGCCCGGACCGCGTCCACCGCAAGGAAATCCCCGAGAGCAGGATTCGCGATCTTCCATGCTTCTTCGTCGTCGAGGGCACACCCTTCTGGGGCTGCGTACTCGACCAGCTTGAACGAAGCATCATTCGGGTTGGCGCGCCCGTGCTCCACCAGCCGCCACATCACCGAATCCGTGGACTCACCCGGCGTCGAAATCGCCAGCAGCATCGACCGCTCACGCTTACCAGCAGCGAGCAGCATCGCGTCGTACACCGCTTCCGTGACCACATGCAGTTCATCGACCACCACAAGGGACGGGTCCCAGCCCTGCAGCGCACCCGGTTCTGCCGGCAGTGGTCGCAGCTCCGAGTCCGTGTGTGGCACATAGATGCGGTCCTGGAATATCTGCACCTGCTCAGCGAGCCGTTCGTCCAGCTCGATCATGCGGCGGCAGGCATTGAAGATGATGCGGGCCTGCCGTTCATCCGATGCCACGACGAGGACCTGTGCACCTTCCTCCTCGTCAGCGAACAACGCATAGAGGGCGATCACCGCAGCCAGACCGGATTTGCCGTTACCGCGAGGCATCGACACCAAGCCCTGACGAGGGCGAGGACCACGGGACGGGTACAGCTCTTTGACGATGTCGAGCTGCCATTTCCGCAGCTTGAAGGGCTTACGGGCACCGTGCCCCTTCGGGACCTTCACGTATTCGAGAGCGAACCGCTGCAGTCTCGTCCAGCCCGGACGACCTAGCTCCGAGAAGTCGAGAGGTTCAGCCGTAATTGCTCGTTTTGGACCAGCCCTCATCGGCCCTCCAAATATGACAAGATCCGGCCATGGAGTTCACAGTGAGGTTCGATGAGACCCGGTTTCCGAACGAGGACTGGAAGTTCAGCGGTAAGGACCAAGTACAAGTCATCGACGGCGGCGTACTGGAGATCAGGAAGGCTGACGGACGCATGCTGGCATACGCTCCCGGCGCCTGGCTGATGCTCAACGTTCAGTCCACCAAGTAGACCGCTCAGCAAGTTCCCTGCAGTAGTCATGCAGCGCCCCTAGGGGCAGTGTGACTGGGACTTTGACTCACCGAGGCGGCTGGCGGTGGCGTCGGCCTGGGGCATCCCCCCTGGGTCGGCGTGACCGGGGCCGAGTGAGGGTCCTCGTGCTGCTCCTCGGTCGGTGTTGCAGCGCCGGCAGACGACGTCGATGTCTCTGAGGCGGATGGGTAGTCCTCGTTGTTTGCGTGCCCATGCTTCGGGGCTGTGGTCTGCGGTGAGGTCTTCTGTGCTTCCGCAGTCGCTGCACCAGTTCTGTCGTGAGCGTGCTCGTTGGGAGAGCTTGCGCCAGGTGTAGTCGTAGCCGATGCGTTGGGGTTGGGGCTTGTTGGGGCGTTGTCGGTTGATGTACTGGGGTCTGCAGTGGTCGCAGTAGGTTCCGTGTGTGGGTTCTCCGCAGTCACGGCAGGGGCTGAGGATGTGGGGCATGGGTTCTCCCGTGTGAGTCGTTCGCTGGTGTCGACGAGGCGGTTGGCGAGGTGGATTGCCTCTTTGGTGCTGAGGCTCCAGTCGTCGTCTCCGAGGCGGAGCATGACGCGCTTCTCGGTGGGGTGGCCGTAGATGCGGAACTCTGCTCGTATTGGTAGACGTCTCATTGGTCTTCCTTTCGTGAGTTGCGCCAGGTGCGTAGGGCTTCGTTCGCGCGGTCGCTTCCCCAGCCCATGCGGTCCTGGACGTCCCGCTTGGATTTGGGAGCGGGGTCTAGGTCGTTGAGTGCGGCAGCATCGGCCTCGGCCCGTTCCGAGTCGCTTCCACTGATGCTGAAGCTCTTTGGTGCCGACTCTCCGTCCTTCGGCGCGCTGATCTCCGCTTCGAGGAGTCCGCCTTCGTATTCCGAGAGCTTGAAGATGCCTGCAAGGGGTTCACGGTCTCCGGTAGGACAGTGCTTCCGTAGGCCACCGTGCCGGTCCTTGTTGACGGTGAGGTACGCGGAGCCGCCCTGCCCCGGCGTGAATGCGTCCTTCACACGCACCCGGATTGAGACCCCACCGATGGCGCGACGTTTCGCTGCGGTGCCGCCCGGACCGAACGCTCTGGAGTCGGCTCCTTTGCTGAGGTGGTCGATGAGGACGACACATGCACCTGACTTAGCGAACGGCTTAAGGACTCTGGAGTGGACCAGTGTGAAGTCGTCTGCGCTGTTGCTGCTGGAGCCGAAGAGCGGAATGAGTTCTCCGAGGGAGTCGACCACGACGATGTGGGGTTGCCATGTCGCCATGTCCATCACGATCGTGAGAACGTGCAACTTGTCCTCAGGCTCGACGTATAGAAATCGACTGCGGTCCCTGAGCGTGTCAGCAGGAACTCCGAGTGCAAGCAGTCGTGCAAGCGTGGCTCCTACCCCGTTGTGGTCCATGTCGAGGATCAGGCCACGTTCACCGTTGATGAGTGCGTCGGCGGTCGCTGCGAGAGCAACCCACGTCTTGCCGCCTTCAGGATCCCCGAAGAGCATGTTGACTTGCTGTTCGTATAGCAGCGCCACACCATCGACGCGCCGGCCGTACTTTGGGGTCGGCGCTGGGGGTAGCCCTCCGGAGAGAATGGCATCGACGTCGCAGTAGTTGCCGTAATCGATTTTCAGATCCTGTTCCGGCTCTGACGTGACCTCCGGGTCTGCTCCGAGAAGTCGCAGTCTCGCAAATTCTTCCTGCCCGAGTAGGTTTTGTAGGTACTGGTCCTTGGTCCTGGACATAGGGTCTCCAGGACCAAGGACCACTGCTTCAGCAGGTTCGGGACAACTCACGCGGCCGCTCCCGGATTTCGTCGGATTGCGCGGCGGTCGATGGCTTTCTGATCGCGTCGACCCTTGTCGTAGCCCTCTTGGTAGGCGTATGTCGCCCAGTCCAAGCCGAGGTCCACTCGGTCTGCCCCTTCGATGTATGCAATGCGTTCTTCGGGGCCTCGTTCGGCAGCCCAGAGTCCTTGTAGGGCTGCGAGTGCGACTGTGGCCCATTTGATGCCGTCGCTGGCGCGGTGCCAGTCGGACGTGCCGATGATCGGGAGCTGCCGGAGGTTGCCATTTCCGTCGTCCCGGACGCGAAGGATGTGCGGGATGACGTATTCGAGGATTACTGCCACCGGGGGCAGCTCTCTGGTGAGTCCAGGGTCGAGTCCGAGAACGAGGTCGAGAAGGTTGTCGGCCTGCTCGATATGCTCATTGGGCATGGTGTGCCCTTTCTGGGATACGGGCCGGGAGTTTCGGGACTCCCGGCCCGCTGCGTCAACTGGGAACGGTGCGGGTTCGTAGGCGCGCATTGATCTCAGGTGAGGTGATGCTTCGGCCTTCTCCGGAGAGCTGCTTCGACGTCTTCTGCGAACAAGTCGCGTGTGCATCGCTTCGCGGGGTTTCGGTACGCGCCGAACAGGATTGCGATGACACCGAGCAGCACGGCAATGACGAGGATCGTTGTCATGCCGCTGCCTCAATAAGCGCGGAAAGCTCTTCGGCGTGGAGTTCACCGGTAGCGATGAGGACGAGAAGGTCGGTGACGGTGATGCCGTCCCAGTTGTTCGTCTTTGCGGCATTGCGGACCTCGGTTGCGGTCACGGTAGAATTGGTCATTGGGATCGGTCTCCTTCTAGTGATTCGGTCCATGCCCTCGGTGCCCTGCCCGGCGCCGGGGGCGAGTTGGTTTTCAGGCAACGCTTTCCTGCTCAGCGATCCATGCAAGGACCACACTCTTTCGCCAGACCCGCCTGCGCGGACCGAGGGTGAAGCTCTTCGGTCCTCGACCGATGTGGACCCAGTAGCGCAACGTGCCCTCGGGGATGCCGGTGTACTCAGACACCTGCTTCGCTTTCCAGAACTCTTCGACCTGAGCGGCCACGTCACCCTGCGAACGAGTCACGATTCCTCCTAAGCGTTTGAAGCTTGGTTTTCAAGCTGAAAGCGACCATACCAACAGCACCGCGCTACGTCTAGCCGTTTCGCTTGGATTCAATGCCCTCCGCGCTTAGAATCCACGCATGACTGAATCGCAGCAGGGTCGAAACGGGCCTTCGTCAGAGGACCGCATGCGACACAAAGAACTCGCTGAGCTGTGGCAACAGATGCGGAAGGTTGAAGCAGATGCAGCGGACACGCTCGATTCACGATCCATGGAAGAGCGCCGACAGCCCTACGAGTGGTGGGAGAAAATGTTCGGCCAGAGGGTCCGTGAATGGCGAAAGGCTCGCAACTGGTCTCAGGAGTACTTAGCGGAAGAACTAAACCTTCACGGCTTCGACATGCACCAGACCACAGTCGCAAAGATCGAACGGGGTACGAGACCCCTCCGCGTATCAGAAGCCGTCGCCATCGCGTCGATATTCAGCGTGCCCGTGTTGAGCGTCTTCTACGGTCCTGGCCCCGAAACCGAATCAGTAACCCAGCAGGCCATGCGTGAACACATGGAACTGCTTGAGAAGCAGGCTCGATCGGCACAAGAACGCCTCGAGGATGCAGCTAAGACTGTTGCCTACTACGAAGTGCAACGACAGTCGATGGCCGACGCGATCAATCGTGCTGCGCTAGAAGCGGATCAGAGCGATGACGAGGCCGAGGCGTAATCGTCGCGCCGGCGTCGAGGACCGCTGGCGCAAAGCGGACGGCACACCTTCGGCGAACAACGGTAAGGGGAAACGCTGGCGCGCCCGCTACGTAGACGAAGCCAGCAAAGAACACGCACGATCATTCACCCGCAAAGTCGACGCACAACAGTGGCTCGACGAGGTGACCGCAGCTCAGGTCACGGGCACCTACATCGACCCGGCGAAGGGCAAAGTCACCTTCGCATCGTTCTACCGCGAGTGGTCGACCCGGCAGGTGTGGGTGCCTGGGACCGAGCGAGCAATGAACCTCGCAGCGAACGGGGTCACCTTCTCAGACGTGGCACTCGTCGACCTGCGTCCGTCGCATGTCGAGAAGTGGGTCCGGTCGATGGTTGATGCGGACCTGCAGCCGTCGACGATCAAGACCCGGTTCAACAACGTGCGCTCTGTCCTGCGAGCTGCAGTGCGTGACCGGATGCTCGCTCACGACCCGTCACAGACTGTGGCACTCCCCCGCGTTCGTCGCACCGAGGCCGCGATGGTCATACCGACACCCAGCCAGGTCGGTGATCTGTTGAGGGAAGCTGAGGACGACTTCCGGGCATTCGTGGGACTGTGCGCGTTCGCTGGTCTACGCCTCGGGGAAGCTGCAGCGCTCCAAGTCGGGGACATCGACTTCCTGCGACGGGAGATCCAGGTTCGCCGGCAGGTACAGAAAGCGAACGGGAACGAGGTCGAGATCCGGGGACCGAAGTACGGGTCCGAGCGGACCATTCCGGCCCCGCAAGGATTGCTCGATCTTCTGTCGGTGCATATCGCACACTGGCGCGCCGGCACCGACCCTCAGCGGTGGATGTTCCCCGGCAGGGGTAAGCATCCGTGGCATCAAAACAGTGTCGGTTACCGCTGGCGCAAGACACGAGAAAGTGCAGGCGTCGGAGATCTACGCCTGCACGATCTACGGCACTTCTACGCGTCAGGGTTGATCGCTGCAGGATGCGACGTGGTGACCGTGCAACGTGCCCTCGGGCACCACTCCGCTGCAGTCACGCTCACGACGTACTCGCACCTATGGCCGGATGCTTCCGACCGGACCCGCAAGGCTGCGGACGGACTCTTCGCGGAAGCTACTGCGGACGCACTGCGGACGGAGAGCGACAAAACCCCTGTTGACCAGGGACTCTAGACGTTGAAGCGGAACTCCACCACGTCGCCGTCGGCCATGACGTAGTCCTTGCCCTCCATGCGGACCTTGCCCTTGGCCTTCGCCTCGGCCATCGAGCCGGCCGCGTCGAGGTCGGCGAACGAGACGATCTCGGCCTTGATGAAGCCGCGCTCGAAGTCGGTGTGGATCACGCCGGCCGCCTTGGGGGCGGTGTCGCCCTTGCGGATGGTCCAGGCGCGCGATTCCTTCGGGCCCGCCGTCAGGTAGGTCTGCAGACCGAGGGTGTGGAAACCGGCCCGCGCGAGCTGCTTCAGACCGGCCTCGGTCTGGCCGATCGATTCGAGCAGCTCCATCGCTTCGTCCTCGTCGAGCTCGAGGAGCTCGGACTCGACCTTGGCGTCGAGGAAGACGGCGTCGGCCGGTGCGACGGCCTTGCGCAGCTCCTCCTTGCGCTCCTCATTGGTGAGGACGGCTTCGTCGGCGTTGAAGACGTACAGGAACGGCTTGGCGGTGAGCAGGTGCAGGTCGCGCAGCAGCTCGCCCTTCACCTCGGCTTGGGCGGAGAAGATGGTGCGGCCGTCCTCGAGGATCGCCTGCGCCTTCTTCGTCTCCTCCAGCTGGGCGACGAGTTCCTTGTTCTTCCGGGACTCCTTCTCGAGCCGCGGCAGCGCCCGCTCGATCGTCTCCAGGTCGGCGAGGATCAGCTCGGTCGCGATGACCTCGATGTCGGCCATCGGGTCGACCTTGCCCTCGACGTGGACCACGTCGGGATCGTCGAACACGCGAACGACCTGGCAGATGGCGTCGGCCTCGCGGATGTTGGCGAGGAACTTGTTGCCCATGCCCTCACCGGCGGAAGCGCCCTTGACGATGCCGGCGATGTCGACGAACGACACCGTGGCCGGAAGGATGCGCTCGGAACCGAAGATCTCGGCGAGCCGGTTCAGCCGCGGATCAGGCAGTTCGACGACGCCGACATTCGGCTCGATGGTGGCGAACGGATAGTTCGCTGCCAGCACATCGTTCTTGGTCAGCGCATTGAACAGCGTCGACTTGCCGACGTTGGGAAGACCGACGATTCCGAGGGTAAGGCTCACGGGATCGATATTCTACGCGGCCGCCTGCCGCTCATTTCACCCGCACGCCACCCGCACCAGTTGCGCGATGCGCGCGGCCTGGTCCTCGTCGGGCACGGTCGATCCGTTGGTCGCGACCTCCTGGACCTTCGCGTTCACTTCCTGGTCGGACGCACCCTCGTCGATGAGCGGACAGGTCTCGGTGACGATGGACTCGATGTCCTGCGTCTCCCGGTCGGCCGACAGCTGCGGATAGCCGGTGCGGAACGCCGCGACGAAGACGTCGAGCTTCGCCTCGTCGAAGATGTCGCCGGCCCGCTCGGCCGCGCTGGACGCGATGCTCTGCACCGACGAGATGGCTCCCTCGGCCTGCTCCTGGACGCTCGTGACGGCGACATCCGCCGACGACCGGACGTCCTCATTGCTGGAACTGTCGTCGGAGCTGCACGCGGTGAGCGCGAAGGCGGCAGCGATCGCCACAGCCGCCGCAGGTACACGCAGGCGTCGGGTCGTGCTCGTTCGGTTCGTCACGTTTCGAGAATGCCACGGCCGGGGACCCTTCAGCGCCGTTTCCGGCGTGTCGTCCGGACCACGCGCGGCGCTCGGTGACCGTAGATTGGCGACTGTCGATCGGTATCGAGCTCGATACATGTCGGAAGGACCGTCGTTGACCGAATCGAAGACCGCGCCCAGCGATAACAGCAGTGAGAAGCTGTCGGCGAAACCCGACCGCGGGAGCCTGCTGGGCACGGGCGGAATCTGGCTCGCCAAGTGGTCGGCCTGCCTGGTCGTCATCGCCGCCGGTGCGGTGGTGATCGGCTGGATCATCGAGAAGATGTGGGTGATCGTGCTGCCGGTCGCCCTGGCGATCGTCGTCTCCACGATCCTGTGGCCGCCCACCCGCTTCATGACCAAACGCGGTGTTCCTCCGGCTGCTGCGGCCGGCCTGACCCTCGTGATGTTCTTCGCGATCGTCGGCGGCATCATCGCCGGCATCGTCCCGTCGGTGGTCTCCCAGATGCCCGACCTGGCCAACAAGGCCACCGAAGGCATCAACACCGTGCAGGAATGGGTGAAGGGGCCCCCGATCAACCTGCGCGACGAGCAACTCGACAACGCCGTCCACGCGGTGGTCGAGCGGGTGCAGGGCAGTGCCGCCACCATCGCGGGCGGTGTCTTCTCCGGTGTGAGCACGGCCGGCTCGCTGCTCGTCACGCTCGCTCTCGTCCTCGTGCTGACGTTCTTCTTCATCAAGGACGGCCCGCGCTTCGTGCCGTGGCTGCACCGCGTGAGCGGCGGCCGCGCCGGACGTCACCTCGAAGCGGTACTCGGCCGCATGTGGGACACGCTGGGCGGATTCATCCGCACGCAGGCCCTGGTGAGCTTCATCGACGCCCTGTTCATCGGTATCGGCCTGGTGATCCTCGGCGTCCCGCTCGCACCCGTGCTGGCGATCCTCACCTTCATCGGCGGATTCATTCCCATCGTCGGTGCGTTCGTCGCCGGTGCGCTGGCGGTGCTGGTCGCACTCGTCGCCAACGGTTTCACGACCGCGATCATCGTGCTGGTCCTCATCATCGCGGTGCAGCAGATCGAAGGGAACGTGCTGCAGCCGGTGCTGCAGTCGCGGTCGATGAACCTGCACGCGGCCGTGGTGCTGCTCGCGGTGACCGCGGGATCGTCACTGTTCGGGATCGTCGGTGCGTTCCTGGCGGTGCCGGTCGCGGCGGTAGCCGCGGTGGTCATCCGCTACATCGGCGAACAGATCGACGAACGCGCCAGTGACGGCGACGACGACGAGACGAAGGCCCTCCCGGCTCCGGGCGACACCTCGGTGCCCGATCCGAAGCCGGCCTCTCCGGCACCGGCCGCCTCCGAGGACTGAGGGGCGGTCAGCTCGCGACGCGAACGGTGGATCCCGAGCGGCCACGGATGACGTGCAGCCTGCTCGGGATCCGCTGCCGCATCTCGTCGACGTGGCTGACCACGCCCACCACGCGGCCTCCCGCGCGTAGTTCGTCGAGCACTCCCATGACGGCTTCGAGGGAGTCGGCGTCGAGTGAGCCGAAGCCTTCGTCGATGAACATCGTGTCGAGCACGAGCCCGCCGGCCTCGGCGGCGACGACGTCGGCGAGGCCGAGGGCAAGGGCGAGGGACGCCTGGAAGGACTCGCCACCCGACAGCGTCTTCGTCGAACGCACGGCGCCGGTGTACTCGTCGTGGATGTCGAGGCCGAGACCGCCGCGACGACCCCGGCTCTCGGCCGCGTCGGAGTGCACGAACTCGTAGCGACCACCGGACATTCTGCGCAGGCGTTCGGAGGCGGCGTCGGCGACCTCCTCGAGTCGCGCCGCGAGCACGTACGAGCGCAGCGACATCTTCTTGGCGTTCGATCCCATCCCGGCGACGACGTCGGCGAGCGCGGAGAGTTCGGCGTGTTCGTCGAGCAGCGGGGCCAGTTCGGCGCAGGCACGCTCGAGCCGGCGGGTGTAGTTCTCGATGTCGAGGTGCCGGCGCTCGGCCTCGGTAGCCACGCTCAGGGCCGCCTCGACCGCGGCGGCGCCATCGTCCACCACCGCACGCGCGGCCGTCACGTCGGCGACCTCGTCGCCGGTGAGGGCCGCGATCGCCGGGTCGTTCAGCGTGGAGGTGGCCACCGCACGTTCGTCGTCGGCGGCGCGCAGGACGCGGTCGATCTCGGCGAGTCGCTCGGGCGTCCGGACGGCCGCGCGGGCGCTGTCGAGGTCGGTGAAGCCCGCCTCGGCGGCTGCGGTGCGGGCGTCGGCGGCGCGTTCGTCGGCGGCCGTGCGGGCCTGGAGTGCGGCGGTGCGGGCGTCGAGCAGCGCGGTGGCCGCGGCGGACAGTGCCGCGACCGTCTTCCGTCGCGGGGCGAGCAGGTCGAGGTCGCCGACGGCTTCGACGATGCGTTCGCGGATCTCCGTGATCTCGGCCGCGCGGACCGCGTCCTCGCGGGCGAGCTCGGACAGTTCGGCGTCGAGCCGCTTCTCCTGTTCGGCCAGCACCGTGTCGAGCTTGCGCAGATCCTCGACCGCCGCGCGCAGATGGTCGAGCCGACCGGCGACGGTGGCGGCCTCGTCGTGGGCGCGGACCGCCTCGGCGTGGGCGGTGGTGAGCTCGGCGAGTTCGGCGTCGCCGCAACGCTGCCGGAGGACGGCGACGATTCCGGAGAGTTCGGTGACGGCCTCGCGTGCTTCGCTCAGCGTGGTGGCGGCGCGTTGCTCGGCGGCGTGGGCGCGTTCTTCGTCGGCCTTCGTCGCGGTGTCGGGAGCCGGGCGCGCCGGCTCGGGATGCTCGGTGGAACCGCAGACCACACACGGTTCGCCGTCGGTGAGACGCGCCGCGAGTTCGGCGGCCATTCCGTCGATCCGACGCTGCCGGACGTCGAGGTGCGCGTCGCGCGCGTCGTTGAATTCGGAGTGCAGTTGCAGCACCCGGGTTTCGAGCCGTTCGAGTTCGGTTCGGCGCGAAGCGAGTTCGGTGGCGGCGTCGAGCGCATCGGCGGCGCGGTCGCGCGCGGTGGACAGGCCCGGGAGCGTCGCCGCTGCGCGTTCGGCCTCGGCGACCGCATCGGCCGCGGCGGTCGACCGCTCGGGCAACGCGGCGCGTTCGTCGACCACCTGCTGACGCTCGTCGGTGAGGGCACGGCGGCGCCCGGCGACCTTCTCGCGTTCGCCCTCGAGTTCGGTGAGACGACGTCGGCGATCGAGCAGCACGTCGAGACGCGCTGCCTCCGAGGACCATTCCTCGCATCGAGGACGGATGATGCCGCGATCGGCGGCGGACGGCGTCGGCCCGATGGCGTCGAGGAGTTCGCGTCCTTCGTCGTCGTTGCGGAGCGGCGCGGCGGCCGTCTCGGCGCGGGCTGCGGCGACCTCGGCCTCGCGCGCGAGGCGGGCGGCTTCCCGATCGACGACGGCGACGCTCACCGCGCGATGCGCAGCGTCGCGTTCGGCCGTCACGGCGACGCGCTGCGCCTGCGTCTGCTCGAGGTCGGCGAGGACGTTCAGGGCGTCGCGGCGGCGGCGGAGCCGGTCGGCGAGAGCGACGGTCTCGTCGAGCCTGCGACGGTTGGCTTCGTCGACGGCGCGGACGCGCGACAGGGCCGCGGCGGCGTCGTCGCGGTTCTCGGCGGCCTCGGCGAGCAGGCGGCCTGCCCACTCCACCGGATCGGCATCGGCGCCCGCCTCTATCCCGGCGGACGCAGCCACCTTCGCCGCGAGTACTTCGACCTTCTTCTGTTGCTCGGCAAGCAGTTTCGTTCCGGCACCGCGGCGGTCGCGGAACCACTGCTCGACGTCGCCGAAACGGGTGGTGTCGAACAGACGCTCGAGCAGCCTGCCGCGCTCTTCGCTGTTCGCGCGCAGGAACCGGGCGAAGTCGCCCTGGGGAAGGAGCACCACCTGGAAGAACTGTTCGGCGCTCATCCCGAGCAGCGACTTGACGACGTCGCCGATCTCCTGGGCGCGCGACAGGTTCTCCCCCGACCCGTCGAGCCAGGTGAGATTCGCCTTGGCATTCTGTTTGATCGTGCCGGTGCCGCGCTTCTTCGGGCGTTCGAACTCGGGGCTGCGTTCGATGGACAGGCGGCGACCGGCGATGGTGGCCTCGAGCCGGACCGTCGGCACCGCACCCACCCGCGCGTGGTCGGACAGCAACCGGCGCCCCTCGGAGCGCGCACCGGGGACGGTGCCGTAGAGCGCGAACGCGACCGCGTCGAGGATCGACGTCTTGCCCGCGCCCGTCTGGCCGTGCAGCAGGAACAGCCCGTCGGCGCCGAGTTCGTCGAAGTCGATCTCGACGGTCTCGGCGAACGGACCGAAGGCCGTGATCTCGAGGTGGTGCAGTCTCATGCCGGCACGTCCGTCCGCCACTGCGTGTCGGTCTCGTCGCCGATACCTCGACGGCGGTCGACCTCCCTCAGCGCTTCGTCGATCCAGCCGCGCTCGCGCTCGGACGGCTCGGAACGCACGTCGGTGAGGAACGACGCGGCGACGTCGCGATCGCTGCGCCCGCGCACCTTGTCGCGATAACTGCCCTCCGTGGACCCGGCCGGTCGCTGCCATTCGACGTGCACGGCGTACGGGAACCGCTCCTGCAGGCGACGCATGGCGTCGAGCGGGCGGATCGCGTCGGTCAGCACCGCGGAGACGTAGTGCTCCTCGACGGCGGCATGCGCCGGGTCGGCGAGCAGATCGTCGAGTTCGCCTTCGAGACGGGTCAATTCGCGGATCACCGGAAGATCGACGCGCTCGACGGACGCCGCACCCGAGGCGTCGAGATCGACGACGAACACCGCCTTGCGGTGCGAGCGCTCACCGAAGGAGTACGGCAACGGCGATCCCGAATACCGGACCGTCTCGCTCACCGTCTGCGGGGAGTGCAGGTGCCCCAGTGCGACGTAGTCGGCACCGTCGAACGACGACGCGGCCACCGTCTCGACCCCGCCGACGGAGATGGACCGCTCGGAGTCGCTGGGCTCGCCACCGACGACGAAGGCGTGGGCCAGGACGACGGTGCGGCCCTCGCGACCCGCAACACCGGCGCGCACGCGCTCCATCGCCGCGTCGAGGATCTGCTGGTGCGAACGGGCCTCGGGCACGCCGAGCTCGGCGCGGGTGATCTCGGGTTCGAGATACGGGATGCCGTAGAAGCAGACCGGGCCGTGCGCGTCGTGCAGGACGACGGGGCTGTCGATCTGCGACACGCGGGTGATCAGGTGCAGACCACCGTGCGCGGCGAAGGCAGCACCGGCACCGAGACGGACCGGCGAGTCGTGGTTGCCGGAGGTGGCGACGATGACCGCCCCTGCCTCACGGATGGCCTCGAGGCCGGCATTGCACACGGCCACCGCATCGGAACTCGGGATCGACCGGTCGTACACGTCGCCCGGCACGACCACCACGTCGATCCCGCGTTCGGCCACCAGATCGGCGATGGCCCGCAGCGCACGCGCCTGGTCGGCGAGCAGGTCGACACCGTGGAAGGTGCGGCCGATGTGCCAGTCGGAGGTGTGCAGGATCCGCATGGGACAGACGGTAGAGGAGAGGACCGACATCCCCGGATGTCGGGTGGATGTCGCATCGATGAGGCATCATCCGCCACATGACAGCACTCACGGCACTCGGCCTGCTCGTCGCGCTCGGTCTCGGAGTGGTGCTCGGCTGGCTGCTGCGGGCCTCCCGCGACGGCGAACGCGCAGCCCGTGCCGAGGCGCAGCTGGCAGCCCTGCGCGACAACGAGGAGCAGCTGCGTCAGTCGCTGGCCGCGGTGAGCGAGGACGCCGCCCGCCGGCAGTCCGGCGCCATCGGCGACCAGGTGTCGCGACTCGTCGGCCCGTTGAACGAGGCCGTGGGAGCGCTGGCTCGGCAGGTCGAGCACGTCGAACGCAACCGCGTGCACGCCTACGCCGGGCTGAGCGAGCAGGTCGAGGGCATGCACCGCGCGTCGCAGCTGCTGTCCACTCGCACCCAGCAGTTGGTCACCGCGCTGCGTGCGCCGCAGATCCGCGGACGATGGGGCGAGATCCAGCTCGAACGTGTCGTCGAGCTCGCCGGGATGGTCCGGCACTGCGACTTCGACACCCAGGTGAGCAAGGACGGGGTACGCCCCGACCTGCTCGTCTACCTCGCCGGCGGCAAACAGATCGTCGTCGACGCGAAGGTGCCCTTCGCCGCCTATCTGGATGCCGCCGAGGCCGAGGAGCCCGACGAGCGCGACCGGCACCTCACGCGCCACGCACGGCAACTGCGCACTCACATCGACCAGCTGTCGGCCAAGGCCTACTGGGAGTCGTTCGATCCGACGCCCGAGTTCGTCGTGCTGTTCGTCCCCGGTGATCCGTTCCTCGATGCCGCGCTCGGCGCCGATCCCGATCTGCTCGAGCACGCCTTCGCCCGGAACGTCATCCTCGCCACACCGACCACGCTCGTCGCGCTGCTGCGCACGATCGCGCACACCTGGCGGCAGGAGGCGCTCTCCCGCGACGCCGCGACCATCCACCGATTGGGCCGTGAGCTGTACCAACGGCTCGGTGTGGTCGGTTCCCACCTCGATCGGCTCGGCAACCAGCTCGGCAAGGCCGTCGATTCGTTCAACATGACGGTCTCGTCGATGGACACCCGCGTGGGCGTGACTGCCCGCAAGCTCCACGACCTGGAAATATTCGACGGTGAGGTGCCCGAGGTGCAGCGTGTCGACGCCTGGCCGCGGCGCAGCACTCTGGCAGAAAGAGCAGTAGCGGACGGTCCTGTCGACGAAGCGAGCTGACATCGCCACGCTAATGTCTACGTTGTGTCTGCAACCCAACGTGCACGTTCGGCGGTGCCGCTCGACATGCGGTCGTTGGTGCCTACGGTGCCCGGTGTGCCCTGGTGGGGTGCCGTGGCGATCGCAGCCGGAACGACGCTTCTCGGGGTGCTGCTCGACAGCGCACGCGGGAACGAACTGACCTCTGCGTTCACTGTCTTCTACGTGCTCGGCTGCGTCGCGGCCGTGGTGGCGGTGCGCTATCGCGGACTGTTCACGGCCATGGCCCAGCCGCCTCTGCTGCTGCTCCTCGCGGTGCCGATCGGTCAGGAGATCGTTTCCTCCGACAGCACCGGCGGATTGAAGGATCTCGCGCTCAACGTCGCCTATCCGCTGGTGAACCGCTTCCCGGCGATGCTGGTGGCGACGCTCCTGGCACTGGCCATCGGCGGTTTCCGGATCTTCGTGACCCGACAGAACACGGGGGTACGGGCCCGTGCGCCGCGAGAGCGGGCGAAGCCGCGGGCAGCGAAGGCCGCTGCGAAGGACCGCCCGGCTCGCGCCGCAGGCGACCGGCCGACCCGCGCTGCGAACGATCGTCCGACCAGGCGTGCGGGCCGGGGGCGACCGGCGACGGCCACCCCGGCGGATGCACCTCGCACCGCTTCGGGCCGCGGGACGCCGGCCGCGAAGGCGTCGGTCCGGGAGGTCGCCGACACCCGCCCCCGTCGCCGCGTCCGTCCCGAGGCCCCGGCCGCCGAGCAGCCCGCTCCCCGGCGTGCCCGCACTCCCCGACCTGCCGAGCCGGTGCAGCCGGAGGTCCGCGAGCCGCGGCGCCGTCCGGCATCCGACTCGGACACCGGTCGACCGGCGCCCTCCCCCGCACCCACGCAGGGCTACGAGCCACCGCGCGTGCGGTACCGCGACCGCTACGAGGACTGACCCACACGACGAAGACGACCGGTCACCTGCCATTCACGGCGGTGACCGGTCGTCTTCGCTCTACGGACTACAGGTTCAGCGACGCGACGCGCGCAGTTCGCGCGGCAGGGCGAACACCAGGGTCTCGTTGGCGGTCGTCACCGACTGCACGTCGTGGAAACCGCGCTCGTCGAGGAACTGCACGACGCCCTGCACGAGGATCTCGGGGACCGACGCGCCGGAGGTGATGCCGACGGTCTCGACACCCTCGAGCCAGTCCGGATCGATCTCCTTGGCGTAGTCGACCAGATGCGCGGCCCGGGCACCCGCACCGAGAGCGACCTCGACGAGCCGCACGGAGTTCGACGAGTTCCGCGACCCCACGACGATCACCAGATCGCACTCGGGTGCCATCGCCTTCACCGCGACCTGCCGGTTCTGGGTGGCGTAGCAGATGTCGTCGCTCGGCGGATCCTGCAGCTGCGGGAACTTCTGGCGCAGGCGCTGCACGGTCTGCATCGTCTCGTCGACGCTGAGGGTGGTCTGGGACAGCCAGATGACCTTCGACGGATCGCGCACGGTCACCGAATCGACGGCGTCGGGGCCGTCGACGAGCTGCACGTGATCGGGGGCCTCACCAGCGGTGCCCTCGACCTCCTCGTGGCCCTCGTGACCGATGAGCAGGATGTCGAAGTCGTCGCGGGCGAAGCGCTTGGCCTCCTGGTGGACCTTCGTCACCAGCGGGCAGGTCGCGTCGATGGTGCGCAGCTGCCGGGAAGCGGCCGATTCGTGGACCGCGGGCGACACACCGTGCGCCGAGAACACGAGCACAGCGCCCTCGGGCACCTCGTCGGTCTCGTCGACGAACACCACGCCGCGGTCGGCGAGCGTGTCGACGACGTGGCGGTTGTGCACGATCTCCTTGCGGACGTAGATCGGCGCACCGTACTTGTCGAGTGCCTTCTCGACGGTCTCGACGGCGCGGTCGACGCCGGCGCAGTAGCCGCGCGGCTCGGCGAGCAGGACGCGCTTTCCGGAGGTGGAGGGACCGGCGGACCGGGTGATCCCGACTTCGAGAGGAACAGGCGCAGACATACCTCCAGAGTACGGGGCGCGTCGGAGTGGGGCTTCCCAGCTCGCGGCCGACGTGCTCCCCGGCTACCAATCACGCCGATCATCGGGCAGTCTTGGGGCATGATCCGTCCACCGTTCCTGGCACGGGTGGCTGCCGGCGTTGCTGTCACCGCGTACGAAGAGACCCTCAAGCTGCCGAGCACAGCCGTTTCGTTGCCGATGACGACGGTGAGCCAGATCCTGCAGACGACGATGCGAGTGCAGCAGGTCATGACCTCGCTCGCCATCAAGGGCGACCAGTTCTTCGAGATCTTCGGAGCCGAGCCCGGCGAGACCGCACAGTGGGCGACCTTCGACGACGACGGCTCGACCGCCTCGGACGAGGCCGTGACCTCGACGAACAACACCCCGAACGGCGCTCCCGGCCGGTTCGCCCTGTACTCGATCCCGCCGGCGACCGAGGCCGATGCGCCCGTGGCCGAGCAGGCCGCACCGGTGAAGGTCGGCACCGCGACGACGAAGGGCCCCGCGAAGAAGACGGCAGCGAAGAAGACCGCTCCGAAGAAGGCAGCCGACGCCGAGGGCACGAAGATCGGCGAGACCACGGACACGAAGGTCGCCGCCGGCGACCGTTCCGAGATCGTCGAATACCTCGACTACGACTCGCTGACCCTCGCACAGCTGCGTGCCCGTCTGCGCGCACTGTCGGTGGACGAGCTCACAGCGTTGCTCGAATACGAGAATGCTCACGCCGCGCGTACTCCGTTCGTGACGATGCTGTCGAACCGGATCACGAGCGCGCGTAACAAGTGACGGCCGGACAGAACGCGGCACGCCCGAACTCCGCGGAGCAGCCCTGGCCCGTCCGTACCGTGGCGCAGAAGGTCGCCGGGTGGATCGACAAGCTCGGCACCATCTGGGTCGAAGGGCAGATCACGCAGATCAACGCCCGTCCCGGGACGCGGACGGCGTTCCTGACCCTGCGTGACCCGTCGGTGGACATGTCCCTGCAGGTGACCTGCTCACCACAGTTGTTGCAGCAGTCGGGGGTGCCGCTCACCGAGGGCAGCCGCGTGATCATGTTCGGGAAGATGACCTTCTGGCCGGGTCGCGGCAGCCTCGCGCTGCGGGTCACCGAGATCCGGGCGATCGGCATCGGCGAACTTCTCGCGCGTCTCGAGCGGCTGCGCGCGTTGCTCGCAGCCGAGGGCTTGTTCGACCCGCGGCTGAAGCGCCCACTCCCCTTCCTGCCGCGCCGCGTCGGCCTGGTCACCAGCCGGGGCAGCGCGGCCGAGCGCGACGTGCTGTCGGTCGCGCAGCGTCGCTGGCCGGCCGTGCAGTTCGACGTGCGCCACGCGACCGTGCAGGGCCCGACCGCGGTCACGCAGCTCATCGAGGCCCTCGAAGCACTCGACAAGGACCCGGACGTCGACGTGATCGTCCTCGCCCGCGGTGGCGGCAGCGTCGAGGATCTGCTGCCCTTCTCCGACGAGGCGCTGTGCCGTGCCATCGTCGCGTGCACGACCCCCGTGGTCAGCGCAATCGGCCACGAACCCGACAGCCCGCTCTGCGATCACGTCGCCGATCTGCGAGCCGCGACCCCCACCGACGCCGCGAAGCGCGTCGTACCCGATGCGGTTGCCGAACTCGATCTCGTCGACGAACTGAGAGCACGGTCGGCGGCGGCGCTGCGCAACTGGGTCCGGCGCGAGGAACACGTGATCGCACAGTTGCGCGACCGTCCCGTACTGGCCGATCCGTTCCGCGACCTCGACCGCCGGAACGAGGAGATCGAGCGGCTGCAGCACGCGGCACGACGCGACGTCACGCGATTGATCTCGTCGCAGTCGTCGACGCTCGAACACCTGCGGGCACGGTTGGCGACCCTCGGACCCGCGGCGACCCTGGCGCGTGGCTACGCCGTGGTCCAGCGGATCGTGCCGGGCAGCGCCCCCGAAGTGGTACGCACACTCGACGAGATGCCCATCGGCACCCAGCTGCGGGTGCGCGTGGCGGACGGCGCGGCCCGCGCCGCCGTCATGGGACACGAACGACAAGGAAGATCAGGACAGTGACGAACGCGGGAACCGACGACGCCAACGCCGATGTGCGGGAGTTCGGCTACGAGCGAGCTCGGGACGAACTCGTCAACGTCGTGAAGATGCTCGAACAGGGCGGGCTCGACCTCGACGACTCGTTGCAGCTGTGGGAGCGCGGCGAGGCGCTCGCGAAGCGCTGCGAAGAACACCTCGCCGGCGCCCGCGAACGTGTCGAGCAGGCACTCTCCCTCGCGGACGACGAGGACGAAGACGAGTACGAGGACGACGAGGACTGATCTCGAACGATCAGTCCTCGACCCATCCGACCCGGATCAGCGTTCGACCGACCGGACCCGGATCAGGGTTCGAGCGGCTCGGCCCTGCCCGCGGCCGTGGCCAGGGTGGTGAACTCCGCCTCGTCGCCCGACCCACCGATCAGGATGCGCACGTCGCCGAAGTCGGACACCCAGAGTGCTTCGACGCCCTCGCCTCCGTAGACCACCCAGTCGTGGCCCTCGACGGACCGGGTGTCGGTGGCGGTGCGGGCACCTCCGGCGACGAATCGCACCAGTTCGTCCTCACCGGCATCCGATTGGGTGAAGCGCACGTAGCGACCTGCGGGAGTGATGAAACCGACGGTGCTCGAATCGCCGCCCTGGTTACCGGAGACGATGCTGCGGCTGCCGGAGTTGGGTTGCCAGTCCTCGGGCACCTCGGGGTGGCGGATCGGGAATCCGAGTTCCGCCGCGTCGTATTTCAGGCCGGCATCGATGTCGAAGCTCGGCACGGGACCCGCCGTGGGTCCGCCGGGCTTGAACTCGCACTGGCTGGCGATCGCCGCGATGAAGAGGATCAGCACGAGAAGCGGGATCAGCGACCACGCCATATCTCGACCGTCTTGCAGGATGCGAGGTTTCTTGGATGCCACCCGTCCAGTCTGACAGCTACGAAACGGGCAGGTTCAGGCCGGGCGGGTCCGACAGCCCACACCATCGGCCGTGATGAGACAATAGCCACGCGACACACACGGATCGTGCGGGCGCCCTCGGCGCCCGCTCCCTCTGCCGGCGCAACCCGCGTCGACCGAAAAGTCTCCAGGAGGCAGTAGCCCATGACGGCCAGCACCCCACGCCGCGAAGCTCCGGACCGCAACCTCGCGCTCGAACTGGTCCGCGTCACCGAAGCCGCGGCGATGGCGGCCGGCCGGTGGGTCGGACGCGGCGACAAGGAAGGTGGCGACGGCGCCGCGGTCGACGCGATGCGGCACATGGTCAGCTCCGTGTCGATGCAGGGTGTCGTCGTGATCGGTGAGGGCGAGAAGGACGAAGCGCCCATGCTGTACAACGGCGAGGAGGTCGGCAACGGCGACGGCCCGCTGTGCGACGTCGCGGTCGACCCGATCGACGGCACCACCCTCATGTCGAAGGGCGCTCCCGGCGCGATCGCGGTGCTCGCCGTGGCCGAGCGGGGCGCGATGTTCGACCCGTCCGCCGTGTTCTACATGGAGAAGATCGCCGTCGGCCCCGAGGCCGCCGACGTCATCGACATCACCGCCCCGATCGCGGAGAACATCCGTCGCGTCGCGAAGGCGAAGAACATCGCGCACGCCGACCTGACCGTGACGATCCTCGACCGTCCGCGCCACGCGCAGATCATCAAGGAGGTACGCGAGGCGGGTGCCCGCATCCGTCTGATCTCCGACGGCGACGTCGCCGGCGCGATCGCCGCGGCACGTCCGGGTTCGGGTGTCGACATGCTGCTCGGCATCGGCGGTACCCCCGAGGGCATCATCGCCGCGGCCGCGATGCGCTGCATGGGTGGTGCACTGCAGGGTCGCCTGGCACCGAAGGACGACGCCGAGCGCCAGAAGGCGATCGACGCCGGACACGATCTCGACCGCGTCCTCACCACCACCGATCTCGTCACCGGCGAGAACATCTTCTTCTGCGCGACCGGCGTCACCGACGGTGAGTTGCTCCGCGGCGTCCGCTACTCCGCCGGTGGCGCGGAGACGCAGTCGATCGTGATGCGCAGCAAGTCCGGCACGGTCCGCATGATCGAGGCGTACCACCGCCTGCAGAAGCTCAGCGAGTTCTCGTCCATCGACTTCCACGGTGTCGCCGGCTCGCCGCCGCCCATGCCCTGATCGTCACTGCCCTGATCGTCACTGCCCTGATCCGCAGC
>NZ_JBMVFW010000008.1:0-143816 GCF_049538275.1 Rhodococcus sp. AB351
TCGTTTGGGTCCCCTTTCGTGTTTTCATGAGAGGATTTTTCTGTGTCCGACGGCAACGGTGAACGTCGGTCCTTCAGGAGTGGAGGATCCACTCCGTGGTCGGGCCGCAAGAACGAGCGCGAGGAACGCGCCGACGACAGCCGCGGCGAGCGCGCACCCCGCGACCGCGACGAGCGTGGACGCAGCGACGACCGCCGGCAGGGCGGTTACGGATCCGCCGGACGTTCGTCCGGCCGCGACGACCGTCCGCAGCGCGGTGACGATCGGCGCCCGCCCCGGAGCGACGATCGACGACCCCAGCGCAGCGACGACCGGCGTGGCGACGACCGCCGTTCCTTCCAGGGCGGAGACCGCCGGGATCGCGGCCGCGACGATGCTCGCTCCGGTCGCAGCGACCGTCCCTACCGCGAACGCTCCGGAGGCGACGACCGCCCCCGCCGCAGCGATGATCGTCCCCGCCACAGCGACGACCGTTCGAGCCGCGGCGACGATCGCGGTCGGCAGTACGGCGACCGTCCCCGTCAGGGTTCGGACCGTCCCCGCGGTGAGCGCAGCTACGGCAACCGCGACGATCGCCGCGGTGGCGACCAGCGCGGCAGTGATCAGCGCCGTGGTGGCGACCAACGCGGCGGCGGCGACCGGCGAAGCTACTCCGGCGACCGCCGCGGCCCTCAGTCCGGTGACCGCCGTGGCGAGGGAGCACCCCGTCGTCGTGGCGGTGAAGGTGGATTCGGTCCGGGTCGCGGGCGCGAAGGCATCGCACCGCAGCGTCGCGACGCCCGTCCGGACGAGCCGGACATCCCCGACGACGTCGAGGCCTCCGAACTCGACCCGACGATCCGCCGCGACCTGCTGAGCCTGGACAAGTCGAACGCGAACACCGTCGCCCGGCATCTGGTGATGGCCGGTCGTCTGCTCGACGACGACCCCCGTGCTGCGCTCACCCATGCTCGCGCCGCACGCCAGCGCGCCGGCCGCATCGCGGTCGTCCGCGAGGCCGCCGGCATCACCGCCTATCACGCCGGTGAGTGGGCGGAGGCGCTCTCCGAGCTCCGCGCAGCACGCCGCATGTCCGGTGGTACCGGACTGCTCGCCGTCATGGCCGACTGCGAACGCGGTCTCGGTCGCCCCGAGAAGGCGCTCGAACTGGGCCGGAGCGAGGAAGCTCGCAAGCTGACCGGTGACGAGGCCACGGAGCTGCGCATCGTCCTCGCCGGTGCCCGCATGGATCTCGGTCAGTACGACCAGGCCGTCGTGACCCTGCAGACGCCGGATCTCGATCCGGAGCGGACCGGTACGCCGGCGGCCCGTCTCTTCTACGCCTACGCCGACGCACTCGTCGCGGCCGGGCGAACCGAAGAAGGCCTGCAGTGGTTCCTGCACTCCGCAGGCGCCGACATCGAAGGCGTCACCGACGCCGAGGAGCGGGTGGAGGAGCTCACCGGAGAGGCGCCGTGACCGACGGCACCGACCTCTCTGCCGGTACGGCCTCCAGCGACAGCCTGCGTCGGATCTACGACGTCCTGCTGCTCGACCTCGACGGCACCGTCTATCGGGGCGCCGAACCCGTCCCGGGTGCCCGCGAGGCGCTGGCCGCCGGTGACGACACCGTTCTGTACGTCACGAACAATGCCAGCCGTCGGCCGTCGGAGGTCGCGCTGCACCTGCGGGAACTCGGCTTTCCGGCCGACGACTCGTCGGTGGTGACGAGCTCGCAGTCCGCTGCGCGCTTGCTCGCCGAGCGGTTCCCGGCCGATGCGCCGGTGCTCGTCGTCGGCACCGAGGCCCTGGCCGAGGAGGTGGCCGGTGTCGGCCTCACCCCGGTCCGGTCCGCGGACGCGCATCCGGTGGCGGTGGTGCAGGGGCATTCCCCGGACACCGGATGGGCGATCCTGGCGGAGGCGACGCTCGCCGTCCGCGCAGGCGCCCTGTGGGTGGCCACCAACGTCGACTCGACCCTGCCCACCGAGCGCGGACTCGTCCTCGGCAACGGCTCGATGGTCGCGGCGGTGCGCAACGCCACCGGCGCGACCCCGCTCGTGGCGGGCAAACCCGCAGCTCCGCTGCTCGAGGACGCGATCCGTCGCGGCGGTGCCCGTCGTCCCCTCGTCATCGGTGACCGGTTGGACACCGACATCGAAGGCGCCAACGCCGTCGGTGCGGATTCTCTGCTCGTGCTGACCGGGGTCAGCACCGTCGACGATCTGCTGCGGGCTCCGGCCGAGCAGCGCCCGACCTACGTCGCGGCCTCGCTCGCGAGCCTCGACCAGCCGGCCGACCGGCTGCGCGTCGCACCGCACGACTCGTGGGACGTCACGGTCGACGGAGGTGATCTTCACCTCGCCGCCGCGCAGTCGGCGGCCGATCCGATGGAGGCGCTGCGGGGTCTGCTCGACATCGCCTGGGCCAACCCCGGATTCGGGCAGGTCCATCCGGTGGACGAGCGTGCACGGTCCGTCGTGGACGCGTGGGCGGCGACGGTCTGATCCGCACCGGAGGGTGTGGCCCGGTCGCACCCATCGACTAGCGTGGACGGCGATGAGCACGCCGATTCCACGTCCGGGCGAACACCTTCCCGGCGCACGCCCCACCGTCGATCCCGCACACGTCCGCGAGGAGGTCGACGCGTTGCTGGCGCGTGTCCGCGAGGGCGCATCCGTCCCCGGTGCCGAGAGCACCGACCAGTCCGTGCTGCTCGAGCACGCCGACCTGCTCGAACGAGCCCACGAGGTCCTCGTGCAGGCCTTGTCGACCGTGGACAAGATCTGACGTGGCACGCCGGGCACGCGTCGACGCGGAACTGGTACGGCGGGGTCTGGCGCGCTCGCGTGAGCATGCCAGCGAACTGATCGCCGCAGGTCGGGTGCTGATCGCCGGCACCGTGGCCTCCAAACCGGCGACCGCCGTCGAACCGAACACGCCGTTGATCGTCACCGAGGTGAGCGACGAGGTCTCCTGGGCGTCCCGCGGTGCCCACAAACTCCTCGGCGCCCTGGAGGCGTTCACGCCGCAGGGGCTGCAGGTGTCGGGGCGTCGCTGCCTCGATGCCGGCGCGTCGACCGGCGGTTTCACCGACGTGCTGTTGCACGAGGGTGCCGCGGAGGTCGTCGCGGTCGACGTCGGTTACGGCCAGCTGGTCTGGCGCCTGCAGTCCGACGAGCGTGTCCACGTGATCGATCGAACAAATGTGCGTAGCATCGACGCGGAGACGATCGGCGGGCGCGTCGACCTGGTGGTCGCGGACCTGTCGTTCATCTCGCTGAAGTTGGTGTTGCCGGCGTTCGTCGCCTGCGTCGCCTCCGGCGGCGACCTGCTGCCGATGGTCAAACCGCAGTTCGAGGTGGGCAAGGACCGGGTCGGCAGCGGTGGCGTGGTGCGCGACCCGGCGCTGCGCACGGAGGCGGTGCTCGACGTCGCGCGCGAAGCGCAGCGGCAGGGCCTGCGCACCCTCGGAGCGGTGGCGAGCCCGCTGCCCGGGCCGTCCGGGAACGTCGAGTACTTCCTGTGGCTACGGGCCGCAGAGCCGGGGCCGGAGGAACTCGACCCGGCAGTGATCGAACTGATCGAGCGTGCGGTGCAGGAAGGACCACAGTGAGCGAAGAGACCGTCGCGGTCGACGCGGCGCGATCGGGCCGGGAGATCCTGCTGGTCTCCCATTCGGGGCGCGACGAGATCGCCGGCACCGCGCTGCGGGTCGCGAAGATCCTCGGTGAGGCCGGCATCGGTCTGCGCACCCTCGACGACGAGGCGGTGAGCAACGGACTCGGCGTCCTCGCACTGCCGGGCAGCTTCATCAGCGTCGTCGAACCGGGACCGGAGGCGGCCGCCGGCTGCGAGATGGTGATCGTCCTCGGCGGCGACGGCAGTTTCCTGCGGGCCGCCGAACTCGCGCAGTACTCGGCGGTGCCCGTCCTCGGGATCAACCTGGGCCGCATCGGGTTCCTCGCCGAGTCCGAGGCCGAACACCTCGAGGAAGCGCTCATGCAGGTGGTGCGCCGCGAATACCGCGTCGAACAACGCATGACCCTCGACGTGACGGTGCGCATGGACGACGAGGTCCTCGACCGCGGGTGGGCGCTCAACGAAGCGAGTCTCGAGAACAAGTCGCGGCTCGGGGTCCTCGAGGTGGTGCTCGAGGTCGACGGCCGTCCCGTCTCCTCGTTCGGCTGCGACGGTGTCCTCGTCGCCACCCCGACGGGCTCGACGGCCTACGCCTTCTCGGCCGGCGGACCGATCGTGTGGCCCGAACTCGAAGCGCTGCTGGTGATCCCGAGCAACGCACACGCACTGTTCGCGCGCCCGCTGGTGACCAGCCCCGAGTCGATCATCGCGGTCGAGACCCTCGCCGGCGGCCACGACGGAGTGGTCTTCTGCGACGGTCGCCGCATCATCGATGTCCCGGCCGGGGCCCGGCTCGAGGTGGTGCGAGGATGCGATCCGGTCCGCTGGGTGCGGCTGGATTCGGCACCGTTCGCGGATCGAATGGTGCGCAAGTTCGAACTTCCGGTGAAGGGCTGGCGGGGAAGGAAACTCTGAGATGCTCGCAGAGATCCGGATCGACAACCTGGGTGTGATCTCCGAGGCGTACGCGCGCTTCCACGGGGGACTGACGGTGCTCACCGGCGAGACCGGTGCCGGCAAGACGATGGTCGTCACGAGCCTGCACCTGCTCTCCGGGGTGCGCGCCGACCCCACCCGGGTGCGGGTCGGTGCCAACCGCGCCGTGGTCGAGGGCCGCTTCGAGATCGAACCGACGCCCAGCCACATCGAACAGCAGATCGCCGAACTGCTCGAGTCCACCGGTGCCCAGCGTGACGAGGACGGCAGCATCATCGCCGTGCGCACCGTCGGCAGCGACGGCCGCTCCCGCGCCCACCTCGGGGGACGCAGCGTGCCGGTGGGGGTGCTGTCCGAGTTCACCGGGCCGCTGCTGACCGTGCACGGCCAGAACGACCAGTTGCGGCTGCTGCGTCCCGACGAGCAGCGCGCCGCGCTCGACCGGTTCGGCGGCAAGACCGTCGCCGGTCTGCTCGACCGTTACCGCACCCGGCGGCGCCGCTGGCTCGAGGCCCGCGCCGAACTGCAGGAACGCACCGAACGGTCGCGTGAGCTCGCGCAGGAGGCCGACCGCCTGCACTTCGGTCTCGACGAGATCGACCGCGTCGCACCCGAACCGGGGGAGGACACCCGCATCGTCGACGAGGTGCGGCGCCTGTCCGACCTCGACTCGCTGCGCGAGGCCGCCACCGTCGCGCACAACGCCCTCGCCGGCGACGACAGCGGCGACGCCGACGCGTACTCGGCGGCACTCGACCTGCTCGGCGAGGCCCGCGCCCGCCTCGAGGGCTGCGACGATCCCGCCCTGCGCGAACTCGGTCCCCGCCTCGGGGAAGCGATCGCGGTGGTCACCGACGTCACCGGTGACATCTCCGGTTATCTGTCCGACCTGCCGTCCGACCCGAGCGCCCTCGAGACGCTGCTCAACCGGCAGGCGGAACTGAAGAACCTCACCCGGAAGTACGCCGCCGACATCGACGGCGTGCTCGAGTGGGCGCGCGAGGCCCGCGAACGCCTGTCCGGTCTCGACGTCTCCGCGGAGGCGATCGACAAGCTCGCCGCCGAGGTCGACGCGGAGGCCGCCGCGACCGCGGAGGCCGCCACCGCCCTGTCGACGGCGCGGCACAAGGTCGCCGGCAAACTCGCGAAGGCCGTGAGCAAGGAACTGTCCGGCCTCGCGATGGGACGCGCCGTGCTCGACGTGCACATCGCCGACCGCGCGGCCACCGCGAGCGACACCGCGCCGCTGCAGGTCGGCGACCGGCTCCTGCACGCCGGCGAATCCGGGATCGACGAGGTGGAGTTCCGGCTCGCCCCGCACAGCGACGCCCCGGCCCGCCCCCTCGCGCGTAGCGCGTCCGGCGGTGAACTCTCCCGTGTCATGCTCGCCCTCGAAGTGGTGCTCGCCGGTTCCGAACGCGGCGCGACGATGGTCTTCGACGAGGTCGACGCCGGGGTCGGTGGTCGCGCCGCCGTCGAGATCGGCCGGCGACTCGCGCGCCTGTCGCGCACCCACCAGGTCATCGTGGTCACCCACCTGCCGCAGGTCGCGGCGTTCGCCGACACCCATCTCGTCGTCGACAAGGTCGACGACCGGGCCGGGGTGATCAGCAGCGGGGTGCGCACCCTCAGCGAGGAGGAGCGGGTCACCGAACTGGCCCGCATGCTCGCCGGGCTCGACGACACCGAGACCGGGCGCGCGCACGCCGAGGAACTGCTGGCCGTCGCCCACGCCGAGCGCACCGGCTGACCTGCCCGGGGCGCCGGGTGATGTTCACACGACTACCGGCGCGCCTCCACAACCTCACTCGTATACCGGCGCATCATCTCTTGCATGAAGATGCCGGCGCTGCTGTCCCGTAACAACGAAACGTTGCCCGGAGTGAGTGGCATTGCCCGGGTCGACAGGAACACCGCGAAACTGCTGCGCCGGATCGGTCCCGGCGACGTGGTCGTCCTCGACGCCATCGACCTCGACCGCGTCACCGCCGACGCGCTCGTCGAAGCGGGCGTCACCGCGGTGATCAACGCGTCCCCGTCCATCTCGGGCCGGTACCCGAATCTCGGTCCCGAGGTGATCGTCGCGCACGACATCGTGCTCGTCGACAACGTCGGCACCGAGGTCTTCAAGAAGATCAAGGACGGCGCGAAGGTCCGGGTCCACGAGGGCGGCGTGTACGCGGGGGAGAAGCTGCTCATCGAGGGCGACGAGCAGACCGACATCGAGATCTCCGACCGCATGATCGAGGCGCGGACCGGGCTCGTCGACCACCTCGAGGCGTTCTCGGGCAACACCATCGAGTTCATCCGCTCGGAGAGCCCGCTGCTCATCGACGGCGTCGGCATACCCGACATCGACCTGGACCTGCGCGACCGGCACGTCGTCGTCGTCTCCGACGGCCCCGGCCACGCGCAGGACCTCAAGGACCTCAAGCCGTTCATCAAGGAGTACTCACCGATCCTGGTGGGTGTCGGCCCCGGCGCGGACGCCCTCTCCAAGGCGGGCTATCGCCCCGACCTCATCGTCGGCGACCCCGACGAGATCGGCACCTCCACCCTCAAGTCCGGCGCCGAAGTGGTGCTGCCCGCCGACCCGGACGGCCACGCCCCGGGTCTCGAGCGGATCCAGGATCTCGGCATCGGCGCGATGACCTTCCCCGCCGTCGGCACCCCCACCGACCTGGCGCTGTTGCTCGTCGAGCATCACGGTGCGGCGCTGGTGGTGACCGTCGGCAGCACCGTCTCGCTCGACGAGTTCTTCGACCACGGCCGTCGCGACACCAATCCGTCGGCGGTGATGACCCGTCTGAAGGTCGGGCCGAAACTCGTCGATGCGAAGGCGGTGGCCACCCTCTACCGCAGCCGCGTCTCGGGCGGTGTGATCGCCCTGCTCGTCTTCGCGGCCCTCATCGCCGTGATCGCCGCGCTCGCCGTGTCCAATCTCGGTGGCGACGTCGTCGAACTCGCCCGTCAGTGGTGGGAGTCCGCCGTGGAGTGGATCCGGGGTCTGCGCGCGTGATCTCGATGCGCCATCACGTCGTCTCCCTGGTGGCGGTGTTCCTCGGCCTGGCGGTCGGGATCGTGCTCGGCTCCGGGTTGCTGGCCGACAGCGTCGTCTCCGGCCTGCGCGACGACAAGGCCGAGCTGCGCCGCGAGGTCCAGGAGGCCGAGGACCACGGCAGCCGGCTCGAGGCCCAACTGCTCGCCGCCGACGGGTTCGACTCGACCATCGGTCCGCGGATCGTGCGCGACGAACTGCTCGACCGCACCGTCCTTCTCGTGACCACCCCGGACGCCGCCCCCGAGGACGTCGACGCCGTCGTCCGCTCCGTCGGTGACGCCGGCGGCCGGGTCACCGCCCGGATCGCGCTGACCGACTCGTTCGTCGACGCCTCCGGCACCGACCAGCTCCGCACGACCGTCACCAACGTCGTACCCGCCGGGGTGGAACTGCAGACCGGCGCCGTCGATCCCGGCAGCCTCGCCGGGGATCTGCTCGGCGCGGTGCTGCTCGTCGACCCGGGCACCGGACAACCGCGCAGCACCCCCGAGGAGCGCGCCCTCGCCCTGACGACGCTGCGCAGCGGCGGTTTCATCACCTACGAGGACGACCGGGTAGAACCGGCCCAGAGCGCCCTCGTCGTCACCGGCGACCACAGCGGCAACGCCGAACGCGCCGGCAACCGCGGGTCGCTCGTCGCGCGCTTCGCGGGGGTCGTCGACGGCCGCGGCGCCGGCGCGGTGCTCGCCGGCCGTACCGGGGCAGCGGAGGGCAACGGACCGATCGCCGTCGTCCGGGCCGACGCGGCGCTCGCCGCGGGCCTGTCCACGGTCGACAACCTCGACCGCGAATCGGGGCGCCTGACGACGGTCCTGGCGCTGCGCGAGCAGTACGACGGGGGCAGCGGCCGGTACGGGACGGGGCCGAGCGCCACCGCCGTCACCGTCGGCTCCCCGGCCCGCTGAGCGTCGCCGCCTGTGACGTCGATTGCACCGGGGGTCCGCAATCGCGAGTCGGGTACGCGCCTGCCCACGGAGGTGTTACCGTGAAGTTCCGTGGGTCGGCAGGCCCCAGCTGTATCGCATCAGTCCAAAAGTCCTGCACCTGACGTCACGGGAGCTTCTTTGCCACAGTCACGCCACTCGCGTACCCCTACCAAGCACATCTTCGTCAGCGGGGGCGTCGCGTCCTCTCTCGGCAAGGGGCTCACAGCGTCGAGCCTGGGCACTCTGCTCACCGCACGCGGCATGCGCGTGACGATGCAGAAGCTCGACCCGTACCTCAATGTCGACCCCGGCACGATGAATCCGTTCCAGCACGGTGAGGTCTTCGTCACCGAGGACGGCGCCGAGACCGACCTCGACGTCGGCCACTACGAGCGCTTCCTCGACCGCGACCTGACCGCCGACGCGAACGTCACCACCGGCCAGGTGTACTCCACGGTCATCGCCAAGGAACGCCGCGGCGAATATCTCGGCGACACCGTGCAGGTCATCCCGCACATCACCGACGAGATCAAGCGCCGCATCCTCGCGATGGCCGCGCCCGACTCCGAGGGCCAGACCCCGGACGTGGTGATCACCGAGATCGGTGGCACCGTCGGCGACATCGAGTCGCAGCCCTTCCTCGAGGCCGCCCGCCAGGTGCGCCACGAGGTCGGCCGCGACAACTGCTTCTTCCTGCACGTCTCGCTCGTGCCCTATCTCGGGCCGTCCGGTGAGCTGAAGACCAAGCCGACCCAGCACTCGGTGGCGGCGCTGCGCAACATCGGTATCCAGCCCGACGCGCTCGTGCTGCGCTGCGACCGCGACGTGCCGGCCTCGCTCAAGGCGAAGATCTCGCTGATGTGCGACGTCGACGTCGCCGGCTGCATCTCCTGCCCCGACGCGCCGAGCATCTACGACATCCCGAAGGTGCTGCACAGCGAGGGACTCGACGCCTACGTCGTGCGCCAGCTCGGCCTGCCCTTCCGGGACGTCGACTGGACGGTGTGGGGCAACCTGCTCGAGCGGGTCCACAACCCCCGCGAGACCGTCGAGGTCGCGCTCGTCGGCAAGTACATCGACCTGCCCGACGCCTACCTGTCGGTCACCGAGGCGCTGCGCGCCGGCGGTTTCGCGCACCGCGCGAAGGTCAAGATCCGCTGGGTCGCCTCCGACGAGTGCGAGACCGAGGCCGGTGCCGAGAAGCACCTCGGCGACGTCGACGCCGTCCTGATCCCCGGCGGCTTCGGCATCCGCGGCATCGAGGGCAAGCTCGGCGCCATCCGGTTCGCCCGCACCCGCCGGATCCCGCTGCTCGGCCTGTGCCTGGGCCTGCAGTGCGTCGTCATCGAGGCCGCCCGGTCGGTCGGCATCGAGGACGCCTCGTCCACCGAGTTCGATCCCGACACCACCGCCCCGGTCATCTCCACGATGGCGGACCAGGAACAGGCGGTCGCCGGTGAGGCCGATCTCGGCGGCACCATGCGTCTCGGCGCCTACCCGGCCGCGCTGAAGAAGGGCTCGGTCGTGGCCAGGGCCTACGGCAGCGAGCAGGTCTCCGAACGGCACCGGCACCGCTACGAGGTCAACAACGCCTACCGCGACAAGATCGCCAAGTCCGGTCTGGTGTTCTCCGGCACCTCCCCGGACGGGCGGCTCGTCGAGTTCGTCGAGTACCCGGCCGAGCAGCATCCGTTCTTCGTCGCCACCCAGGCGCACCCGGAACTCAAGAGCCGGCCCACCCGCCCGCACCCGCTGTTCTCCGGCCTCGTCGCCGCGGCACTGCAGTACAAGGCGGCCGAACGGCTCCCGGTCGACATCCACGGCGAGAACAGCACCTCCGAGGAATCGGTCGGCTCGACCGCGTCGACGTCCACCGCCGGCGACGCCGAGTAGTCGACATGGCGCAGCGACACGACTTCCGCACCTTGGACAGCCGGCGGATCTACACGGGCGCCATCGTGTCGCTGCGCGTCGACGACGTGGCGATGCCCGACGGGCACACCGCCGAACGCGAAGTGGTCGAACACCACGGCGCGGTCGCGGTGGTGGCCGTCGACGAGCAGGACCGGGTGGTGCTCGTGCACCAGTACCGGCACCCGCTCGGCCGGCGACTGTGGGAACTGCCCGCCGGGCTGCTCGACGCACCCGGCGAGGACCCCCTCGACACCGCCCGCCGCGAACTCGCCGAGGAGACCGGCCTGGCCGCCGCCGACTGGGAACTTCTCGTCGACATCGCGCTCTCACCCGGATTCACCGACGAAGCCGTGCGCGTCTTCGCCGCCCGGGGTCTGAGCGCCGTCGACCGGGCCGAACCCGAGCACGAGGAGGCCGATCTCGAGGTCCACCGCGTCCCGGTCGACGAGGCCGTGGCGATGGTGCTGCGCGGGGAGATCGTCAACGCCACCGCGGTATCCGGTCTCCTCGCGTTCGCGACGGCCCGCGCGACGGGCACCGCGACCCGCGCACCGGATGCGCCGTGGCCGGACCGGCCCACCACCTTCGCCCGCACGCGCGCGGAGGGGTGAGCGGTGCTGCCCGGTGAGGAACGTCCCGCCACGCAGGTCGCTCCGCAGCCGTCCCCGACGCTTACCGGGCAACTCGACGCCTACCTCGCGCACCTGACCGTCGAACGGGGGGTCGCGGCGAACACCCTCGCCTCCTACCGCCGCGACCTGCTGCGCTACGTCGAACACCTCACCGACATCCACGTCGGCGACCTCGCCGACGTGCACGAACACCACATCAGCGACTTCGCCGCGAGCCTGCGCCGCGGGGATCCGGAACGCAACCGCCCGGCGCTGGCGGCGAGTTCGGCCGCCCGCGCCCTGATCGCCGTGCGGGGCCTGCACCGCTTCGCCGCCGCCGAAGGACAGACCCCGGTCGACGTCGCCCGCACCGTCAAACCCCCGGCGCCCGGGCGTCGCCTGCCCAAGGCGCTGACCGTCGACCAGGTCAGCGCGATCCTCGATGCCGCCGCCCCCGACGCCGACGGGCCCCGCAGCCTGCGCGACCGCGCCCTGCTCGAGCTGCTGTACTCCACCGGCGCCCGCATCTCCGAGGCCGTCGGACTCGACGTCGACGACATCGACACCGAATCACGCACCGTGCTGCTGCGCGGCAAGGGCGGCAAGCAGCGACTCGTCCCGGTCGGCCGCCCGGCGCTCGGCGCGCTCGACGCCTATCTCGTGCGGGGGCGACCCGCCCTGACCACCGGCCGCACCGCCGCGGTCTTCCTCAACGCGCGCGGCGGCCGCCTGTCGCGGCAGAGCGCGTGGAAGGTGCTGCAGACCGCCGCCGAACGCGCCGGGGTCGACGTCGGGGTGTCGCCCCACACGCTGCGGCACTCCTTCGCGACCCATCTCCTCGACGGGGGCGCCGACGTACGCGTGGTGCAGGAGTTACTGGGGCATGCTTCTGTGACGACCACGCAGATATACACCCTGGTCACCGCCGGTGCCCTTCGCGAGGTGTGGGCGCAGGCGCATCCGCGGGCGCGATGACCGACTCCGCAGGGGACGCGTGTCCGTGCGGTGATCCTGCCGACGAAGCGGTAGCGTTCTGGGGACGAGCCGCCGGGCCACCCGACGGGTCGACGAGAAGACATCTGGGTCGCAAGACAGGGGGAGTACCGAACGTGGGCACACCTCGGCCACCCGCCACGTACATGGAGCCGGAGCACCTCCGGTCGAACACCGTCCCGGTCGACGCACACGGCCGCGAGGACACCGACAGATCGTCCACCACCGAGCCGACCACCAGCGCCGCAACCGCCGCCGAGCCCGATCTCGGACCGACCGGCCGGCCACGCCGTCCCGTCCCGGAACCGGTGCCGCTGTCCACCCACGGACCGGCCCGCATCATCGCGATGTGCAACCAGAAGGGCGGGGTCGGCAAGACCACCTCGACCATCAACCTCGGGGCGTCCCTCGCCGAGTACGGGCGCCGCGTCCTGCTCGTCGACCTCGATCCGCAGGGCGCACTGTCCGCCGGACTCGGTGTCGCCCACCACGATCTCGATCTCACCGTCCACAATCTGCTCGTCGAACCGCGGGTGTCCACCGACGACGTGCTCGTGCGCACCCACGTCGAGGGCCTCGACCTGCTGCCGAGCAACATCGACCTGTCGGCGGCCGAGATCCAGCTCGTCTCCGAGGTCGGCCGCGAACAGGCACTGGGCCGCGCCCTGTACCCGATGCTCGACCGCTACGACTACATCCTCGTCGACTGCCAGCCCTCGCTCGGGCTGCTCACCGTCAACGCGCTCGCGTGCGCCGACTCGGTGCTCATCCCCATGGAGTGCGAGTTCTTCAGCCTGCGCGGCCTGGCACTGCTCAACGACACCGTCGCCAAGGTCCGCGACCGGCTCAACCCGAAGCTGGCCGTCGCCGGCATCCTCGTCACCATGTTCGACCAGCGCACGCTGCACGGTCGTGAGGTGATGTCGCGGGTCGTGGAGGTCTTCGGCGATCTCGTCTACGACGCCGTCATCAACCGCACCGTCAAGTTCCCCGAGACCAGTGTCGCCGGCGAACCCATCACCCGCTGGGCACCGACCTCTGCCGGCGCCGAGTCGTACCGCGCCCTCGCGCGGGAAGTGATCCACCGGAGCGGTCGCTGAGTCCCGTGCACGCTCCTGTCCAGGACTCGGCGGACACCGGCACGGCACCCGACGCGGAGGTCGAGGCGGTGGTCCTCGAGGAACCCACCGAACCGGCCCAGCCGGAGGTCGAGGAGACCCCCTCGGGTTTCCACGTGCGCCTGCGCAACTTCGAGGGCCCCTTCGATCTGCTGCTCACCCTCATCTCGCAGCGCCGCCTCGACGTCACCGAGGTGGCACTGCACGAGGTCACCGACGACTTCATCGCCTACACCCGCAAACTCGGCCCCGAACTCGGGCTCGATCAGACCACCGAGTTCCTGGTCGTCGCCGCGACCCTGCTCGACCTCAAGGCCGCCCGGCTGCTGCCCGCCGGTGAGGTCGACGACCCCGAGGACCTCGCCCTGCTCGAGGCCCGCGACCTGCTGTTCGCGCGTCTGCTGCAGTACCGGGCGTACAAGCAGATCGCCGAACAGTTCGCCGCCCTCGAGGCCGCAGCGCTGCGCCGCTATCCGCGCGCGGTGTCGCTCGAGGAGTGCTACGAGAATCTCGTACCGGAGGTCGTGCTCGGCGTCGACGCGCACCGCTTCGCCGAGATCGCCGCCGCGGCGTTCCGGCCGAAACCACCACCGACCGTCGGCCTCGACCACCTGCACACCCCGAAGGTGTCGGTTCCCGAACAGGCCGCCCACATCCTCGGTCTGTTGCGTGCCCGTGGCGCCGGGGTCTGGGTCGGATTCGACGAACTCGTCGTCGACTGCGATCTCGGGCTGCTGGTCGTCGCGCGGTTCCTCGCGTTGCTCGAGCTCTACCGCGAACGCGCCGTCACCTTCGAACAACCCGACCCGCTCGGACACCTGCAGGTCGCGTGGACGGGGGAGACCGACGGGGAGGCCATCGATTTCGAGGAGGACTACGGGTGAGCGACGACACCGTCGCGCGGGAGCACGCGGACGACGCTGCGCCCGAGAGTGATGCTGCGCCGGGGAACGCGGACGGCACCGTGCGGGAACGTGACGAAGACACTGCTGCGCCGGAACGCGCGTGGGACGGGGAACTTCTCGAGATCGCCGACGACGAACTCACCGCAGCACTCGAGGCACTGTTGCTCGTCGTCGACACCCCTGCGCCGACCGAGCAGCTCGCGACCGCCATCGGGGTCACCGCCGACCGCGCCGAGGCCGCGCTGCGGCGTCTCGCACAGGACCTCACCGCGCGCGGATCCGGCATCGACCTGCGGTTCGCCGGCGACGGCTGGCGCTTCTACACGCGCCGCGACTTCGCGCCCTACGTCGAGAAACTGTTGCAGGGCGGCGCGCGCACGAAGCTCACCCGCGCCGCGCTCGAGACGCTCGCCGTGATCGCCTACCGGCAACCGGTGACCCGCAGCCGTGTCCGTGCCGTGCGCGGCGTCAACGTCGACGGGGTGATGCGCACCCTGCTCGCGCGGGATCTGATCGCCGAGGCGGGCACCGATCCGGAGACCGGCGGCACGCTCTACGTCACCACGGAGCTGTTCCTCGAACGCCTCGGCCTGGCGTCTCTGCAGGATCTGCCGCCCGTTGCGCCGCTTCTGCCCGATGTCGATGTGATCGACGACATCGCCGACAGTCTCGAGTCGGACCCACGATTTGAGAGAATGGGAAAGAACGCGCGTCCCGAGACTCTCTCGCCCGCGGAGTTCGATCCAGAGAACTGACAGGAACCAAGTGAATACACCCGCTCGCCGTGATGGCACACCGGACCGTAGAAGAAACAATCCCCGCAGCGCGAACACGCGCAACACCGGGGGATCCCGCTCGGGACGCGCGGACGCACCGCGTTCCGGAGGACGCACCGAAGCACCGCGCTCCGGAGGACGCACCGAAGCACCGCGTTCCAGCGGACGTACCGACGCTCCCCGCTCGGGGCGCGCAGGGGCTCCCCGTTCGGGGGAGCGCACCGACTCACCCCGCTCCGATCGCCGGGCCACTCCCGGCCAGTCGGCCGGAGGCCGCAAACCGGCCCAGCCGGCCGCCGGCCGCAAACCGCACCGCAAGGGCACCTCGACTGGTAAGCCTGCCGCCAAGCGCGCGGCGCAGCGCGTCGTTCCGACCGTGAGCAACGCTCGTCCCGCGCGTCACCAGCATCGCGAAGCCGGCCCCGCCCAGCTGCCCGCCGGTGAAGGCGTGCGGCTGCAGAAGGTGCTCGCCCAGGCCGGCGTTGCCTCGCGCCGCGCAGCCGAGGAACTCATCGCCGCGGGTCGCGTCGAGGTCGACGGCAACATCGTCGTCGAACAGGGCCTGCGCGTGGACCCGGAGAACGCCGTGATCCGGGTCGACGGCGTCCGCGTCGTCATCAACAAGGACCTCGTGCACCTCGTGCTGAACAAGCCCCGCGGGTGGCAGTCCACGATGTCCGACGATCTCGGCCGTCCCTGCGTCGGTGACATCGTCTCCGAACGCGTCGCCGCCGGGCAGCGCCTGTTCCACGTCGGTCGTCTCGACGCCGACACCGAGGGTCTGCTGCTCCTCACCAACGACGGCGAACTCGCGCACCGGCTGATGCACCCGTCCTTCGAGGTGCCCAAGACCTACCTGGCGACCGTCAAGGGTGTGCTCGCCCGCGGTGTCGGCAAGCAACTCAAGGCCGGCGTCGAACTCGAGGACGGACCCGCCTCCGTCGACGAGTTCTCGCTGCTCGAGGTCCACGAGGGCCAGTCGCTCGTGCGGCTCGTGCTGCACGAGGGCCGCAAGCACATCGTGCGGCGCCTGCTCGATGCGGTCGGTTTCCCCGTGATCCGGCTCGTGCGCACCAATATCGGTCCCGTGGCGCTCGGCGACCAGCGTCCCGGCACCCTCCGTGTCCTCGGCCGCAACGAGGTCGGTGGCCTGTACCAGGCGGTGAAGCTGTGACCGCCGCACCGGCCGACGCGCTGGTCGTCGCGATGGACGGACCGTCGGGCACGGGCAAGTCCACCGTCTCCAAGCGCCTCGCGCAGCATCTCGGTGCCGCCTATCTCGACACCGGCGCGATGTACCGCATCGCGACGCTGCACGCCCTGCGCCGCGGCACCGATCTGACCGATCCGGCGGCGATCGCCGCGGCCACCGCCGACCTGCCGTGGTCGATCGGCACCGACCCCACCGTCGAGGACATCCGCCTCGACGGAGACGACGTGCGCGAGATCATCCGCGGTGCCGAAGTCACGGCCGCGGTCTCCGCGGTCTCCGCCGTGCCCGAGGTGCGCACCCTGCTCGTCGAGGCCCAGCAGCGTCTCGGCCGCGCCGAGCACCGCGTCGTGATCGAAGGACGCGACATCGGCACGGTCGTCTTCCCCGACGCGGACGTGAAGATCTTCCTCACCGCCTCGGCGGAGGCCCGTGCGCACCGGCGCAACAACCAGAACATCGCCGAGGGCCGCGGCGACGACTACGAGGCGGTCCTCGCCGCGGTGCAGCGCCGCGACCACCTCGACTCCACCCGCGCGGTGTCCCCGCTGCGCGCGGCGGACGACGCGGTCGTCGTGGACACCAGCGACATGAACATCGACGAGGTGATCGCCGCGCTGCTCGCGGTGGTCGCCGAGCAGACTGGAGCGAAGCTGTGAGCGACGACCTGAGCACCGACTACACCGGGTTCGACGGCGACGGCACCTGGTCGGAAGAAGGCGACTGGGACATCGAGTTCGCCGAGGGCGGCGATCTCGAGGAGTTCGTGCCGGTCCCGACCGTCGCTGTGGTCGGCCGACCGAACGTGGGCAAGTCCACCCTGGTCAACCGCATCATCGGCCGACGTGAAGCCGTCGTCGAGGACGTCCCGGGCGTCACCCGCGACCGGGTCTCGTACGAGGCGTCGTGGAACGGCCGCCGATTCATGGTGCAGGACACCGGCGGATGGGAGCCCGACGCGAAGGGCATGCAGCAGTCCGTGGCCCGTCAGGCGGAGGTCGCGATGCGCACCGCCGACGCGATCCTCGTCGTCGTCGACGCCACCGTGGGCGCCACCAGCGTCGACGAGGCCGTCGCGAAGGTACTGCGCCGGTCCAAGACCCCGGTGCTGCTCGTGGCGAACAAGGTCGACGACGACCGCGTCGAATCCGAGGCCGCAGCCCTGTGGTCCCTCGGACTCGGCCAGCCCTATTCGGTGTCGGCCACCCACGGCCGCGGCACCGGCGACCTGCTCGACGAGCTGCTCGCCAAGCTGCCGGCCACACCCCGCGAGGGCACCGGTGGGGAAGGGCCTCGCCGCGTCGCACTGGTGGGCAAGCCGAACGTCGGCAAGTCGAGCCTGCTCAACAAACTCGCCGGCGACGAGCGGTCGGTGGTGCACGACATCGCCGGCACCACCGTCGACCCGGTGGACTCGATCGTCGAGCTCGGCGGCAAGCCGTGGCGATTCGTCGACACCGCCGGTCTGCGCAAGCGCGTCAACAGCGCGTCCGGCGCCGAGTTCTACGCCTCCCTGCGCACGCGCGGTGCGATCGACGCGGCCGAGGTTGCGGTCTTGCTCATCGACGCCTCGCAGCCCATCACCGAGCAGGACCAGCGGGTCATCACGATGGTCGTCGAGTCCGGCCGCGCCCTGGTGATCGCCTTCAACAAGTGGGATCTCGTCGACGAGGACCGCCGCTACGAACTCGGCCGCGAGATCGACCGCGACCTGTTGCGGGTGCCGTGGGCGTCGCGGGTGAACATCTCCGCCAAGACCGGTCGCGCCGTGCAGAAGCTCGTACCGGCCATGGAGACCGCCCTCGAGTCGTGGGACAAGCGCATCTCGACCGGACGCCTGAACTCCTGGCTCAAGGAGGTCGTGGCCGCGACTCCGCCGCCGATGCGCGGCGGTCGCCTGCCCCGGGTGCTGTTCGCCACCCAGGCGGCCACCCGGCCGCCGACCTTCGTGCTGTTCACCACAGGCTTCCTCGAAGCCGGCTACCGCCGCTTCCTCGAACGTCGCCTGCGTGAGGAGTTCAACTTCGACGGCAGCCCCGTGCGGATCTCGGTGCGCGTGCGGGAGAAGCGCGACCGCCGCAAGTGAGCTCCCGACGCCCGGTCGTGAAAACGCGCTGACCAGCCGATTAGTGTTTCGGTCCGTTCCTGTTGTAATCTCTGAGAGCGCTCGGAGAGAGCGCGGACGGGCTGTGGCGCAGCTTGGTAGCGCACTTGACTGGGGGTCAAGTGGTCGCAGGTTCAAATCCTGTCAGCCCGACAGCGAAAACCCCTTCCGACTCCGGTCGGAAGGGGTTTTCTCGTTTCTGCGGGGGTCTCATCCGGTCGTCGCCTGCGCAGCGGTACGCACCCCGGAGAACCTCACCGACGGTGACGAGGGCGAGGCAACGGTCTCCGACGGCGACGTCTCGTCGTGGGCGGTTGCACGACGTGCGGTCGGGCGCGTGCCGGCCGACCTCGTCGACCGACCCGAGTACGCCCGAGCCGCAGTGGCGGTCTCCTGACACGGATCGCGCCGAACGGTCCCGGATCCGGTGCGCACCGTCCACGATGAGAAATGCGTCGGCGGACGGTCATTGTCCGTGCGGCACCATCCGTGCCCTGCGGCACCCGCGAAAGGACCATGATGACCACTCGATTCAATCCCTATCTCGCATTCCGCGATTCCGCACGCGAAGCCATGGAGTTCTACAGGTCGGTGTTCGGTGGTGAGCTGACGGTGAGCACATTCGGCGACATGCACGACTGGGACGATCCGAACGAGAACGCGAAGGTGATGCACTCGATGCTCACCACCGACCGCGGTTTCGTGCTCATGGCCTCGGACACCCCGCAGGGAACGGATTACACGCCCGGCACGAACTTCTCGCTCTCGCTCAGCGGGGACGACGAGAGCGTGCTCCGGGGTTGGTGGGACGCACTGACCGCGGACGGTCGCGTCGACATGCCGCTCGAGCGTGCCCCGTGGGGCGATCTGTTCGGCATGTGCACCGATCGCTTCGGCGTGTCGTGGATGGTCAGCATCGGCGACCAGCAGGGCTGAACCCGCGCCGGTCGGCGCCCGTCAGCCGAGACGGGCGTCGAGCTCGCGCACCAGCTTCGCCGGCGCGGTCTGCCGATAGGACATGTCGAGCAGTTCGGCGACCTCGTCCCAGTCCACCTCCGGACGGGCGAGGTCGTACCCGACCCACCCGGACGGCCCGAAGTACATCGGCACATAGGTGTGGGATTCCTCGAGCAGCGCGCGGCGTTCCTCCTCGTCGGGTTTGACGATGAGGGAGCGGGGAAACGGTGCGCGGGTGCCCTTCTCGCCGCCTCCGAAGACCGCGAAGGCCGTACGTGTGGAGAAGAACGGACGGCCGTGCGAGATCTTCTCGCTCGCGCCGGGCAGGGCCAGCGCGAGCGAGCGCACACGGGCGAGCAGAGGATCCGCCTCGTCGAACATCACCGGATGCGGCATGAGCGGAGCGTACCGAGCGACTACGACAACGGTCGCGGGATCGACTCCTCGGCATCAACTATTCCGGCTCTTCAGCGCATCGATACCGGCGTGCAACAGCGGCTCGACACCGCGGCCGAGTTCCTCGAACCCCTCGCCGACAGTCTTGCCCTGGCGGAACCGGAAGTAGATGCCCTCGAGGATCACCGCGAGCTTGTAATAGGCCAGGGCGAGATGGAACGCCATGTCCGACAGGTCACGTCCGCCCGCGGCCTCGTACCGCGCGAGCAGTTCGTCGTCACCGAGGAAGCCCGGAGCGCGGGACACCGTCGAGACGGGGAACTCCGTGTTCCCCCGCGCCAGCCGCTGGTACACCAGCAGCAACGCCACATCGGTGAGGGGATCGCCGAGCGTGGCCATCTCCCAGTCCAGCACCGCGACCACCTTGTCGTCGTCGTCGACGAGGACGTTGTCGAGCCGGTAATCGCCGTGCACGATGCCCACCTCGCCGTCGCCGGGCAAATTGTCGACGAGCAGCCGGTGCAGCTCGTCGGCGCCGTCGAGGTCCCGGCTGTGCGAGTTCTCGAGCTGTGTGGTCCAGCGCCGCACCTGCCGCTCGAGGAAGCCCTGGGGGCGGCCGAATTCCTCGAGCCCCACGGTCGCCGGGTCCACCGCGTGCAGGGCCGCCAGGGTGTCGACCATCCGCTCGGAGATCACGCGCGTGCGCTCGGCGCCGAGCGGTTCGAGTTCCTCCGCGGTGCGATAGGGCGTCCCCACGACCAGATCCATGAGGTAGAAGGGCGCGCCGAGCACCGAATCGTCCTCGCACAGCAGATACGAGCGGGGGACCGGTACCGCGGTGCCGGCGAGCGCGGAGATGACGCGGTACTCGCGGGCCATGTCGTGGGCGGTCGCAAGGACGTGTCCGAGTGGGGGACGGCGCAGCACCAGCCGCCGGTCGCCGTCGGTCACCTCGTAGGTGAGATTCGAGCGCCCGCCGCTGATCAGGCGGGCGCGGAGGGGACCGGAGAACAGGTCGGGGGCGGAGGTCTGCAGATAGGCATCGAGCGCATCGAGGTCGAGGCCGGCGGGCACGTCGTTCATCGAGCTCCTTTCCGTCGGCTCCCACTATGACCGCGGGCGGGGATCCGTGTCCGGAGAACTCCCACCCCGGGTAATTACTCCGAGCGGTACGGAAACCGTAGATATCCAGAATATCCCTCCTCGCGACCGACGCCACCGACACCGGCCACGACATGCGCCTACCCGCCGGTCCAGTTGTGACGAACTACTGTCGACCCATGCCCGCTGCTCATCCTCTCGACCGAGACAACGTCCGCGACGCGCTGGACGCGTTCGATTCGCGCCGACTACCGCTCGACGGCCGCCGGCACGCAGCCGTCGTCGTGGCGGTGCTCGACGACGTGAACGGCAATCCCGTCATGCCCCTCACGCGGCGACCGACGCGTCTGCGGGCGCATCCCGGCCAGTTCGCGTTGCCGGGCGGGCGTCTGGACGAGGGGGAGCAGCCCGAGGAGGCCGCCCTGCGCGAGTTGCACGAAGAGCTCGGTCTCGACCTCGGCCCCGAGGCCGTTCTCGGCCGGCTCGACGACTACGTCACCCGCTCCGGTTACGTCATGTCGCCGTTCGTCGTGTGGTCGGACATCGCCGTGACCGACCTGAAGCCCAGCCCCGACGAGGTCGACGTGCTCTTCGCCGTCACCACCGACGAACTCGACGTCGACCCGCGCTTCGTCACCATCCCCGAATCCGACAAGCCGGTGATCCAGTGGCCCTTCCGCGGTCACCTCGTCCACGCACCGACCGCTGCGGTGGTCTACCAGTTCCGTGAGGTCGTGCTGCGCCGGCGGGCCACCCGCATCGACGGTCTCGAGCAGCCGGTCTTCGCCTGGCGCTGACACCCCGGAACCTCCGGTCGCGCGGCTGTGCAAGGCTGGACTCCGCGCCCGAACGGAACTCCGGCGGGGCACCACGAGTACGACCCCACGAGAACACGGAGCGGCCCCACCATGACCGATGCGACCGGAACCGCCGACGCGCGCGGATCGGACCGCATCCTCACCGTGCCGAACGTCCTCAGTTTCGTCCGGCTGCTGGGTGTGCCCGTCTTCCTCTATCTCGTCCTCGTCGCCCACGCCGACGTCTGGGCGCTGATCCTGCTGGCCGCGAGCAGCATCACCGACTGGGCCGACGGCAAACTCGCCCGGCTGCTCGACCAGACCTCCCGCCTCGGCGCCCTTCTCGATCCCGCCGTCGACCGCCTCTACATCGTGGCCACCCTCGTCGCCCTCGTGGCGCGCGACATCGTGCCCTGGTGGATCGCCGTGATCCTCGTCGGCCGCGAACTCGTCCTGGCCCCGACCCTGGCCGTCTACCGGCGCCGGGAACTGCCCCCGCCGGACGTGCTCTACCTCGGCAAAGGCGCGACCTTCCTGCTCATGTGTGCGCTGCCACTGATGCTCGGGGCCGTCGCCGTGCCCGCCTCGGAGCCGATCACCGGCCCACTCGGCTGGGCCGCCCTGATCTGGGGGACCGTGCTGTACGTGTGGACCGGACTGCTGTACCTCGGGCAGGCCGTCGCGACGGCACGGATCGTGCCGGCCGGGAGGTGATCCGATGAGCCGCGCGTGGGAACGCATCCGGCGCAATCCGGTGCCCTCGCTCCTGAAGTCGCTCCTCGAGGATCATCTCGACCCCGGCTACGCCGCGTCCGCCGCGGACCGGGCCGCAGGGCGCCCGAGCACCTCTCCGCGCGCGTCGCGCGCGTGGCTCGGCGCCGGAGTTCTCCTCGCCGGCCTCGTGATCGGCGTCGCGTACGCGCAGAACGCCGACGTGCAGGCAGGCACCGACAGCACCCGCGCCGAGATCCTCGACTCCCTCCGGGCAGGGGACGAACGCATCGACGCGCTCACCGCTCGGCGGGACGAACTCGGCGCCGCGACCGACGAACGACGCACCGCCCTGTTCTCCGACGGAGTCGACGGCGCAAGCATTCTCGACGAACTCCGCGACGCCGAGACCGCAGCCGCGGCAACACCCGTGCACGGTCCGGGGATCACGGTCACCCTCACCGAACCCGCCGCGCGACCGAACCTGTCGGATGCGGCGCGACTCGAGGACCGGCCCACCGCGCTCGTCCTCGACCGCGACCTGCAGTCGGTCGTCAACGCGTTGTGGGCGGCCGGCGCGGAGGCCGTCGAGGTCGGCGGCGTGCGGGTGGGCCCCGGCGTCACCATCCGGCAGGCCGGGGGAGCGATGCTCGTCGACAACCGGCCCGTATTCTCCCCGTACACGGTCTCGGCGGTGGGATCTCCGTCCCGGCTGCAGACGTCCTTCGTCGTCAGCGACGCCTACCTTCGCATCGCGGGGATACAACAGCTCTACGGGGTGGGATTCACCCTCGCCGAGGAGGACGATCTCGAGCTTCCGGCCGCCACGGTCCGGAAGCTCGGCAGCAGCGGAGAAACGGGGTACAGGTGAAGCGACTCGAACACGGTCACGCGCTCTACGCGGTGCTCGCACTGGCGATCGGGATCGGCGCCGGAATCGTGTTCAGCCCACAGGTACCCGACATCGTGCAGCCCTACCTGCCCATCGCGGTGGTCGCCGCGCTCGACACGGTCTTCGGCGGGCTGCGCGCCTATCTCGACGACATCTTCGATGCGAAGGTGTTCGTGGTGTCGTTCGTCTTCAACGTCCTCGTCGCCGCACTGATCGTGTGGCTCGGCGACCAGCTCGGGGTGGGCACCCAGCTGTCGACCGCCGTCATCGTCGTCCTCGGCATCCGCATCTTCGGAAACGCTGCCGCCCTACGTCGTCGCCTGTTCGGAGCCTGACCGTGACCGAACCGCAACAACCCGGTCCCGCACCCGACACCGGTCCCGCACCCGACACCGGCACTGCGCGCGCCACCCGCTCGCAACGCGTCTTCCTCGTTCTCGCGGCGATTCTGGTCGTCCTGCTCGGCGCCGGCATCGCCACCCAGGTGCGCACCACCGACACCGGCGACGCTCTCGACTCGGCGCGCCCCGCGGACCTGCTCGTGCTGCTCGACAGCCTCAACCGCCGCGAAGCCGCTCTCCGCCAGGAGATCACCGAACTCGAGCGCACCCTCTCGAGTCTCGAACAGGAAGGCTCGGAAGCGGCACTCGAGGAGGCCCGTACGCGCCTGTACACGTTGTCGGTCCAGCTCGGCACCGAACCCGCCACCGGACCCGGAGTGGTTCTCACCGTCGACGATCCGCGCGAAGGTGTCGGATCGGAGGTGCTGCTCGACATGATCCAGGAGCTGCGCGCGGCGGGTGCCGACACGATGCAGATCGCCGGGGCGAACGGCGAGACCGTGCGCATCGGAGTCGATTCGTGGGTCACCGGACCGGGCGGCGACATCGTCGTCGACGACCGCCGACTCGACGCTCCGTACACCGTCACCGCCATCGGCGACGGACCGACTCTCGCCGCCGCGTTGAACATTCCCGGCGGAGTGGTCGACACGGTCGCCCGTGCGGGCGGATCATTGTCCGTGGAACAGTCTCCGCAGGTGGAGGTGTCCGCCTTGCGGGAGATCGAGCCACGCCAATACTCTCAGCCCGGTAACTGAATCCGACGTTCCGGTCGAACGTCGTCTCCGAAAGGACCAGTCTTGACCGATTTCGCGACACCCGAGGATCTGCGGTACACCCCCGAGCACGAGTGGGTGCGCAGGACGGGCGCGACGACCGTGCGCATCGGGATCACCGACTACGCACAGTCCCAACTCGGCGACGTGGTCTTCGTGCAGCTGCCGGAGGCGGGCGCCGAGATCGCTGCCGGCGAGTCCTTCGGAGAGGTCGAGTCCACCAAGAGCGTGTCGGACGTGTTCGCGCCGCTGACCGCGAAGGTGACCGCCGTCAACACGGAACTCGACGCGAATCCCGAACTGGTGAACAGCAGCCCGTACGAGGAGGGCTGGCTCGTCGACGTGGAGGTCGGCAGCGAGAGCGACCTCGACGAGGCCCTCGCGGAGACGCTCGACGCGGAAGGTTACCGCGGGATCACGGAAGGCTGACGGACCCGACAGGTAACGTGACCGCGACTGTCTGCGTCAGTACCCCCGCGCGGGGTACGGTCGGATATGGCGTGTGCCGTGTCGGACCTGAACGGGGCGAACGAATCAGCGACCGCCCGGGATCACCCGGGTGGTCGAACGGATAAGGAGAAACGGTGAGCGAGAACGGCAACGCGGGCTACGAGGAGACTCCTGCAGAGACCACTTCGGTATTTCGCGCCGACTTCCTGAACGAAGTGGAAGGCGCAGGTTCGGCCACCACCGAAGCGCCCGTCTCGGGTGTCGAGGGCCTGCCCGCCGGATCGGCGCTGCTGGTCGTCAAGCGGGGGCCCAATGCAGGATCGCGCTTCCTGCTCGACCAGCCCACCACCTCGGCGGGCCGGCATCCCGACAGCGACATCTTCCTCGACGACGTGACCGTCAGCCGTCGGCACGCCGAGTTCCGCCAGGACGAGGGCGAATTCCAGGTCGTCGACGTGGGAAGCCTCAACGGCACCTACGTCAACCGCGAGCCGGTCGACTCCGCCGTCCTCGCGAACGGCGACGAGGTGCAGATCGGTAAGTTCCGGCTGGTGTTCCTGACCGGTCCGCGAGGTAACCAGGGCGCAGGTAGCTGATGACCGCGGCCCGCCAGCCGGCGCCGGCCGGAATGTCGATCGGGTCGGTGCTCGACCGCCTGCGTCCGGAATTCCCGGACGTGACGATCTCGAAGATCCGGTTCCTCGAGGCCGAGGGACTGATCAGCCCGGAACGCACCCCCTCGGGCTACCGACGCTTCTCGATCGCCGACTGCGAGCGTCTGCGGTACGTGCTCACCGCGCAACGCGATCAGTACCTTCCGCTCAAGGTGATCAAGGAGCAGCTCGAGGCGATCGACCGCGGCGCCGCCACGGTGGGATCGGTCGAGACCCGGATCACCCGGCCGCGCCCGCTGGCGGTCGCCCGCGGGGAAGTCTCGCCGGAGGATCTGCGCACCGACCGCGAGATCCGGGTGAGCCGCGACGATCTGTGCACCCGCGCGGGGATCGACGCGTCCTTCCTCACCGAGCTGGTGGGGGCGGGTCTGGTCAAGCCGGGCCCGGCCGGTTTCTTCGACGAGGACGCGGTGCTGCTCGCCCGCACGGCGAAGGCGATGGCGGAGTTCGGTCTCGAGGTTCGGCACCTGCGGGCGTTCAAGCTCGCCGCCGACCGCGAGGCCGCGCTCGTCGCGCAGATCGCCGGCCCGATCGCGAAGGGCCGCGACGCGGGGGCGCGGCAGCGCGCCGAGGAGATGGTGCGCGAACTGGCCGCACTGTCGTTGACATTGCACACCTGCCTGGTGAAGGCGGCGGTGCAGGGGGCACTCGACCGCTGAGGCGACGAACTCGTCGCCGATCGCGTCCACGGCCCTCCGTCGGGTGGTGACCTACGGCACCTGACGGATGCGCTGGAGGACACTAGAATTCCAGGCAGTACCTGTCGGGTGGTCCCACCACCGACGAGCAGCAGGACGGAGGCATCGCGATGAGCGAGATGCGGATAGTAGGGATTCGTATCGAACAACCGCAGAACCAGCCTGTCCTCCTGCTGCGGGAGGTCGACGGCGATCGGTATCTGCCGATCTGGATCGGGCAGAACGAAGCGACCGCCATCGCCCTCGAACAGCAGGGGGTCGAACCGGCACGACCGCTGACCCACGACCTGATCAAGAACCTCCTCGAGGCGTTCGGTCACAACCTGCGCGAGGTGCGCATCGTCGACCTGCGTGAGGGGACGTTCTACGCGGATCTGGTCTTCGACGGAGGGATGCGCGTGTCCTGCCGGCCCTCCGACGGGGTGGCAGTGGCCTTGCGCATCGGCGCGCCGGTCCACGTCGAGGAACCGGTGCTCACCGAGGCAGGACTGGTCATGCCCGACGAACGGGAGGACGAGGTCGAGAAGTTCAAGGAGTTCCTCGATTCCGTCTCGCCCGACGATTTCAAGGCGACGGACGGCTGAACGCCGTCCGTTCGCACGGCGGCGAGCGTTGACGCGCGCGTCGGCCGTAACGGTAGTAATGTCGAACGTTGCCTTCCGGTCGGCGTGTTGCAGCCCAGCGCCCAACACCGGAGCGTACGCTGAGTTGATCCGCCAGGGATGACTCGGTGAGCCTGGGAGCGCTCGATGATCGGATGTGGTCGGGGGGATCCGCCAATCGATCGTTGCGAGGCAGAACTGGGCGCGCGAGAGGGAGTCAGTAGTGCGAGATCGGACGAAGGGACAGCCACTCGGCGTCGATTCCGGCGATCGCTCGAATCCGGCGCCGCGGACGAACGAGACCGACGAGATCCAACCGGGCCTGTTTCCGGACAACTCGGTACCCGACGAGCTCGTCGGCTACCGCGTGCCCATCGCCTGCCAGATCGCGGGTATCAGCTACCGCCAGCTCGACTACTGGGCCCGCACGAATCTGGTCGTACCGTCCATCCGTGGGGCCGCCGGCTCCGGTAGCCAACGGCTGTACTCGTTCAAGGACATCCTCGTCCTCAAGATCGTCAAGCGCCTGCTCGACACCGGCGTCTCGCTGCAGAACATCCGCGTCGCCGTCGACCATCTCCGCAGCCGCGGGGTGGGCGACCTCGCGAAGATCACCCTCTTCTCCGACGGCACCACCGTCTACGAATGCACGTCGCCCGAAGAGGTCGTCGACCTGCTGCAGGGCGGCCAGGGCGTCTTCGGGATCGCAGTGAGCGGCGCGATGCGCGAGCTCACCGGCAGCATCGCCGATTTCCCCGCCGAACGCGCCGACGGCGGCGGCGTCGAGGAACGCCCCGAGGACGAACTGGCGTCGCGGCGCCGTGAACGCATCAACCGCCGCATCGGCTGACCCACCACCGAGGCCGCATCGGCCGACGACATGACCGCTCCACTCCACCGCCTGCGGCACTTTCCGCACCTGCGGTATTTCGACCCCCGCGACGTGTTCTAGACTCGAAGACGCGTCGCCATCACGCGGGAGAGACCCGGACACCGAGCCGGGCGCCGAAGGAGCAGCACCTCCCCGTCAATCTCTCAGGCAACCGGGACCGCGTGAGCTCCGACGTCTCTGGAAAGCGGTGGGAGCACCCGCCCGCCCACGGGGAAAGGCTCTGGCCGGCCGAATCTCTCAGGCGCTCGCCCCGCGAGCTCACGACAGAGGGGGAGGAACCACCTCGCGCGACCGCGCGCACGTGGACCTCGCCGACCAGCCCGGGAGCTGCGATGACAGATGCCGTCACCTCGAACTTCGCCGATCGCCACATCGGCCCCGACACCGCCGGCCTGAACCGGATCCTCGACGTCGTCGGAGTCGATTCGCTCGACGCCCTCGCCACCGCCGCGGTGCCGGCCGCCATCCTCGACGACCGAGCAGACAACGTGCCGAGCGGCCTCGACGTCCTCGACGCGCCCCGCTCCGAGCACGACGTACTCGCCGAACTGAAGGCACTCGCGTCGCAGAACACCGTGGCGACGTCGATGATCGGTCACGGCTACTACGACACGCTCACGCCGCCCGTGCTGCTGCGCAACATCATCGAGAATCCCGCCTGGTACACGGCCTACACCCCCTACCAGCCGGAGATCAGCCAGGGACGCCTCGAGGCGCTGCTGAACTTCCAGACCATGGTCGCCGACCTGACCGGCATGGAGATCGCGAACTCGTCGATGCTCGACGAGGCCACCGCCGCCGCCGAGGCGATGACCCTGCTGCGCCGCGCGAACCGCAAGTCCAAGAGTCCCCGCCTGGTCGTCGACGCCGACCTGTTCGCGCAGACCGCCGCGGTGCTGGCGACCCGCGCCGAACCGCTCGGCATCGAGATCGTCACCGCCGACCTCGCTGCCGACGGACTGCCCGAGGGTGAGTTCTTCGGTGTGGTCCTCCAGGTGCCCGGCGCCTCGGGACGCATCATCGACGCCGCTCCGATCATCGCGTCCGCCCACGACCGCGGCGCGCTCGTCGCCGTCGGCGCCGACCTGCTGGCCATGACCCTGATCACCCCGCCCGGGAAGCAGGGCGCCGACGCGTGCTTCGGCACCACCCAGCGGTTCGGTGTGCCGATGGGCTTCGGTGGGCCGCACGCCGGCTACCTCGCCGTCGGCAGCGCCCACACCCGCACCCTGCCCGGCCGTCTCGTCGGTGTCTCGGTGGACGCGGACGGCAACCCGGCCTACCGCCTCGCGTTGCAGACCCGTGAGCAGCACATCCGCCGTGAGAAGGCCACCAGCAACATCTGTACCGCCCAGGTGCTCCTCGCCGTGCTCGCGGCCATGTACGCCTCGTACCACGGCGCCGAAGGCCTCACCGGCATCGCCCGCCGCGTGGCCGGGCACGCCCGTCGACTCGCCGACGCTCTGCGCGCCGGTGGCGTCGAGGTCGTCCACGACGAGTTCTTCGACACCGTCCTCGTGCGCGTGCCGGGGCGCGCCGACGCCGTGCTCGCCGCCGCCCTCGAGGCCGGCATCAACCTGTACCGGGTCGACGACGATCACGTGTCGATCTCGTGCGACGAGGCCACCACCGCGGCGCACGTGGACGCGATCCTGGGCGCCTTCGGTGTCACCGCCGGTGAGGCCGCCGGGGGAACGGCGCTGCCGCAGGCCCTGGCCCGCACCAGCGAGTTCCTGCAGCACGAGGCGTTCACCCGCTACCGCACCGAGACCGCGATGATGCGGTATCTGCGGCGCCTGTCCGACAAGGACCTCGCCCTCGACCGGACGATGATCCCGCTGGGCTCGTGCACGATGAAGCTCAACGCCGCCGCCGAGATGGAGGCCATCACCTGGCCCGAGTTCGCGGGTCTGCATCCGTTCGCTCCGGCGGACCAGACGGCCGGCATCCGCCGTCTGATCGCCGACCTGGAGGGCTGGCTCGCCGCGGTGACGGGGTACGACGCCGTGAGCCTGCAGCCCAACGCCGGCAGCCAGGGCGAGTACGCGGGTCTGCTCGCAATCCGTCACTACCACCTCGACCGCGGCGACACCGATCGGGACATCTGCCTGATCCCGTCGAGCGCGCACGGCACCAACGCCGCATCCGCCGTGATGGCGGGCATGCGTGTCGAGGTCGTCGCGTGCCGCCCGAACGGCGACGTCGATCTCGACGACCTGCGCGCCAAGATCGCCGACCACGGTGCGCGCCTGGCCGCGATCATGATCACCTACCCGTCCACCCACGGTGTCTACGAGCACGACATCGCCGACATCTGCGGTGCCGTGCACGACGCCGGCGGTCAGGTGTACATCGACGGCGCCAACCTCAACGCGCTGGTGGGTCTGGCGCGGCCGGGCAGGTTCGGGGGCGATGTGAGCCACCTGAACCTGCACAAGACCTTCTGCATCCCGCACGGTGGTGGCGGTCCGGGTGTCGGCCCGATCGGGGTCCGCTCGCATCTGGCCCCGTACCTGCCGGGCCACCCCGCGGAGCCCGGACTCGGGGGAGCGGGACCGGTCTCGGCGGCGCCCTACGGGTCGGCGTCGATCCTGCCGATCACCTGGGCGTACATCAAGATGATGGGTGCCGAGGGACTGCGTCGCGCGTCGCTGACGGCGATCGCGTCGGCCAACTACATCGCCCGTCGTCTCGACGAGTACTTCCCGGTGCTGTACACGGGGGAGACCGGCATGGTCGCCCATGAGTGCATCCTCGATCTGCGTCCGCTGACGAAGGCGACGGGGGTGACGGTCGACGACGTCGCGAAGCGTCTGGCCGACTACGGTTTCCACGCGCCGACGATGAGCTTCCCGGTGGCCGGCACCCTCATGGTCGAGCCCACCGAGAGCGAGGACATCGCCGAACTCGACGCGTTCATCGAGGCGATGATCTCGATCCGCGGTGAGATCGACCGGGTCGGGGCAGGGGAGTGGCCGGTGGACGACAACCCGCTGCGTGGGGCTCCGCATACCGCGGAATGCCTGGTGGGCGAGTGGGACCACCCGTACTCGCGGGAGATCGCGGTGTTCCCGATGGGGAAGAGCCGGGCCAAGGTGTGGCCGGCGGTGCGGCGTATCGACGGCGCACACGGCGACCGGAATCTGGTGTGCTCGTGCCCGCCCTTGGAGGCGTACAGCGGCTGACGCCGGGGATGGCCGACGGACCCGTCCGTCGGCCATCTTCATCGGTTGGGTAACTCCGAACCGGACGGAAACCATAGAAATACAGAATGCCTCCCCGTTAACAACACAACTCACCAAGTCCCAGAGCGAAGGGACGTCAGTTCGCGGCGGTAAGCTCGAGGATGGAGATCTCCGGTGGGGTGCCGACCCGCACGGGCGGTCCCCACGCGCCGGTGCCCTGGGACGTGTAGATCTGCGTGTCGCCGAAGCGGTCGAGTCCGGTGACGGTGGGGTTGGCGAGGGAGACGAACGGTCGCAGCGGCCACATCTGCCCGCCGTGGGTGTGCCCGGACAGTTGCAGGTCGACTCCGAGTTCGCGGGCCTCGTCGACGTGCCGGGGCTGGTGGGCTGCGAGGATCACCGGGGTACCGTCCGCGATGCCGTCGAGGGCGGCGGGCATGTCGGGGTGGTGGGGTTCGGTGGCGGTGTAGTCGTGGACGCCGGCGAGCGCGACGACGTCGCCGTCGCGTTCGAGGACGACGTGCTCGTTGCGCAGGGCGCGTACACCGAGGGTCTCCCAGCGGTCGAGCCATGATTCGGCGTCGTCGGAGTAGTACTCGTGGTTGCCGCTGACGCCGTACACCCCGAGCGGGGCCTGCAGCTGCCGGAGCGGCTCGAGGTCGGAGCCGACGAGTTCGACGGTGCCGTCGGCGAGGTCGCCGCCGAGCACGATCAGGTCGGGTTGCTCTTCGGCGACGAGGTCGACGACGCGTTGCACGAAGTCGGCGCCGCGGGCGGGTCCGACGTGCAGGTCGGTGACGAGCGCGATGCGGGCGCCGTCGAAGCCTGCGGGCAGGTCCTGCAGGGCGACGGGCACGGTGACGATCCGCGGCCGGTCGGCCTCGACCGTGCCGTATCCGACGGCGGCGACCGCGGCGACGACGAGCACGGCGGTCGCGATGCGCAGCCCCCGTCGCGGGGTCTCGTCGGTGGTCGGCCCGGGGCGTCCGCGCCGGGCGAGGCGGGCGACGAGCAACCCCGCTCCGATGAGCAGGAGACCGAGCATCAGGTACAGCACCACGGCGAGCCAGCTCCAGCCGAGGAACCCGAAGGGACGGGCCCAAGCGGGGTCGAGCACCGTGCCCACCCCGGAGGCAACGAGCGTGAGCACGAACATCGCCGCCAGGACGAGGGCGGCGGCGAGGGCGGCAGGACGCGGCAGGCCGGGTGCCCGGACGAGTCGTCGATGCAGCAGGTAGGTGAGGAGGGCGAGGAAGACCCCCACGACGAGAAGTCGAAGCACGGTCAGGACGTCAGCTTTCGGAGGAGGTCGGTGAGGTCGGCCGGGTCGGTGGTGTCGACGACGGTGAGGCTGCCGTCGGTGGCCTCGGCGGCCTGCTCGAGGACGGGGTCGGTGCGGTCGCCGAGGACGACCACGTCGATCCGCACGGGGGTGGCGGGGGACGAGAGTTCGTCGATCGCGGCGCGCAGGTCGCGGGCGGCCGCCTCGTCGGGGTCGTCGCTGTCGACGACGACGAGCACGGAGTTGGGTCGGCCCGGGTCGTAGTTGTCGACGGCGTCGCGGTAGGCGGCGGTGAGGGTGGCGTAGACGGGTTCGCGGTCGACGAGGTCGATGTCGTCGAGGATCGAGGACATCGCCGCGCGCTTGGACTCGGTGAGGCCGTCACGGATCACGGCGACGCGGTGCCCCTCTGGGGTGTCGGCGAAGACGTACATGCCCATCACCGAGTTGATGGAGGCGCGGCGCATGGCCTCGCGCACAGCACCTGCGGTGGCGGTGAGGCGGGTGCCGTCTCCGGCGGGGGCACCCATGGAGGTGGAGGTGTCGACGACCATGGTGACCTTGCGCGGGGACACCGGGGCGAGACGCAGTGCGACGAGGACGTCGTCGACGGTGGGGTCGGCGGGGGCGAGGACGGTGTCGACGCGGGGCAGCGGCAGTTCCCCGGCGGGTTCCGGGACGGTGTCGGCGGTGCGGAAGCCGTGGGAGGTGAGGACGCCGGCCTGTTCGGGGCGACGCGCGTAGTCGGTGAACTCCGCGGCGGCGCGAGCGAGGGTCTCGTCGACCCAGGGGGCGTCGACGACGGCGGTGGGGAAGTCGACGACGGGTGCGACGCCGATCGGCAGGTGACCGGTGAGGCCGCGGACCTGCCCGTCGGCGAGGGCACGGTGCAGTTGCTGTTCGACGACCGGCACGGCGTGGATCGGTGCCTCGGTGTCGGGGTGGGCGCCGAGCGCCGCGAGGGTGTCGGCGGTGGTGCCGACCGCGCCGAGGGTGTCGGCGCCGAGCGCGAGGGTGCTCACGGCGGTGATGGCGGCGGGGGTGGCGGCCTGTTCGAGGGTGACCGGTCCGGCGCCGATGCCGGTGGTGGCGGCGGTGACCGCTTCGAGGGCGAGGGTGGTGGCGTGGGTCTCGGTGCCGGTGGGCAGGGCGAGGCCGAGGGTGCCCCAGATGTCGAGTCCGCTCTCGCGCATGGCGGCGGGGTCGTTCTGGAGTCGGGGCAGGTCCTGCCAGCGGACGGTGGCGGTGGTGAGGGCGCGGCCGAGGTCGGTGGGGACGGCGAGCACGACCGGGGAGGTGGCGAGGGGTCGGGGGGTGCCGTCGACGGCGTCGGCGGCGCGGGCGCTCATGCGGGTGTCGAGGGGCACCCACAGGGCGGGTTCGGGGCCGAGCGCCGGATCCCAGGTGCCGGCGGCGAGGGTGTCGGCGGCGGCGAGGCTGTCGACGGCGGTGATCTCGGCGGTGACGCAGTGGTCGCGGATGACGCGGACGCCGCCGTCGGTCCACTGTTCGGCGAGTTCGGTGAGGGCGGGGGCGATGAGGGGGTCGGCGGCGATGTGCAGGACGGTGTCGCCTTCGACGCAGGTTTCGGCGGCGGCGGTGGCCTGGTTGTCGATGTTGTCGCGCAGGCGGAACCAGCCGAGGACGGCGAGCAGGGCGAGTACTACGCCTACGGCGACCACGATGACGCTCGTGCTGATTCCTCGTCGTCCGCTGCCGCGATGTCGCCCGCCCACGTCGTGTCCGCCTCGTTTCGTTCGTCGATCCGATGGTCGAGTCTAGTGAGCGGCGGGATGTGACCTGGCTCCGCCGCGCGGGGCGGGGACGGGCAGGGCCCCGATCCGGTGTGGATCGGGGCCCTGTGGTGTCGGTGTGCGGGTCAGGCGAACTTGGCCTTGTTCTCGCGGCGACGGCGGTGCAGGATCGGCTCGGTGTAGCCGCTGGGCTGCGTGGTGCCTTCGAGGATGAGTTCCTTGGCGGCCTGGAAGGCGATGTTGTCGTCGAAGTTCGGGGCGAGCGGCCGGTAGCCGGGGTCGCCTTCGTTCTGCCGGTCGACGACGGGTGCCATGCGCTCGAGGGAGGCGATGACCTCGTCGGCGGTGACGACGTCGTGGCGGATCCAGTTGGCGAGGAGCTGGCTGGAGATGCGCAGGGTGGCGCGGTCCTCCATGAGTGCGACGTCGTGGATGTCGGGGACCTTGGAGCAGCCGACGCCGGCGTCGATCCAGCGCACGACGTAGCCGAGGATGGACTGGCAGTTGTTGTCGAGTTCTTCGCGCTTCTCCTCGTCGGACCAGTTCGGGTTCTCGGCGAGGGGGATGGTGAGGATGTCGTCGACGGTGGCGCGGGCCTTGCCCTTGAGTTCGTTCTGGACGGCGAAGACGTCGACCTCGTGGTAGTGGGTGGCGTGCAGGGTGGCGCCGGTGGGTGAGGGCACCCAGGCGGTGTTGGCGCCGGCCTTGGGCTGGCCGATCTTCTGCTCGACCATGTCGCGCATGAGGTCGGTCATGGCCCACATGCCCTTGCCGATCTGGGCCTTGCCCTGCAGGCCGCAGGCGAGGCCGGTGTCGACGTTCCAGTCCTCGTAGGCGGCGATCCAGCGCTGCTGCTTCATGGCGGCCTTGCGGACGACGGGGCCGGCCTCCATGGAGGTGTGGATCTCGTCGCCGGTGCGGTCGAGGAAGCCGGTGTTGATGAACACGACGCGGTCGGAGGCGGCCTTGATGCAGGCGGCGAGGTTGACGGTGGTGCGTCGCTCCTCGTCCATGATGCCGACCTTGAGGGTGTTGGTGGGCAGGGAGAGGACCTCTTCGACGCGGCCGAACAGTTCGGTGGTGAAGGCGGATTCCTCGGGGCCGTGCTGCTTGGGCTTGACGATGTAGATCGAGCCGGTGCGGCTGTTGGCGAGCGGGCCGTGGTCCTCGTCGATGTGCAGGCCGTGGATGGCGCAGAGGCTGGTGACGAGTGCGTCGAGGATGCCTTCGGGGACCTCGTTGCCGTCGCGGTCGAGGACGGCGGGGTTGGTCATGAGGTGTCCGACGTTGCGGACGAACAGCAGGGAGCGGCCGTGCAGTTCGAGGTCGCTGCCGTCGAGGGCGGTGTAGACGCGGTTCGGGTTGAGCGTGCGGGTGAGGGTCTTGCCGCCCTTGTCGAAGGACTCGGACAGGTCGCCGCGGTTGAGGCCGAGCCAGTTGCGGTAGCCGATGACCTTGTCGTCGGCGTCGACGGCGGCGACGGAGTCCTCGAAGTCCATGATGGTGGTGACGGCGGATTCGAGGACGACGTCCTTGACGCCGGCGGCGTCGGTGCTGCCGATGGGGGACTCGGGGTCGATCTGGATGTCGATGTGCAGGCCGTGGTTGCGCAGCAGCACCGAGGAGGGGGTGGCCTTGTCGCCGAGGTAGCCGACGAGCTTGTCGGGCTGGGCGAGGCCGGTGACGGTGCCGTCGCCGAGGGTGACCTTCAGTTCGGTGCCGTCGATGCTGTAGCCGGTGGAGTCGGTGTGCGAGCCGTGGGCGAGGGGTGCGGCCTTGTCGAGGAAGTCGCGGGCCCAGGCGATGACCTTGTCGCCGCGGACCTTGTTGTAGCCGGTGCCCTTCTCGGCGCCGCCTTCTTCGGGGATGACGTCGGTGCCGTAGAGGGCGTCGTAGAGCGATCCCCAGCGCGCGTTGGAGGCGTTGAGCGCGAAGCGGGCGTTGAGGACGGGCACGACGAGCTGCGGGCCGGCGGTCTCGGCGATCTCGGTGTCGACGTTCTCGGTGCCGATGGTGAACGGCTCGGGTGCCGGGACGAGGTAGCCGATCTCTTCGAGGAAGGCCTTGTAGGCGACCGGGTCGTGGGGTTGTCCGGCGCGGTCGCGGTGCCAGCCGTCGATCCGGGCCTGGAGGTCGTCACGCTTGGCGAGCAGTGCCCGGTTCTTGGGGGCGAGGTCGTGGACGATCTTGTCGGCACCTGCCCAGAAGGTGTCCGCGTCGACTCCGCTGCCGGGGATGGCCTCGTTGTTGATGAAGTCGTAGAGAACCTGCGCGATCTGAAGTCCGCCGACCTGCACGCGTTCTGTCATCACCCTCACTCTTTCCGGTTGCTGTGCGGCCGGAAACGTCCCGGCCGCACGGAATCGTCGATTATGTTACCCGCCGGTAGTAACGGGCGCAGTGGTTCTGTGCGCCTGCAGGGCGGTACATCGATTCACCAGCTCTTCTCTCAGAGCTGCGGCGCGACGGGTGAGCGCCGACTGCTCGCGGACGTACTGTGCGCGTCCGGCGGCAGTCTCGATCCTGATGGGCGAGTAGCCGTAGTCCTCGAGATCATACGGGCTCGCCCGCATGTCCAATTCACGGGCTGCGGACGCGTGTCGCAGGCACCGCACCGTCAGCTTCGAATCTGTCAACGGCAGCAGCTTGTAGGACCACTTGTACAGATCCATGCCGGCGTGCAGGCAGCCGGGTTGTTCGCTGCGCACCTGCTGGTCGCGGGACAGTTCGGTGGCGTTGCGCGGGACGGCGTCGGGGGTGAAGAACCGGAACGCGTCGTAATGGGTGCATCGGAGCTGCATTGATTCCACCACCGCGTCGGTTCCGGTGTGGCCGAGCCGCAACGGCACCGACGAATGCCGCACCCCGTCGGCCCCCGCCCGGTACACCATCGCCCATTCGTGCAATCCGAAGCAGCCGAGCTGCGGCGGGCGGGAGGCCGTCGCGGTGAGCAGTCCCGCCACGAAATCGACGGTGTCGATGCGCCGGTCGAGCACCTCCCGGGCCACCCGCACGCCCGGCTGCCCGTCGACGGTGACCCGCTCGTAGCCGGGATGGTCGCGGTAGTCGCGCACCGCGGCCGCGCCGAGCAGCACGGTGCCGAATCCGGGATGCCAGCGCCGCAGCTGACTCGGCCGCAGGCTGTAGTAGGTGAACAGGAAGTCGTGCACCGGATGGGCGCGGCCGGCGGCGCGTCGCTCGAGATGCCCGGCGAGCAACTCGTCCACCACAGCGTGGTGAACGTCGCGCCGCGCGGTCCACTCGGTCTCGGTGAGGATCGCCGGGCGGTCGGTCACGGACGGGGAACGGGTCATGGTTCTCGTTCGGTCGATCGGGGTGCGGTCGTGCGGGGGCGGTTGCCCAGCGGGTCCGCGACCCGGTGGGTGGCGTCGCGGACCGTCCCGACGAACTCTTCCACGAGGTCCTCGAGCGCGACGATGCCCCGCAGTGTTCCGGTGGTGTCGGTCACCCCGGCCAGATGCGCGTTGCTGCGTCGCAGCGCGGCGAGCGCCTCGTCGAGACCGTCGCCGATCCCGATGGTCGGCAGCTTCCGGATCACCGCGGCGGGGATGACGGTCTCGGGACCGGTGGACTGTTCCCGCACCAGATCGAGCACGTCCTTGATGTGCACGTAGCCGGTGATCGTGCCGTCGGGTCGGCGCGTGGGATACCGGGAGAAGCCGGTGGTGGTGACCGCGTGCTCGACGTCGCCGAGGGTCGGGCCCGCGCCGGTGTGCGGGACGATGCGTACCCGGGCGAGCGGGATCATCACGTCGGCGACGGTGCGGTTGCCGGTGGCCAGGGCGCGGGTGAGGCGCTTGTGTTCCTCTGCGTCGAGCAGTCCCTCGGAGCGGGATTCACCGATCATCTCGGTGAGCTCCACGGCGGAGACGGAGGTGTCGAGTTCGTCCTTCGGGTCGATGTGCGCCGCGCGCAGGGTGGCGTTGGCGCACAGGTTGTAGAACGCGATGACCGGCCGGGCGGGTCGCATGAACAGCAGGTGGATCGGCACGAGCAGCATCGCGGCGCGTTCCGGGCCGGCGATGGCGATGTTCTTCGGCACCATCTCGCCGAGCAGGATGTGCAGCACCACCACGATCGTGAGCCCGATGGTGAACGCGATGGGGTGCAGCAGCGCGTCGGGCACCCCGGCCGCATGCAGCGGCACCTCGATCAGGTGCGCGATGGCCGGTTCGGCGACGCGGCCGAGCAGGATCGAGCAGATCGTGATGCCGAGCTGGGAGCCGGCGAGCATGAGCGAGAGGTGTTCGCCGGCGTGGATGACGGTGCGGGCGCGGGTCTTGCCCTGGGCGAGCAGCGTCTCGAGGCGGTCGCGGCGGACGGTGATGAGGGAGAACTCGGCGCCGACGAAGAAGGCGTTGCCGGCGAGCAGCAGCACGGCGAGGACGATCCCGAACCAGTCGCTCATCGCTGCTCACCACCCTCGCCGTCGGCCGGGGTCTCGTCACTGTCGTCCCCGGCGCTGTCGCCGTCGGGGTTCTCGGGGGCGGCGCCGGGGACGAGCAGCACCCGGTCGATGCGGTGCCCGTCCATCTCAAGGATGCGCGCGTACCAGGTGAGGTCGCGTTCGTCGCGGCGCAGCGGCAGCTGGATCTCGTCGTCGACCTCGGGGATACGGCCGAGTTCGGTGAGGATCAGCCCGGCGAGGGTCTCGTAGTCGCCGTCGGGGGCGCGGTAGCCGGTGAGCTGGGCGAGCTCGTCGGTGCGCAGCAGACCCGTGCACGACCAGCCCTCCCCGTCGCGGTGGGCGTCGAGTTCGGTCTCGTCGTGTTCGTCGCGGACGTCGCCGACGATCTCCTCGACGAGGTCCTCCATCGTGATCAGCCCGGCGGTACCGCCGTATTCGTCGACGACGAGCGCGACCTGCATGCCGTCCGAACGCACCCGTTCCATGACGGTGTCGCCGTCGAGGCTGGACGGCACGGTGGGCACGCGGCGGGCGAGGGCGCCGACGGCGGTGGTGCCGCGCGCCGGGCCGGGCACGGTGAACGCGTGCTTGACATGCACGACGCCGAGTGGGGCGTCGAGGTCGCCGTCGACGATCGGGAAGCGCGAGTAGCCGGTGCGGGCGGACAGCTCGATCAGATCGAGGACGGTGGCGTTGCGGTCGAGGCTCTCGACGGTGCTGCGTGGGGTCATGAGGTCCTCGGCGGTGCGGTCCCCGAACTGCAGGGAGCGGTAGACAAGGCGGGCGGTGTGCTCGTCGAGGGTGCCGCTGCGGGCCGAGGCGCGCACCAGCGAACCGAGTTCCTGCGGGGAACGCGCCGAGCGCAGTTCCTCGGCCGGTTCGATGCCGAGGCGCCGCACGATGTGGTTGGCGGCGCCGTTGAGTCCTAGGATCGCCCAGCGGAACAGCAGCGAGAACGCCAGCTGGAGGCCGGCGGTGGCGCGGGCGGTGCCCATGGGCCGGGCGATGGCGATGTTCTTGGGGACGAGTTCGCCGAAGACCATGGAGAAGGACGTGGCGATGAGCAGCGCGAGGACCAGCGAGACGGTCGAGGCGACGGAGGTGCTCAGGCCGAGCGCGTCGAACAGTGGGGTGAAGAACTGCGCGAGGATCGGTTCGGCGAGATAGCCGGTGATCAGTGTGGTGATGGTGATGCCGAGCTGGGCGCCGGACAGCTGGAACGACAGGGTGCGGTGCGCGTGCTGGACCTGCCGGGCGCGGCGGTCGCCGTCGTGGGCGTGCGCGTCGACGGCGCTGCGTTCGAGGGCGGTCAGGGAGAACTCGGCGGCGACGAACAGGGCGGTGCCGGCGGTGAGCGCGACGAAGCCGAGGAGGGCGGCGATATCGAACAGGACGGACATCAGGGGCGGTCCTGCCGGGCGGGGTGGTGGCCGGGGTGGTGACCCGGCCCGATAGAGGATCCTTCCGGCCCGGAGTCGCACTCCGTGCAGGGGGAGGAGGTGTCGGGCGGTGGGGTGGTGGTGGGTGCCGCGGGCACCGGTGTCCTCTCGTCGGGTCCGGTCGCGGACGGTGTCCGCCTGCCGGAAGTGGTTTCGACGGGTACCGATTCTACTGAGGGTGGTTGCCGTGTGTCGCGGTGCCGGTGACGGCGCGGCGCCTACGGTGGGGATCGAGCAGGTGTCCCGGTGGAGCGAAGGAGCGTGGATGAGCAGCGGCGAGGGTCCGGAACACGGTGGCGGCGAGCGGGTGCCGAGCCGGTGGGAGGAGATCGTGGCGGAGAATCCGGCGCATTCGTCGTGGTACGTCGAACGGTTCCGCACCATGGTCGCCCGGGGGCAGGACACCGTCGGGGAGGCCCGGTTGATCGATGCGATGGTGCCGCGTGGGGCGCGGATCCTCGACGCCGGGTGCGGACCGGGCCGGCTCGGCGGTTATCTGCATCGGGCCGGGCACCGTGTGGTCGGGGTGGATGTCGATCCGGTGCTGATCGCGGCGGCGGAGGAGGATCATCCGGGGCCGCGGTGGCTGGTCGGGGATCTGGCCGAGCTGGATCTGCCGGCCCGCGGTGTCGACGCGGATTTCGATGTGATCGTGTGCGCGGGCAACGTGATGACCTTCGTGGCGCCGTCGACGCGGGTGGCGGTGTTGCGCAATTTCGCGGCGCACCTGGCGCCGCAGGGCCGGGCGGTGATCGGTTTCGGGGCGGGTCGTGAGTATCCGTTCGAGGAGTTCTTCGCGGACGCGCAGCAGGCGGGGTTGTCGGTGCAGGTGCGGCTCTCGACCTGGGATCTGCGGCCGTTCAGCGACGATGCGGAGTTTCTGGTGGCGGTGCTGGGGCGGGCGTAGCCGCGGTGTCGGTGGGGGTGTCGGCGGCCTGGGCGCGGGAGAGCGCCACGGTGGTCACGAGCATCACGATGACGGCGGCGCCGACGAGGATCCGCCCGGGCCCGTCGGTGCGCAGGTGTTCGCCGAGCACGGTCATGCCGAGCACGATCGCGGCGAGCGGTTCGCCGACGGTCAGGGCGGGCAGCGAGGCGGTGAGCGATCCGGACTGGAAGGCGCGTTGCTGCAGGTAGATCGCGGCGGCGCCGGCGGCGACGAGCGTCTAGGTCTGCCACGAGCCGAGCAGCGGGACGATGCCGTGTTCGGCGAGGTCGGTGACGTGTTTGGTGAACGCGCTGGTCACGCCGTAGAGGATGCCGGCGGCGATGCCGAACGCCAGCGCCCGCAGCCGCGGTGACAGCAGGGCGACGACGACGGCGGCGGCGGTGACGGCGAGCACCAGACCGAGCGGCAGCGCCCACCGGACGGCGGCGGCGTCGCCGGTGCCTTCGGTGGGGTTGCCCACGAGCAGGAAGATGGCCAGCGCCGCGCACAAGGCGCCGGCGAGCAACCAGGTGGTGCGGGTGACGCGGCGGCCGGTGGTGGCGGCGGCGAGCGGCAACGCGAACAGCAGCGACGCGACGAGCAGGGGCTGGACGAGCAGCACCGACCCGAATGTGAGCGCGACGACCTGCAGGATGTAGCTGCCGCCGTCGCCGAGGATCCCGGCCCACCAGCGGGGGCTGCGCAGCAGCGAGCCGACGAGCGAGTCGGTGTCGGGCACGGCAGCGGCCGAGCTCTGTTGCGCGACACTGCCGACCGCGATGAGCGCGGCGGCGGCGAGCGCGCACAGGACGGCGACTGCCGTGCCCGTCATCGGGTCAGGCCTGCACTTCGGAGCGGTCTCCGCTCCACAGGGTGTGGAACTTGCCGGGGCGGTCGGTGCGCTCGTAGGTGTGGGCACCGAAGAAGTCGCGCTGGCCCTGGGTGAGGGCGGCGGGCAGCCGGTCGGCGCGCAGCCCGTCGTAGTAGGACAGCGACGACGCGAACGCCGGGACGGGGATGCCGAGCTGGGTGGCGGTGACCACGACGCGGCGCCAGCTGTCGATGCCGATCTCGATGGCGTCGCGGAAGTACGGCGCGAGGATCAGGCTGGGCAGCGTCGGGTCGGCGTCGTAGGCCTCCTTGATGCGGTTGAGGAACTGGGCGCGGATGATGCAGCCGCCGCGCCAGATCGTCGCGAGCGCGGCGCGGTCGACGTTCCAGCCGTATTCGGCGCTGCCGGCGGCGATCTGGTCGAAGCCCTGCGCGTAGGCGACGATCTTCGACGCGTACAGGGCGGCGCGGATGTCCTCGGTGAACTGCGCGGCGTCGGTGGGGGCGGCGCCGAGGTTGCCGGCGGCGAGGCCGCGGGCGGCGGCGCGCTGGTCGCGGGAGCCGGACAGGGCGCGGGCGAAGACCGCTTCGGCGATGCCGGTGACCGGCACGCCGAGGTCGAGGGCGGCCTTGACGGTCCAGCGGCCGGTGCCCTTCTGTTCGGCGGCGTCGACGATGACGTCGACGAGGGGTTTGCCGGTGGCGGCGTCGGTCTGGCGCAGCACGTCGGCGGTGATCTCGATGAGATAGGACTCGAGGGTGCCGGTGTTCCAGTCGGCGAAGACGTCGGCGATCTGTCCGGCGTCGTAGCCGAGGGCGTCGCGCAGCAGGTGGTAGGCCTCGCCGATGAGCTGCATGTCGGCGTATTCGATGCCGTTGTGCACCATCTTCACGAAGTGGCCGGCGCCGTCGGGGCCGATGTGGGTGCAGCAGGGGGTGCCGTCGACCTGGGCGGCGATCTTCTCGAGCAGCGGGCCGAGCGCCTCGTACGATTCGGCGGGGCCGCCGGGCATGATGGACGGGCCGTTGAGGGCGCCTTCCTCGCCGCCGGAGATGCCGGCGCCGACGAAGTGCAGGCCGCGGGCGCGCAGGGCGGCTTCGCGGCGGATGGTGTCGGTGTAGAGGGCGTTGCCGCCGTCGATGATGATGTCGCCGGGTTCCATCGCGTCGGCGAGCTCGTCGATGACCGCGTCGGTGGCGGCGCCGGCCTTGACCATGATCAGGACGCGGCGCGGCTTCTCGAGGGCGGCGACGAAGTCGTCGATGGTTTCGGTGCGGACGAAGGTGCCGTCGCTGCCGTGCTCGGCGAGCAACGCGTCGGTCTTGGCGATGCTGCGGTTGTGGAGGGCGACGGTGTAGCCGTTGCGGGCGAAGTTGCGGGCGATGTTCGAGCCCATCACGGCCAGTCCGGTCACGCCGATCTGGGCCTGCGGTGTTTCGGTGCGTTCGACGGTCATGGTCTACAGCTTCCCCCGAAACGGGGGCCGATCGAAATCGGGGCGGGCCGAACGGTGCGGCGTGTCGCGGCTCAGAGGCCGAGCAGCAGGGACAGTTCGGTGAGCCAGGGCACCGCCACGGCGATGGTGGGCACGACGAGGATGGCGGCGGCGGCGGTGTAGGCGGCGGCGGAAATGCCGAGGTTGGGGCCCGGTCCGGTGAGGCGTTGCACGCGCAGCACGGTGCTCGGACCGCCGACGGCGAGCGCGCCGGTGGGGGTGTGGGCGCCGGCGCAGGCGACGAGGGCGCGGGCCAGCGGGGCGGGGCCGGTCTTGCGGACGGCGGAGTCGTCGGCGAGCAGCTCGACGAGCAGTTTCACCGAGCCGAGCGCCGAGCCGGAGCGCACGACGCGGGGGAACGCTTCGTAGACGGCGGTGAACGCCTCGAGGATGAGGTCGTGGCGGGCGCGCAGGTGGGAGTGTTCGTGGCGCAGAATCGCGCGTAGTTCGTCGTCGCCGAGGTTGTCGAGGGTGCCTTCGCTGAGCACCACCCGGTGCCGCAGCCCGGGGAGGCAGTAGGCGATGGGGTCGGCGGTGTCGAGGATCCGCACGTGCGGGTGGTGGCGGACGGCGGCGCCGCTCTCGCGGCGGTCGAGCAGGTCGACGAGCATGCGGTGGCGGGAGCGGCGGCGGCGGGTGCGCACCGCGACGCGCAGCATGGAGAAGGTCAGGCGGGCCCCGATGAACACGGTCAGGGCGAAGACGATGACGTAGGTCAGCCACAGGGGCAGACCGAGGGCGTCGATCTCTTCGAGGGGGCCGGTGGTGGGTCGGCCGTCGGCGCCGGGTACGAGGAGGCGGGCGGCGATGGCCAGGCCGCAGGAGAACGCGGAGAGCACCGCCGCCAGGGCCACGGACTGCCACAGCACGAGGGCGGCCCGGGGGTTGCGGTGCGGCCAGGTGGCGCGGGCGAGCAGCCCCGGCACCGGACCGGCGAGGAGAAGCGCTGTGGTTCCGAAGAACAGCGCCGTGGTCGCGTTCATGACATCGAGTGTGTCAGCCGGCCCGCTCGGTGTCGTGGCCGGTGGTGTCGTCGCCGTGTTGCGCTTCGAGTTTCGCCAGCGCCGCGCGCAGGGCGGCGGCTTCGTCGGCGCCGACGCGGCCGACGAAGTGGACGAGGGCGGCGGCGCGGCCGGCGGTCTCGTCGGCCTGGTCGAGGGCGTCGACCATGAGGCTGGCGACGAGTTCGTCGCGGCCGTGCACCGGCAGGTAGCGGTGGGCGCGGTCGTCGCGTTGCTGGATGACGAGGTTCTTCTTGGCGAGGCGCTGCAGGACCGTCATGACGGTGGTGTACGCGAGGTTGCGTCGAGCCGAGAGGGCTTCGTGGACCTGCCGGACGGTCTGTGGTTCGGGGGTGGACCACAGGTGGTCCATCACTGCGCGTTCGAGTTCGCCGAGTGCTGCCATGGGTCGATTCTACGGATTTCTCCGACGAATGTGCGTACTACCCCTAGTCGTAGGGTCTGACCTGCGGTGGGACCATCGTCACCGGCGGTGGGGACCTCCGGCGGCGCCGTAGACGTGGCGGGTGCCGATGGGCACGATCAGCGGCCGGTCGGACACCGGATCGTCGATGACCGACGCGTCGAGATCGAACACCTCGCGCAGCAACTCGACGGAGATCACCTCCGAGGGCACCCCGGAGGCGACGACGCGGCCGTCCTTCATCACCACCAGGTGGTCGCTGTAGCGCACGGCGAGGTTCAGGTCGTGCAGCACCATCACCACGGTGCGGCCGAGTTCGCTGTGCAATCGGTCGACGAGGTCGAGGACCTCCACCGAGTGCGCGAGGTCGAGATAGGTGGTCGGTTCGTCGAGCAGCAGGATGTCGGTGCCCTGCGCGAGTGCCATGGAGATCCAGGCGCGTTGCCGTTGCCCGCCGGACAGTTCGTCGATGGGCCGGTCGGCGAGGTCGGCGATGCCGGTGCGGTCGAGGGCGATGGCGACCTCGTCCTCGTCGTCGGAGGACCACTGCCGGAACCACGATTGGTGCGGGTGCCGGCCGCGGGAGACCAGGTCGGCGACGGTGAGCCCTTCGGGGGCGACGGGGGCCTGCGGCAACATGCCGAGCACCCGGGCGACCTCGCGGGTGCGCATGGTGGTGATGTCGTGGCCGTCGAGCAGCACGGTGCCGGTGCGGGGTTTGAGCAGCCGGCTCAGTGCGCGCAGCAGGGTGGATTTGCCGCAGCCGTTGGGGCCGATGACGGTGGTGACCACGCCGGTGGGGATGGACAGGTCCAGGTCGTCGACGATGAGCCGTTCGCCGTAGCCGAGGCTGATGTGTTCGGCGACCAGCCGCGGCGCCGCGTGCTCGATCGGGCCGGGGGCCGGGGCGGGGGGCAGATGGGTGTCGGTCATCGGGAGACCTTTCGGTTGGAACGCACCAGCAGGTACAGCAGGAAGGGACCGCCGAGCGCGGAGGTGACCAGCCCGACCGGCAGCGGCACCGGCAGGATGGTGCGGGCGATCAGGTCGGCGGCGACGACGAACAGCGCGCCGGTCAGGGCGGAGGCGATGATCGGGCTGCCCGCCGACCCGACGAGGCGCAGGGCGATCTGCGGGGCGGCGAGGGCGACGAAGCCGATGGGTCCGGCGGCGGCGGTGGCGACGGCGGCGAGCGCGCACGCCGCGATGAGCAGCAGCGCCTGCTGGGTCTGCAGCTTCACGCCGAGGGAGCGGGCGGTGTCGTCGCCGAGGCGCAACGCCCCGACGGTGAAGGAGGCGGTCGCGGCCCAGCCGCCGACGAGCAGCAGCGCGATCGCGGCGGGCACCACCTGACTCCAGGACACGCCGTTGAGGGAGCCGGTCAGCCACACCTGGGCGCGGCTGACGTCGTTGATGTCGGCGGAGACGAGCATCCACTGGGTTACGGCGATGAGCATGGCGTTGACGCCGATGCCGATGAGCACGAGCCGGAAGCCGTCGGCGCCGCGCCGCCAGGCCAGCAGGTAGATGACGGTGGCGGTGAGCAGCGCGCCGAGCAGCGCCGACATCGGCAACCCGAGGGTGGCGAGCAGTCCGACGATGGAGCCGCCGCTGGTGACGACGATCAGGGCGACGGCGGCGGCGGAGGCGCCGGCGGTGATGCCGAGGATGTCGGGGCTGGCCAGGGCGTTGCGGGACACCGATTGGGTGATGGCGCCGGAGACGGCGAGGGCGGCGCCGACGACCACGGCGGCGATCCCGCGCGGCAGGCGCAGGTCGAAGACGATGAACCGGTCGAGGCGTTCGCCGCCGCCGAGGAGCACCTCGACGACCTGCAGGGGGCTGAGCGGGTAGTCGCCGCGGCCGAGGGAGATCGACAGCAGCACCGCGGTGGCGACGACGATCAGCGCGCACACGATGACCATGCGGGCGCGCCAGACCACCGAGAGGGAGCCGAGCCGGAAGGCGGGCCGGCCCGGGACGCGGGTGGAGACCTGCACGGGTGAGCGGCGCCTGCCCGTCGTCGGTTCGTCCTTGTCGAGGGAGGGGGTGGGGGTGTCGTTCACAGGGCCACCAGCTTCCGGCGACGGACGAGGGCGATGAAGAAGGGGGCACCGATGAGGGCGAGGACGATGCCGACCTGCAGTTCGCCGGGGCGCACCACGATGCGGCCGACGACGTCGGCGAGGACGAGCAGCGCCCCGCCGAGCAGCCCGGCGTAGGGCACGAGCCAGCGGTAGTCGGGGCCGGTGACCGCGCGGGCGATGTGCGGGACGATCAGCCCGACGAACGCGATCGGTCCGCACGCGGCGGTGGCGGCGCCGGTGAGCACGGTGATCGCGGCGATGCCGATCACCCGGGTGGTGACGACGTTGGTGCCGAGCGAGCGGGCGACGTCCTCGCCGAGGCTGAGCAGATTCAGGGCCGGGGTGGAGGCGAGCGCGACGAGCAGTCCGACGACGATGAACGGCAACACCTGCCAGAAGACGTCCATGCCGCGGCCGGCGACGGAGCCGACCACCCAGAAGCGGTAGCCGTCGAGGCTGGTCTGGTCGAGCAGCACGATGGTCTGGATCATCGCCTGCAGGAAGAACGCGACCGCCGCGCCCGCCAACGCGAGGCTGAGCGGACTCGAGCCGCCGTTGCCGATGGACGCGAACCCGAACACGACGATGCTGGCGAGGGCGGAGCCGGCGAAGGCGAACCACAGGTACTGCGCCGGGGTGGAGAGCCCGAACAGGTAGATCGACAACACCACGAGGAAGGCGGCGCCGGCGTTGATGCCGAGCAGGCCGGCGTCGGCGAGCGGGTTGCGGGTGTGCCCCTGGATGAGTGCCCCGGCGACGCCGAGCGCGATGCCGACCAGCAGCGCGAGCAGGGTGCGGGGGACGCGCAGCGAGTGCACGATCACGTCGGTTTCGGAGCCGTCGTTGACGACGAGGGCGTGGAAGACCTCCGCGAAGGTCATCGGGCGGGCGCCGACGGCGATGCTGGCGAGCGCGCCGAGCGCGAGCAGCACGAGCAGCGCGGCCAGGCCGAGCAGGCGCCGGCGGCGCAGCGCGGCGACGCTGCTGTCGGTGGGGCGGGGGGTGAAGTCGTCGTGGCGGGCGTGGCGTTCGGTGACGATCTCGGTGCCGCGGCGCAGCAGGGCGCGGCGGGTGCCGGCCGGTCCGGTGGTGGTGCGGTCGCGCAGTACGAGCCCGGTCCATTGCAGGCCCAGGCTTTGGCCGGTGCGGCCGGCGCGGTAGCCGTGGTTCCACCACAGCAGTCCGGCGGCGGCGGCCAGGGCGGCGCCGCCGAAGACGATGCGGTCGGTCTGGCCGCCGCCGTTGGCGTCGGCGAGGGTGTCGACGACGAGGGCGCCGACGAGCAGGGGGATGGCGAGGAGCGCGAGGTCGCACAGGACGGCGGCGATCCGGCGGCCCGGGCGGGGCGGGGCGGTCGGGTCGGCGTCCGGTGGGGCGTGGGGGGTGACGGTCACGGGCGCGGGGTGCTCCTCGGGAAGGCGGTGGTGCGGTTCGGGTCGTCGCGGATCGTGGGGAACGCGAAGGCCTTCGGAGTTAGGTTACGGAATCCTATGTGTCGGCGGGAGTAGGGGATGGGGTTGCGCACACCACCTCCGGATGCAATGGTTAGGCTTACCTAATCAGGATTCACCGTCGATCAGGAGGTGTCGGATGACGACGCTGCTGCTGCCGCCCACGGCGGCACCCGTCCGCCCGTTCGAGGACACGCGCGCCCGGCTGCGCGCACTCGCCGCGGGAGCCCCCCGCGTGTATGCGGTGGCCTGTATCGACGAAGAACCCCGCCGCCGCTGGTGGTTCCTCGGCGGCGGTGAACGGCAACAGCGCATCGAGGCGCTCTACGACCGCGCCCTGCTCGACACCGAGGACCCGCGCATCGCCGTCGAACAGGTCGCCGGCGCCCTCATCCACGCCGTGGTCGGCCGCGTCCTCGCTCCCTACGCCCTCGAGGGCCGCGTCTGGGATCCGGGTCTGGACAATCTGTGGCTGCACCAGGACAGCGACGGCTGCATCGACTGGGCCGGTCTCGCCGACGACACCCTGCGGGTGCTGCCCGAGGACCGTGCCGTCGGGCAACGCGACGTGGTGGTGCTGCCGTGCAAGCGGGCGATGGCGGTGTGGACCGCCCACCGCGCCGCAACAGCCCTCGAGGCCGTCCATCTCGCGCTGCGCTCCCTCGCCCCGCTCGACCGGAACCGCTTCTGGGCGATCGTCGGGCGCACCGTCGTCACCGGCGCCGCCCAGCTGCCCGTGCTGGGCGGCGCCTCCCGCCGCACCGCCGCGCGCCGCGGTCAGGCGTTGCTCGACGCCTTCGTCGCCGCCGGCTATCCCGTCCGAGGCCTTGCCGGATTAGGACAGCCTTCCCTATAATCGAATCCGTTCCGACTGCCGGACCGCAGCGGAGTCCTGAGGGCTGCAGTGACTCCCGGTCCCTTCCCGCGGCGGGCCTCACATCCATGTGGGGCCCGCCGTCGCGTGTCCGGAGCCTGCGCCGTCGACGCACAGCGCAACCGGCCGATCGCAGGCGCTGCGGTGGCGAACCCGGAGGATGCTGGAGGAATCCGCGCCGCGACCTGGGAAGCACCGAGAGATGACCACCCTGTGGATGATCGAAGACCTCGAACCGTGGCCCGACCAACCCGTCCCCGGGCAGGTGTGTGAACCGACCACCTCCTGGACCACCCCCGGCGCGAGCGACTGCATCCGCGAACTCGTCCGGCACATACCCGCCCGGGTCGAGCAGATCACCGTCGACGATCGGATCGAACTGCTCGCCCATCTCGGTCACGGCTTCACCACCGTGCTCCCACCGCAACTCGACACCCTCGGCGACGTCGTGCTCACCGGGCATCTGGTGTGGGACCGCTATCTGTGGACGCTGTACCGCACCCGACCGCACGGGCGCGCCCGGGTCGCCGAACGTCACCCGGTGATCCAGCGGACCATCAGGATCCCGACCGCGGACGCGGGCTGGTACGGCGTCGAGTACGAGGGCGCGCGGACCATGCACCGGTTCGGGCCGATCCCCGACGGCTACTCGATCGTCGCCTACGCGCTGCTGGTGACCCTGCAGTGACCAGCCCCGCGTGCCACGCTCGGAGGTCAGGCGTCCGAAAATCGCCATGTCCTACCATCGTTCGACGGCCACCTGTCCCGGCGGCCGGTCGACCCACGCACGAACAAGGGAAGCCCGTATGAGCGACCAGTCCACCTCCGCCCCGGCCCAGCACGACGTGCAGGCGATCAACGCCGTCAACGACCGAGGCTTCAACACCGCCCTCGGCCTCGAGTTCGTCGAACTCGGACCCGATCTCGCGCGGGCCCGGTGGACGATCACCCCCACGCAGCACCAGCCCTACGGCATCGTGCACGGCGGGGTGTACTGCGCGGTGATCGAGACCGTCGCCAGCGTCGCCGGCGCCAACTGGCTGGGGGACAAGGGCAACGTCGTCGGGGTCAACAACAACACCGACTTCCTCCGCGCGACCCGCGAAGGGGTCCTCACCGCGACCGGCACCCCGGTGCACCGCGGACGCACCCAGCAGGTGTGGCGGGTGGAGATCGTCGACGAGCAGGACCGTCTCGTCGCGCAGGGGCAGGTGCGCCTGGCGAACATCACGAACGCGGACCGCATCGGGCACTGACCCTGCAGCCGGGCGGCTCCGGCCGGGACACCGTGCCCGGCCGGAGCGCCGACGATCAGCCCGCGGCCTGCGTCCCCCCGCGGCCCCGCCCGGCCGGAGCCTCCGCCGAACGGTCCCCGCCCTTCGTCGCGCTCTCGCCGTTCTGCGAGTCGCCGCCGGGTTCGTCCGAGCGCATGTGCTCGAGCGCGATCCGCGCGAACACCTGCTGCTCGGTCGCGGCCATCTCGTTGCGGCCGGTGGAGAAGAACGCCTGCGCCCACGACAACAGCGTGGACAGCTTCGACGAGAACCCCACCAGATACAGCAGGTGGATGAACAACCACGCCACCCAGCCGAGGAACCCGCTGATCTCGAGTTTGCCGACCTTGGCGACCGCACTGAACCGCGAGATGGTCGCCATGCTGCCCTTGTCGAAATACTTGAACGGTTCCCGATGGGTCGGGTCGGCGCCGTCGAGGGAGGCGATGATCTGCCGGGCCGCGTACTTGCCGCCCTGCATCGCCACCTGCGCCAGCCCGGGTAGCTTGTTCAGCGACATCATGTCGCCGATGACGAACACGTTCGGATGCCCCGGCAGTGTCAGATCCGGCAGCACCTCCACCCGGCCCGCCCGGTCGATCCCGGCGCCGGACTGTTCGGCGAGCTGCTTGCCGAGCGGGCTGGCCGCCACGCCCGCCGACCACACCTTGCACTGCGATTCGATGCGTCGCTGCGAGCCGTCCTTCTCCTTGACGACTAGACCGTCGGCGTCGACGTCGGTGACCATCGCGCCGAGCTGGATCTCCACCCCGAGCCGTTCGAGGGTGTTGCGGGCCTTGCGGCTGAGTTTGCCGCCGTAGACCGGCAGCACATCGGAGGCACCGTCGAGCAGCACCACCCGCGCCTCGGTCGGATCGATGTTGCGGAAGGTGCCCTTGAGGGTGCGGCGCGAGAGCTCGGCGATCTGCCCGGCCAGCTCCACCCCGGTCGGGCCCGCGCCGACCACCACGAAGGTCAGCAACCGGGCGCGTTCCTCGTGATCGTGGGACAGTTCGGCCTGCTCGAACGCCCCGAGGATCCGGCCGCGCAGCTCGAGGGCGTCGTCGATGGTCTTCATGCCCGGCGCGAACTCGGCGAACTGGTCGTTGCCGAAATAGGACTGGCCGGCGCCCGCCGCGACGATGAGGCTGTCGAATTCGGTGGTGGTGTACCGCTCGAGGAACCGGGAGGTCACCGTCCGGTTCTCCAGGTCGATCTTCTCGACGTCCCCGAGCAGCACCTGCGCGTTCTTCTGTCTGCGCAGCACCATGCGGGTCGCCGGGGCGATGTCGCCGACCGACAGGATGCCCGTGGCCACCTGGTACAGCAACGGCTGGAACAAGTGATGGGTGGTGCGCGCCACGACCGTGACGTCCACATCGGCACGAGCCAGGGCCTGGGTCCCGAACAGCCCACCGAAACCGGATCCGATCACGACCACACGATGACGGCGGGGTTCGGTCTGCTCGACGCTCATGGATGCTCCTTCACGTTGCCGGATGGATCGATCCCCAGTCTTGCAGTTGCCGCGCCCGCCCACAGCGCAACCGACGAGCTAACCCGGCCCGTCGCCGAGCGGCTCACGACCCGACCCGAGCAACCCGTAGACGGGGTTGTGCCGCGCGGCGTGCCGCACCGCATCGTTGGTTGCCGAGGTGTACACCTGCACGGTCTGCAACGACCGGTGCCCGAGCAGCTGCTGCAACTCGACCATCGTCGCGCCGCTGTCGGCCAGGCTCGTCGCGAAGGTGTGCCGCAACGCGTGGGCGAGCGCACCGCGTTTGCGTTCGGACTCGATACCGGCGCGGCGGTAGATGCGCCGCACCCGGTACTGCAGCGTGCCGCGGGTGATGCGTTTGCCGTCCGCGCCGACGAACAGCGGGTCGGCCGGGTCGTGCCGCTCCCACACCGGCAGTTCGTCGCGGTCGCGGGTGCGGCGCCGCGCGGCGGGGAAACGGGCGTAGCGTTCCTCGAGATAGGCGGCGACGATCGCCGTCCAGCTGTCCTCGAGGGGGATCTCCCGTTCGATCGCGCCCTTGCCGAGCACCCGCAGCACCGGCGCTTCGCGGCCGCCGAGGATGCTGCCCACATCGAGCCGGATCAACTCGTCCGAGCGGATCCCGGTGAGCAGCAGGGTCGCGATGAGCGCCAGATCGCGCTGCGGCCAGTCCCGCGCCGACTCCGCGGGACGTTGCGCCTCCACGGTGATGGTGTCGACGAGTTGATTGATCGCGGTGGGGGAGAACGCCTTCGGGGTGTGCTGCGGTTTCTTCGGCTGCGCGATCGAGGCCATCGGGTTGCCTTCCGACACCCCTTCGGAGACGAGGAAGTTGCAGAAGTTGTTCCACACCGACCACGCGCGGCGCACCGACGCCGGTTGCCGTTCGGCGGCGAACGCCGCGAACGCCGACCGCAAGCCGCGCACCGTCACGTCCCCGAGTGTGAGCGTCTCCTCCGACACGGCGCAGGTCGCGGCGAGATGGGCGCGCACCGCGTGCAGGTCGAGCCGGTAGGCCTTGATGGTGTGCGGGGACCGTTTCGCGGTCTGTAAGGTCTCCAGATACGACCCGATCCAGTCCGACAATCCCGGCTCGGTCGCGCTGCCCGCCACGATGCCCCTCCCGTGAAGATCCGCTCGTACAGATGTGCGAGTCCAGTGTGACAGCAGGGACCGACGGGACAGCAGAGACCGCGTCCGGATTCGGGGACACCGGCACCGGGTACGCGGTGGACAACAGACCCTTCGTGGAGAGGAGCACCCCATGCCCGCCGGCGATGTCGAGACGTTCCACCAGGACGGATCCTGGCACAACCGCATCGAGGGCTCGAACGACCTGCTCGGCAGCTATCCCACCCGCGAGGAGGCCGTCGCCGCCGGCCGCGATGAGGCGCGCCGCCGCAAGGTCGAACATCTCGTCCACAACCTCGACGGGAGCATCGGCGAACGCAACACCTACGGTCACGACCCGCGCGACATCCCGGGCTGATCGACCCCGAACCGAGCGACACCGAACCGATCGACACCGGGCGGAGCGACACCGGGGAGGTCAGCCGCGGCGGCGCTTGGCGCGCGCGGCGAACTCGTCGAGCACCCGCACCACGTCCTTGGCCTGCCAGATGCGATTGCGGCGCCCCTCGGTGATCTGCGTGAGGATCCCCGCGTCCACCAACCGGTCGATGGCGATCTGCGCGTTGGCGCCGGTCACCGACAAGGTCGCGGCGGCCGAGCGGTTGTCGATCACCGGTTGGCGCAACAGCACGTCCACCAGCCGGTGCACCGCCGAATCCCGCCGCGCCGTCACCCGGGACCGCCACAGCTCACGCACCGCCTCGAGATCGGCGACGAGCGTGCGGCCGTTGGCGACCGCCGCGAACGACGCATCGACGATCGAGTGCACGATCGGCCCGATGTCCCCGGCGCGGTAGGCGCCGAGCGCATCGAAGTACTCCCCGGTGTTGTGCAACAGGCCCGCCGAGACCGGCACGGCGACACTGCGGGTGAGCTGCCCGCCGCGCAGCATCGCCTGGATCAGCGCGCGGCCCACCCGGCCGTTGCCGTCCGGGAACGGGTGGATGGTCTCGAACTGGGCATGCGCGACGGCGATCTGCGCGACCACCGGCAGATCCACCCGGTTGGTGAAGACCACCAGATCGTCGATCAGCTCGGGCACCCGCGCGTGGTGCGGGGGCACGAACTGTGCGGTGTGCGGACCCAGGCTGCCCCCGCCGATCCACACCTGCTGGGTGCGCCAGCGGCCGGCGATCGCCGGATCGTCGTGCTCGAGCAGCGCGTGGTGCATCCGCAGGATCGCGTCGGCGTCGATCGCATCGGACAGCCCGAGCGCCGCGCGCATCGCCCGCACGTTGCCGACGATCAGGCGGGCGTTGCGGGAGGCGTGTTCGCCGAGTTCGGCGAGCGCGATCTGCCGCGCCCCGCTGGAGAGGTTCTCGATCTCCGAACTCGACGCGCTCTCGGTGCGCAGCAGGATGGAGGCGAACGGGGCGGTGATGTGTCCGACCTCGACATCGAAGCGGGTCAGTTCCGTCGCGGCTTCCTCGGTGAGGGCCTGCAGTTCGCCGTCGAGCGGGACGGGCCGGTGGGCGATGAGCGGGGGTACCGCGGCGCGGTAGGGGCCGGTGGTCAGGCGTTTCTCCCGCCGCGAGCCGTAGGCATCGCTGCTCACCCACGGGTGCTGTTCGTAGGTGACCGCGGGCCAACCGGACTCGACGTCAACCGATGCCATCCCCGGACCATACCATCGGATAGTCGATTATCCGATGGTATGGATCGGGGGTGGGTTCGGTTCGGGCCCGTGTGCACGGCCGGAACCGGGGGTTTGGGTCACGGGTGGTTCGGACGTAGGGTGCCGGCCATGGCATTACCGACCTTCGACATCGACACGCCCATGGCCTATCACGTTGCGCAGCACAACATCCTGCAGAGACTCGATGCCGGCGACGACGCCGGGACCGTGTGGGAGGAATGGCGGCAGACCATCGAGCGCATCCTCGACAACCATCTCGCCGGCCACGACGCGCTGAGCTTCGTGACCGCTCCCGCGCTCGGCCCGGTCGACTAGCCGCCCCGACCGCAGCGGAAGGGGCTACCGCAGCACGGTGTGCTGGAGCGAACGTATCACCGTGCGATACATCCCGCCGCCGGTGCCGTCGCGGGCCAGCGCGGCCCGCGCGGCGTTGGCGCCGGGCGCACCGTGGACCGCGCCACCGGGATGCGCCGAGGCGCCGGCCAAGAACACCCGGTCCACGGGGGTGTCGGCGCGGCCCAGGCCGGGGGTGGGCCGGAAGATCAGCTGCTGATGCAGGGCGGGGGTGCCCTGGTTGATGGCCCCGCCGACGAGAGCGGGATTGTGCTGTTCGAGTTCGGCGGGGCTCTGGACGGCACGGCCGAGGATGCGACCGGTGAACCCCGGTGCGTGCCGTTCGACGACGGCCTGGATCCGATCGGCGAACCGTTCGCGCCGGTCGGCGGTCCATACGAGATCCCGGGGTACATGGGTGTACGCCCAGACCGCCTCGGTGCCCGGCGGTGACCGGGACGGGTCGGTGGTGGTCATCTGGCCCAGTAGCACGAACGGATGGTCCGGCAGTGTCCCGTTGCGCAACTGGGTGTGATAGATCGCCAGCCCGCCCATGTCGACGCCGAGATGGACGGTGCCCGCCCCGGAGGCGGCCGGGTTCGACCAGGGGATCGGGTCCGACAGCGCCCAGTCGACCTTCACGGTGCCGTCGTCCCACTGGAAGTGCCGCAGATCGCGGAGCAGGCGGGCCGGCAGATGCTCCTCCCCGAGCAACTGCCGGTACAGCGTCGGGGCGGGCACGTCGGCGAGCACTGCCCGGGTGGCGCGGATCCGGTCGCCGTGGGCGTCCCGGACCCCGACGCCGCGACCGTCCTGCACGAGGATGCCGGTGATCTCCCGACCGCATTCGATCGTGCCGCCGCGGTCGGTCAGCCGACGGACCAGCGCGTCGGTGATCCGTGCCGCCCCGCCCGCGGGTGCGGGGAAGCCGACGGTCTGCCCCAGCATGGTCAGCAACCACCCGAACAGTGCGCCGGCGGCGTCGTCGGGACCGAGATCACTGTGGACAGCATTGCCCGCCAACAACATTCGAGCGCCGTCACCGGAGAAGGTCTCCTGCCCGAACCGTCGGGCGGGTAACAGGAACCGGCGCAGCAACCGGATCGCCTCACTGCCGGTGGTGCTCCGCGCCAGGGCGGCGGTACCGCGGATCGGGGGAAACGGGCTCAGCAATGTGTCGAGGAGCGGGCCGCCGATGCGCTGCCACAGCGCGAGCTCGTCGCGCCAGGCCCGGGCGTCGTCGGGCGCGAACCGGGCCACCGACGCGGCGGTGCGTTCGACGTTGCGGGAGAGCACCGCGATCTCGTCGTCGGGAAAGAGGTGGGCCAGCACATCCCGCGCGTGACGCCAGCGCAGCCCGTAACGGTGCAGGTCCAGACCGGCGAGCACCGGGGAGGCCACCCCCATCGGATAGAAGGCGCTGCACAGATCGGTGCCGAAGCCCTCGGCGGTGATCTCGGCGCTGCGCACGGCCCCGCCGGGTTCGGCGGCGGCCTCGACCACGAGCACACTCCATCCGGCGTCGGCGAGCAGATTGGCGGCGACGAGTCCGTTCGGACCGGCGCCGATCACCACCGCCTCGTAGTCGCTCACCGGGACGAGCCCTCCGTGGCCGACGATGCAGCCGGCGGGTCGGTGCCGTTCGAGGGGTCGGCATGTTCGCCGCGGTGCGCGGTGTCCTCGGCGAGATGCGATTCGCGTCCGATGCCGAGCGGAAGGACATGGGATTCGGTCCGCATCTTCTCGACCATGTCGGGATAGTGCAGCTCGAAGGCAGGACGCTCCGAACGGATCCGCGGCAGCTCGTAGAAGTTGTGCCGCGGCGGCGGGCAGGTCGTCGCCCATTCGAGCGAGTTGCCGTAGCCCCACGGGTCGTCGACCGTGACGACCTGGCCGTAGCGGTAGCTCTTGAAGACGTTCCACACGAACGGCAGGGTCGAGGCGCCCACGACGAAGGCACCGATCGTCGAGATCGTGTTCAGGGTGGTGAACCCGTCCGAGGGCAGGTAGTCGGCGTAGCGACGGGGCATGCCCTCGTTACCGAGCCAGTGCTGCACCAGGAAGGTGGTGTGGAAACCGATGAAGGTCAGCCAGAAGTGCCAGCGGCCGAGTTGCTCGTCCATCAATCTGCCGGTCATCTTCGGGAACCAGAAGTAGATGCCGGCGTAGGTGGCGAAGACGATGGTACCGAAGAGCACGTAGTGGAAGTGGGCGACGACGAAGTACGAGTCGTGCAGGTGGAAGTCCAGCGGCGGGCTCGCGAGGATGACGCCGGTCAGGCCACCGAAGAGGAAGGTCACGATGAAGCCGACGGCGAAGAGCATCGGCGATTCGAAGGTGATCTGGCCCTTCCACATCGTGCCGATCCAGTTGAAGAACTTCACACCGGTCGGGACGGCGATCAGGAAGGTCATGAACGAGAAGAACGGCAGCAGCACCGCGCCGGTGGCGTACATGTGGTGCGCCCACACCGCGATGGACAGCGCCGCGATCGAGATCGTCGCGAAGACCAACCCCTGATAACCGAACACCGGTTTGCGGGAGAACACCGGCAGGATCTCGGTGATGATCCCGAAGAACGGCAACGCCACGATGTACACCTCGGGGTGACCGAAGAACCAGAACAGGTGCTGCCACAGGATCGCGCCCCCGGTGCCCGGATCGTAGATGTGCGCCCCCAACTGCCGGTCCGCCAGCAGACCCATCAGCGCAGCCGTGAGAATCGGAAAAGCCAACAACACCAGCAGGCTCGTGATCAGGATGTTCCAAGTAAAGATCGGCATCCGGAACATGGTCATGCCCGGCGCGCGCAGGCACACCACCGTGGTGACCATGTTGACCGCCGCGAGGATGGTGCCCAGACCCGACAACGCCAGACCCACGATCCACATGTTCACCCCCATCCCCGGGGAATGCGCCACATCGCTGAGCGGCGCATAGGCCGTCCACCCGACATCGGCCGCCCCGCCCGGGGTGACGAATCCGGCGACGGTGACGAGCCCACCGAACAGGAACGCCCAGTAGCTGAACGCGTTCAGTCGCGGGAACGCCACATCCGGCGCACCGATCTGCAACGGCAGGATGTAATTGGCGAAACCGAAGACGATCGGGGTGGCATACATCAGCAACATGACCGTGCCGTGCAGGGTGAACAACTGGTTGTACTGCTCATTGGACAGGAACTGCAGCCCCGGCACCGCCAGTTCGCCCCGCAGCAACATCGCCAGGACCCCACCGAACAGGAAGAAACCGAAGGCGGTGCACAGATAGAACACCCCGAGCCGCTTCGGATCCGTGGTGGTCACTGCCTCGACGATCGCCGCACCCTTCGGGTGGCGGCGCCGCGGATAGGGACGTGCGGGCCGCAGCGGCCGCACCTCGGTGGCGGTCATGGTCGACGCCCCGATTCGTGCACCCCCGACTCGTGCACCGCCGCAGCGAGAATCTGCGCGGTGTGCAGCGGCGCACTGCCCGGCAGCAGATCACGCACCTGGGTGCGGCAACTGAACCCGTCCGCCACCAGCAGGGTGCCCGGCGCCGCGCGGCGGACCGCGGGCAGCAACTTGTCCTCGGCGCAGGCCACGGACACCTCGTAATGCCCGCATTCGAAACCGAAATTCCCGGCCAGGCCGCAGCATCCGGCGTCGAGGACCTCGACGTCCACCCCGGCGGCGTCGAGCGCAGCCTGTTCGGCACCGTATTTCAGCACGGCATGCTGATGGCAGTGCGGTTGCAGCAACGCCGACGCGCGCTGGTGCGGCTGTAGTAACGCCGACGCGCGCAGATGTGGCGAATGACGGTCCGGGGCGCGGGCGTGCAGCAACTCGCCGAGCGTCACCGTCTGGTCGGCCAGCCGCTGCGCGTCCTGGTCGCCGTACAGCAACTGCGGCAGATCGGCGCGGAACACTGCCGCGCAACTCGGTTCGAGCACCACGATCGGGGTGCCCGCCCGCAGTTCCGGGGCGAGGATCGCCAGGGTGCGGCGCAACACCCGTTTCGCGGTGGCCAGCTGGCCGGTGGAGATCCAGGTCAAACCGCAGCAGGCGGCACGCTCGGGTAGGCGCACCGAGAAACCGGCGTGTTCGAGGACGGTGACGGCATCGCGGGCGATCTGCGGATCGAAGTTGTCGGTGAACGTGTCGGGCCACAGCAGCACCGTGCCGCGCTCACCGCCCCCGACCGGTGTCTCCCGCATGGCGAACCAGCGGTGGAAACGCTGGTCGGCGAACCGCGGCAGCGGCCGGCGTCGATCGACCCCACCGACCGTCTTGACCAGATCCGCCAGCACCGGAGCGTGCGCGACGGTGTTGACCGCGCCGGGCGCCAGGGCCGCCAGGCGCGCCCAGACGGGGATCCAGCCCATCGCGTAGTGCGCGCGAGGCCGGGGCCGGTGGGCGTAGAAGTGGGAGAGGAATTCGGCCTTGTAGGTCGCCATGTCCACATCGACCGGGCAGTCGCTGCGGCAACCCTTGCACGCCAGGCACAGATCGAGGGCGTCCTTGACCTCCGTCGAGCGCCAACCGTCGGTGATCACGTCTCCCTGCAGCATCTCGAACAGCAGGCGGGCACGACCGCGGGTGGAATGCTCCTCCTCGCCGGTGGCGCGGTAACTCGGGCACATCACCCCCGATTCGTGACCGCGGCACTTGCCGACGCCGACGCAGCGGGCCGCCGCGTGCGCGAAGCGGTGACCGTCGTCCGGATAGGCGAAGTGGGTGCTCGGTTCGGCGGGCCGGTAGTCGCTGCCCTGTCTCAGGTTCTCGTCGAGCCGGAACGGGTGGACGATCTTGCCGGGGTTCATGCGATCGTCGGGGTCGAACAGCGCTTTGAGTTCCTCGAACGCGGTGATCAGCCGCTTGCCGAACATCAGCGGTAGCAGTTCGGCGCGGGACTGCCCGTCTCCGTGTTCGCCGGACAGCGACCCGCCGTAGCGGACGACGAGCCGGGCGCTGTCCTCGACGAAGGACCGGTACTCGGCGATGCCGTGGGCGGTGCGCAGATCGAAGGGGATGCGGGTGTGTACGCATCCTTGGCCGAAATGCCCGTACAGCGAGGCGGTTCCGTAGCCGTATCGCTCGAGCAGTGCCCGGAAGTCGCGCAGATAGTCCCCGAGCCGGTCCGGGGGCACGGCCGCGTCTTCCCATCCTTCATGGGTTTCCGGTTCGTTCGGTGGGTAGGCGGTGGCGCCGAGCCCGGCCTCGCGGGCCGCCCAGATCTGTTTCTTGTGGGTGGGGTCGTCGAAGACGGCGGCATGTGCCCCGGTGCGTCGGCACACGTCGTCGATCATCGTCTTGGCCTTGTCGTCGGCGTCGGTCCGGTCGTCGCCGTTCATCTGCACCATCAACCAGGCACGGCCCTCGGGCAGTTGCTGCAGGGCCTTCTCGGCGAGGCGCCGGCTGTGTTCGAGTTCGGCGAGCCGATGGTCGATGCCTTCGAGGGCGGCGGGGCCGTGGGAGACGACGAGCGGGACGGCGTCGGCGGCGGCGGTGATGTCGTCGAAGCCGAGCAGTACCAGCGCTGACGCCGCGGGGCGGCGCACCAGCTGCAAGCGCGCCCCGAGCACGGTGACGAGGGTGCTCTCACTGCCGACGAGCAGCTGCGCGATGTCGAAGTGCTTCTCCGGCAACAGCGAATCGAGGTTGTAGCCGGAGACGCGGCGGGGGATGTCGGGATACCGCTCGCGGATGTCGTCGGCCCAGCGGTCCCGCAGGGCGCGCAGGCCGCGGTAGATCTCGGCGCGCCGGTCGTCGCCGCGCACGATCCGCTCGTAGTCGTCGTCGCCGGTCGCCTGCACCCACATGCGGGTGCCGTCGTAGGTGAGCACATCGAGGGCGAGTACCGAGTCGACGGTCTTGCCGTATGCCTGCGCCGTGGATCCGCACGAATTGTTGCCGATCATGCCGCCGATGGTGCAGCTGACGTGGGTGGAGGGTTTGGGACCGACCATCCACCCGGTGTGCTCGAGCGCGTCGTTGAGGGCGTCGAGGGCGATGCCGGGTTCGACGGTGACGGTGCCGGCGTGCTCGTCGATCTCCCCGATCCGGGTGCAGTACTTGCTCCAGTCGAGCACCACCGCGGTGTTGCAGCACTGCCCGGCCAGGCTGGTGCCGCCGCCGCGCGAGAGCACGGGGATGTCGAACTCGCGGCACACGGCGACGGTGTCGACGGCGGCCTGCGCGGTGCGGGGCACGACCACCCCGATCGGGACCTGCCGATAGTTGGAGGCGTCGGTGGAATACGCGGCGCGGGAGCCGGCGTCGAACCGGACCTCACCGTCGATGCGGTCGCGCAGGGCCGCGGCGAGCTCGTCGAACAGCAACGTCGAGCGTCGACCCGTGCGGCGGGTGGGGTGGGTGCTCACTGGATCGTCCTCCTCATGGGGTGCCCGGGACCGTTACCGCACCCGGAAGCGGTCGAGGTCGGGGAGCTTGGGGGTCAGGCCGTGCCCGGGGGTGTCGTCGCGTGGCCGCACGCTTCCGCCGGCCGGGTCGAGGGCGCCGTCGAAGAATCTCGTCTCGATGCGCACGTGATCGTGGAACCATTCGAGGTGCCGCAGGTGCGGGATCGTGGCGGCGGCGTGGACGTGCAGGTGCGGGGCGCAGTGCGCGGACAGGTCCAGCCCGTGCGCCGCGGCGACGGCGGCCACTCGTAGCCATTCGGTGATGCCGCCGCAGCGGGTGAGGTCCGCCTGCAGGCAGTCGACGGCGCCGGCGGCGCACATGCGGTGGAAGTACGGCAGGTCGTAGCCGTATTCACCGGCGGTCACCTCGGCACGCACCGCCTCGCGGACCCGGCGCAGACCGTCGAGGTCGTCGGAGGACACCGGTTCCTCGAGCCAGCGCACACCGCAGTCGGCGGCGGCGTCCATCACCCGGACGGCCTGCTTGGCGGTGTAGCCGCCGTTGGCGTCGACGAACAGTTCGGCGGCGTCGCCGATCGCCTCACGTGCGCGGCGGATGCGGTGCAGATCGCGGGGGGTCGCGGTGCCCCGGCTCTCGGCGATCTTGATCTTCACGCGGGGGATGTGCTGCTCGTGCACCCAGTGGCGCAGCTGAGCGTCGAGCCGGTCGTCGTCGTAGGTGGTGAAACCGCCGCTGCCGTAGACCGGGACGCGGTCGCGGAGCGCCCCGAGCATACGGTGCAATGGGCGAGATGCCAGGCGCGCTTTCAGGTCCCACAGGGCCACGTCGACGGCGGACAGGGCGCAGCCGGCGATGCCGGGACGCCCGGCATTGCGCAGTGCCCGCACCATGTCCTCGTGCATGCCCGGCACGTCCTGGATCGAGCGTCCGACGACGATCGGGGCGAGCAGATCGGTGACGACCGGGACACAGGCCGCCGGGGCGTAGGTCCAGCCGACGCCGACACCGTCCGGATGGTGGGCGTGGACGAGGACGACGGTGGTGCTGTCCCACGCCAGGGTGCCGTCCGCCTCGGGGGTGTCGGTGGGGATCGTGTACGCCGCGGCGGTGACGTCGATGACGGTCACGTCGATGCCGTCAGCGGTTCGGGTGGGGCAGGAATTCCTGGGCCTTGGTGCGGAGGCCTTCCTTGACGAAGTCCCACCGGTCCTCGTCGCCGCCGAGCACCGCCGCCGTGGCCGCCTTGAACTGCTCCCAGGTGGCGTGCGGTGGGATCGGCGGCATGTTCGGGTCGGTGTGGACGTCGAGCAGGGTGGGACGATCGGCGGTCAGCGCCGCGTCCCAGGCGGAGTCGAGATCGTCCGGGTCGGTCACCGTGACGGCCTGCAACCCGAGGGAGGCGGCGAAGGCGGCATAGTCGATGTCCGGAAGTGTCTGGGACTCGGCGAATTTCGGGGATCCGGCCATGGCGCGCATCTCCCAGGTCACCTGGTTGAGGTCGTTGTTGTGCAGCACCGCCACGATCAACCGGGGGTCGCGCCAGCTCTGCCAGTAGCGTCGGATGGTGATCAGCTCGGCCAGGCCGTTCATCTGCATCGCCCCGTCGCCGGCGAACGCGATCACCGGCCGCTCCGGGTGGGCGAACTTCGCGCCGATCGCGTACGGCACGCCCGGTCCCATCGTGGCCAGGGTGCCCGACAGCGACCCCCGCATGCGGCCGCGGAAGCGCAGCTGGCGGGCGTACCAGTTGGCCGACGATCCGGAATCGGCGGTGACGATGACATCGTCGGGCAACCGGGGGGACAGTGCGGCGAACAACCGCAGGGGGTTGACCGGATCGGCGGGCACGGCGGCCTGCATGTCCATCGTCTCCCACCACCGGGCGACGTCCGCTTCGATCTTCTCGCGCCAGCTGCGGTCCTGCTTGTATTCGAGATGCGGCAGCAGCGCGAGCAGTGCGGTTCTCGCGTCGGCTACGAGGTTCACCTCGTTGGGATACCGCATGCCGACGAGGCGCGCGTCGAGGTCGATCTGCACCCCGCGGGCCTGACCGTAGTCGGGCAGGAACTGGGTGTAGGGGAAGCTCGAGCCGATGGTGAGCAGGGTGTCGCAGTCGCGCATCATCTCGTAGCTGGGCCGGGTGCCGAGCAGACCGATCGCTCCGGTGACCCAGGGCAACTCGTCCGACAGCACGTCCTTGCCCAGCAGGGCCTTGGCGGCGCCGGCGGCGAGCGTGTCGGCGACCTGTTCGATCTCGGCCGACGCTGCCCGCGCCCCGTTGCCGACCAGCAACGCGACCTTGTGCCCGGCGTTGAGGATCTCCGCGGCCCGGGCGATCGCCCCGTCGTCCGGGGTGATGTGCGGGCGGTCGAATCCCAGGCTCGACGGCACCATCTTGAATTCGTGGGTCGGCGGCGAGTACGGCAGTTCCTGCACGTCGGCGGGGATGATCAGCGCGGTGGGCGCGCGCTGGGTCAGGGCGGTGCGGATCGCCCGATCGAGCACGTTGGGCAATTGCTCGGGGACGGTGACCATCTGCACGTAGTCGCTCGCGACGTCCTTGTACAGGCTCAGCAGGTCCACTTCCTGCTGGTAGGAGCCGCCCATGGCGGTGCGGTTGGTCTGCCCGACGATGGCGACGACCGGGACGTGGTCGAGTTTGGCGTCGTAGAGGCCGTTGAGCAGATGGATCGCGCCCGGACCGGAGGTGGCCATGCACACCCCGAGCCGGTCGGTGAACTTGGCGTAGCCGACCGCTTCGAAAGCGCTCATCTCCTCGTGGCGGGACTGCACGAACTGCGGGTGGTTGTCCGCTCGGCCCCAGGCCGCGAGGATGCCGTTGATGCCGTCACCGGCATAGGCGAAGACGTGTTCGACGTTCCAGTCGCGCAGCCGCTCGAGCAGATGGTCTGCGACGTTCTTCTCGGCCATCGGTGTCTCCTTACCGTGGGCGTCGGGGTTGTTCGCATGCCGTTCGGAAGGGCGAGAGGGGAGGTGCAGCGGGGTGCGTCTCGGCTCCGTGGGTGCCGGATCGGACGGTGCGCTCGGTACGCCCCATGGTCGTCCTTCCCGACAGAACTGGCAACCGAACGCAAATATTGCGTTTGCGCAATGATTGCCGGGTGCAAGATGGTGGTGGGTGGGACCACACCCACCGATCCACTCGTTCGTGCAGATTCGAAGCGGAAGCCGAGGCCACGATGCGAACACCCTGGTCCGGCGCAGACGTCGCACCCCACGTCCTGCGCGAGTACGCGCTCGTCGCCGACGGAGAACGCGGCGCCCTCGTCGGCCCCCGCGGCGACTTCGCCTGGATGTGCGCGCCCTCCTGGCATTCCGACCCCGTCTTCTCCACCCTGCTCGGCGGGGACGGGACGTACGCCGTCGCCCCCGACACCACCCGCTTCGTCTGGGGCGGCTACTACGAGGACGGAACCCTGATCTGGCGCAGCCGCTGGGTCGCCACCGGCATCGTCGAATGCCGGGAAGCGCTCGCCATGCCCGCCGACCCGCACACCGCCGTGATCCTGCGTCGCATCCTCGCCCCCGAGGACGACACCCGGCTGCGGGTCATGCTGCGCACCGGCGCCGGCTGCCACCACCACACGACGCACCCCACCCTCCGTGACGGCCGCTGGGAACTGACCGCCGGACGGATGTACCTGCGGTGGAGCGGCGCCGCGGAGGCATGCCCGACCGAGACCGGCCTCGACATGCATCTCCACCTGCCGGCCGGACGCAGCCACGACCTGATCCTCGAGATCTCCGACCGGCCGTTCCACAGCGATCGGGCCCCGGCCGACGAGCTCTGGCACCGGACGGAACAGGCGTGGGCGAGCGCGGTACGACCGATCGACGGCACACTCGCCGACCGGGATGCCCGCCACGCCACGGCCGTGCTGACCGGATTGACCAGCCGCAGCGGCGGCATGGTGGCCGCCGCGACCACCTCGTTGCCCGAACGCGCGGCGCAGGGACGCAACTACGACTACCGCTACTGCTGGATCCGCGACCAGTGCTATGCCGGACACGCAGCCGCCGCCTACGGCCCGCATCCGCTCCTCGACGCCGCGGTGCGCTTCGTCGGGGACCGTCTTCTCGCCGACGGCCCCGACCTGAAACCGGCGTACACCGTCGGCGGAGGGGACGTGCCGTCCCAGAGCGCTCTGCCGCTGCCGGGCTATCCCGGCGGCTCCGTGGTCGTCGGCAACCGGGTCAACCACCAGTTCCAGCTCGACACCTTCGGTGAAGCCCTGCTGCTGTTCGCCGCCGCCGCCCGCGACGACCGACTCGACAGCCGGGACTGGCGGGCCGTCGAGACCGCCGCCGCCGCCGTCGAGTTACGCTGGCGCGACCCCGATGCCGGTATCTGGGAACTCGACCGCCGCCACTGGACGCACTCGAAACTGACCTGTATCGCGGGTCTGCGGGCCGCCGCCACCGTCGCTCCCCGCGCACAACGGGACCGGTGGAACGATCTCGCCGACACCTTGACCCGAGCCGTCCTCGCCGACAGCACCCATCCGTCCGGGCGATGGCAACGTGCACCCGACGACGACCGCATCGACGCAGCCCTGCTGCTACCCGTCATCCGCGGTGCGCTACCCGCCACCGACCGACTGAGCCGCCGCACGCTCGACACCGTCCGCACCGAACTCGGCAGCGACGGCTATATCTACCGCTTCCGCCACGACGACCGTCCCCTCGCCGACGCCGAAGGCGCATTCCTGCTGTGTGGGTTCTTCATGGCCCTCGCCGACCATCAGCAGGGCAACACCGTCGAGGCCGTGCGGTGGTTCGAACGCAACCGCGCCGCATGCGGCACCCCGGCGCTGTTCACCGAGGAATTCGACGTCGTCGAACGGCAACTGCGCGGCAATCTCCCGCAGGCCTTCGTGCACGCCCTGCTGCTCGAAGCGGCCCGGCGTCTCGCCCACCCCTGGAACTTCGAGGGATGAGCGCCCCTCACACCGAAAGGACTCCGGTCTCATGACATCCTCACGCACCGACCAGGTCGTCGTCGTCACCGGCGCCAGCGCCGGCATCGGACGGGCCGTGGCCCGCGCCTACGGACGACGCCACGCCCGGATCGCGCTGCTCGCCCGCGGCGAGACCGGGCTCGCCGCCGCCGCCCGCGAGATCGAGGCGGCCGGGGGACAGGCGCTGATCCTGCCCACCGATGTCGCCGACCCCGATGCCGTCGACGCGGCCGCCGCCGCGACGGTGGAGCGTTTCGGCCGCATCGACGTATGGATCAACGTGGCGTTCACGTCGGTCTTCGCCCCGTTCACCGAGATCACCCCGGCCGAATACCGCCGGGTCACCGAAGTCGACTATCTCGGCTTCGTCTACGGCACGATGTCCGCCCTGAAACGGATGACACCGCACGATCGCGGCACGATCGTGCACGTCGGTTCGGCCCTGGCCTACCGCGGCATTCCGTTGCAGAGCGCCTACTGCGGCGCCAAGCACGCCATCCAGGGTTTCCACGAAGCGCTCCGCTGCGAACTGCTGCACCGGCACAGCAACATCCACGTCACCATGGTGCAGATGCCCGCCGTGAACACTCCCCAGTTCTCCTGGGTGCTCTCCCGGCTGCCGCGCCACGCCCGACCCGTACCCCCGATCTACCAGCCCGAGGTGGCCGCCCGCGCGGTGCTGCACGCCGCCGACCACCCGCGCCGCCGCGAATACTGGGTCGGGGCGAGCACCGCCGCGACCCTCGCTGCCAACGCACTCGCCCCCGGACTGCTCGACCGCTATCTCGCCCGCACCGGATTCGACTCCCAGCAGACCGACCGACCCCGAGACCCCGACCAGCCCGCCAATCTCTGGCAGCCCGCGGACGGGCCGGACGGAACGGACTTCGGTGCCCACGGAGAATTCGACGACCGCGCCCGGACCTCGAGTGCGCAGGCCTGGCTGTCCCGCCGTCACGGACTGCTCGCGGCGTCGGTGACCGGCGTACTCACCGCCACCGGAATGGCCCTCGCGGCACGGACCCGCACCGCATGACCTCCCCGGCCGCGGCACCCGGTCACGGATGGATCGGCCACAACAACGTGAGCGCATCCTCGGTGGCCGGTTCCCCGGCGGCCTCGGCGAAGACACCGAAGGCGGCGGCGAGTTCGTCGCGCTGCCCGGTGCTCAACCGGCTCAGGACCGCAGCGATCGCGTCGCGGCGGTGGTCCATGACGGTGTGGACCACCGCCGCACCGTCCGGTGTCAACGTCAACGCCAGTTTCCGGCGATCCTCCGGAGAGTCCCGCCGATCGAGCAGACCTGCTTTCATCAGCTTGTCGACCGCCCTGCTGGCACCGGACGGATCGACCCCCAACTCGTCCGCCACCCCGGCGAGGGTGAGAGGCCCCCGCGTGCCCATGAGCACGAGAATGCGCAGATGCGGGATGCTGACACGGTCTTCGACCTCGGCCACCGAGGCCGCCGCGATGCCCACCAGGGCACGCGACGCCGACATCACCGCATCGACCTGCCGATCGAACTTCTTGTTCGAGCGACCACCGGACGGGGACCGGGCAGGGGAGTTCATGGCGTCATCCTCCGACGATGCATGCGATCCCGCAACTGTTGCGCAACCGCACGGATCACGGCACGCCCGCTACACGACGGTGTCGAACAACTGACCCACCCCATAGGTCACGACCATCGCGAGCGCACCGCCGACCACCACCCGCACCACCGCCCGGCCCCGCCGGGCCCGGCCGAGCCACGCACTGATCGATCCCGTCGCCGCCAGCGCACACAACACCGCCACGAACGTCACCGGGATCCGCACCGTGTCGGGCACCGACACCACCATCAGCAGCGGCACCAGCGCGCCCAGGGTGAACGACACGGCCGACGACAACGCCGCCGACCACGGATTCGCCAGTTCGGTCGGATCGATCCCCAACTCCACCTCGGCATGCGCGGCAAGCGGATCCCGCGCCGTCAACTCCTCCGCCGCGGCACGCGCCGTGACCGCCGACAATCCCTTGCCCTCGAGCAGGGCGGCCAGTTCGGCGAGTTCGGCCTCCGGCATGGCGGCGAGCTCACGACGCTCCGTGGACAGCGCCGCGCGCTCGGTGTCGCGTTGCGTACTCACCGACACGTACTCGCCCAGCGCCATCGACACGGCCCCCGCGGCCAGCCCGGCCACACCGGCGGTGAGGATCGCCGCCTCGTTCGTCGTCGCGGCCGCCACACCGACGACCAGTCCCGCGGTCGAGACGATGCCGTCGTTCGCGCCGAGAACACCCGCCCGCAACCAGTTGAGTCTGCTCGCCAACCCGGCGGTGTGCGGTTCGCGGTCCTCGTGCCGCCTGCGGGAATCGTTCGGTGACGCCGGATCCGGACGGGGCATGTCGTGAAGCTACACCGACGGACGGCGGCGCGGGGGGATCCCCACGGCGGAGTATCGGCGCGCCTCCGCCGCGGCGACCGCCCACTCCGGATCCCCGGGCAGCGCACCCATCGGGTCCCGCTGCGCGCACGGCACACTCACATCGGCGGGCAGCACTGCGCGCTGCAGCGCCTGCACGATCCCCAACGGCCGATGAGCAGCCGGGGCCAGGCGGCCGATCCACCGGCGATCGCGGGCCGTCATGTCGTGCCGCAGGCTCTCCATCAACGCCGCCACGGTTCCCGACGGCACCTCCGTCAACCACGAGCCGAACCGGCCGATCACCGCGCCCGGCAATCCGGCGACGGTGACCTGGGCGCGCGGCATGCCGGTGACCTGCCCGTAGAGGCGGAGCAACTCGGGATAACGCAGCGACTGTCCGCAGCCCACATCGAACGAGTCCGTGGGAGTGTCCGCGACGGCCGCCCCGAGCACTGCGGCGACCAGGTCGACGACCGCGATCGGCTCGACCCGCGAGTCCATCCAGTCGGGCACCACGGTGACGGGTAGGCGCCCCGCGAGTTGGCCGAGCACCTCGAAGCTCGTCGACCCGGAGCCGAGCACCATCCCGGCTCGCAGCGTGATGACCGTGCGGCGGGAGTGGGACAGTTCCTGCTCGACCTCCCAGCGCGAGAGCAGATGCTCGGACAGCGCGTCCGGCGCACACTCGGGGACGAACCCGGAGACGTAGACGACGCGCGTCACCGGAGAGGCATCGACCGCGTGCCGGACGGTGCGGGCCGCTGCCAGGTCGAGGTCCCGGAAGTGCGCCGAGCGCATCCCGTGCACGAGATAGACCACGACGTCGACATCGTCGAGCGCCGGTGGGAGAGTGTGCGCGGCGGTGACGTCCACCTGCGCGGTCTCGACCCGGTCGTGCCACCAGAAGCGTCGCAAGGCCGCCGGGTTCCGAGCGGCGGCGCGCACGGTGCAGCCGGTAGCGAGGAAGGCGGGTACGACCCGGCTGCCGACGTAGCCGGAGGCACCGATCACGAGAACTCTCATGCGCTGTTCCGTCCCTTGTCGCCTTCGGGAGGGATGCACGCGCGGGACCGTCGCGAAACATCAGGAGTGGTTCTCATCACCAGAAATAGTGTTACCGTTGGTCACAAATACAGTGGCCGGTATCGAAGGAGGCCTCCCATGTCGATGCTGCGCGGCAGCCCACTGCGACATCGGATACTGTTCGTCCTCGCCGTCCCCCTCGGCGCCGGACTGCTGTCCGCCCTCGGACACCTCGTCCAGCGCCGCCACGGCCGGCCCACCTCCGTCTCCGAATCCCTCTTCGCCATCGCCAGCAGCCTGCGCCGCCGCACGCTGTTCACCCGCCCCACCGGCGACCACCCCCCGGCCCCCGAGTCGCCAGCACAGCCATGACCACAGGGCTGCCATGACCACGCACACCGTCCCCAACGGGCCCGTCCGACTCCACGTCGTCGAAGAAGGCAACCCGCACGGCCCGACGCTCGTCCTCGTCCACGGCTGGCCCGACACCCACGCCCTGTGGGACCGCGTCGCACCCCTGCTCGCCGACGACTTCCGCATCCTGCGCTACGACAACCGCGGCGCCGGCGCCTCCACCGTGCCCCGCGAGGTGGCGCACTACCGGCTCGAGCACCTCGCCGCCGACCTGCACGCCGTCATCGACGCCCTCGCCCCGAACGACCCGGTCCACCTGCTCGGCCACGACTGGGGCGCGGTGCTGTGCTGGGAAGCGGTGTGCGAACCCGACGCCGGCGAGCGCATCGCCTCCCACACCTCGATCTCCGGCCCCAACCTCGACCACCTCGGCCTGTGGATGCGCCGCCGCCTCCGGCACAAACGCCCACTCGGCCCCGCCGAACAGGCCCTCGCCTCCGCCTACACCCTCGCCTTCCAGATCCCCGGCCTGCCGAATCCGGTGCTGCGCGGCTGGCTCGCCCACCACTGGCCGGCCTTCGTCGGATTCTTCGACCGCACCGACCCCACCGCGATCGCACCCGTCGCCCCGACCCTCGCCGACGACATGGTGCACGGACTGTCCCTGTACCGGGCGAACATCCGCGCGCGTCTCGCCCGACCCCGCGAGCGGCGCACCGACGTCCCGGTCCAGCTGATCCAGAACCTGCGCGACCGTGCGGTACGTCCCGTGGGCTACGAGGACACCTCCCGTTGGGTCACCGACCTGCGCATCCACCCACTCGACGCCGGGCACTGGTCGCCGCGTTCCCATCCCCGCGACGTCGCCGACGCCACCGCCCGGTTCGTGCAGCAGATCGAGGCCGCGCGCACCTGACCGTGTGACCTCAGCCGGACGACTCCGCGCGCGGCGCCGCCTCCACCGGCGGATCGTCGTCGTGCACCGGTAGCCGACGCGGACCCGGACCCTGCTGCCCGAGCACGTCACCGGGATTCGCGAGCGGACACGACGCCAAGCTCAGGCACCCGCAGCCGATGCAATCGGTGAAACTGTCCCGCAACGCGGTGAGATCCTCGATGCGGCGGGTCAGCCGGTCGTGCCACGCCCGCGACAGCCGCGCCCAGTCCTCCGTCGTCGGCACACGACTGTCCGGCAACGAATCGAACGCCTCCTTGATCTCGTCCAGCGACACCCCCACGCCCTGCGCGACCTTGATGAACGCGACCTTGCGCAGCGTGTCGCGGCGATAACGCCGCTGATTGCCCGAGGTGCGGCGACTGGTGATCAGACCACGCGACTCGTAGTAGTGCAGCGCCGAGACCGCCACCCCGGAACGGTCCGCCAACTGGCCGGGTGTCAGCCATATCGCAGGGTTCATCGGCCCCCTCCTCGCCCCGCAGACATCGTGATCGAGTTGTGCTGCACAGTACCGGCCACCGGAGACGCCGGGCACCCGGCTCGCGTGAGCACCCGGGGTCAGAACGACGGCGGCCCGAACTCGGCAGCGACCTCCGGCGCATCCATCCGCAACATGTCGTACGCAGCGTGTGCCAGCGTCCGCACCGACTTCGGATACGGCCGCTCGAACCGCTCGCAGACCCGCGCGGTCGCCAACGCCGCCTCGAACCGCCACTTACGCGAACCGCTCACGAACGTCCGGGCCTGGAACAGATAACTCGATGCGGGGATCGTCACGCCGACCACCGTAGAACCTCCGACCGGCACAACGGGGGAGCGGCACCCCGCGCGCCACGCCGATCCCGCCCGTCCCGACCACATTCCTAAGAGAGTGTCAGGAACCGCCACAGACCCTTCCGCAACCACTGTGACCCGAACCACTGTGGGGAGCGCACAGATCCCCGCAGCGAAAGGAGTCCCGGGTGAGCACCACCTCGACGGGCGAACGCCGAGTCATCGGCAACGTGTTGAAAGGCTCGGTCGGCAACCTGATCGAGTGGTACGACTGGTACGTCTACGCCGCGTTCAGCGTCTACTTCGCGAAGGAATTCTTCCCCGAAGGCGACCCCACCGCCCAACTGCTGTCCACCGCAGCGATCTTCGCCGTGGGATTCCTCATGCGACCGATCGGCGGCTGGAGCATGGGCCGCTACGCCGACCGGCACGGACGGCGCTCGGCGCTGACCCTGTCGGTCACCGTCATGGCCGTCGGCTCCCTCATCATCGCCGTCACCCCGGCCTACGCGACCATCGGACTCGCCGCACCCCTTCTTCTCGTCCTCGCCCGCATGATGCAGGGACTGTCCGTCGGTGGTGAATACGCCACCAGCGCCACCTATCTCGCCGAGGTCGCCTCACCCGGACGCCGCGGGTTCTACTCGAGCTTCCAGTACGTCACCCTCGTCGCCGGACAGCTCATCGCCCTCGGCGTCCAGATCGTCCTGCAGCTCACCCTCTCCGCCGAGGCCATGCAGGCGTGGGGCTGGCGCATCCCGTTCGTCATCGGCGCCGTTGCCGCCGTCGCCGTGATGTGGCTGCGCCGCACCATGGACGAATCCGAAGCGTTCACCGAGGAAGTCGCGGCCAAGAGCACCGCCGACCAGCCGGACGGCGCGCCCGAGCAGGGCGGCATCCGGATGCTGCTGCAGTACCCCCGCGAATGCCTGCTGGTGTGCGCGCTGACCCTCGGCGGTTGCGTGGCGTTCTACACCTACACCACCTACATGCAGAAATACATGATCAACACCTCCGGCATCTCCAAGGACACCGTGGCCTGGATCAACTTCGCCGCCCTGCTGGTGTTCATCGTCCTGCAACCCATCGGCGGCGCCCTGTCGGACCGCATCGGCCGCCGCAAGCTGCTCATCTTCTTCGGGGTCGGCGGCACCGTGCTCACCGTCCCGCTGATGACGATCCTCGGCAGCACCACGCACCCGCTGATCGCGTTCGGACTGATGATGCTCGGCCTGACCGTCGTCACCGGCTACACCTCGGTCAACGCCATCGTGAAGACCGAACTGTTCCCCACCAAGGTCCGCGCGCTCGGTGTCGGCCTGCCCTACGCGCTGACCCTCGCGATCTTCGGCGGCACCGTCGAAACCGTCGCGCTCGCCCTCAAGCGCGCCGGCCACGAATCGCTATTCTTCTACTACGTGACCGGCTGCATCGCCGTCTCGCTCGTCGTGTACTTCTTCATGCGGGAGACCTCCGACGGCTCCCCCCTGGACCGCACGAGCACCCACACCGACACCCCCGACGAGCACGCCGACCTGGCCAGCTCACGACACTGACCGAAAGGGACCCACGTGCAGATCGCGGTGGTCGAGGACGACGACGGAGTCGGCGACGCCCTCGTCGAAGCCCTCACCTCCCACGGCCACCGGCCGATCCGCATGCGGCGCGGCGCCGACCTGCTCCTCGGCCACCGCGACCTCGACGTCGTCATCCTCGACCTCGGCCTGCCCGACGCCGACGGCCTGCAGGTGCTCCGGCAACTGCGGGCCGTCAGCGACGTCCCCGTCGTGATCCTCACCGCGCGCGGCGACGAACGCTCGGTGGTACGCGGCCTGCGCGGCGGCGCCGACGATTATCTCGTCAAACCGGCCCGCCTGGCCGAACTGCTCGCCCGCGTGGACGTCGTCACCCAACGGCGCCGCGCGCTGTCCGAGTCCTCCCGCATCGTCCGCGCCGGCGACGTGGTCGTCGACCTCGATGCCCGCGAAGTCGAGGTGGGCGGCGAACCGGTGACTCTCACCCCGAAGGAATTCGACCTGCTCGCCGTCCTCGTCGCCCGCCCCGGCGCCGCGGTCAGCCGCCAACAACTCATGGATGCCGTGTGGGGCGACGCGTATGTGGCGATCTCCCGGTCGCTCGACGTGCACATGACCGGGCTGCGCGCGAAACTCGCCCGACCCGGCCTCATCTCCACCATCCGCGGCTACGGCTACCGGTGGGGCGGCTGACATGCGCCGGCGGGTCCTGGCGGTGTTGCTCGTCTTCGCGACCGTCGCCGTCGTCGCCTTCGCCGTACCGCTCGCCCTCGCCACCAGCGCCGGCCGCACCGCCGTCCTGGGAGCGAACCGGGAAGCCGACGCCCACCACTTCGCCACCCTCGCCGTCCAGATGCGCGCCCCCGGCAGCACCGCCCTGCTCGACGAGGAAGTGACCCGCTATCACCGCCTCTACGACGAGGGCGTGCTCATCGTCGACGCGCGCGGCGCACCCCGCGCGAGCGCGGGCCTGACCCCGACCGATCCCGGTGTGCCGGAGGCGATCACCGCCGGTCTGCGCAACCAGAAACAGGGCATCGGGGGTCCGCTGACCCCGTGGTCCCCGCAGCGGGTACTGCTCGCCGTGCCGGTGGGCACCGGCGCCCAGGTCGAAGGAGCCGTCGTCGTCGAGGTGTCCACCGACGCCGCCCGCCACGACATCCGCACCTCGTGGCTGCTCATCGTCACCGGTGCGGCAGCGGCCCTCGTGCTCGTCACCATCCTCGCGACCGCCCTGTCGCGGTGGACGGTCCGCCCGCTCACCGCACTCACCGCGCGGGTCGCGGCGCTCACCGACAGCGTCCCGGCGCTGCATCCACGCTTCCGCACCGGCGACACCACCGTCTCGGTCCGCTACCACGGCCCACCGGAGGTCCGGGAACTCACGCAGGCCTTCGACACCATGTCCGAAGCTGTCCACACGTCCACCCGCGCCCAGAAGCAACTCATCGCCGACACCGCGCACCAACTCCGGAACCCGCTCGCCGCCCTGCACATCCGGCTCGACTCCCTCGAACCGCACGTCGCTGCCGCCGGCACGGAGACCTACCGGCGCACGGCCGTCGAAGTCGACCGGCTCGGCGGCATCCTCGACGGCCTGCTCGCCCTCGCCACCGCCGAAGCACCCACCGACACAGCGGGCACCGAAGGACACGACGGGTGCGATGTCGGCGCCGTCGTCGCCGACCGCGTCGATGCCTGGTCCGAGGCCCTCGCCGAGGCCGGCATGACCGTCACCGTGGACGAACCGTCCGCGCAGCGCCTGCACGCCTGTTTGTCCGCCGACCATCTCGCGCAGGTGCTCGACGTGCTGCTCAGCAACGCGAGCAAGTACGCCCGCGCGGCCACCGGGGTCCGCATCACCACCCGACACCACGACGGGACCATCCGGATCCGCGTCGAGGACGACGGTGCCGGAGTCGCACCCGACGAGCTCGGCGCCCTCACCTCCCGGTTCTTCCGCGGGTCCGGAGCCGACGGGCCCGGCACCGGCCTCGGGCTGTCCATCGCGGTCGCGCTCGTCGAGAGCGCTGGCGGCACCGTCGACCTCGCCGCCGCCGTTCCGCACGGACTCGCCGTCATCCTGACACTGCCCGCCGACTCTCGCGCGGAGGCATCATGATCACCCGCCGCGATCTCCTGCGGTCCGTTGCGCTGCTGGCGGTGGGTGGAGCCGTCGCCGGCTGCACGCGCACCGGAGAGCGTGAGGAACTGATCCTGGCGGCAGGGGAGGAGGGTGGGTTCTTCTGGGAGTTCGCGGAACTCACCGCGGCCGCCGCCGAGCGAGCGGGTCTTCCCATCACGGTCGTGCCGGAACGCACCCCGGGGTCGGTCACCAATCTCGCCGCGCTGACGGCGGGGGATGCGGAGCTGGCGCTGACCCTCACCGACGTCGCGGTGCGGGCCCACGACGAGGGCGCGCAGTTCACGGCGATCGGGCGGGTCTACGAGAACTACATGCAGTTGGCCGTGCGTGCAGACTCACCGATCCGGGAGATCGCCCAGTTGCGGGGCGCACGGATCAGCCTCGGAGCTCCCGGATCGGGTGCCGAATTCACCGGCGAACGCATCCTCGACGTCGCCGGGCTCGCCGAGCCGGGAACCGTCACCCGGGTGCACCTGTCGATGGCCGACGCCGGTCGCGCAGTGGTGGACGGCGAGATCGACGCCGTCCTGTGGGCGGGTGGTGTTCCTACCCCGTCGTTTGCGAACCTGGGTGTGCCGCTGCGGCTGATCGATCTGTCCGTGCTCCTCGAACCGCTGCGGGCGCGATTCGGTCCGCGTTACGAACCGGTGCTCATCCAGCCCGGCACGTACGGGCAGCCGGACGCCGTCGCCACCATCGGCTTGGGCAACCTGCTGCTCGCCGGCGCCTCGGTGTCGGACGAGGCGGCCGCCGCACTGGTGGATCTGCTCGTCGACCGCGCCTCCGAACTCGTGCCGGCCCAGGCCACCGGCAGTCAGTTCCTCGACCGGCAGTCGCTGATCGTCACCGCCGATGTCCCGCTGCATCCGGGAGCGGTGGCCGCGTACCGGCGCCATCACGGCTGACGAGACGGTCGGGCAGGGGAGAAGCACCCCGGAATTGTGCCGTCCCAAGGGCAGATAGTGGGGTGGAAGGCATGCGCTGGTGTCGTGGGGATGCGGTGCGGAGATCGGGCTCGCCCTCGAGGTCCGAAGAGATCGGGACCGGATCGGCTGTGCAGGGGACATGCGCGGGGCACAATGGAACCGTTCACCGCTTGGCGCGTGAAATCTGTTGTGCACCAACACGATTCATGGATAACGGTGATTATCCATCAAATGTGGAAAAGGCGAGAAGGGGCGAGCGGTGGTCGCGGCACCCCGGGGGACGGGATGATCTCGCACCACCAGCATCCGCATCGTCCGCGCGATCTGCTGCGCGCAACACGCACGCGACGACGACACGGCGCTGCCGCAACGCCGCATCGGCGAACCGTGAGTCGTTGCAGTGTGCGCGTCGCTGCAGCATGGCACCGATGCATGAGCAGCCGAACGCGCGTCGAGCGGATCGGCGGCTCGATCCGGTGCGGGCGCCGGCGGGCCGGTCGCGGTACGGCGGCAGAGTTCGGTCCGGAGGCGAACCGGACTCGGGTCAGGGGCCGGGTGACGGGTGGGGCCCATCGCATCGATTCGGGTCGAACCAGGGATCTCCGAATGTGTCGGGACGCCCTGCCGCACCTACCCGGAGGAGGTCCGATTTCAGTCTAGTTAACATAATGTAGATTATCGGCAATGATGACATGTGCCGCGACCTGGACTTGGCGCCGATGATCCTGATGCTCCCGGCCGGTGTCCCGATTCGCAGATTCGCGACGTCGGTGCACGCCACGGCGTCGCGTCGCGCGCCGTGTCGTCCGGCGCGTGTTGTTCGCTCCGCGTCGTGCGGCGTGCGAACCGCGCCGCGCCGACTCACTCCCGGCGCTCGATCTGCCGCGCATCCGCCGGGCCCGATCCGCACCGACCCGGTCCTCGGCCTCTGGCCGGCTCGTCGCCGTGCGCCCGTCCGCTGCCTCGCACGGCCGAGGTGACCTTCCGGGCCCGCCGCCCTCGTCCCCTGCTCGTCCGTCCGGCCGTCGTAAAAACGTCACAGTGACGTTTTTTATGGGACCGCAGAGGTCCTGCTGTGATCGCGCCTCTGCGTCGATATCCTCGGCGCGGCAGTGGCAACACGCTCCGGCAAGGTCGACCGTGCCGATCGGCGCGTTGATGTTCGTCTGCCCGGCACTCGCGGCCCCGCGCCGCCGGCGGCGGACGCGAGTCGGCCTGGCGGCACATGCTGACGCCGCCGCGCGCACTGCGACGGGTCGCTGTACCGGGCGGTGTGTCCCGCATGGGCGACGATGTGGGCCCCCTCCTCCATCCGGGACTCGGCCGACGTCGAAACGTCACTGTGACGTATTAATTCCGGTCTCCGGGTAGTCGATCCACCGACTTCACGACGGTCGCCGCAACCGCCGCAACTGCGCGGACAGGTAATCCCGGACACGACGATGACCCCCGACCCGGACGAGTTCGTCGCCGAGCTCTTCGAGCAACCGCGTCAGCAGCTTCTCGTCGGGCGCCCAGCCGTCGCGCTGCCGGCATCGGTCGAGCCATTCGACCGGTGCGATGTGGCCGCGGTCGGCGTTGCAGCGTCGGCACGCGGCGACCTCGTTGGCGGTGATGCTCGGGCCGCCCTTCAGGCGTGGCACCAGATGATCGGTGGTCGGGGTGATCAACCGGCCGAACTCCCGTCCGCACCACAAGCACCGCCCGTCCTGACGGTCGAGGGCGAGCGAGAGTCGGGTGACGCGGTCCATCCTCCGATCGTGGCCCATCGACGTCACCGGGGTCGCCGATGGGTCCGATCGGCGTCCGAAGAGCACTTCAGGGGCGTGCTTCGAGGACGAGGTTGAACGGGGTTTCGGTGGCGCGGCGGAAAGAGCCGAATCCGGCTTCGGCGGCGATCTCCGCGAGCCGCCGCTCCCCGGCCTGCGCGCCGAGCCCGAGTGCGCCCGGCTGATCGAGCGACGACGGGGTGCACAGCACTGTGGACGCGGCGTAGTACATCCGGCCGACCGGGTTGAGGTTCTCGGGCAGGCTGTCGCGGGCGAACGGTTCGACGAGCATCACCGTGCCGTCGTCGGCGAGCGCGCCGCGCGCGTACCGCAGTGCGCCGACGGGATCGCCCATGTCGTGCAGGCAGTCGAAGTAGCAGATCAGGTCGTAGTCGGATCCGGGGAAATCCACGGCCGAGGCGACCTCGAAGGTGGCGTTGTCGACGCCCTCCTCCGCGGCCAGTTCCGTCGCCCGCGCGATGGACGCGTCGTGGTAGTCGAAGCCGCGGATGGTGGATTGCGGGAATGCCTGCGCGAGCAGGGTTGTGGAGACCCCGTGGCCGCAGCCGATGTCGGCGACGGTGGCGCCGGCACGCAGTTTGTCGACGACTCCGTCGAGGGTGGGCAGCCACACGTCGACGAGGTTGGCGCGGTAGCCGGGGCGGAAGAACTGTTCGGTGCCGACGAACAGTTCGGGATCGTGTTCGTGCCAGCCGAAACCTTCTCCGTTGCGGATGCGTTCGGTGATGCGCAGCCGGTCCTTGTAGACCGAACTGATCAGGTGGAGGCCGCCGGCGAGGTAGACCGGGCTGTCCTCGCGGGCGAGCGCCATGGCGTGTTCCGGGGACAGTGTGAAGGTGTCGTTGTCCGGCTCGTAGGTCAGATATCCGCTCGCTACCTGTGCTGACAGCCATTCGCGTAGATAGCGTTCGCGGAGGCCGGTGCGGGCCGCGAGTTGTTCGCTGGTGGTCGGGCCGGATTCGTCGAGGGCTCGCCACAGGCCCAGATCGACACCGATCAGGACCAGGGCGCCGTTCATGGCCGCGCCCATGTCGACGACGAGTTGTCCGAGGGTCTGTTCGAGTCGTGCTTGGTCGGGTTCGTGTATCTCCGTGGTCATCACGCACCTCCTGGCGATGGGAGTACTCGCTCACGGTAGGTCGCGTGGTCGGTTCCTCGGCGTCGGCTCGGGTTCGATCGGGTGTCGATCCGGGTGGCAGTGCGGACCGGGAGGTCACGAACCGGTGTTGAGAGAATGACGCGGGGTGCACGTCGTGTTGCAGACAGCTACGCTTGTAGCAGACTGCAACATCAGGAGGCCGTCATGACGTCGTCCACCGACAAGGTCACCCGCTTCGACGCCGAACTCGTCGACAGCGCTATCGCGGAGGGCGGCCGCCAGAACCGCACCGGACGCCAGCAACTCGAATACTGGGCCCGTATCGGCCGCGCGATGACCGCCCATGAGACCGCCTCCTTGCACCGGGTGCACGAGGCGCTGGCCGGGACGCGGGAGCTGAGCGAGCTCACCGCCGCGGAGGGACGGCTGTTCGACGCGGAGATCGATGCGCGCCTGGCGGACGGGCTGGTCCGCACCGATTACGCCGCGGTGCTCGCCGCGCGTGGGGTCACCACGGTGGTGCTCGACGACGAGGGCCGGTTGGTCGAGCAGCGTCCCGACGGTAGTCGCCGGGTGCTCGACGACGCATGAGGCGTCTGGATCTGATCGTCGGTCCCAATGGTTCCGGTAAGTCGACGTTCGTCGAGTTGTCCCTCGCTCCCCTGCTGCCGCGCAGTGTGTTCGTCAACGCGGATGTGATCGCGCGGCAGCGTTGGCCCGACCGTGCCGAGGAGATGTCGTACGAGGCGGCGCAACTCGCCGCGGCGGCGCGGGACCGGTTGCTGCGGCAGGGCCGGTCGTTCATCGCGGAGACGGTGTTCTCGCATCCGTCGAAGCTGGAGCTGATCGACCGGGCACACGAGGCGGGCTTCACGGTGGTGCTGCATGTGATGCTGGTGCCGGAGGCGATGTCGGTGCTGCGTGTGCAGCACCGGGTGGCCTCCGGTGGGCATGCGGTGCCCGAGGACAAGATCCGGGCGCGTTATCGACGGTTGTGGCCGCTGGTGGCCGAAGCGATCGGCCGCGCCGATCAGGCGTCGGTGTACGACACGGCGTGCGGGACCCCGGTGGTGGTGGCGCGGTTCGCCGGCGGGGTGCCGGTGGGTGCGGTGCGCTGGCCGGGATGGGTGCCGGCGGCGCTCACCGGGCTCGGCTGAGAGATCCGGGCCCGGTGAGCGGTTGCGACGAGATCAGTTCGTCGCCGCGCTCGTGGTGAACGGCAGCACCAGCCGCGAGGGGTGCGCGGCGTCCCGGTAGATCTTGTGGGTCACCGGGCGGCCGACGGGCAGGTGGAAGGCGTCCGGCGGCAGCAGTGCGTTGTGTTCGTCGGCGAGCGGTTCGTTGTTCGACAGTTCCACGACGAGCTTGTGGCCCGGCATGAAGGTGTTGGCGAACGGATACAGCCGCAGCACGTATTCCTCGATGGTGCCGGGTTCGACCGGCACGGCGCGGGTGTGCGGATGGTAGGGGTCGCCCTCGGTGGTGCGCTCGTCGAGTTCGCGGTGGGAGGCCTTGAGGTAGCCGGTGGTGATCAGCTGCCGCTTGCCGTTCGGGGCGTAGTCCCACATGCGGAGGATGAAGTTGGTGTCGGGCTGGTCGATCTCGGCGAAGAGGTGCGCGGCGCCGGTGCCGATCATCTCGGTGGGTTCGGCGAACACCGGCGTTTCCCAGCGCAGGATCTCGACCTTGTCGGTGACCGTGAGCGGGGCCTGGTAGAAACCGTCCGGGGCGGCGTACTGCGTGCCCATGGGTTCGGGTTCGGTGGACAGCTTGCCGCGCGGCCGCAGGTACAGCGCCCGGTGCTCGACGTCCTTCGGCGGCCACTGGTCGGCGGTGACACGCTGCCGAGAGCCTTCGACGAAGACGTTGACGGCGGGTTCGTCCATGATGCCGTTGTCGATGCCCTTGATCCAGTAGTCGTACCAGCGGAACATCGTGTCGTGCTCTTCGATGAAGGGCCGCGACTGCATGGGCGGGTAGGGGCCGATGTCGAGCTTCTTCGGTCCCTGCAGGGTGTGGAACAGTTCGATGGTGCCGTCCATCGTCCAGCCGCGGCCCTGGTCGATCTGCAGGTAGACGGGGATGTCGATGTTCCGGGCGAGGTTGATCGGGTTGCGTTCCTCGTACCAGTCGCCGTCGAGTTCGTTGGTGATGATGTCGAACCACGCCTCGTGGTGCTTCGGGTAGTTGAGCACGTGCACGAGATTCGGCCAGGCCGCGACGTCCGGGTCGGCGAGGCGCTGCTGCACCCGCGCCCGGATCTCGTCGGGGGTGTAGGTCTCGAGCATGCGGGACTTGACCCGGTCGGTGAACGCCCAGCCGGAGTCACCGCCGCGGCCCTCGCGGGCGGCGCGGGGCATGAACCACATGATGCCGCCGTGGTAGGTGGTCTCGTAGAAGTCGTAGTGGCCACCGGAGACGAAGATGGCCTTCAGGTGTGGGGGTCGTTCGGCGGCGGCGAGGACCTGCATGGACCCGAAATAGGAGATGCCGATCATGCCGACGTTGCCGTCGCACCACGGCTGCGCGGCGACCCATTCGATGAAGTCGTAGGCGTCCTGCCCGAGGGAGACCCCGCCGGCGTTGTAGTTGCCGATGTGCTCGCCGTCGGAGTCGCCGGAGCCGCGGATGTCGCCGATGACGTGGACGTAGTCCTCGGCGACGACGCGGGCGATGTCGCCGGCCTCGATGCAGCCGTCCCACATGGGGCTGGGGCGGCGTTGCGGCGGGGTGGTCAGGGCGAGGGCCTGGAGTTCCTTGCCGTAGGGGCTCAGCGCGACCAGCGCGGGGCGGGGCTTGTCGTCGACCCCGTGGTAGGCGTCGGCGGCCAACTCGACGCCGTCGCGCATGGGGACCCGCAGGTGCTTGCGGATGTGGATGGTCTGTCCGCCTGCGTCGAACGTTTCGAACTCGGCCATGAGAACCTACGACTCCTCTTCGTGTCGGTGCTGGTGCGAGAACTGGGTGCGGTAGCCGTGCAGTGTGGTGAAGAACGGGGACGGCTCGAGGGTGGGATCGCCGGTGTAACCGAGGTCGTCGGCGACCGGGGCGAACGGCGAGTACGCCGAGTCGGTGTCGAGCAGTCCGTGGCACAGGCAGCGGTGCGCGGCGCCGCGCACTCCCCCTTCGATGGCGACGCTCTCGCGGAGGGCTTCGGCGGCCTGGTCGCGGTCGAGTTCGACGCCGTAGGGGGTGCCGTCGGCGCGGCGGTAGGGATGCCCGAGATAGAGGGTCTCGGGGCGGATCGTCTCGCGCAGGTAGGCGAGGCTGTCGCGGTAGGCGTCGGGGTCGGTGTAGCCGGGGAATCCGTTGGCGGCGCCGTGTACCTGGACGGCGTCGCCGACGAATACGCTGTTCTGCCCTTCGACGACGTAGGCGACCGAGCCCGGGGTGTGCCCGGGGATCGAGTGCACGGAGATCTCGACTCCCCCGCCGAGGGAGATGGTTTCGCCGCCGCGTACGAGCAGGGTCGGTTCCATCTCCCCGGAGATGACGGCCTCGGCGGCGGCGGTGACCTTCGCGGCCCCGTCGGGGTCGTTCAGGTACCGGCCGCGGCCGGTGAGGTAGTCGTCGACGTGGGCCTGCCGGGAGCGCAGCAGCGGGGCGTCGGCCTCGTGGATGACCACCTGCGCTGTGCGGCCGGTGGCCTCCCACAGGGCGTGGGCGCCGCCGATGTGGTCGATGTGCCCGTGGGTGAGCAGGATCCACCGCACGTCCTCGAGCCGCCGGCCGAGCGTGGCGAGGGCGGGGGCCATGCCCTCGGCCGGGGACGACGCGATGCCGGTGTCGACGATCGCGGGCTCGTCGGCGTCGATGAAGAAGGTGTAGAGCCCGAACCGTCCCCATGGGGAGACGATCGGGTGGATCGTCGCCTCACTCATGGGCGGTGCCCTGCAGGAAGGCGGCGGTCTCGTCGAAGACCTGCGCGTATTCGGGGATCCACGAGAAGTTCTGCACGAAGCCGTGGTTGGCACCGGCGTAGCGGCGCAGCGTCACCGGCACCCCGGCCTCGTCGAGCCGCCGGGCATACAGTTCGCCTTCGTCGCGCATCGGGTCGAACTCGGCGGTGACGACCAGCGCCGCCGGCAGCCCCGACAGGTTCTGCCGCTTGATCGGTGAGACGCGCGGGTCGGCGGGGTCGGCGCCGCTGTCGAGGTAGAAGGCGTTGAACGGTTTCAGTCCGGCGGTTTCGAGGCCGTAGCCGACGGCGTTCTCCCGCATCGACGGGTAGCGGTCCTCGTCGAAGTCCAGGTCGAGGGACGGGTAGTACAGCACCTGGTGGGTGATGCGGTCGAACCCGTCGTCGTGGGCCAGGCCGGTGACGGCGGCGACGAAGTTGGCGCCGGAGCTGTCCCCCGCCACCGCGAGAATCTTTCCGTCCCAGCCGAGTTCGTTGCCGTGGTCGGCGGCCCAGCGCACGGCGCCGTAGCAGTCGTCGAGACCGGCGGGGAACTGCGCTTCGGGGGCGCGGCGGTAGCCGACGGAGATCACCGTGCAGCCGGTGGTCTTCGCGAGGTGGCGGGCGACGTGGTCGTGGGTGTCGAGGCTGCCGAGGAAGAACGCGCCGCCGTGGAAGTAGACGACCAGGCCACCGGTGTCGGTGTCGGTCGGGGTGTAGATCCGCACCGGCACCTGCCCTGCCGGGGTCGCCGCGATCGTGTCGCGGACGTCGTGCAGGGGCAGTCGCTCCTCGAGCGGCGGAACCTGTGTCTGCTCCCCGGCGCGCATCGCGGCCGGATCGAGCGGTCCGGGCGGCGGGGCGGGCAGGTCGGCGAGGATCCGGGCGATCTCGGGGTGCAACGGCATGGCCGGTCGTCTCCTTCGGGCGGTGAACGGGTGGGGTGGGGATCTACTGGGCGGGCTGCTGCGCTGCGGGTTTCTGGCCCGGGAAGACGTCCTGGACCTCGTCCTCGGTCCAGCCCTGGCGGGAGATGCGCTGCAGTTCGTCGGTGACCGGTTTGCGCTGCGCCCGGAAGGCGGTGAGCGCCGCGGCGACGGTGTCGGTGTCGCGCAGGCAGTCGGCGAGCGCCCCGGCGTCGAGGATCGCCGAGTTCGCGCCCTGACCCTGGTGGTGCAGCATCGAGTGGGCGGCGTCGCCGATGAGCACCACGGAGTTGCTGTGCCAGCGCTCGATCGGGTCGATGTCGTAGACACCGCGGATGTTGACGATGTCCATGTCGAGGCCGGCGGTGATGTCGACGATGCGCTGGTCGAATCCGGCGACGGTGGCGAGCATGTCCTCCTTGCTCACCTGCGGCGCCCAGTCGGGGTCGGGGCACAGGGCGGTGATGTCGAAGGACACCTGGCCGCGGTGGCGCAGCGGCAGCAGGTACACCTTGGTGCCCTTGCCGATGTACATGCGCAGGTTGTCGTCGGTGACCATGCCGTGCGCGTCGGCGACGTCGATGACGGCGCGGTAGGCGCGTTCACCGGAGAACACCGGTTCGGCGTCGGAGAACAGTTGCTCACGGACCACGGACTTGATGCCGTCGGCGCCGATGACCAGGTCGGCGTCGACGCTGGTGCCGTTGGTGAAGGTCAGGGTGCTGCGGTCGCCGTGGTCCTCGATGCGCTCGAGCCGGTGGCCGAGTTTCACCATGCCGTCGGGCAGGGAGGCGATGAGGGTGTCGATGAAGTCGCCGCGGTGGATCAGGTGGGTGTGCTTCTGGTCGCCGTGCGCCGGCCAGGTGTCCTTCATGATCGGCTCGCCCGTGGCGGTGAGGATCTCGAAGTAGTCGCTCGGGGAGCTGACCTTGGCGATGTCGTCGAAGATGCCCCACTCGCGGAAGCGTTCCATGCTCGACGGGCGCAGGCCGATGCCGGCGCCGACCTCGCGGATCTCGGGGGCCTGTTCGTAGACGGTGACGTTCGCGCCGAGCAACGACAGGGCCCGGGCGGCGGCCGCACCGGCATAGCCCGCGCCGACGATGGCGATGGTGAGGTTGGTCGGATCCGAGGTCTGCATGTGGGTGTCTCTTTCGGAGGGCGCGCAGGGTGCGCGCCGGGAGATTCGGGTCAGGGTTGCGCGATGGTGAGGAAGTCGGCGGGGTTCTCGACGAACAGCTTGGTGATGGTGGCCTCGTCGAGTCCGGCCTCGCGCAGGTCCGGGATGAGGTCCTCGAACAGGTAGTTCACGGTGTGTCCCTTGACGCCCGGCCAGCCGAGTGGGCTGCAGTTGGCGTCGACGCCGGCCAGGGCCTGATCGAGGTGGCCGGCGTTGAGGAAGCGCAGGAAGTGGGCGAGGCGCTCTTTGCGGGGGCGGGCCCAGAACGGCGGGTCCTCGAGTTCGGTTTCGTAGCCGAAGGTGTCGAAGCCGACCCGGCCGCCCTGCTGCGCGATCCAGGTGTCGCGGGTCTTCTCGGCGTTGACGCCGTCGTCGGCGTGCCCGAACAGTACGCGGTGCAGCGGCAGGCCCTCCTCGGTGAAGATGGCGATGGCGTTCTCGGCGTCGATGGCGAGGTGGGTGAGGATCGGCACGCCGGTGGCGAGGGCGGCGCGGGCGGCGGCGCGGTAGATGCGCTTGTCGAGTTCGGTCATCTTCCCGCCGCGGGAGACCCCGACCTTGATAACGCCGGCGCGGCTGCCGGTGTCGCCGATGCCGACGGTGATCTCGTGCACGAACTGGCGCATCAGGTAGTCGACGGAGGCGCGTTCGAAGAACGGCAGGGCGGTGTCGCCGCCGACGAAACCGGTGCAGGCGACGATGTGCACACCGGTCTTCGCGGAGAGGGACTTGTAGTAGTCGATGTCGCGGCCGTTGCAGATGCCGGTGACGTCGACGAAGGTGCCGCCGCCGTACTCGTGGAACTTGCGCAGCTTCGGGACGGTCTCCTCGTAGCGGACCTCGGGGCTCTTCCACCAGTGGGTGTCCAGCTCGGAGCCGGGCATGCCGTATCCGATGTGCTCGTGGACGGCGACGATGCCCAGTTCCTCGGGCGCGATCGGGCCCAGGACGGTGTTGACTCTCGACACAGCAATTCCCCTTCGGGACGAAGACTTCTCGGTGATGGGTGGTCGGCGGCGGTTCAGCGCGCGGCCAGCAGGTCCTGCGGGTTGGCGATAAGGATCTGCTGCACCGCGTCGTCGGTGAGACCGGCGTCGGTCAGCTGCGGCACGAAACCGGTGAGCACCGTCTCGTAGGGCAGATCGTTCGCCGGATGCCCCTTGGCGACGCCGGTGACGCTCGACGACAGCAGGATCCGGTGACCGAGACCGGCGTCGACGAGGTCGCGGACCAGGGCGACACGCTCGGTGTCGGAGATGTGGGTCTCGTCGTCGGTCCCGACATGGTCGAGGGCGATGAAGGCGCCGCGACGGGCGATCTTCTCCGGGGCGCCGGCGGCGACGGCGTCGCGACGGTCCAGGCCGGCGACGACGATGCGGTCGGCGGGCAGCTCCTCGCCGAGGGCGACGTCGAGGTCGGCGAGGGCGTCGGCGCCGTAGCGCAGGATCGCCGCGACCCCGGTGTCGCGGGCGGCGCGGGCGGCGCCGCGGAACAGGCTCTCCTCGGTGGCGGTCATGCCGTCGGGATTCGCCGCGGTGGTCACCAGGCCGGCGGGGCCGCGGCGTTCGACGCGCGGCACGACCATGCCCTCGGTGATCTCCTGGGTGAACAGGTCGGCGAACTTGTCCGCGGGCCACGGGGTGGGCGGGTTGGTCTGCGGGGTCAGGAAGTAGCCGCCGAGCAGGTTCTCCGGGCCCAGGCCGGTGGAGGCGACGATGTGCACCCCGGAAGCGCGGGAGAGGTTCTCGTACAGCGGCACGTCGCGGCCGTGGAACATGCCGGTGGCGTCGACGACGGTGCCGCCGCCGGCGGCGCGGAAGGCGCGGAGCTTGGCGAGCAGCGTCGCGAAGATCTCGGCGCGGTCGAAGTCGATGTCGTAGGCGTGCTGGGCGCCGGGCAGCACCGACAGCAGGGCCTCGTGGATCGCGACGACACCGAGGTCGTCGGCGGGGACGGGGCCGAGGACGGTGTGGACGGTGCGGGGCGCGGCGCCTGTCATCGGCACTTTCCTTTCGTCGACATCGCTGGTTACGCGACGTGGTGGCAGTCACAGTACGGATTCGGATTACAGACTGTCAAGTGAATTATCTGAACGACGTGTGACTGTACTCGCCGGTAAGTGCTGCGTCGAGGATAGGATTTCGCCCATGTCGCTCCGTGCCGCCCAGAAGCAGATGACCTACGAGCTGTTCCTCGCCAAGGCGCTCGAACTGTTCGGCACCAAGGGCTACGCCGCAACCACCATCGACGACATCGCCACCGCCGCCGGATCCACGAGAACCACCTTCTACCTGCACTTCTCGTCGAAAGCCGACGTGATGAGCGCGCTGCTGACCAAGGTCGACTCGATCCTCACCGCCGCCGACGACCCGTCGCTGACCGAGGTCGTCGCCTCCGGCTCCCGCGCGTTGATCCGGCAGTGGCTCGACCGCAAACTCACCCAGTGGGACGAGATCGAGCCGTACATGACCGCCTCCTACCAGGCGGCCCACGAACCGGACGTCGCGACGACCACCGAGCAGTGGTTCGAAAGCGCCGTCGCCGACATGACCGCCGGTCTCGACCGGGCCGGCCGGCTCGACCCGGACCGCCGCCGCATCCGCTGCGTCCTGGCGTTCGGGCAGCTCGAACACATGTCGCGCCGCTACTTCTCGCTCGGCTGGCGCACCCCGCGCGAGATCTGCCTCGACGAACTCACCGACTCGTGGTGCTACCTGCTCGACGTGCAGAACGACTGACCATCGGCGCGGTCACTCGCCGATGGTCGCGCCGGTGGTGGCCTCGACGAGGATCGTCCGCAGCCAGGAGATGAACGCGGTGTCGGCCAGGCGCGGATTCCACACCATGTCGATCCCCAACGGCGGCACCGGCAACGGGAACTCCTCGATCCGCAGCGGCAACTGACGACGCATCTGTGCCGCGACCCGCCAGGTGTGGATCGCGACCCCACCGGCACGCGCCACCAACTGCGGCACCATCAGAAAATCCGACACCAGACCGCCGATCCGATAGGGCACCCCGGCCGCATCCAGCACCGAATAGGGGGTGATGCGGTGCCGCGCGTCGTAGGCGGTGTGCGGCACCGATTCGAGCAACTCCAGCGCCCCGGCGTCGGGAGCGGTGTCGGGGTGCGCGACGACCACCCACCGGTTCTCGTAGAGCCGCTCGCGCGGATAGGGCGCGGCGAACGCCTCCGACACGAGCACCACATCCACCCCGTCGTCGGTGAAGTCCGCCGGCTGCGGCTCGACGAAGGTGCGGATACGCACCGTCGCGTGCGGGGCCCGCTCGCCGATCACCCGCATCAGCTCCGCCCCGACCACGAAGGCGGTGCTGGTGGTCATCGCCAGGGTGATGGTGCGCGTGTCGCGGGCCGGGTCGAAACCGGGAAAGTTCACCACCCGCGCGGTCTGCCGCAGCACCTCCCGCAGCGGCGCGATCAGCTCGACGGCGCGCGGGGTGAGCGCCAGCCCGCTCCCCTGCCGCACCACCAGTTCGTCATCGAGCAACCGGCGCATCCGGCCCAGCGCATGACTCATCGCCGGTTGCGTCATCCCGACCCGCGCGGCGGCGCGGGTGACCGAGCGTTCCTCGAGCACCGCCAGCAGCGGCACCAGCAGGTTGAGGTTCACCGCGGCCAGCCGCGCGAGGTCGGGATCGGCCGGATGCTCCGAAGGGCGGGTCACGCCCATGAACCTACCGAGCCGCCCTCGCGGTGCTCGGCAGTTCCCCGGTGACCGCGGCGCGCCGCAGCCGCGGGATGGGGATGCGGTCGTTGATCGCCACCGCCACCCCCGCGCCGTCCGGATGCCGCCAGTGCAGCAACGCCGGTCCGCGCGGATCCTCTCCGGCCAGGACGGTGGGCTCCCCGTCGACTGGCAGGTGCCCGATCGCCTTGAGATGCAGTCCGAACTGCTCGGTCCAGAAATACGGATCGGCATCGAACTCGGGTGCGGCGTCGCCGAGCAGCACGGCCGCTGCGGCGATGCGGGCCTGCTCGATCGCGCTGTTCCACAACGGGATCCGCCGCACCACCCCGCGGACCGGTACATGCGCGACGTCACCGGCGGCGACGATGCCCGGCGCGACCCGCCCGCGCGAGTCGGCGACCAACCTGCCGTCGGTGAGCACCCCGGACTCGCGCAGCCACTCGACGTTCGGGATGTCGCCGATCGCGGCGACGACCAGCTCGGCGGTGACGCGGCTGCCGTCGTCGAGGGTGATCGTCCCGGCGGCGAAGCCGGCGGCGGTACCGTAGACGAGTTTGACCCCGGCGGCGGTGGCGGCGGCGGTGAACAGCTCGGACAGATACGGCCCGAACTGCGGGCGCATCGGGGCGGTGTCGGCGACGACGGTGACCTCGCAGCCGGCCTGCACGGCGGCGGAGGCGACCTCCATGCCGAGCGGACCGGCGCCGACCACCGCCACCGACGGCCGGTCGGCGAGCCGCTCGCGCAGGGCGAGGGCGTCGTCGAGGGTGCGCAGCACCAACGCCTCCCCCAGCGGCCGGGGGCGCGCACCGGTGGCGATGACGAGCCCGTCGAACTCCAGCGCGGTGCCGTCGTCGAGGTGCACGAGCCGTGCGTCCACGTCCAGGCCGACCGCGGCGACGCCGAGACGTTCGGTGGCGCCGTGCGCCGGGGCGGCGAGTTCGTGGGAGCCACCGTCGGTGAGCAGCGCCTTCGACAACGCGGGCCGCGAGTAGGCGGGGACCGGTTCGTCGCCGACGACGGTCAGCTGCCCGGTGAACCCGGCGCCGCGCAGGCTGTCGCAGGCAGTCTGCCCGGCGATGCCGTTGCCGACCACCACGATCCGCTCCATCACGGTGGGCATGTCAGCTGCGGTGCTCATGCGAGCTTCAGAGCGGCGACGGGACACACCCGCACGGCGGCGCTCGCGGCCGCGGCCTGCGGGCTGCCCTCGGGCACCTCGACGATGTCGAGGACCAGTTCGCCGTCGTCGTCGAGATGCATCAGCTCGGGTGCGGCCTCCTCGCACAGGCCGTGGCCTTCACAGCGGGGACGATCGAGGGTGATCTTCATGCGGGCACAACCTCCAGGATCTCGAGGGCGTCGATGGAACGGGTGGTGTTGCTGGGCACCCGGATCGGGTCGGCGGCAACGAGGCGGCGCGCGTGCCGGGCCAGGGCGGCGATGATCGCGTGGGCCTCGAGGCGGGCCAGGCCCTGCCCGGCGCAGCCGTGCGGGCCGTAGCCGAAGGACAGGTGATCGACCGGGTTGCGGGCCACCCGGAAGGAATCCGGGTCGTCGTAGTGCCGCGGGTCGCGGTTGCCGGAGCCGAGCAGCACCGCCGCCTGCGACCCGCCGGGGATCAGGTGGCCGTCGATCTCGATGTCGCGGGTGACGGCGCGACCCCAGGCGTGCAGCGGCGCCCAGTAACGCAGCACCTCCGCGAAGGCGGACGGCACCAGCGTCGGATCGGCGCGCACGAGGTCGAACTGGTCGGGAAACGCCGCGAACAGCGCGATCAGATTGCCGATCGAGGCGATGGTGGTGTCCACCCCGGCCCCGAGATACTGGTGGATGATGTGCCCGGCGCTGCCGGCGGGGACGGCGCCGCGCGCCTCGGCGTCGAAGATGCCGCGCCCGACCGAGCCGGGGGTCAGATCCTCGGCCTGCACCTGCGAGCACCACGCGTACAGCTCCCCGGCGATGGGGAAGTTCTCGGCGGTGCGCTGGTTCATCGGGCCGAGCACCTCCATGGCGGCCTGTCCCCAGCGCAGCATGTTCGCGCGTACCTCGCCGGTGAAGCCGATGAGGTCGGCGACGACCTCGAGCGGGAAGGCGCGGGCGAGGGCGTCGATCGCCTCGAAGGAACCGGTGGTGACGAGGTCGGCGACGAGCGTGTCGGCCTTGGTCTCGATGGTGGTCTTCAGTCCGCGCAGGGCGCGCGGCGAGAGGTTCTCGGTGAGGGTGGCGCGCAGTTCGGTGTGAACGGGTGGGTCCGAGGCCAGGGAGGTGCCCTGGAGGGCGTCGTTGGCGGCGGGGTTGAAGGCGATGGCGCGCGAGGAGAACGTCGCGGTGTCGGCGAGGGCGCCGCGGATGACGTCGTAGCGGGTCAGGGCGTAGACGTCGTGGCGCGGCAGGTACACCACGGGGCCGAGTTCGCGCAGCTGTGCGAAGGTCGGATAGGGGTCGACGAGGACGTCGTCGGCGAACAGGTCGACGTCGGCGGTGGGAGGGCTGCTGGTCATGCCCTCAGTGAAGCGACCCCCCTGGGATTAATCCAACTCATAATGTGCATCATTCATCATGCACCGTGTGCATGACGTGGGTGTCAGTTGCGGCGGTCCCCGTTGCGCCCGGCGGCCTGCACCTCGATCCGGCCCCACCGGCGCAGCGCCGCGTCGCTCTCGGTCAGCCGCGCCGAGAGCACCGCGATGATCGTCTCCACCGCCCGGGCGCTCACCATCTCGTGGTGATCGCAGTCGAGCCGGTACTGGTGGATCTCCCCGGCGATCACGTTGTGCCAGGCCGCCACCGCCGGAACCGGGGCCTCCGAGCGGGCCGCGGTGAAGAACAACGCGTCCCCGTCGAAGGTGTCCGGTTCGTGCCGCCGCGCGGCGCGGGCGGTGTCGGTCGACCCGGCGTGCAACCGTTCGAGGTGCGCGGCGGTCAATCCGGTGCCGCCGCCGAACGCCTCGTCGAGCACCGCGGCGGCGTGCTCGAAGCTCGGCTCGCCGTCGTCGACGGGAAGCCCGAGATCGCGCAGCATGTCGCGGGTGCCGACGGCCGGGGACGCCCCGACCACCAGGTGGCTGTCCAGCAGCGCGAGGGTGTCGACGATCTCCCCGGCGCGGCGCAGTTCGACGGCGACGGCGTGCGCGACCACCCCGCCGAGCGACCAGCCCAGCAGGTGGTACGGGCCGTGCGGCTGCACCCGGCGGATCTCCCGCACGTAGTGGCGGGCCAGCGCGGTGATGGTGTCGTGCCGCGGACCACCGGACAGCGCCGGCAACTGCAGTCCGTAGACGGGCCGGTCGTCGTCGAGCCGGTGCGCGAGGGTGCTGTACGGCCAGGCCAGCCCCGCGGCGGGATGGATGCAGAACAGCGCGGTGCCGGTGCCGGGGCGCAGCGGCACGAGCACCCGGAACGCCTCGTCGATCCCGCTGCTCGCCTCGGACTCGCCGCTGCTCAGGTGCGCGGCGAGTTCCGCCGGGGTCGGGTGCGTGAAGATCGACGCGATCGGCACCCGCCGCCCGAGTCGTTCCCCGAGTGCCGGCAGCAGCCGGGTGGCCAGCAGCGAGGTGCCCCCGAGATCGAAGAAGTCGTCGTCGACCCCGACCCGGTCGAGACCGAGATGCTCGGCGAACAGGTCGGTGACGAGCTTGTCGAGGTCGGTACTCGGTGCCCGGTAGTCTCCGGCCGGGGCGGTGAAAACGGGGGCGGGCAGCGCGGCGCGGTCGAGTTTGCCGGCCGGGGTGAGCGGGATGTCGTCGAGCACGGTGATCACCGCCGGCACCATGTGCGGCGGAAGATGCTGCGCGATGAAGGTTTTCACCTCGGCGGCGGTGACATCGGCATTCGGGGTCAGGCGCAGGTAGGACACCGGCACCGCCTGACCGGACGGGGCGGTGTGGCCGAGGGTGTGGGCGAAGACCACCTGCGGGTGCGCGGCCAGTGCCGCGTCGATCTCGCCGAGTTCGACGCGGAAGCCGCGGATCTTGACCTGGAAGTCGGTGCGGCCGACGTAGTCGAGGCGATGATCGGCGGTCCACCGCACCAGATCCCCCGTGCGGTACATCCGCTCCCCCGAGCCGGTGGGGTCGGGCACGAACCGGGCGGCGGTCAGCGCGGGCCGGTCGTGGTAGCCGCGGGCCAGACCCGGCCCGGCGACATACAGTTCCCCGGCCACCCCGACGGGCACGGGCTGGAGCCGTCCGTCGAGGACCAGCGCGCGGAAGCCGCGGCTGGGGGTGCCGATGGTGACGGGCTCACCGACGGTGAGCGGGTCACCGAGGGAGGTCATGATCGTCGCCTCGGTGGGACCGTAGGCGTCGATCACCCGCCGCGACGCCGCCCAGCGCGCCACCAGCTCCGGTGGCAGTGCCTCGCCGGCGACGAGCAGGGTGTGCAGCTCGGGGACGGTGTCCGGATCCAGCGAGGCCAACGCGGTGGGGGTGATGAAGGCGTGGCTGACCCGCTGCGCACGCAGCACCGCGGCGAGCTCGTCGCCGCCGTAGACGTGCGGCGGCACGACCACCAGCGTCGCCGCCGCGCACAGCGCCATCATCTGCTCGAAGATCGACGCGTCGAAGCTCGGCGACGCCAGATGCGACACCCGGGCCGCGGCGGTGACCTGCAGCCGCTCCCGTTCCTCCCGGGCCAGGGAGGCCAGGCCGCGGTGGGTGACCGCCACGCCCTTGGGGCGGCCGGTGGAGCCGGAGGTGTAGATCAGGTAGGCCGGATGATCCGGGCGCAGCACCGTCGGCCGGTTCGCGTCGTCGACGGGTGCGACCGGCCCGTCGGTCAGGTCGAGGTCGTCGAGGACGAGCCAGTCCACCTCGTCGGGCAGTGCGTCGCGGTGCGCGGCGACGGTGATGCCGATGCGGGCGGCGCTGTCGTCGAGCATGAAGGCGATGCGGTCGGCCGGATAGGTGGGGTCGACCGGCACGAACGCCGCGCCGCTGCGCACCGTCGCCCACACCGCGGTGACCGACTCGAGCGAGCGCGGGATCGCCAGGGCGATCACCTGTTCGGGTCCGGCGCCGCGGTCGAGCAGGTGCCGCGCGAGCCGGTGCGCGCGGGCGTCGAGCTCGCGGTAGGTGACCTGTCGGTCGCCGTCGACGACCGCGACGGCATCCGGGGCGGCGGCAACAGCGGTGTCGAGCAGCTGCGGCCACAGCACCGCCGGTTCGGCCTGCGGTCCGATCGCGGGCACCAGGGCGGTGTGTTCGGCGGCGGTGAGCAGGTCGAGATCACCGACGGGGCGGTGCGGGTCGGCGGCGATCGCGTGCAGCAGCCGGCCGAACCGGTCGGCGAAGCCGCGCACCGTCTCGGCGTCGAACAGGTCGGTGGCGTAGACGAAGGCGGCGTCGAGACCACCCTCGGTGTTCTCCCCGACGAGCAGTTCGAGGTCGAAGTTGCACACCGTCGGGTCGAGGGCGACGCCCTGCACGCTCAGGTGCGGCAGCTCCACCGCGGGCAGCTCGGCGGTGTGGAATTCGATGGAGACCTGGAACAGCGGCGAATGCGCGGTCGAGCGGGTCGGGGCGAGGGCGTCGACGACCCGGTCGAAGGGCAGATCCGCGTGTGCGAAGGCGTCGAGGTCGCTGTCGGTGACGGCGGCGAGCAGGTCGGTGAAGGACTGCTCGGCGGGTACCGCGGTGCGCAGCACGACGGTGTTGACGAACATGCCCACCAGATCGTCGAGGGCGCGGTGCCCGCGGCCGGCGATCGGGGAGCCGACGGCGATGTCGTCGCTGCCGGACAGTCGCGCGAGCAGCACCGCGAACGCCGCGTGCACGGTCATGAACACGGTGCTGTGCCGGGCGGCGGCGAGCTGGTGCAGCAGGGCGAGTAGATCGGCGTCGACGGTGAAACGGGTGATGTCGCCGCGGAAGGACTGCTGCGGCGGCCGGGGCCGGTCGGTGGGCAGCGGCAGCACCTCCGGCAGCCCCGCGAGGCGTTGCTGCCAGTAGGTGGTCTGGTCGGCGGCGAGGGTGCCGGGGCTGTCCGGGTCACCGAGCCGGTCGAGCTGCCACAGGGTGTAGTCGGCGTACTGCACCGGCAGCGGCCCGAACGCCGGGGTCTCCCCGCGGCTGCGGGCGGCGTAGGCGATCATCAGGTCGCGGGCGAGCGGACCGGTGGAGCCGCCGTCGGCGGCGATGTGGTGCACCACCAGCACGGCGAGATGGTCGTCACGGCCGAAGGAGAACACCCGCGCCCGCACCGGGATGTCGACGGTGACGTCGAAGCCGTCGCCGAGGAAATCGGCGATGGCGGTGTGCACGGTGTCTTCCCCGGCGGGCACCACGTCCAGCGGCAGCGGGGCGTCGGCGGCGGCGAGGATCCGCTGGTGCGGTCCGGCCGCCGACTCCGGGTAGACGGTGCGCAGGCTCTCGTGCCGGGCCAGCACATCGTGCAGGGCGGCGCCGAGCGCGGCCGGGGACAGATGCCCGGACAACCGGATGGCCAGGGGGATGTTGTAGGCGGCGGAGGTCGGGTCGAACTGATTGATGAACCACAGTCGCTGCTGCGCCGGGGAGAGCGGGATGTGATCGGGGCGCGGTGCGGCGACCGGGCCCGATGTGGTGCCGGCGGCGGGTTCCTCGCTCTCGGGGGCGGGTCGGTCGTCGAGGTGCGCGGCGAGCGCGGCCACGGTCGGAGCTTCGAACAGTGCGCGCACCGGCACGGGTCGGCCGAGCCGGTCGCCGAGGCGGGCGACGGCGCGGGTGGCGAGCAGCGAATTGCCGCCGAGGTCGAAGAAGTTGTCGTCGACGCCGAGCCGGTCGAGGCCGAGCACGTCGGCGAGTTCGTCGGCGACGAGCGACTCGAGCGGGTCGGTGGGTTCCGGGCGGTCGCCGGTGCCGGCGGTCAGCTCCGGTGCCGGCAGGGCGGCGCGGTCGAGTTTGCCGACCGGGGTCAGCGGGATCTCGTCGAGCACACTGACCACGGTGGGCACCATGTGCGCCGGGAGATGCTCGGCGACATGGGTTTTCACCGCGGCGGGGTCGATGTCGGCGCCGGGCGCGGGGTGCAGGTGGGCGACGAGGACCGTCTCCCCGCTCGGCGCGCGGTGCGCGACGGTGGCGGCGAATCCGACGGCCGGGTGGGCGGCGAGCACGGCGTCGATCTCGCCGAGTTCGACGCGGAAGCCGCGGATCTTGATCTGGAAGTCGCTGCGCCCGACATAGTCGATGCGCAGATCCCGCCGGTCGAGGTCACCGACCCAGCGCACCAGATCCCCGGTGCGGTACATGCGTTCGCCGGGGGCGCCGTAGGGGTCGGCGACGAACCGGGCGGCGGTCAGCGCGGGCCGGGCGTGATAGCCGCGGGCCAGGCCCCAGCCGGCGAGATACAGCTCGCCGACGGCGCCGAACGGCACCGGCCGCAGCGCGGTGTCGAGGACGACGGCGTGCACCCCGCGCAGCGGACCACCGAGTGTGAGTGGGTCGTCGACCCCCAGGGGGTCGCTGATCGCGGCCATGATGGTCGTTTCGGTGGGTCCGTAGGCGTCGACGAGACGCCGCCCGGGCGCCCAGGTGGCCTGCAGATCGGCCGGCCACGCCTCCCCACCGACCGCGAGATCGGTGAAGGCGGTCAGATCCGCCGGATCGAGGGAGGCGAGCGCGGCGGGGGTGATGAACCCGTGGGTGACCCGCTGCTCGCGCAGCAGCGCGCCGAGTTCGGCGCCGCCGACGATGTGCGGGGGCACGACCACCAGTTCGGCGCCGGATCCGAACGCGAGGAGGTATTCGAAGATCGACGCGTCGAAGCTCGGCGACGAGACGTGCATGACCCGCGCGCCGGGACCGGCGTGGAAGCGGCCGCGCTGATCGCGGGCGAAGTTCTCCAGGCTGCGGTGGGTGGTGAGCACACCCTTGGGCCGGCCGGTCGAGCCGGAGGTGTAGATCAGGTAGGCGGGGTGATCGAGCCGCAGCGCGACGGGGCGGTCGGTGTCGTCGATCGTGGCGGTGCTCTCCCCCGCGGCGTCGCGGTCGAGGTCGTCGAGCAGCAGCCACGGCACCGTGTCCGGGAGCTGGTCGCGGTGCGCGGTGGTGGTCAGGCCGACGGTGGCGCCGCAGTCGTCGAGCATGAACGCGACGCGTTCGGCCGGATAGCGCGGGTCGACGGGCACGAACGCCGCGCCGGTCTTGGTGATCGCCCACATCGCGGTCACCGACTCGACGGAGCGGGCGATGCCGACGGCGACGAAGGTTTCCGGGCCGGCGCCGTGGCGCAGCAGCACCCGCGCCAGCCGGGTGGAGCGTTCGTCGAGGTCGCGGTAGGTCAGCACCCGTTCCCCGTCGCGCAGCGCCGGCTGATCCGGGTGTGCGGCGGCGGTCGCGGCCAGCAGGTGCGGCAGGGCGACGTCGCTGCCCCCGGCCGGTCCGTGCACCGGCAGCAGCGCGTCCTGCTCGGCGGTGGTGAGCGCCGGCAGCGCGGTGATCGGGGCGGCCGGGTCGCCGGTCAGGGCGTCGAGCACGGCGGTGATGCGTGTGGCGATCGCGGTGACGGCGTCGCGGTCGAAGACCTCCGGCAGGTACTTCATGCGCAGGTGCACCGCGGTGTCGGTGTGCACGACCACCGACAGCGGGTAGTGCGCGGCGTCGCGGCCGGTGATGTCGGCGACCCGCATGCCACCGAGGTCGGTGTCGCGGTCGAGGCCGGCGCGTTCGACCGGATACGACTCGAAGACGGTGAGGGTGTCGAACCGCACCGCGGCCCCGAGATGCCGGTCGAGGGTGCCCAGGTCGAGATGGTGGTGATCGAGCAGCGCGACCTGTTCGGCCTGCACCCGGTCGACGAGCCCGCCGACGGTGTCGCCGGGCCGCACGGTGATGCGCACCGGGACGGTGTTGATGAACAACCCGACCATCGCCTCGATGCCGGGGATCTGCGGCGGCCGCCCGGAGACGGTCGCGCCGAACACCACGTCGGTGCGGCCGGTGAGCGCGCCGAGCACCACACCCCAGGCGGTCTGCACCAGGGTGTTGACGGTGACGCCGCGGGCGGTGGCGGTGTCGTGCAGCCGCACCGACAGGCCGGTGTCCAGGTCCAGGTCGAGGTCCTCGGAGATCCCGGCGGTGGTGCCGGGCCGGTGCTGCGGGGCGAGCAGGGTCGGCTCGTCCACCCCCGCGAGGGCGCGGCGGTAGGCGTCGAGAGAGGCCTGCGGGTCAAGGTCGGCGAGCCAGGTGAGGTAGCTGCCGTAGTGCGGTGCCGGCGGCAGTGCCCGCTGGTCCGCGTCGGTGGCGTAGAGCATCAACAGTTCCCGGATCAGCACCGGGGTGGACCAGCCGTCGAGCAGCAGATGATGATTCGTCAACGCCAGCAGGTGCCGGCCCGGGCCGGTGTGCACGACGGTCGCGCGCAGCAGCGGCGCGGTCTCGGTGTCGAAGCGGGTGCGCCGATCGAGGGCGAGCAGCTGCGCGGCGGCGTCGTCGGGGTCGGGGTCGTCGCTGGTGTCGGCGACGGTGAACGGCACCTCCACGTGGGTGGGGATGACCTGCACGTGCCCGTCCCCGGCGGCGGGGAACGCCGCGCGCAACGCCGGATGCCGGTCGAGCAGCAGCTGCAGGGAACGGCGCATCCGGCTCGCGTCGACCTCACCGCGCAGGTCGAGCACGAGCTGCACGATGTAGGCGTCGGGGCGGTCCCCGGCGAGCAGGGCGTGGAAGAGCAGACCGGTCTGCAGCGGCGCGGTCGGCCACACGGTGTCCAGGCGCCCGTAGCGCTGCTCGAGGCGTTCGATGACGTCCTGGTGCAGTCGCACCAGCGGCAGATCCGAGGGGGTCAGGCCCCCGGCGTGCGGGCTGCGGGTGTGCCGGGTCAATGCGGTGGCGGCGGTGGCGAAGTGGTGCGCGAGGGCGGTGACGTCGGCGTCGTCGAGCAGCCCGGCCGGATACGACCAGTGCACCTTGAGCACCGGACCGGTGGGGGTGTCGGCGGTGACGGCGTTGATGTCGAGCACCGCGGCGGCGGGCATGTCCGGGCTCTGCGCCCCACCGCGTGGGAAGCCGTCGATGGGCAGCCAGGGGGTGTCGGTGTCGGTGACCCCGGCGGTGGGGCGGCCGAGATAGTTGAAGCTGACCTGCGGGGCCGGCGCGTGCGCCAGGTCGGCGGCGGTGTCGGGGTCGAGATAGCGCAGCAGCCCGAAGCCGGTGCCGTGGTCGGGGACGGCAGTGAGGTGTTCCTTGACGGTCTTGACGGCGCGACCGGCGGCCGGGCCGGCGGCGAGCGCGTCGTCGAGGTCGATTCCGGTCAGGTCCAGGCGCAGCGGGTGGATGGTGGTGAACCAGCCGACGGTGCCGGACAGGTCGGCGCCGGCGGCGGCGGTGCTGTCGCGGCCGTGCCCTTCGAGGTTGAGCAGCAGCGAGGTCGGGTCGTGGCCGCGGTCGCGGCGCCACGCCGCCACCGCCAGGGCGAGCGCGGTGAGCAGCCCGTGGTCGACGGCGCCGTGGAAGGCGGTGGGCACGGCGGTGAGCAGCGCCTCGGTGACCGAGATGGGCAGTTCGGTGGCGACGGTGGTGACGGTGGCGTTGGTGTCGCGCACCGGATCGAACATCCGGTGCCCGAGCGGCGGGTTCGGTCCGTCGAGCACTCCGCGCCAGAAGTCGAGTTCGGTGCGGCGCTCGGGGGCGGCGTCGCGCAGGGCGTGGGCCCAGCGGCGCACGCTGGTGCCGGTGTGCGGGGGCAGCAGCGCACCGGTGCCGGCGAGGGCAGCACTGCCGGTCGTAGCGGCCGCCCACGCGGCGGCCAGGTCGGGGACGAGGATGCGCCAGGACACCCCGTCGACGGCGAGATGGTGGATGACGATGAGCAACCGGCCGGCTCCGCTGGTGGCGTCGAACCACACCAGTTGCACCACCGCCCCGTTGTGCGGGTCGAGTCGGTCGGCGGCGGCGTCGAGTTCGGTGGCGGCCAGGGCGAAGAAGTCGTCGCTGTCGGCGGCGCTGGTGACCGGCACCCGGTGGATGACGGTGTCGACGTCGACGCTGCCCGGGGCGGGTACGTGCAGCACGTGTCCGCCGGGGGCGTCCGGCGCCGGACGCAGTTGCACGCGCAGCATGTCGTGCCGGTCGAGGACGGCGGTGACGATCGCCCGCAGCGTGGTCGCGTCCAGTCCGGTGGGCAGGCGCAGCAGCAGCGCCTGCGAGTAGCGGCCGATGCTGCCGCCGCGGTCGAGCATCCAGTGCGCGATCGGCGGTAGCGGCATGTCCCCGACCCCGCCGCCGGGCAGCTCGGCGAGGGTCTCGGCGGGGGCGGTGGTGCCGACGACGGCGGCGAGCGCCGCGGGGGTCTTGTGTTCGAACACCTCGCGTGGGGTCAGGTCCAGGCCGGCGGCCTTGGCGCGGGAGACCAGCTGGATGGACATGATCGAATCGCCGCCGAGGGCGAAGAACGAATCGTCCACCCCCACCGTCGGCAGGCCGAGGACCTGGGCGAACAGTTCCACCAGCACCGTTTCGGGGCCGCGCGCCGGGGCGCGGGAGACGGTGGTGCGGGCGGCGAAGTCGGGGGCGGGCAGCGCGCGCCGGTCGAGTTTGCCGGTCGCGGTGACCGGCAGCGTGTCGAGCACCACCAGGGTGGACGGCAGCATGTACGCGGCGAGTTCCCCGGCGGCATGCTCGAGCACCACGTCGACGTCGAGATCGTGGCCGGTCTCGGGCACCACGTAGCCGACGAGACGTTCGGTGCCGGCGGCGTCGTCGGTGTGGACGACGACCACGGCGCGGCCGACACCGGGGGCGCGCAGCAGCGCCGCTTCGATCTCGCCGAGTTCGATGCGGAACCCGCGCAGCTGCACCTGGAAGTCGGCGCGGCCGAGATATTCGATCTCGCCGTCGCGGGTGCGGCGCGCCAGGTCCCCGGTGCGGTAGAGCCGGTCGCCGGGGGCGCCGTGCGGATCGGCGACGAACCGGGTGGCGGTCAGATCCGGGCGGTGCAGATAGCCGCGGGAGAGCTGGGCGCCGGAGACGTACAGTTCGCCGATCACCCCGGTGGGCACCGGATGCAGCCGGTTGTCGAGGATGTGCAGGCGCAGCGACGGAAGTGGTGGGCCGATCAGGCTCGCCGCGGCGGTGGCGGCGAGGTCGCGGGTGATGGTGCGGGCGGTGACGTGCACGGTGGTCTCGGTGATGCCGTACATGTTCACCAGCGTCGGGGCGGTGTCGTCGTGGCGCCGGTACCAGCGGTCGAGCTGCCCGAAGTCGAGGGCTTCCCCACCGAAGATCACCCGGCGCAGCGCCGGCAGGTCGGTGCCGGCGGCACGGTCGGCGTCGATGAGCTGGTAGAACGCCGTCGGGGTCTGGTTGAGCACGGTGACCCGTTCGCGGCGCAGCAACGCCAGGAACTCCTGCGGGTTGCGGGCGGTGTGGTAGTCGACGACGACGAGCCGGCCACCGTGGGCGAGCGCGCCCCACAGTTCCCACACCGAGAAGTCGAAGGCGTAGGAGTGGAACAACGTCCACACATCGGAGGCGTCGACACCGAACATCTCGGTGGTGTCGGTGAGCAGGGTGACGACGGTGCGGTGCGGCACCATCACGCCCTTGGGGCGGCCGGTGGACCCGGAGGTGTAGATGACGTACGCCGCCGCATCGGGGTACACGCGCGGCAATCCGTCACCGCCACCGGGCATCTCGTCGAGGCGGCTGCGCACGGCCGGGTCGTGCAGGTCCACGACCGGTGGGGTGTGCGGGGGCAGGGCGGTGGCGTGGTCGGCGGTGGTGAGCAGGCACACCGGGGCCGCGTCGTCGAACATGTACGCGAGCCGGTCCGGCGGGAACGCCACGTCGATGGGCAGATAGGCGGCGCCGCTGTGCAGCACGGCGAGCAGCGCGACGACCAGGTCGGTGCCGCGCGGCAACGCGACGGCGACGAGCCGGTCCGGTCCGGCGCCGTGCTCGACGAGCAGCCGCGCCAGGCGCTGCACCCGGTCGGTGAGTGCGTCGTAGCGCAGCGACCCGTCGGGGGCGGTGACCGCGATCGCGGCCGGGTCCAATCCGGCGCCGCGGGCGTACAGATCGAGCAGGGTCTCTGGGGCCGGGCGCACCGGAGCGGGGGCGGTGGGACGTTCGTCCTCGGTGAGCAGATCGACGTCGCCGATGGGGCGGTGCGGGTCGGCGGTGACCGCGTCGAGCAACCGCACCAGCCGCTGCGCGAACGAGGCGACGGTGTCGGGATCGAACAGATCGGTGGCATAGGTGAACGCCGCCGGCATCCCGCCCGGCTCCCCCACCCCGGCCGGGTCGGTGTCCTGCAGGGTCAGTTGCAGGTCGAACTTGGCGACGGGCAGTTCCGGGTCGAGGGCGTCGACCTCGAGCTCGGGCAGCACCAGATGGGCCTGCTCGGTGTTGCCGTATTCGAGGACCACCTGGAACAGCGGGGACCGGTCGGTCTCGCGGGCCGGGGCGAGCACGTCGACGAGGGTCTCGAAGGGCAGCTCGGTGTGCCCGAAGGCGGCGAGGTCGATCTCGCGGGTGCGGTGCAGGTGGTCGGTGAACGACAGGGCCCCGTCGACGGGGGTGCGCAGCACCACGGTGTTGACGAACATGCCGACCAGGTCGTCGAGGGCGCGGTGGCCGCGACCGGCGACCGGGGAGCCGATGACGATGTCGGATGTGCCGGTCAGGCGGGCCAGCAGCGCCGCGAACGCCGCGTGCGCGGCCATGAACACGGTGGTGTCGTGCTCGGCGGCCAGCGCCTCGAGGCGCCGCTGCACGTCGGCGGGCACGGTGAAGCGGTGCAGGGCGCCGTGGAAGCTGCGCTGGGTGGGGCGCGGCCGGTCGGTGGGCAGCGGCAGCAGTTCGGGGGCGTCGGCGAGGGTGTCGCGCCAGAACCGCAGCTGCGCGGCGGCGAGGGAGGTCGGGTCGTCCGGGTCGCCGAGCAGCCGGCGCTGCCACAGGGCGTAGTCGGCGTACTGCACCGGCAGCGGTGCCCGGTCCGGGTCCGTCCCGCCGGTGCGGGCGGTGTAGGCGAGCATCAGGTCGCGGGCCAGCGGCGCCATCGACGAGCCGTCCGCGGCGATGTGATGCACCACCACCGCCAGGACATGGGCGTGCTCGTCCAGGCGCCACAGCCGCAGCCGCACCGGCACGGCCGCGGCCACGTCGAAACCGGCACCGACGAACTCGCCGAGCTCGGTGGGCAGTTCCTCGGCGGTGACCGGCCGGGCGGTCAGCGCGCCGAGCACCCGGTCGGTGTCGACGACGACCTGGCGGGGACCCTGGTCGTCGCCGGGATACCAGGTGCGCAGGCTCTCGTGCCGGTCGAGCACGTCGCGCACCGCCGCGGTGAGCGCCGCGACGTCGAGGCGGCCGGACAGGCGGATCGCCAGGGGAATGTTGTAGGCGGCGGAGGTGGTGTCGAACTGGTTGACGAACCACATGCGTTGCTGCGCCGGCGACAGCGGTAACCGTTCGGGCCGCTCGGCGGCGACCAGCGGCACCCGCCCGTGCCCGCCGTGATCGTCGAGGATCCGTGCGGCGAGCGCCCGCACCGTGGGGGCCTCGAACAGGGCACGGACCCCGGCGTCGGTGCCGAGCGCGGCGTTGAGGCGGGCGACGACGCGGGTGGCGATCAGGGAGTTGCCGCCGAGATCGAAGAAGTTGTCGTCGACGGAGACCTGCGGGTGCCCGAGGACCTCGGCGACGATCTCGGCGACGGTGGCCTCGAGATCGGTGCTCGGGGCGCGGTAGTCGCCGCCGAGCCGCGTCAGATCCGGCACCGGCAGGGCGCGGCGGTCGAGTTTGCCGACCGGGGTCAGCGGCAGCTCGTCGAGCACCACCACCGCGGCGGGCACCATGTGGCCGGGCAGCCGCGCCGCGGCCCAGGCGCGCAGCGCCCGCGGATCGATCTGCGCGGCGGTGGTGTCGGTGGTGTCGGGCAGCACGTAGGACACGAGCACCGTGTCGCCGCTGGGTGCGGTGTGCCCGATGGTGTGCGCGAAGGCGATCGCGTCGTGGGCGGTGAGGGCGGCGTCGATCTCGCCGAGTTCGATGCGGAAACCGCGCACCTTGACCTGGAAGTCGGAGCGGCCCAGATATTCGACGGTGCCGTCGTGCCGCCACCGCACCACATCGCCGGTGCGGTACATGCGTTCACCGGGGGTGCCGTAGGGGTCGGCGACGAACCGGGCGGCGGTCAGGTCGGGGCGGCGATGATAGCCGCGGGCCACCCCCGGCCCGGCGATGTACAGCTCACCCGCCACCCCGACGGGGACGGGCCGCAGCCGGTCGTCGAGGACGGTCTGGTGGAAGCCGACGGCGGGGCCGCCGATGGTGACGGTGTGCCCGGGCCGCAGCTGCGGGCTCACGCTGGTCTCGATGGTGGCCTCGGACGGGCCGTAACCGTTGAACATGCGGCGTCCCGGCGCCCAGCGCGCCACCAGCTCCGGTGGGCAGGCCTCACCGGCGACGACGAGGACCTCGAGGTCGTCGAGCCCGGTGGGGTCGAGGGACGCGAGGGCGGTGGGGGTGATGAAGGCGTGGGTGACCTTCTCCTCGCGCAGCAGCCGGGCGAGTTCGTCGCCGCCGTAGACGTCCGGCGGCACGATCACCAGGGTGGCGCCGGCACAGAACGCCTTGGTGAACTCGAAGATCGACGCGTCGAAGCTCGGCGACGCCAGGTGCGAGACGCGGGCCCGGTGGGTGATGGTGAAGTGGCTGCGCACCTCGGCGTTGAGGTTGGTCATGCCGCGGTGGGTGACCACCACGCCCTTGGGGCGGCCGGTGGAACCGGAGGTGTAGATCAGATAGGCCGGGTGGTCGAAGTGCAGCGGAGCGGTGCGGTCGGCGTCGGTGATCGGCGCGTCGCTCGTCGCGGCGATCCGGGCGGCGACCGCGTCGTCGTCGAGCACCAGCCACGGCACCTGCACCGGCAGTGCGTCGCGGTGCGCGGCGGTGGTGATGCCCAGGGCGGCGGCGCTGTCGGTGAGCATGTAGCTCACCCGCTCCGGCGGGTAGGCGGGGTCGACGGGCACGAACGCCGCGCCGGTCTTGGTGACCGCCCACACCACCGCGACCGAGTCGACCGAGCGGGTCGACGCCAGCGCGACCACCGTTTCCGGCCCGATCCGGTGCTCGTCGACGAGCAGCCGCGCCACGCGGGTGGACCAGGCGTCGAGTTCGGCGTAGGTGACCTGCCGGTCGGCGAAGCGCAGGGCGACCGCGTCGGGCAGGATCGCGGCGATCGAGGTGAGCAGTTCCGGCCACAGCTGCGGGGAGACCGGCGGCAGGCCCCGCGCCGGGGTCAGATCGGCCAGTTCCCGGTCGGTGACGATGTCGATGCTGCCGACCGCGATGTCGGGGGCGGCGGTGATCGCCTCGACGATGCGCACGAACCGGTCGGCGAACGAGGCGACGGTGGCGGGGTCGAACAGGTCGGTGGCGTAGGTGAACGACGCGCGGATGCCGGCGGGGCCGTCGGCGTCGGTGGTCTCGGCGATGGACAGCTGCAGGTCGAACAGCGCCAGCATCGGATCGAGGTCGATCACCCGCACCGACAGATCGGGCAGTTCGATCTCGGGGCGTTCGGTGTCCTGGAATTCGAGCAGCACCTGGAACAGCGGGGTGTAGGCGGTCGAGCGGGGCGGGTCGAGGACCTCGACGAGCCGCTCGAACGGCACCTCGGTGTGCCCGAAGGCGGTCAGGTCGCCGGTGCGGATGCGGTCGAGCAGCGCGGTGAACGGCTCGTCGTCGTCGACCCGGGCGCGCAGCACCACGGTGTTGACGAACATGCCGACCAGATCGTCGAGGGCGCGGTGACCGCGCCCGGCGACGGGGGTGCCGACGACGATGTCGTCGCTGCCCGACAGGCGGGCGAGCAGCACCGTCAGCGCGGCGTGCACCAGCATGAACACCGACGCGTCGTGGGCGCGGGCGATGTCGAGCAGCCGGCGGTGCGCGGCGGCGTCGAGGGTGAACGGGATGCGGGCGCCGCGCCGCGACGGCTGCACCGGGCGGGGCCGGTCCAGCGGCAGTTCGAGCAGTTCCGGGGCGCCGGCGAGGGCTGCGCGCCAGAACCGGAGCTGTTCGGCGGCCAGCGAGGTCGGGTCGGTGTCGTCACCGAGCACCCGGTGCTGCCAGAGGGTGTAGTCGACGTACTGCACCGGCAGCGGGGTCCACCGCGGGGTCTGTCCGGCGTGGCGGGCGCTGTAGGCGGCGATGACGTCGCGGGCCAGCGGCCCCATGGAGAAACCGTCGGCGGCGATGTGGTGGGCGACGAGGACGAGCACGTGCTCGTCCTCGGTCAGGGCGAGCACCCGGATGCGGATGGGGATCTCGGTGGCCACATCGAAGCCGGCCGTGAGGATCGGGGTGAGCTCGGTGTCGAGGTCGGTGCCGTCGTCGACGGTGAGCACCGCCAGACCAGGGACGGCGGCGCCGGCGGGCACCACGACCTGCACGGGCCCGTCGTCGGTGAGCGGATAGCGGGTGCGCAGCGACTCGTGCCGGGCGACGACGTCGCCGATGGCGTGTTGCAGCGCCGCCTGGTCGAGCCGGCCGGTCAGGCGCAGCGCGACGGCGATGTTGTAGGCCGGGGAGGTGGTGTCGAACTGGTTGATGAACCACATCCGCTGCTGCGCCGGGGACAGCGGGACCGGGTCGGGGCGCGGCCCGGCCACCGGCGCGCCGCGCCCGGCGCCGGTGCGGTCGGGCTGGTCGAGGTGCGCGGCGAGATCGGCGACGACCGGATGGTCGAAGATCTCCCGGATGCCGAGCTCCCCGCCGGTGTCCGCGGCGAGCCGGGCGGCGGCGCGCATCGCGAGCAGGGAGGTGCCGCCGAGGTCGAGGAAGTGGTCGTCGGCGCCGACCCGGTCGACGCCGAGCAGGTCGGCGAAGACGGTGGCGACGAGCTGTTCGGTGGGGGTACGCGGTGCCCGGTAGCCACCGGCGGCGGTCGGTGCCGGCGGGGCGGGCAGCGCGTTGCGGTCGAGTTTGCCGTTGGGGCCGACCGGCAGCGCGTCGAGGACGATCAGGGCGGCGGGCACCATGTAGTCCGGCAGCTGCGCGGCGAGATCGGCGGTGACCGCGGCGGTGTCGATGCTGCGGCCCGGGGTGGGCACGAGATAGCCGGTGAGCCGGTCGTCGGCGCCGTGGTGGACGAGCACCACCGCCTGCCCGATCTCGTCGCGGGCGCGCAACACCTGCTCGATCTCCCCGAGCTCGATGCGCAGACCACGGATCTTGACCTGGAAGTCGGTGCGCCCCAAGTACATCAGGGCACCGTCGGTGCGGCGGGTGGCCAGATCCCCGGTGCGGTACATCCGCTCCCCCGGCGCCCCGAACGGATCGGCGACGAACCGGTCGGCGCTCAGCGCGGGGCGGTCGAGATAGCCGCGGGCGAGCTGGATGCCGGCCAGATACAGTTCGCCGGCGGCGCCGGCGGGCACCGGATGCAGCCGCGCGTCGAGCACGTAGGTGCGGGTGTTCCACACCGGCAGCCCGATCGGCACCGATCCGTGGTCGGTGTCGGTGGTGGTCCAGGCGGTGACGTCCACCGCGGCCTCGGTGGGCCCGTACAGATTGTGCAGGGCGGTGTGCGGCAGCGCCGCGCGCAGCGCGGCGGTGGTCTCGACGGGCAGCGCCTCCCCCGACGCGAACACGTGCCGCAACCCGAGCGGCTCCCGGTCGCGGCCGTGCAGGGCGTCGACGAACACCGCGAGCATCGACGGCACGAAATGCGCCACGGTGACCTGCTCCTCGGCGAACAGCCGCAGCAGATAACCGGGATCGCGGTGCCCGCCCGGGGCGGCGACGGCGAGGCGCGCCCCGACCTGCAGCGGCCAGAAGAACTCCCACACCGACACATCGAAGGTGGCGGGGGTCTTCTGCACCACCGTGTCCTCGGCGGTCAGCGGATAGGCGTGCTGCATCCAGCGCAACCGGTTGACGATCGCCGCGTGCGGCACCGCCACGCCCTTGGGGCGGCCGGTGGAGCCGGAGGTGAAGATCACGTAGGCGAGATGCGCGCCGGTCGGCTCCGGCCGATCCGCCGCCGTCAGGGCCGCCGGGGATTCGTCGTCGAGGTCGAGCCGGTCGATGCGCAGCACCTCGGCGCCGGTGTCCGGCAGGGCGTCGGCGACGTCGCTGGTGGTGAGCACCGCGATCGGCGCGGCGGTGTCGAGGACGTAGCGCAGTCGCTCGGCGGGATGCTCCGGGTCGAGCGGCAGATAGGCGGCGCCGCTCTTGACGATCGCGTACATGCCGACGAGCAGATCCAGCGAGCGCGGCGCGGCGAGGGCGATCACCCGGTCCGGTCCGGCGCCCGCGCGCAGCAACCGCCGCGCGAGCCGGTTGGTGACCGCGTCGAATTCGGCGTAGCCGAGGGTGCGGCCGTCGACGGTGACGGCCGGGGCGTGCGGGGTCGCGGCGACCTGCGCGGCGAACAGTTCCCCGAGGGTGGTGGCGGGACCGGCGTCGGCGGCGGTGGCGTTCCACGTGTCGAGCACGGTGCGGCGTTCGTCGGCGGTGAGCAGATCCACGTCGCCGACCGGCACCGCCGGATCGGCGGTGACCGTTTCGAGCAGCCGCACGAGGCGCTGCCCGATCGCGGCGGCGGTGGCGGGATCGAACAGGTCGGTGGCGTAGGACAGCGCGCCGCGCAGCGCGTGGGTGCGGCCGTCGCTGTCGGCGACCGCCCCGAGCTGCAGGTGCAGGTCGAACTTGGTGGTGTGCGTGTCGATCTCGGCGATGTCGACGTCCAGGCCGGGCAGGGTCAGGTGCGCGCCGGTGGTGTCGGCGAAGGCGAGCATCACCTGGAACAGCGGCGAATAGGCCGCCGAGCGGGCCGGCACCACGGCGTCGACGAGCCGGTCGAACGGCAGATCGGTGTGCGCGAAGGCCGCCAGGTCGGTGTCGCGCACCGCGGCGAGGAACTCCGCGAAGGACAGGTCGGCGGGCACCGCGGTGCGCAGCGCGACGGTGTTGACGAACATACCGACCAGGTCGTCGAGGTGGCGGTGGCTGCGCCCGGCGACGGGGGTGCCGACGACGATGTCGTCGCCGCCGGACAGGCGGGCGAGCAGCACCGCGAGGGCGGCGTGCACGACCATGAACTCGGTGGCGGTGTGGGCGTGGGCGAGCTGCCGGATCCGCCCGTACAGCTCCGGGGCGATCTCGACGTCGACGCTCGCACCGCGGAAGGACTGCTGCGGCGGGCGCGGCCGGTCGGTGGGCAACGCCAGCAGATCGGGGGCGCCGGCGAGGATCTCGTGCCAGTACTCGAGCTGCCGGGCGGCGCGGGAGGCCGGGTCGTCGACGTCGCCGAGCAGATCCGCGAACCACAGGGTGTAGTCGGCGTACTGCAGCGGCAGCGGCGCCCAGTCCGGGGCGCTGCCGACGGCGCGCGCGGCGTAGGCGGTGACCAGATCCCGCGACAGCGGCGCCAGCGACGCGCCGTCGGCGGCGATGTGGTGCACCACCACGGCGAGCACGTGCTCGTCGTCGGCGACGCGGAACAGCCGCATCCGCAGCGGCGGGTCGACGGTGACATCGAAACCGGCCGCGACCACCGCGGCGACGTCCGCGTCGAGATCGGCGGTGGCGGTGGGGGTCAGGTCCAGGGCGAGCGCGTCGACGGGCAGCACCTGCTGGATCGGCCCGGCCGGGGTGGCCGGGTAGACGGTGCGCAGCGCCTCGTGCCGGTCGAGCACATCGCGGGTCGCGGCGACCAGCGCCGCGTGGTCGAGGGCGCCGCGCAGCCGCAACGCGACCGGGATGTTGTAGGCGGCCGAGGACGGGTCGAGCTGGTCGACGAACCACAGGCGCTGCTGGGCGGCGGAGACCGGGATGCGGTCCGGGCGCGGCAGCACCGGCGCCGGGGCGGGCCGGTCGACGTCGTCACCGGCGGGCAGGTTCGCCGCCAGCGCCCGCACGGTGGGGGCCTCGAACAGCGACCGCACCCCCAGATCGGTGCCGAAGGCGTCGTTGATGCGGGAGATCACCCGGGTGGCGACCAGCGAGTTGCCGCCGAGCTCGAAGAAGCTGTCGTCGGCGCCGACCTCGGCGACACCGAGCTGGTCGGCGAAGATCGCGGCCAGCGCGGTCTCGGTGGGCGACATCGCCGCCGCCCCGCCGGCACCGGCGAAGACCGGTTCGGGCAGTGCCTTGCGGTCGAGTTTGCCGACGGCGGTCAGCGGGATCTCGTCGAGCACCATGATCGCGGCGGGCACCATGTGGGCGGGCAACCGCGCCGCCAGCGCCGCGGACAGCTGCTCCGGGTCGAGGGTGCAACCGGCGTCGGGCAGCACGTAGGACACGAGCATCTGTTCCCCGGAGGGTGCGGCGCGGCCGAGGGTGACGGCGAAGGCGACCTCCGGGCGGTCGCTCAGGGCGGCGTCGATCTCGCCGAGTTCGATGCGGAACCCGCGGATCTTGACCTGGAAGTCGGAGCGGCCGAGATATTCGACGGTCACCGAACGGGCGGGACGGTGCGGGTCGCGGACCCGCCAGCGGGTGACGTCGCCGGTGCGGTACATGCGGGAGCCGGGCGGGCCGAAGGGGTCGGCGACGAAGCGGGTCGCGGTCAGGCCGGGCCGGTCGTGATAACCACGCGTGACGCCGGGTCCGGCGATGTACAGCTCCCCGGCGACCCCGACCGGCACCGGATGCAGCCGCCCGTCGAGGATCAGCTCGTCGATGCCGCACACCGGGTGGCCGATGGTGACGGTCTCCCCCGGCACCAGCATGTCGGTGATGTTGCAGACGATGGTGGTCTCGGTGGGCCCGTACGCGTTGTACATCCGCCGCCCGGGTGCCCAGCGCGCCACCAGTTCCGGCGGGCACGCCTCCCCTGCGACGGTGACCGCCTCACATTCGACGCCGGTCGGGTCCACCGACGCCAGCGCCGCCGGGGTGGAGAACAGGTGGGTGACCCGTTCGCGGCGCAGCAGCGCCGCCAGTTCGTCGCCGCCGTAGATGTGGGCGGGCACCACCACGAGGGTCGCACCGATACCGAAGGCGGTCATGTACTCGAAGATCGACGCGTCGAAGCTCGGCGAGGAGAAGTGCGAGACCCGCGCCGCCGGAGGTGGGGCCAGGCGGGTGTGCAGGGTCGCCGACAGGTTCGCCAGGCCGCGGTGCGGCACCACCACGCCCTTGGGGCGGCCGGTGGAGCCGGAGGTGTAGATCAGGTAGGCGGGATGGTCGAACAGCAGCGTGCCCGGCCGGTCGTCGTCGGTGACCGGCTCATCACCGGCCTGCGCGATCCGTGCGTCGAGATCCGGATCGTCGAGGACGAGCCAGGGCACCGTGCCGGGCAGCTCGTCGCGGTGCGCGGCGGTGGTCAGGCCCAGGATCGCCCCGGAGTCGGTGAGCATGTACTCGATGCGTTCGGCCGGATACTTCGGGTCGACGGGCACGAAGGCGGCCCCGGACTTGGCGACCGCCCAGATCACCGCCACCGATTCGAGGGAGCGGGCGATGCCGACGGCGACGAAGGTCTCCGGTCCGGCCCCGGCGTCGATGAGGACGCGGGCGAGCCGGTTGGACCAGGTGTCGAGTTCGCCGTAGGTCATGCGCCGGTCCTCGCACACCACCGCCTCGGTGTCCGGCACCACCGCGGCGACCGCGCACAGGATCTCCGGCAGGGTCTGCGCGGAGCGCGCCGGGTCGCCGTGCGCCGGGACCAGCCCGGCGACCTCGTCGCCGCCGACGAACGGCAGATCCCCCGCGGGCAGGTGCGGGTCGGTGAGCACCGCGGTCAGGGCGCGGCCGAGTCGCCGGCCGGTGGTGGTGGCGGTGTGCGCGTCCACCAGGTCGGGCCGGTAGCCGGTGCGGATCTGCAAGGTGGTGCCGGTGGTGTCGATCGCCACGCGCAGCACCGCCTCCGCGGGGGCGGGGGTCGGATCGTCGAGGGCGAGCACCACCGGGCAGGCGGGGGCGAGGGCGGCGAGCACGGCCGGGTCGACGTCGGTGTGGGCGGCGAGATCCGCGTCGAGGGTGCGCACGCGCCGCACCAACTCGGCGAAGGGTTCGGCCGGGTCCACCGCGACGCGCAGCGGCAGCACCCGCCCGTCGTGGGCCACCCCGACGAGGACGTCGTCGTGGCCGGTCAGCCGGGCGGTGAGCGCCGCCGTGGCGGCGTGCAGCACCGCGGCGATCGTGGCGTCGGGGGCGCCGCCCTCGGTGGTGGCGAAGCGCGCGGCGAGCGCCGCGGCGGTGACCGCCAGGCGGTCCTGGGCGTCGATGGGGGTGTCGTCGGCGGGGGCGGTGACCGGGCGGGGCAGCTCGAGGCGTTCGGGGGCGTCGGCGAGGCGTTCGCGCCAGAAACCGGCGGCGGCCGCGGCGCGGCGGCGCTGCTCGCCGAGGGTCACGCTGGCCGGATGGATCGCGGCGACCATACGGTCGGGGGCGCTGCGCAGGAAGTCGTCGAGCAGGTCGACGAACCGGTCGTGGTGGGTGCGCAGTTCGTCCTCGTCGTAGCGGTGGGGGTTGCCGCGGAAGTCGAGGAAGGTCCGGGCCGGGTCGCCGCTCTGATAGATGTTGACCAACAGGTCCTCGACGGGACCGGAGGTCATGATGTGGAATTCGCCGCGGATGGCGCCGAGCACGATCTCCTGCCGGAACAGCATGACGTTGACCATCGGCCCGGCATAGCGGTACGGATCGCCGGCGGCGCCGGTCTCGCGGCGGATGTCCTCGAGGCTGAACCGCTGGTGTCGCAGCGCCCCGGTGAGTTCGAGCTGCACCCGCCGCACCAGGTCGGTGCGGGTGTCGCCCGGTTCGACGAAGATGTGCAGCGGCGCGGTGTTGACGAGCATGCCGCCGGAGCGGCGGGCCATCGCGGTGGTGCGGGCGAAGACCGGCAGGTTGATCATCACGTCGTCGCGGCCGGTCATCCGCGCCAGATAGCACGCGAACGCCGCGATCACCGCCGCCGTCGACGACAGTCCCGGTTCGTCGTCCACCGCGGTCAGCGCGTCGACGAGTTCGTCCGGGAGGGTGTGGCTCGACAGCAGTGACACCGCCGCGGTGGGGGCGTCGCGGTGCGCCAGGGTCGAGCCGTCCTCGAGTCCGGCGACCCGTTCGATCCAGTAGTCGCGGTCGGTGCGGTAGCGCTCGGAGGTGCGGTAGTCGCGGTCCCAGTCGTACAGGGCGCGCAGGTCGGCGGCCTTGGACGGTTCCGCTTCGCGGCCTTCGATCTCGGCGGTGTACAGCGCGGCGATGCGGTTGACCATGGTCATCGCCGCGAATCCGTCGAGGGCGACGTGGTGGATGCGGGCGTACCAGAGGAACCGGTCGTCGGCGACCTGCAGGATCGTCATGTTCACCAGCAGGTCGTTCGCCAGGTCCACCGGGGTGGCGTAGTCGGCGGTCATCCACTCGTGTGCCGCGGTCATCGGGTCGGGTGCGCCGCGGAAGTCGAGCAGCGGGATGTCGTTGCGGTCCTCGACGGTGGGGTCGACGTACTGGACGGGTTCGCCGTCGACGTCTACGACCCGCAGATAGGCGGACTGGAACTCGGCGCCGGCGCGATATCCGCAGCGTCGCAGCAGATCCAGGTCCGGGGCGCCGCGCAGATCCACATACTGCGCGATGCACACGGGTACCTCGGGCGCGAGCTGCTGCGCGAACCAGATGGCTCGTTGCGCGGACGACAGCGGGAAAGCGCCGGCCGGTATCTGCGGACGACGGTGTCGCAGCGACATGTCCCCTCCGAAAGCGATGTTGTTGGCCGTGATCGGCGTGTGTCCCCCGACATCGCGTGCAGGGGCCGACCCCGGTGCCGCTGGGCGTGCGGCGCCGCGATCGGACCCCCGTTCGATCGTGTGATCCCGTGTGACCGGGACCACACAACAAGCTAGACCACCTGTGCGACCGGTACGACCGGATTGCGGCGACGACCGCACCACCACCGGCCGATGCGCCCCGGAGGCCGTGCCCGTGCCGCGGCAGGGCCGGTACGGCACCGCGGGTGACCTCGGAAATCGTTCCCGCGCAGGGGATCAGTCGCGTTTCGATAACGTTTTCCCGACCGCCGGGAGGAATGCCCTGTTCGTGACCGGAGTGACGAATGAGGTCGGCGTCGAAGCAGGATCGGGCTCGCCGGAAACGCCCCGAAACCGGATAGGTGTCCTTATTCTCGAAGCGGCCGTCACCTTCGTGCCTCCGTGCCGCGACCGGTGCGTGACCGGATCGCGACCGGATCGTCTCGTCCCGCCTGCTCGACCCGATTCGAAGGAGCCCGAGATGTTGCGTCGCCGATCCGCCCCGCTCGTCACCGCCCTGCTCGCCGCCGCCCTGCTCGCGGCCCCCGCTCAGGCCGCCGCCGACACCGCCCCGCCGGGGGCGCCTCTCGACCAGTTGCGTGCGGAGGTCGCCGACTCGCCCGAGACCCTCGCCGCGCTCGAACGGCTCGTCGCCGATTCCGGCTCGGCGAATCCGTTCGCGCCGCCGCCGAAGAACATCCCGCAGCCGTTCTCGGCGCCCGCGCCCACCGTCGGCCCGGGCTGCGGCGGCGGTGTCGTGCCGTTCGCGATGACCACCGCCTGGGTGCATCCCGGCCCGCACGGTCAGGTGCCGTTCGGCTCGATCGAGGTGTTCGTCGAACCCACCGCCGGCGCGCCGGTGACCGCCTCGGACCTGAAGTTCGTGTGGATCAACATGGAGAACATCCGGGCCGGGGTCGCCACCCTCGACAACAACGGCGGCGGGCTGCAGTCGACGGTGATCGACAGTGGCCCCGGCGCGGTGCTCGGCGCCCTGTTCGGTTCGCTGCAGTACGCCAACGGCGCGTTCTGCCAGGTCGTCTACACCATGGGGGGTTTCTTCGCCTGAGGCCTGTCACTCCCCGATCGGGTGCCGTCGGCCCGATCGGGGGCGGTCAGCGCAGTCGTTCGGCGTCGCGGGCCAGCTCGAGCAGCTCCGCGCACAGGGCGGTCAGCTCGTCGGCCGCGGCGCCCTCGGCGACCGCGGTGGCGACGTCCTCGGCGGCGCAGCGCACCCGGAACGCGCGGTCGGCGAGCGCCTCGACCTCGGCGGCGGTGAGCACCACGGACTCCTCGGGCAGCCCGGCGCGGCGGGCGCTGCTGCGCTGCTCGTAGGCGCGTTGCCGGCACGACTGGCGGCAGTACCGGCGGCGCCGGCCGGTGCCGATCTCCGGTACCGGGCGCCCGCACCACAGGCACGTGCTCGCTCGCGTGTCACGTCCGGTCACGAGCGTCACTGTACTGCCCGCCCGCACCCCCGGCGGGGCGGCGGGAACACCGCAGATGCGGGAGGGCGGGCACGGTGCGCGCGGCGCTGCGGCGGGTCGGTAGACTTGCCCTTCGGCTCCTCGGTGGGCCGCGGGAACGGAATCGGCTCCTCCGACGTTGAGCACAGTGGACGTCGAGCTCGGCGTCGATGCCGCACGGCATCGTCACCCGGGCGGAGCACACAAGGAAGGACACCACCATGGCAGATCGTGTACTGCGAGGCAGCCGACTCGGGGCGGTGAGCTACGAAACCGACCGCGACCACGATCTGGCGCCGCGGCGAATCGCGCGCTACCGCTGCGACAACGGCGAGGAATACGACGTGCCGTTCGCGGACGACGCGGAGATCCCCGGCACCTGGATCTGCAAGAACGGCCTCGAGGGCACCCTGGTCGAGGGCGCCGCACCGGAGCCGAAGAAGGTCAAGCCGCCGCGCACCCACTGGGACATGCTGCTCGAGCGTCGCTCCATCGAGGAACTCGAGGACCTGCTCAAGGAGCGCCTGGACCTGCTCAAGGCCAAGCGCCGCGGCGCCTGACACCACGCCGCCCAAACTCGCACGTGTGCCGCCCCGGACGATCGTCCGGGGCGGCACACGTCGTTACGGACCCGACGACGCCCTCCCGACGGGACGGTGGTTCCGCGAATTCGGTTGCGGCCCCGCCACGAATCGATCAATCGTCGATATCGGCCGGACGGTGCGTGCAATCATGATCGCACGCCGATCGATCATGATCGGCACGCCCGATCCACGACCTTCGCGCCGGTGTTCCGGCGGGTCGCTTGCAAGGGGGTGAGTGTCCGTGACCGACCGTCACCACACTGCGGCGGACGCACCGCCGACCCGGGCCGCCGCCGAACTGGCCGAGCTGCGCGCCGAACTCGACGACATCGACCGGGCCCTGCTCGACGGGGTCCGCGCCCGCCTCGAGGTGTGCGGACGCGTCGCCGAACTCAAGCAACGCCACGGCCTCGACGTCATGCAACCCGGCCGCATGGAGGTCGTGCATCGCCGCGCCCAGGACTACGCGCACCGGCACGGCCTGTCCGGCGACTTCGTGCGCTCGCTGTACACCCTGCTCATCGACGAGGCCTGCCGGGTCGAGGACCGCATCGTCTCCGGCAACGACTCCGCGGAGCGGGTCGCCTTCGGCAACGACGCCGCGGACCGGGTCGGCTCCGGTCGCCGCGGCGACGGCACGAACTGAGGCCCGTCGTGTCCGCGCCCCGACCGCTCCGCACGCTGTTGATCGACAACTACGACTCGTTCACCTACAACCTCTACGACCTGATCACCCGCGTCAACGGCCTCCCGCCGCGGGTACTCACCAATGATCGCAGCTGGGACGAGCTCGTCGCCGAACCGTTCGACAACATCGTCATCTCCCCCGGACCGGGCCGGCCCGACCGGGCCCGGGACTTCGGGATCAGCGCCCGCGCCCTCACCGACGCCGGGGTACCGCTGCTCGGGGTGTGCCTGGGCCATCAGGGACTGTGCCAACTGTTCGGCAGCGCCGTGATCACCGCCCCCGAACCGGTGCACGGCCGCACCAGCCCGATCCTGCACGACGGCACCGGCCTGTTCGCCGGGCTGCCGTCACCGTTCGAGGCGGTGCGCTACCACTCGCTGATCGCCGACCCGGTCCCCGACGACCTCGTCGCCACCGCCCGCACCCCGGACGGGCTGCTCATGGCCGTCGCGCACCGGCACCGCCCGCTGTGGGGGGTGCAGTTCCATCCCGAATCGATCGGCACCGCCCACGGCGCGCAACTGCTCGCCAACTTCCGCGACGCCACCCCGCCGCGCAGCCCGATCACCGTCACCGCCCCCGCCGATCCGGAACCGGCACCCGAATCTGCCCCGCGCTACGTGCTCGCCAGCCGCCGGCTGCCGCTGCACCTCGACCCGTCCGCCGTCTACGAGGCGCTCTTCGCCGCCGGGCCGCACGGGTTCTGGCTCGACGGCAGCGCCGCGCTGGATCCGCAGTCGCGGTTCACCGTCCTCGGCAACGGCGCCGGACCGCGCGCCGATTACCTGACCTACCGGGTCGGGGAGGGCATCGTGCGCGAACACCGCGCCGACGGCACCGTCGAGGAACACCGCCGCCCCGTCTTCGACCATCTCACCGCCCGGCTCGCCGAGCGCCGCGTCGCCGCCCGCGACGACCTGCCGTTCGGGTTCGCGCTCGGCTATGTCGGCTATCTCGGCTACGAACTCAAGGCCGACGCCGGCGCGCAGCTCGTGCACACCTCCCCCTACGCCGACGCCGCGCTGGTCTTCGCCGACCGCGCGGTGGTCGTCGACCACGACGGGCGTTGCTGTTATCTGCTCGCCCTGACCGAGGACACCGACGAGCCCGAGACCCTCGCCTGGTTCGACGCGACCGCCGCGATCCTGTCGGCGCTGCCCGAACCGGCGACCGACGAACAGGTCCCGGTGCCGCTGATCGGCGCGGACGGTGGCCCGCAGCTGCGGCTGCGGCACTCCCCGCAGCGCTATCTCGACCTGATCGCCCAGTGCCAGAACGAGATCCGCAGCGGCGAGACGTACGAGGTGTGCCTGACGAACACCGTCACCGTCGACGGCGGCATCGACCCGCTGAGCACCTACCGGGTGTTGCGCCGCATCAGTCCCACCCCCTACAGTGCGCTGCTCGACTTCCCCGAGGTCGCGGTGCTCAGCGCGTCCCCGGAACGGTTCCTGCGGATCGACGCCGACGGCACCGTCGAATCGAAACCGATCAAGGGCACCCGCCCGCGCGGCCGCACCCCCGGTGAGGACGCGGCGTTGCGGGACGGACTGCAGGCCAGCGAGAAGGACCGCTCCGAGAACCTGATGATCGTCGACCTGGTGCGCAACGACCTGTCGCGGGTGTGCGTGCCCGGCTCGGTGCACGTGCCGGCGCTGTTCGCGGTGGAAACCTATGCGGCGGTGCATCAGTTGGTGTCGACGGTGCGCGGCAGGCTGCGCCCGGACGTCTCGGCGGTGGACTGTGTGCGTGCCGCCTTCCCCGGCGGGTCGATGACCGGCGCCCCGAAGCTGCGCACCATGGAGATCATCGACAAGCTCGAGGACGGCCCGCGCGGGGTGTACTCCGGGGCGATCGGGTATCTGTCGCCGACCGGCGCCGCCGACCTGTCGGTGGTCATCCGCACCCTCGTCGCCACCGCCCACGAGGTCACCTTCGGGATCGGCGGGGCGATCGTGGCGCTGTCCGATCCGGACGACGAACTCGACGAGACCCTCGTCAAGTCCGTGGTGATGCGCCGCTGCCTCGCCGCCGCCCGCGACACCACCCCGACCGACGGGGCCGGTGCCGTCGGCTCCGCGGCCGATCTCGTCGACGGGCCACCGGTGCTGCCGGGGCGGGCCGGGCCGTGACCACGCCCGGCCGGGTGGTCGTCGCCGGCGGATGCGGCGCCGTCGGCGCCCTGCTCACCGCCGCGCTGCGCGAGGCCGGCCGTGAGGTGCTCGTCGTCGACCCGGCCGCCGACCCGGCTGCACCCGGGATGCTGCGCGCGGATCTGACCGCCCCCGACACCCGCCTCGCCGCGGCGCTCGACGGCGCCGACATCGTGGTGCTCGCCGTCCCCGACGTCGTCGCCGGTGCCGCCCTGCCGGTGCTCGCGCGGCTGCTGTCCCCGCACACCCTGCTGGTGGAGACCCTGTCGGTGAAGACCCCGATCGCCGCGGCGCTGCACACCTACCGGCCCGGCGCCTCCGCGCTCGGCATCAACCCGATGTTCGCCCCCGATCTCGGGTTGCCCGGCCGGCCCGTGCTGACGGTGCGCCACCACGACGCCCCGGTGGTGGCCGAGTTCGTCGCGGCGCTGCGCGACTGGGATGCCACGGTGGTCGAGACCACCGCCGACGAGCACGACCGGATCACCGCCGCCGTGCAGGTGCTCACCCACGCCGCGATCCTCGCGTTCGGTATCGCCCTCGACCGGCTCGACGTGCCGGAGGTCGCCGCGCAGGTCGCCGCGCCGCCGCACACCGTGCTGCGGGCGCTGCTCGCCCGCGTCGCCGGTGGCACCGCCGAGGTCTACCACGACATCCAGCTCACCAACCCGTACGCCGCCACCGCCCGCCGCGCCCTCGCCGAGGCGGTCGCCGATCTCGACGCCGCCACCGACGCGCTGCCCGACTTCGCGGCGCTGCTCGACCGGGCCCGCGCCGCGCTCGGCGACGGGCAACCCGCCGCCGCGCAGCTGTGTGCGCAGCTGTTCGCGGCGCTGCCCCGCGATCCGGGTGCGGCCGGCGATCCGAGCGAGGAAAGGAGCCGGACATGAGTGCGTCCGACATCCCCGGCCCGCAGCTGCGCGCGCCGGAACTCCCGCAATACGATCCGTCCGATCCGGCGGAGAGCGCGGTGATCGCCGGGCTGACCCGCTCGTGGCCGCGCCGCGCCGCCGTGAAGAAACCCGAGGTCGACCTCGACGCGCTGTTCGAGGCGGACCGCGTCGACTATCCCGAGCAGATGCTGCCCTTCGCCGAGCATCCGCGTTATCTCGCGCTCGACGAGCAGCAGCAGGCGCGGCTGCGGGCGTGGGCGTGGATCGCGTACAACAAGAGCGTCGTCGACATCGAACAGCACGTCGTCAACCCCGGTTTCGCGTTGATCACCGAGGACGCCTTCGGCATCGGCCCGTCCGACACGGTGGTCACCGGGGTGCTGCAGGCGATGGTCGACGAGCAGTACCACACCCTCATGCACCAGCAGGCCAATGTGCTCACCCGCCGTCGCCGCGGCTGGACGCTGCCGGAGTCGGTGCTGCCGCCGTGCCCGACGGTGCGCGAGCATCGCGCCGCGGTCGCGCACGCCGAGACCCCGCGGGACGCGGCGCTGGTGCAGTTGGCGTTCACCACCGTCGCGGAGACCTCGATCAGCGCCTATCTGGCGTTGCTCACCACCGACCCGGAGCTGCAACCGGTCAACCGCGCGACGGTGGCGGTGCACCGCCGCGACGAGCTGTGCCACGCCTCGCTGGCCGGTGGGCTGCTCACCGCGGTGCTCACCGAACTCGACGACACCGACCGGGTGCGGCTGCTCGACGCGCTCGGCACCGCGGTCGCCGCGTTCACCGGCGCCGACACCTCCACCTGGGCGGCGATCATCGCGCACGAGAACATCCCCGGCGGCGACGAGCTGGTCGCCGACACCATCGCCGTGACCGAGGGCCGGCCGGTGGTGCAGGACTGCAGCGCCATCCGCCGGCTGTGCGCGGGCCTGGGGCTCGGGGACGAACTCGACGCCCGCTGGCCGTGGCCGCGCAGCGGCTAGCGCATCAGCCGCGCAGCGCCTGACACCTCGGCCGCGCGGGCCGGTTCAGCGGCCGAGCAGTGCCCGCAGGCGCGCGAGGCGGCTGCGCAGCCCCCACACGGTGACCCGGACAAGGGCCTCCTGCACGATGTTGCCGTTCATCTTCGACTCACCGATCTCCCGTTCGGTGAACGTGATGGGCACCTCGGCGACGGTGAACCCGGCCTGCAGGGTGCGCCACGCGAGATCGACCTGGAAGCAGTAGCCGTGCGAGGCGATCGCGTCGAGGTCGAGCTTCTCGAGCACCTCACGGCGGTAGGCGCGGTAACCGCCGGTGATGTCCTGGACCGACACCCCCAGCGCGAGACGGGAGTAGATGTTGCCGCCGCGGGAGAGCACCTCGCGATGCCACGGCCAGTTCACCACCGTGCCGCCGGGCACGTAACGCGAGCCGAGCACCAGATCGGCGCCGGCGTCGACCTTCTCGAGCAGCAGGTGCAGCTGTTCGGGGGCGTGACTGCCGTCGGCGTCCATCTCCACGAGCACCGTGTAGTCGTGCGCCAGACCCCACCGGAAACCGGCGATGTAGGCGGCGCCGAGACCGTTCTTCTCGGTGCGGTGCAGCACCGCGATGCGCTCGTCGGCGGCGGCGAGGTCGTCGGCGAGGTCACCGGTGCCGTCGGGGCTGCCGTCGTCGACGACGAGGACATGGGTGTGCGGCAGCGCGGCGTGCAGCCGGGTGATGATCCGACCGAGGTTCTCCCGCTCGTTGTAGGTCGGAATGATCACCAGGGTGCGGGCGCTGGGTGCGCTGTCGTTCCCGGCCGGCGTCGCCGCTGCCATCAGAGGTCCTCCTTGTCGAACCGGCCACCGGCCGGTGCTCCTGCTGCGCCGGTGCTGGTGCGAGCTGCCGCACCGGCCTTCTCCCGCCGCCCCCGCACCAGGGCGAGAGCGGTGGCGGCCACGGCCGCGGCGCAGAGCACAAGCTCCGGCGCCACTCCGAGCCGACTAGCCAGCGTAACGTCTGCGCGCAAGGGCACCTGCGCCACCAGGGCATCGGGCACGAACAACGGTGTGCTCTGCTGCACCCGACCGTCCGGTTCGACGATGGCGCTGACCCCGCTGGTCGCCGCGACGATCACGGCCCGGCCGTGCTCGACGGCCCGCACCCGCGACATCGCCAGCTGCTGATAGGTCATCTCGGTGTCGCCGAAGGTGGCGTTGTTCGTCGGCACCGCCAGCAGCTGCGCGCCGGCGTCGATCGAGTCGCGGAACGCCCGGTCGAAGGCCACCTCGTAACAGGTCGCCACCCCGATGTCGATGCCGCCGGCGGTGACCATGCCGTCGCCGTCGCCGGGCACGAAATGGCCGGCGCGGTCGGCGTACTCGGAGAACAACCGGAAGAACGACCGCCACGGCAGGTATTCGCCGAACGGCTGGATGATCTTCTTGTCGTGCCGCTCCCCCGGACCGGTCTGCGCGTCCCACACGATCACCGAATTGGTGGTGGTCCGGTCGTCGTTGACGAGCACCGCCCCGACGAGGATCGGTGCGTCGATCGCGGCGGACGCGGCGGAGATGTCGCGGGCGGCGTCGGCGTTGCGCAGCGGGTCGATGTCCGAGGCGTTCTCCGGCCAGATCACCACATCCGGGGCCGGGGCCCGCCCGGCGGCGACGTCCTCGGCGAGGGCGAGGGTGCGGGCGACGTGGTTGTCGAGCACCGCCTTGCGTTGGGCGTTGAAGTCCAGGCCCAGGCGCGGCACGCTGCCCTGGATCGCTGCGACCGTCACCGTCGACGACTCGTCGGTGGTGGTGCGCACCAGCGGCCACGCCGCCGCGGCGAGCAGCGGCCCGAGCAGCGTCACCGCGACCGGCGCCGTCCAGGCCCGCGCCGGGCGGGGACGGCGGTAGGCGGTCAGGGCGAGGGCGGCGAGACCGGCGCCGGTCGCGGCCACGGCGAACGACACCAGCGGGGCGCCGCCGACGACGGCGAGGGAGACGAACCCACCGTCGGGTTGGCCGAACGCCAGCCGACCCCACGGGAACCCGCCGAACGGAACGCTCGAGCGCAACCATTCGGTCAGGCTCCACGCCGCCGCGATCCACAACGGCGCGACCGGCAACGACCGCAGGTGCACCACCAGCGCCCCGAACAGACCGACGAAGACCGCCTCGGTGGCGGCGAGCGCCAACCACGGCAACGGACCGACATAGACGCCGATCCAGGGCAGCAGCGGCACCAGGAAACCGAGACCGGCGAGATAGCCGTAGCCGAACCCGGCGCGCCGCCGCAGCGGCGCTGCAGTCGATACACCCACCAGGAGCGCGATCCCGACCGGGGCGAGGAACCACAGCGGACGCGGCGGGAACGACGCGAACAGCAACACTCCCGCGACGACGGCCAGCAGCGCGCGCAGCGCGACGACACGCACCGCCCGCGCGGTGACCTTCGCGAAGCGTCGGCCGGTCACCGCGCGTACACGACCCGGCCGCGGTGCACACTGCGCACCAGCACCGGATCGGCGGTGCCCGGTGTCAGATCCGGCAGCGGCGCCACCCGCGACCGCGGATCCGTCGACCACCGCTGCACCGAATCCTTCGGGGCGCTGACCACCAGCTCCCCGACCTCCCAGATCGCATACGACGCCGGCGCCCCCGGATCGAGGGTGCCGGCCATCCCGTCGCGCACCCCACCGGCGCGCCACGCGCCGCGGGTCGCGGCGGCGAACGCCGCCCGCGGCGAGATCCCGCTGCCCTCGGTGCGGTGGTGCACCGCCGCGCGCAGCATCGGCCACGGCCGCGGCGCTGTCACCGGCGCATCGGAGCCGAACGCCAACGCCAGTCCGGTCGCCGCCAACGGCGCGAACGCGTTCAACGCCGCGGCGCGGTCGGCGCCGAGCCGCTGCGCGTACATCCCGTCCGGCCCGCCCCACAGCGCGTCGAAGCTCGGTTGCATGCTCGCGATCACCCCGTACCGCGCCAACACCTCCGCCTGCGCGACCGTCAGCGACTCGACGTGCTCGAGCCGATGCCCCCGCGCGGCGAGCGCCGGTCCCCCGACCTCCGCGGCGACCGCCTCGAAGGCCGCGACCGCGGCGGTGGTCGCCGCGTCACCGATGACGTGGAAACCGGCCTGGATGCCCGCCGAGGTGCACGCCCGCACGTGCGCGGTCAGCTCGTCCTCGTTCAGATAGGTGGTGCCGCAGCAGTCCGCCAGGTCGTCGTACGGGCGGGCCAGCGCGGCGGTGTGCGAACCGATCGACCCGTCGACGAACAGATCCCCGCCCAGGGCATCGGCGCCGGTTTTCGCGAGCAGCTCCGCGGCGTCTTCGCCGGTGCGCACCGCTTGGCCCCAGTAACCGCGCACCTGCACCGGATGGTCGGTGCCGAGCAGTTCGGTGAAGTCGTCGAGCCCGGAGATGTCGGGGCCGGCGCATTCGTGCACCGCGACGTAGCCGTGCGCGGCGAAATCGTCGAGGGCCGCCAGTCGGGCGCGGGCACGCTGCGCGGCGGTCAGCCCGTGGCGGGCGGCGCCGCGCACCGCGTGGTGCGCCGCGGCGGTCAGCGGCTGCTGCGGATCGAAGCCGTCCAGCTCGTCGAGGGGTTCGGCGGCGGCCCGCAACGCGCTCGATGCCGCCGCCGAATGCGCATCGATCCGGCCGAGATAGACGAGCCGGGCCGGGGCGGCGGCATCGAGGTCGGCGGTGGTCGGCGGCGTCGGGTCGGGCCAGCGGGTCTCGTCCCAGCCGTGCCCCCAGATCACCGCGTCGTCGTGCGCATCGGCGTGTGCGCGGACCCGGCGCAGCGCGTCCTCGCGGTCGACGGCGTCGGTCAGATCCAGCCCGGTCAGGGCCAGGCCGTGGGTGGTGGTGTGCACGTGGGTGTCGACGAAACCGGGGGCGACGAACGCGCCGTGCAGGTCGACGATCTCGGCGTCCGGGTGCAGGGCGCGGCCGGGCCGGTCCTGCCCGACCCACACGATCGTGCCGTCGGTGACGGCCATCGCGGTGGCATCGGGGGCACTGGCGCTGTAGATGCGGCCGCCGACGAGAAGCTGGGTGTGCGGTGCAGGGCTCACGAGTGCCCAGTCTGCCCGGTTACCGCTCCTCGCGGCGGCGCGGGGTCTCCACGATCTCCCCTTCGAGCACGGTGCCACGGTCGTCGACCTGCTCGGTCACCGCCGGACCACCGGTCAGGTGCGGGGCGCCGCCGACGACGCTGTGATCGACGACCTGCCCGTCGACCACCACCAGCCGCTGCGCGGAGAACCCGGTGGCGCGGGCGCGTCGCGCGACCAGCGTGCGCACCACCGGCCGCAGCGCGGCGCGGGTCGGCAGCAACAACAGCATCCCGAGCACGGTGCTGACGATGCCGGGAATCAGCACCAGGGCCGCGCCGGCGCCGATGAGCGCACCGTCGGTGAGCACCCGCTCCGGGGAATTGGCGCGCGGCGCCCGGCCCCCGCGCAGTTCACCGAGGTTGCGCAGCGCGCGACGACCCAGGGCGGCGAGCACGAGATAACCGGCGGCGCTGACACCGAGGAAGATCAGCACGGTGGCGAGGGCGCCGAGGGTGGAGCCGAGCCAGGCCAGCACCGCGATCTCCGCCACGACGTAGAGCACGAACAACAACGGGTACACGGCGGGACTTCCTTCCGTCGGCGGTTTCTGTCCGGTCAACGAACGGGCCGCCGGTTTTGCTCCCGCACCCGCCCCCCGGATACGGCGCGTGATCGAATGGCCGCCATGACTGCAGGTGACTGGGCGTTGCTGATGACCGCCGCGACGGCCGCCGGCTGGGTGGACGCGGTGGTCGGCGGTGGCGGGCTGATCCTGCTGCCCGCCCTGTTCCTCGTCGCCCCGCAGTTGACACCGCAGGCGGCGCTGGCGACGAACAAGCTCACCGCGATCTGTGGGACCGGCGCGGCGGTGCTGACCTTCGCGCGGCGCATCCCGCTGCGCTGGTCGCTGCTCGGCCCCGCCGCCCTGGTCGCCGCGGTGGCCGCGGCGGCGGGGGCGGCGGCGGTCTCGCTCATCGACCGGGAGGTGTTCATCCCGATCGTGATGGTGGTGCTCGTCGCGGTGGCGGTGTTCGTCACCGCCCGCCCGAAACTCGGCGCCGGCGGCACCCGCCGCCCGTCGACGCTGCGGCTGGTCACCGTCGTGATCACGGCCGCGGCGGTGATCGGCTTCTACGACGGGATCCTCGGGCCCGGCACCGGCACCTTCTTCATCATCGTGTTCGCGGCGATGCTCGGCAGCGAGTTCGTCACCTCGGCGGCCATGGCGAAGGTGCTCAACTTCGGTTCGAATCTCGGGGCGCTGGTCCTGTTCGCCGTCGGCGGGCACGTGTGGTGGGCGCTCGGGGCGGCGCTGGCGGTGTGCAATGTCGCCGGCTCGGTGCTCGGCTCCCGGATGGCGCTCGCCCGCGGCGCCGGGTTCGTGCGGGTGGTGTTGCTGGTCGTGGTGATCGCCATGGTGATCCGCCTGGGCATCGAACAGTTCGGCTGAGCCACCCGCGGCGCTCGGTGCGGCAACCCCGATGCCGCACATCCCGGCGTTACCGTGGGCGGGTGAATGCGGTGGACGACGATTTTCTGGCCCTGCCGTTGCACGCCGCCGCCGACGCGGGCCTGACGGTGGCGCGGGCGGCGGGTGCGAGTCACGCCGATGTGCGGGTGCATCGGATCCGGACCGGGACGAGCACCCTGCGCGACGGCGCCCTGCAGGCGGCGGTGGACGACAGCGACTGCGGGGTGGCGGTGCGGGTGCTGCTCGACGGCACCTGGGGGTTCGCGTCGCATCCGGTGCCCGGCCCGGACGGCGCCGTCGACGCCGCGGCCCGAGCCGTCGCGGTCGCCCGCACCCTGCGCGCGTTGAACCGCGATCCGGTGCAGTGGGCCGACGAACCGGTCCACCGGGACGCGGTGTGGGTCTCGCCGTACGAGATCGACCCGTTCACCGTCCCCGCGGCCGAGCGCATCGCGGTGCTCGAGGACCGTTCGCGGCGACTGCAGGACGCCGTCGGCGTCGACCACGTCGCCGCGAATCTGACCCTGGTCAAGGAGCAGACCTTCTACGCCGATCTCGCCGGGTCGACGATCACCCAGCAGCGGGTGCGGATCCACTCCGATCTCGACGCGACCCGCGTCGACCGGGAGGCCGGCACCTTCGAGTCGATGCGCACCCTGGCCCCACCGACCGGCCGCGGCTGGGAGTATGTGGCCTCGGACCGGTGGTGGGACTGGAGCCGTGAGCTCGCCGAACTGCCCGAGCAGCTCGCGGAGAAGGCGCAGGCCCCGTCGGTGACGCCGGGCCGCACCGATCTGGTGATCGACCCGACGAATCTGTGGCTGACGATCCACGAATCGGTCGGGCACGCCACCGAATACGACCGCGCCATCGGCTACGAGGCCGCCTACGCCGGCACCTCCTTCGCCACCCCCGACCTGCTCGGCAGCCTGCGCTACGGTAGCGACGTCATGCACGTCACCGCCGACCGAACCGAACCGCACGGCATGGCCACCGTCGGCTACGACGACGACGGGGTCGCCGCCCAGTCCTGGGATCTCGTGAAGGACGGGGTGCTCGTCGGCTACCAGCTCGACCGGGCGTTCGCCCCGAAGCTCGGGGTGGCCCGCTCGAACGGCTGCGCCTACGCCGATTCGGCGCATCACGTGCCGATCCAGCGGATGGCGAACGTGTCGCTGCAACCCGATCCGAGCGTCGATCGCAGCACCGCCGATCTGATCGCCGGGGTCGACGACGGGCTGTACATCGTCGGTGATCGCAGCTGGTCGATCGACATGCAGCGGCACAATTTCCAGTTCACCGGGCAGCGGTTCTACCGGATCCGCGGCGGCCGCCTCGCCGGGCAGGTCCGCGATGTGGCCTATCAGGCGTCGACCACCGAGTTCTGGGGTGCCCTCGAGTCGGTCGGCGGCGCGTCGACCTGGCAGCTCGGCGGCGCGATGAACTGCGGCAAGGCGCAACCCGGGCAGGTCGCGTCCGTCTCGCACGGCTGCCCGTCGGTGCTGGTGCGCGGCGTGAACGTGCTCAACACGGTGCAGGAAGGTGGCCGATGATCCCCGGAGACCGACTCGTCGAGACCGCCCTGGCGACCTCCCCTGCCGACGAGACCATCGTGATGGTCACCGACAGTGCCGAGGCGTCGCTGCGGTGGGCCGGCAGTTCGATGACCACCAACGGCTCCGCCCGTGCCCGCGGCGCCACGATCCTCGCGATCCGCCGCACCCCCGGCGGCGCACACTGCGGGGTGGTCAGCGCCCCGATCGTCGACGCCGACGACATCGGCGCGGTGGTCGCCGCGGCGTGGGCGGCCGCGCAGCAGGCCCCGGCGGCACCGGATGCGATGCCGTTGATCGACGGCGACGACACCGACCCGCAGTGGGGCGAAGAGGCTGTCGGCACCGACGTCGAGGTCTTCGCCCCGCTCCTCGACGGGCTCGCCGCCGGCTTCGACGACACCGACGCCCTCTACGGGTTCGCGCACCACCAATCCACGACGATGTGGCTGGGCACCTCCACCGGGGTGCGGCGCCGCTGGGTGCAACGCGACGGGTCGCTCGAGCTCAACGGCAAACGCGGCGGCCTGACCGGGGCGAGCGCCTGGGTCGGCGCCGGCACCGTCGACTTCACCGACCTCGCGATGGATCCGCTGCGCGCCGAACTGGCGCGGCGGCTGGACTGGGCCGGTACCCGCGTCGACCTGCCCGCCGGACGGTACGAGACGCTGCTGCCACCCTCGGTGGTCGCGGACCTGATGATCCCACTGCTGTGGTCCCTCGACGGGCGCGGCGCCGAGGAGGGCCGGTCGGTGTGGGCGGGGCCCGGCGGTACCCGCCTCGGCGAGCAGATCGCCGGACTGCCGGTGACATTGACGTCCGATCCGGCCGCCCCGGGATTGGGCTATGCGCCGTTCGTGGTCGCCACCGCCTCCACCGACAGTGTCTCGGTGTTCGACACCGGCATGAGCGCCTCGCGGGTCGACTGGCTCCGCGACGGCGCCCTGCACGCGCTGGCGTATCCGCGGGCCGCGGCCGCCGAATTCGGGGCCACGCCCACGGCGTCGGGTGAGAATCTGCTGCTCACCGGTGGCAGCACCGCCGATGTGGACGACATGATAGCCCGCACCGAACGCGGTCTGCTGCTGACCACCGTGTGGTACCTGCGGGAGGTCGATCCGGCGGTGCTGTTGCTGACCGGCCTGACCCGCGACGGGGTGTATCTCGTCGAGGACGGGCAGGTGCGGGCGGCGGTGAACAACTTCCGGTTCAACGAATCTCCGGTCGATCTGCTCGGCCGCGCCACCGAGATCGGCGCCACCGAACGCACCCTGCCGCGGGAGTGGAAGGACTGGTTCACCCGCACCGCGATGCCGCCGGTGCGCATCCCCGACTTCCACATGTCGTCGGTCAGCGCCGCCCACTGACTGACCTCCGGTCCGGTCGGTGACGTCCACCGACCGGACCGATAGGGGCTCAGAGCAGGTCGGCGAGTTCCTTGCCGATCTCCTCGGGGGTGACCGTCGGCTCGAAGCGGCGCACCACCGCACCCTGCGGGTCGACGAGGAACTTGGTGAAGTTCCACTTCACCTCGTCGGTGCCGATCGCCTCCGGGCGGGTCGTGCTCACGTGCTCGAACAGGAAACCGTGCTGCGGCCCGAAATCGCCGGGAGCCTCGGCGCGCAGGTGCCGGTAGAGCGGGTGCGCATCGTCGCCGTTGACGTCGACCTTCGCGAACACCGGGAAGGTGACGTCGAAGTTCACGCGGCAGAACTCCTGGATCTCGCTGTCGCTGCCCGGTTCCTGACCACCGAACTGGTTGCACGGGAACGCCAGGATCTGCAGGCCGCGCTCACCCAGCTCGCGGTGCAGCGCCTCGAGCGCCTCGTACTGCGGGGTCAGGCCGCACTTGCTGGCGACGTTGACGATCAGCAGATACCGGCCGGCGAAGCGGGCGAGATCCTCGCTGCCGCCGTCGGCGGTGGCCACGGTGTACTCGTGCACGGACATGCGCTCTCCTGAACTGGGTTCGATCGGCTCGGCCCCGCAGATGAGGCCGAGATCACCACGGACCCTACGGGATCGGCGAACCCGGACGATCCGGACGCGCTCGGGTGGCGGGGTCAGTCCAGGTCACGGACGTGCCGGGCGGGACTGCCCAGATGCAGCGTGTGCGGGGCGCAGTCCTTCGTCACCAGCGAGTTCGCGCCGATCACCGCGCCGGCCCCGATGCTCACGCCCGGCATGATCACCGCCCCGGAGCCGATCCACGCGCCGTCGCCGATGGTCACCGGCTCCCCCGTCAACGTCGACGCGCGCTGTTCGGCGGTGCCCATCCGGTGGCTGCTGGTGAGCACCCGCACGTGGTCGCCGAGGAACACCCGCTGCCCGACGGTGATGTCGGCGACCGTGTCGAAATAGCAACCGTGGTTGACGAACGAGCCCGCGCCGAGGGTGAGCCGGCCGAGGCCCTGCACCACCACGCGGGTGTGGATCAGGCTCGGCGGTGCGGCGTCGACACCGGCGCGGCGCAACCACTTCCAGCGACTCGAACCGGAGATCAGCGGGCTGCTCGCGAGCGCCACCGCGATCGCCTGGGACCGGTAGGTGTGAGAACGCGCCACGACGCCTACCGGCCGGCCGTGTCGGCGGGATCGAGCACACACGCCAACCCGACGGTGCCGGTGCGGCCACGGCGCACCACGCTCGCGCCCACGATGATCCGGCCGAGCAACCCGTACTTACGGGCGATCACCGACCGGGCGTGCGCCGAACCGTCGGCGTCGAGCACCTCCCCGATGCCGGGCACCGCCGCCGACTTCGCGTTGCCGCGCGCGTCGCAGATCGCCAGGGACACCCGCGGATCGCGGCGCAACCGCCGCACCTTGTAGGCATCGGCGACCGTCCACACCAGCAGCCGGTTCCCGTCGGGCGCCGCCCACACCGGGGTGTCCACCGCGCTGCCGTCCTTGCGGTAGGTGGTCAGCAGCACGAACTTGGCGGCGGCGAGGTCCGCGAAGGTGGGGGTCGTCGACTCGGGCATGGCCACCACCCTACAAACCGCACGGTCTCACGGCAGCGCTCGTCCCGCCGGCGCCGCGTTCTACGCTGGCGGTCATGGCCGATACCGCTGTCGACGTGCACCTGCCCGCCGGGCATCTGACCTCCGCGCAGGTGCAGCTGCTCGCCGAACTCGCCCACACCCACGGCGGCGGCGAACTGCATCTGACCGCCCACGCCCAGCTGCAGGTGCGGGGTGACCACGCTGCGATCAGCGCGGCGCTCACCGCCGCCGGTCTCACCGTCGACGTGCCCACCCGCGCACGGCTTCTCGTCTCCCCGCTCAGCGGCCGCATCGGCGGACACCACGACCTGCGCGAACTCACCGCCGCGGTGATCGCGCGCCTGGACGAGCGGCCGGTGGCGGCCGGCACCGTGTTCGGGCTCGACGACGGCACCGGCGACATCGTCGCTCTCGCCCCCGCCGTCGCGGTCCTCGCCCGCCCCGACGGTCGCTTCGCGGTCATCCGCGACGGCGCCGATACCGGGGTGCGCGTCGACCCGGCCGACGCAGCCGAGGCGCTGCTCACCCCACCGACCGACCCGACCTCGGATCCGGAGCCGGTGCCGGAGCAGCCGCGGCCGCCGATCGGCTGGCTCGACCAGCCCGACGGGGCCGTCACCCTCGCCGGCGGGCTGCCCAGCGGAATCCTCCCCGCGCGACTCGCGGAATTCCTCGCCGCCGTCGAACGTCCGGTGATCGTCACCCCGTGGCGGTCGGTGCTGCTGTGCGATCTCGACGAGTGGACCGCCGAGCAGGTGGTGCGGGTGCTCGCCCCCATGGGGTTGATCTTCGACGCCGACTCCCCGCACCTGCACTGATCCGTCCCCGACCTGCACGAACGGGCGGACTTCGCGAACCGGACCGTCGCCGCCGATCCGGCCCGCCGGCGGTTCGGCCGCGCCTATCGTGGACGGATGAGCGGTCCGACAGCGGAATCCGACAGCTATGACGTGATCGTCCTCGGCGCGGGCCCGGCCGGGGAGAACGCCGCCCAGTACGCCATCGCCGGCAGCGACCGCACCGCGGTGCTCGTCGAACACGAACTCGTCGGCGGCGAATGTTCCTACTGGGCGTGCATGCCCAGCAAGGCTCTGCTGCGTCCCACCCAGGTGCTCGCCACCGCCCGCAACATGCCCGGCGTCGCCGACAAGATCAGCGCCCACGGGGTCGAGGTACCGGCCGTGCTGGCCCGCCGCGACAGTTTCACCCACAACCGCGACGACAGCTCCCAGGTGGATTGGGCGAAGGGCGCGGGCATCGACGTGGTGCGCGGCCACGGCCGCCTCGACGGCGAACGCACCGTCACCGTCGCCGGCAGCGACGGGGAGCGTCGCCTGCAGGCCCGGCACGCCGTGGTCCTGGCCACCGGCACCGTCCCGTCGATCCCGGACCTGCCCGGGCTGCGCGACGCGCTGCCGTGGACCTCCCGCGATGCGACGAACCTGCTCGAGATCCCCCGCCGCGTGCTCGTCGTCGGCGGCGGTGTCGTCGCCTGCGAAACCGCCACCTGGCTGCGGCAACTCGGCGTCGAGGAACTCACCCTCGCGGTGCGCGGCGACCGGTTGCTGCCGCGCGTGGAGTCGTTCGCCGCCGAACGCGTCGCCACCCGCATGGCCCACAAGGGCCTGAATGTGCGCTACGGCACCGAGATCCGCTCGGTGCAGCGCCCCGATGTGAAGGACACCGGCGTCGGCTGCATCCACGGTGGTCCCGCCACCGTGGAGTTGTCCGACGGCAGCACTCTCGAGGTCGACGAGATCGTCGTCGCCGCCGGCCGCTGCCCCGCCGTGGACGGGCTCGGTCTCGACACTGTCGGCCTGACCGACGGGAAGGTGACCGTCGCCGACGATCTCACCGTCGACGGGGTGAACGGGCGATGGCTGTATGCGGTCGGAGACATCGCCGGTCGCGCCGCGCTGACCCACATGGGCAAATATCAGGCGCGGGTGTGCGGGGACGTCATCGCTGCCCGCGCCGAGAACCGTCCCACCGACGGGTCACGATTCCGGGCGAGCGCCGACCACGGGCAGGTCCCGCAGGTGATCTTCACCGTCCCGGAGATCGCCGCGGTCGGCCGCACCGCCGACCAGGCCCGCGCCGACGGCCTCGACGTCGAGGTCCTCGAGGCCGACATCGACGTCGCCGGGGCCTCGCTCGCCCGCGACGACTATGCCGGGCACGCGGCGCTCATCGTCGACCGCGCCACCGACACCCTCGTCGGCGCGACTTTCGTCGGCCAGGAGGTCGCCGAACTCGTCCACGCCGCCACCGTCGCCCTGGTCGGGAAGGTGCCGCTGGACGCGCTGTGGCATGCGGTGCCGTCCTATCCCACCATCAGCGAGATCTGGTTGCGGTTGCTCGAATCCCGTCGTAGTTGACGCCGATAGCTGTCCGCGCTCCTAGGGAATCCTGCACAACGCTTTTCGCAAGTCACGGGGTCATCGACAAGTCATGATCGTCGCGCATCACGAATACCGATGGTTTGGAGCGGGTCCTCGATCAACCCCTGCGAGTAGGACTTCAGCGGAGACGATCATCTTGCCCATGCTGAAGGGTCAATCCACATACGATTCCGAGGTATGAACCTCGCCCGTTTCGTCCTAGCTGCGTGTGCTGTCGGCGCGCTCTCGGCGTGCTCAAGCGGGACGACGTCCTCGGCGGGAGGGACCGTCTCATCTTCGAGCGTCGCAGTTTCGACGGTGGCGTCGTCACAGTTCGTAATGAACGGAAGCATCCTTGTCCACCCGTCCATCACTATCACCGAAGAGGACGGCAGTTGCGACGCTCATCCGCGTCTTCCAATAAGTGAACGCGTCTTTGTGAGTATCTCCGACGAGCAGAACCGGAAGGTAGGTAGCGCGACTGTGGGCGATGGCGCCTGGTACACGGACGGAGGGTGCCTATTTCGGTTCACCGCGACGGTAGACAGCCCGGCCTCGTTCTTCGAGGTTCAGGTCGGTTCAGAGGATCCGATCACCATCTCACGACAAGACGCCATCAGCCGGGGATTCCAAGTGGGGTACGGCTATAACTGAGGACCGAGTCGCTTCGAGGCAAACGGCTACCTGATGTACGCCGTTACCACGTGGAGCAAGAACCTGGTGGAAGCATCTTTCGGTGCTGGGGCCGTCGCCCAGGACAATTCACCCCTGCCATACATCGTGCGTGGTCGCTGGTTCGGGCGTGTACGTCGGGGCACCTTTCTCGGCTAGCGCGGCAGACGCCGCCACACCGCCCGCGGCAGCAGACGCATCCCGAAGAACACCGGCCGCAGCACCGCCGGCACCCACACCTCCCCGCGCCCGCGGTGCAGCGCCCGCACCGTCGCGTCGGCGACCTGCGGTGGGGTGCTCGACAACGGTGCCGGGCTCATACCTTCCGTCATCCGGCCGATCACGAAACCGGGGCGCACCAGCAGCAGCGACACCCCGCTGCCGTGCAGGGCATCCGCCAGGCCGGACGCGAAACCGTCGAGGCCGGCCTTCGCGGAGCCGTAGACGTAGTTGGCGCGGCGCACCCGCCACCCGGCGACGGAGGAGAACACCACCAGCCGCCCCGAACCCTGGGCGCGCAGTCGCTGGGCCAGGTCGGTGAGCAACGCGACCTGCGCGAGATAGTCGGTGTGCACGATCGACACCGCGTGCGCCGCATCGGTTTCGGCGCGGGCCTGGTCGCCGAGGATGCCGAAGGCCAGCACCGCCACATCGATCGGCCCGAAGGCGGCGATGCGGTCGAGTACCGCGGTGTGGGTGTCGAGGGCGTCGGCGTCGAACTCGACGGGGTGCACCGCCGTCGCGCCCCCTGCCTGCACGGCGGCGCATTCGTCGGCCAGGTCGTCGGCGCGACGCGCGGCCAGGATCACGGTGCGGCCCGGCGCGAGTCGGGTGGCGACCTCGACGCCGATCTCGCTGCGTCCCCCGAAGATGACGACGGTTCCCTGCGCGGTGTGGTTCATGCGGCCAGTGTCCCGGGTCGATCTCCGGGATGCAGTGGCGGGGTTCTACTGTCTGCGGGATGGACAGTGACCGCACCCCGAGCATCGACGTCTTCCTCGCCGATCTGAAGGCCCGCCGCGACCTCGCGACCGGGCACGCCGCCGAGGAGGGTTTCCCGGAGTTGGCCACCGTCCTGCTCACCGTCGCCGAACTCGACCGGCTGCTGGGCATCGTCGAGGACTACGACACCGAGATCCTCACCTACGAGGTTCTCACCGGCGCGCAGACGAAGTTCGCCCGCAAGATCCGCGCCCGCAACGAGGCGCTGCGGCAGGCCGCCGCCGACCATCCCGGTCCCCTCGCCGACAAGCTGCTCGCCCTGCTCGACGAGCGGTGAACCCGGCCGGGTCTCAGCCCGGCAGCACCGTCAATCCGTGCGGGCGCAGGTTCATCGACTCGCAGCCGTCCTCGGTGACGACGACGATGTCCTCGATCCGCGCACCCCACTCGCCGCGGAAGTAGATGCCCGGTTCGATGCTGAACGCCATGCCGGGCTGCAGGGTGTCGTCGTTGCCGGAGACGATGTACGGCTCCTCGTGCACCGAGAGACCGATGCCGTGCCCGGTGCGGTGCACGAATGCCTCCCCGTAACCGGCGGCGGCGAGCAGGTTGCGGGCGGCGGCGTCGACGTCCTCGGCACGCACCCCGGGCCGCACCGCATCCACCGCGGTTTGCTGTGCCTTCTCGAGCACCGCGATCTTCGTCGCGATCTCCGGGTCCGGTTCGCCGATGCTGTAGGTGCGGGTCGAATCCGAGTAGTAGCCCGGTTCGACGGGACCACCGATGTCGATGACGACGATGTCGCCGGATTCGATGACCCGGTCGGACACCTCGTGGTGCGGGTCGGCGCCGTGCGGGCCGGACCCGACGATGACGAACGCCGCCGCGGTGTGGCCTTCTTCGAGGATCGCGGCGGTGATGTCCGCGGCCACCTCGGCTTCGGTGCGCCCGGCGCGCAACCATTCACCCATGCGGGCGTGCACCCGGTCGATGGCGGCACCGGCGCGGCGCAACGCCTCGACCTCGTCGGCGTCCTTGACCATCCGCAGCTGCCGGATCACCGACGTCGCCAGCGCCGGGGCGCTGCCGAACCGGGCGGTCAGCGGCACCAGGTGCAGCGCCGGCATCGCCTCGGCCACCGCGAACGCCCCCGCCGTCGCGACGAGGTCGCGCACGAGCGCGTAGGGATCCTGGCCGTCCACCCAGTCCCGCACCGGCAGACCGAGTTCACCGATGGCGGAGTCGTTCAGCGACGCCAACTCCAGCCGCGGCACCACCACGGTGGCGCCGGAGCCGTCGGTGGGGATCACCAGGCAGGTCAGGCGCTCGAACGACTCGGCGCGCGAACCGGTGAGATACCGCAGGTCCGGTCCGGGGGTGATGAGCAGCGCATCGAAGCCGGCGGCGGCACCGAGTTCGGCGGCGCGGGCCAGGCGGGCCGCGTAACGGTCGGCGGGGAAACGGGTGGCGGCAGAGGTCATGTCTTCGAGCCTAGTGGCCGCGACCGGATGGCAGGATGTGGTCCGTGACCGCACCGGAGAACCCCACGCCCGCACCGGACCCCACGTTGATGCTGCTCGACGGCGCGAGCCTGTGGTTCCGCGCCTTCCACGCCATCCCGGAGAAGGTCACCGCCCCCGACGGCAGCCCGGTCAACGCGGTGCGCGGTTTCGTGGACATGGTGGCGTCGCTGATCCGCACCCACCGCCCCACCCGGCTGGTGGTGTGCCTGGATCTGGACTGGCGCCCGGCCTTCCGGGTCGCGGCGATCCCTAGCTACAAGGCACACCGGGTCGCCGCCGGGTCCGACGGCACCGTCGAGGAGGTCCCGCCCGCGCTGCTGCCACAGGTGCCGGTGATCCTCGAGGTGCTCGCCGCCGCCGGCATCGCCACCGGCGGTGCGGCCGGTTTCGAGGCCGACGACGTGCTCGGCACCCTCGCCGCCCGCGAGACCACGGACCGGGTGATCGTGGTCAGCGGCGACCGCGACCTGCTGCAGGTCGTCACCGACAGCCCGGTGCCGGTGCGAGTGCTCTACGCCGGGCGCGGCCTGGCCAAGGCCGAGTTGTTCGATCCGGCGCTGGTCGCCGAACGTTACGGGGTGCCCGCCGAGCGGGCCGGCGCCGCCTACGCCGAACTCGCGGCGCTGCGCGGCGACCCGTCGGACGGACTCCCGGGCGTCAAGGGTGTCGGGGAGAAGACCGCCGCGTCGTTGCTGCAGCAGTACGGCTCCCTCGACGCGGTGCGCGCGGCCGCGCTCGACGAGTCGACGTCGATGGCGAAGGGCATGCGGGTCAAACTCGCCGCTGCGGCGGACTATCTGGATGCGGCGCTGCCGGTGGTGCGGGTCGCCACCGACGCGGACGTGGACCTGTCCCGCTCGGACGTGTTGCCGGCGGCACCGGCCGATCCGGAGCAGCTCACCGCGCTGGCGCAGCGGTGGGGTCTGGAACGGCCGGTGTCCGCGCTGGTCGCGGCCCTGGCCGACCGCTGACCGCGTCCGGTCAGTTGGGGCGGCCGACCTCGTAGGTGCCGTTGTCGTCGGTGACGGTGACGGTCACCTCCCGGAACTGGCCGTCGACGGTGACCGCGCACGTGAAGCTGTGCCCGGCCTCGACCTTCTGGTCGCTCGGGCACTGCACGTCGCCGACCTGCCCGGCCCCGTAGGACTCGGTGAGCACCTTCGCGATGCCGGCCTGGGTGGATTCGGTGTCGAGGACCTTCCCGCCGAACATCGTCGCGGCGATGATCCCGACGAGGGCGAGCACCGCGACGAGCCCGACGCCGCCGAGGATCCACGGCAGCTTCGACTTTCCCGTCTGCGGGCCGTTCTGCTGCGGTGTACCGGGCTGCTGCCAGGTGTTCGCGGGCGCACCCCAGGGCTGCGCCCCGGCGGGCTGCTGCCCACCCCACCCCGGGACGGGCTGCGTCGGCTGCTGACCGGGCGCGCCCCACGGCTGGGCTCCCGGCTGCTGACCCCAGCCCGGTGCCTGCCCCGGTGCCTGTTGACCGGGTGCCGGCTGCCCCCAGCCGGTCGCGGGCGGCTGCGGGGCCGGACCCCAACCCTGCTGCGGCGCACCGGTCGGCGCACCCCACTGATTCTGGTGCCCGGCACCGGGCTGCCCGGGAGTCTGCTGCCCGGCGGGCGGCGCCCACCCGGGCTGCGGGACGTTCCCACCCGCACCGGTGTCGGATTGCCACGGCGACTGCCCGGCGGGTGACTGCCCCCAGCCGGTGCCGCTGCCCTGCCCCCACTGCTGTTGGCCGGCGGGCGGCGCCCACGGTGATCCGGGCTGCTCACCGCCCCCGGAAGTCGGGTTCGGTGCCCATGGATCCGTCGATTCCGGCGGCCTCTGCCCCGGCGAGTCCTGCGGTTCGTTCGGCCCGGTCATCGTCGTCTCCACTCACCCTTCCCGTTGTGTGCCCATACGGTAGCGTCCACCCGCCGCGCGGGCATCCACGCCTACCGGGCGTCCCGGACACCCCGCAGGGACCGGGTCATTCGGCGGTGGGATCGACGGCGACGACCCCGCGACGCACCGCCCCGACCGCCTTGCCGGCGGTGCGGGCGAGCTCCGGATCGTCCGCGCAGGTGCGGATCTGGTCGAGCAGATCGATCAGCTGCCGGCACCACCGCACGAAATCGCCGGGCGAGAGTTCCTTGCCGGCCGCCTCCGCGGCGACGAGCGCCTCGGTCAGCGACGCGGTGGACGCCCAGGTGTAGGCGGCGGTGACGAAACCCAGATCCGGTTCGCGGGTCGGGGGCAGCCGATGCCGGATCTCGTCGGCCCGCAAGCCGTCGCAGATCCGGGTGGTCTCGGCCAGCGCGTGCCGGATCGGGCCGGTCGGTCCGACGACGGTGACCGGCTCGTCGGTGCGCGACTCGTAGATCACCGCCGAGGCCACCGCGGCGAGTTCGGCGGCGGACAGTCCCGCCCAGGCACGACGACGCACGCATTCGGCGACCAGCAGATCCGATTCGGTGTAGATGCGGGCGAGCCGCTCCCCCGCCTCGGTGGTCGCCGGATCGTCACCTTCGGTGAGATAGCCGCGTTCGGTGAGCAGCGCGACGATCCGCTCGAAGGTGCGCGCCAACGAATCCGTCGCCGCGGAGGCCTTGCGGCGCTGCTGCTGGGTCTCGCGCAGCAACCGGTGGTAGCGCTCCCCGACCCGCGCCAGCGAATCCAGATCGGGATGCTTGCAGGCCGGATGATGCTTGAGCTCGCGGCGCAACGCGTCGATCTCGCGGGTGTCGCCCTTGGACTTGCTGCGCTTGGGGCGGCGCGGCGGCACGAGGCCCTTCGACCGCAACGCCGAGGCGATGTCGCGGCGCCCGCGGCCGGTGCGGTGATCGACGTGCCGCGGCAGCCGCAGCGTGCCCAGCACCGTCGCCGGGGTCGGAAAGTCCCCGGCGGAGAGGCGACCGGACCAGGCGTCGGCGGTGACGACCTGCGGCCGCGGATCACCGGCGTCGGTGTCCGGCAGCACCACCACGGCCAGGCCGGTGTGTTTGCCGGCGGGCACGGCGACGATGTCGCCGCGCCGCAGGGTCACCAGCGACGCCACCGCCGCGGCCCGGCGATCCTGCTTGCCGCGCCGCTCGTGGGCGCGTTCGGCGTCGGTCAGCTCCGCGCGCAACCGCAGATAGTCGAGGATCTCGCTGCCCTCACCGCCGAGCTGGTCGCGCAGCTGCGCGAGGGTGGCCTCGTTGCGGTCGATGCCGCGTTTGAGACCGACCACCGACTTGTCGGCCTGGAACTGGGCGAAGGACATCTCCAGCAACGCCCGCGACCGCTCCACCCCGACGGCGTCGATGAGGTTGACCGCCATGTTGTAGGACGGGCGGAACGAGCTGCGCAGCGGGAAGGTGCGGGTGGAGGCGAGCCCGGCGACCGCGGCCGGTTCGATGCCCGGCTGCCACAGCACCACCGCGTGACCCTCGACGTCGATGCCGCGCCGCCCGGCCCGGCCGGTCAGCTGCGTGTACTCGCCGGGGGTCAGCTCGGCGTGGGTGTCGCCGTTGAACTTGACGAGCTTTTCGAGCACCACGGTGCGGGCCGGCATGTTGATGCCCAGCGCGAGGGTCTCGGTGGCGAACACCGCCCGCACCAGCCCGCGGACGAAGAGTTCTTCGACGGTGTGCCGGAAGGCCGGCAACATGCCCGCGTGGTGGGCGGCGATGCCGCGTTCGAGGGCGGTGCGCCACGATGCGTAGCCGAGGACCTCGAGGTCGCCGCGCGGCAGATCCCGGGTGTGTTCGTCGACGATCCGGCGGATCTCCGCGGCTTCGGTCTCGTCGGTCAGGTGCAGACCCGAGCGCAGGCACTGCTGCACCGCCGCGTCGCAGCCGGCGCGGCTGAACACGAAGGTGATGGCCGGCAGCAGACCGTCGCGGTCGAGGCGGACGATGACCTCCGGGCGCGGCGGCGGCCGGAAGCGGGGTCCGCGTTCACCCCAGCGGTCCATCCCGGACAGGCTCTGCCGTTGCCGCACCGCCGACGCCAGTTCCGGGTTGACGACGATGTCGCGGCGCCGCCGGGTCGGGGCCGTGTCGGTGTCGGCGCGGCGGTCGAACAGGTCGTAGATGCGGGAGCCGAGCATCATGTGCTGGTGCAGCGGGATGGGCCGCACCTCGTCGACGACGACGGTGGTGTCGCCGCGCACCGTGGTCATCCAGTCACCGAACTCCTCGGCGTTCGACACCGTCGCCGACAGCGACGCCAGCCGCACGTCCTCGGGCAGGTGCAGGATGACCTCTTCCCACACCGCGCCGCGGAACCGGTCGGCGAGGAAGTGCACCTCGTCCATCACCACGTGGGTGAGCCCGATCAGGGCGGTGGACGACGCGTAGATCATGTTGCGCAGCACCTCGGTGGTCATCACCACCACCGGCGCATCGGAGTTGATGGACTGGTCGCCGGTGAGCAGACCCACCGAGTCCCGGCCGTGCCGGGCACACAGGTCGGCGTATTTCTGGTTGCTCAGCGCCTTGATCGGGGTGGTGTAGAAGCATTTGGAACCGCCTTGCAGTGCCAGATACACCGCGAACTCACCGACGACGGTCTTGCCGGCGCCGGTGGGGGCGCACACCAGCACCGAATGCCCGTTCTCGAGGGCGCGGCACGCCTCGATCTGGAACGGGTCGAGCGGGAACCCGAGGCCGGTGCCGAACTCCGCGAGCTGCGGGGTGGGGACGAGCGGCGCGGTGCCGGTCCCGTCGTCACCGGCAGGGCCGGGAGTGGGGTCGCCGGTCACAGGGTGTCGGAGTAGTCGGTGCGGGCCGGATCGGTGGGCGCTGCCGGCTCCACCGGGCTCGGGGCGGGGATCGTCGAACCCTCGTCGTCGTCGAGATCGGCCCAGCCCTCGGCGCGGGCCTTGCGGGCGCGGCGCCGGTCGGTCAGCCGGGCGATCTGGATGGCGAACTCCACGAGCAGCGTCAGCGCCAATGCCAGGGCGAGCATGGAGAACGGATCCTGGCCGGGGGTGGCGATGGCGGCGAAGACGAACACCGCCATGATCAGCCCGCGCCGCCACGCCTTGAGCTTGGCGTAGGGCAGCACCCCGACGCCGTTGAGCGCGACGATCACCAGCGGGATCTCGAAGGACACCCCGAAGATCACCAGCAGGTTGATGAGGAAGCCGAAGTATTCGGCGCCCGACAGGGCGGTGACCTGCACGTCGTTGCCGACAGTGAGCAGGAACGACAACGCGTGGGAGATCACCAGATAGGCCAGCACCGCGCCGGTGACGAACAGCGCCGCCCCGCAGGTGACGAAGCCGATCGCGTAGCGGCGTTCCTTGCGGTACAGGCCGGGGGTGACGAACGCCCACAGCTGGTACAGCCAGATCGGGCACGCCATGACGATGCCCGCAGTGGCGGCGACCTTCAGGCGCAACATGAACTGCTCGAACGGACCGGTGGCGAGCAGACGGCACGCCCCGTCGCTGCTCAGGTCGGCGCGGGCCGAGGCGGGCAGGTCGCAGTAGGGGCCGCGCAGGATCTCCCCGAGACTCTCGAGGCCGAACAGGCTGCGGCTGTACCAGACGAAACCGAGGATGGTGGTGAGCACGATCGCAGCGAGAGCGATCAGCAGACGCGTGCGCAATTCGTAGAGGTGCTCGACCAGCGACATGGTGCCGTCGGGATTGGTCTTGCGCCGGCTTCGGCGCGGATCGAACGGGATGCGCACGGTGCGGTTCTCAGCTCCTGTCGAGACCACCGGCGTGCGGGCGTGCCGGGGTCAGCGGAACGCCGGGACACCCGCGGTGGGCGCCCCGGCAGGATGAACGTCGGTCAGGCAGACCGCGGTTCGGTGTGCGTGTTCGGCGCGGCGGGATCGGTCGTCGGCTGCGCGGCCGGCAACGGATTCGGCGCCGGCTGCTGCGGCGTGGACGCCCGGGCGTCGTCGTTCTGCATCTCCTTGACCTCGCTCTTGAAGATCCGGAGCGAACGACCGAGACCGCGCGCGGCGTCGGGCAGCTTCTTCGAACCGAAGAGAATCACGACCACCAGCGCCACGATGGCCCAGTGCCAGGGGCTCATTGCACCCATTTACAACAACCTCCACTGATCGGCTCCGATCGATGCTACCGGACCTCGAGCACACACCGAGGCCTCGCGCCGGTGTATCCACCCACAATTTGCAGAGGGTTCACACAGATGTTTCACAACTCTCGCCGTCAGGGTGTCGGCCCCGCACCGCGGCTCGCGTTCTCCCCGTCGAGCTCGGCGTAGGCCGCCAGCGCCGCCTCGGCCCGCGCCCGCACCGCCGCCCGCAACTCGGGCGGGTCGAGCACCTGCACCCCGGCGCCGAGACCGACGAGCAACCGCGCCATCCACCCCGGCGACGCGTACCGCATCGACGCCTCGCAACTGCCGTCGGGCAGTACCTGCACGTCGGTGAGCGGGTAGTAGTCGAGCAGCCACGTGTAGAACGGGGCGATGCGCAACCGTGCGGCGGGCAGCGAGGGGTCGCCCTCGAACAGTTCGAGGTGCTCGTCGTCGGTGATCGCCCGGTGCGGGGGGCGCGCCGGCTCGTCGAGCACGGTGGCGGCGTCGATGCGGTCGAAGCGGAACAGCCGCACCCCCTCGGCGCTGCGGCACCAGGCCTGCAGATAGGCGTGTTCGTCGATGATGACGATGCGGATCGGGTCGACGTCGCGTTCGGAGACGGTGTCGCGGGAGGCCGAATAGTAGGTCAGGTGCACGGCGCGCCTGTCGCGCACCGCGGCCCGCACCTGTCCGGCGGCGTCGGAGTCCCCGGCTGCCTCCGGATCCGGCTCGGCAGTCGCCGCGGTGGCGGTGTCAGTGGTGGTGTCGGCGGGCAGCGCGGCGGTCCCGGCGGCCGCCTCGATCTTCGCGATCGCCGACTGCGCCGCGGACGGGTCGACGACACCGGGCATCTCCTGCAGCGATCGCAGCGCCACGAGCAGTGCGGTGGCCTCGGTGGAGGTCAACCGCAGGGGGCGTTCGATGCCGGCGGTGAAGGTCACCACGATGCTGTCCTCGGAGAACGACAGATCGATCAGGTCGCCGGGCCCGTAGCCGGGCAGCCCGCACACCCACAGCTGGTTCAGATCGTCCATCACCTGCTTGGGGGTGACCCCGAGATCGCGGGCGGCCTCGGCCGCGCTGATCCCCGGGTGCGCCAGGAAGTAGGGCACGAGATTGAGCAGTCGTCCCAGTCGCGCCGACAGTCGTGTGCTCATCGCTCCTCCTCCCCCGCATCCGTGGTTGCCTGTTCGAGGATGCGGTGCACCTCGGCCCGCAACTCCGGTGGGTCGAGCACCAACGCGTCCGCGCCCTGCCCGGCGACGATCCGGGCGATCCATTCCCACGAGCGCACCGGCACCTCGAGTTCCACCCCGTCGCGGTCGCCGATCCGCCGGGCCGCGCCGGCCTGTCCGAGCCGGCGCAGCTCCCAGGCGCGCCCGTCGGCCACCCACAGCCGCGCCGATCCGCTGACCTCCGCCGGGGAGGTCGCGGCGAGCACGCGCCCCCGCAGATCCACCCCCTCCGGGATCTGCACCGCCCCCTCGGGGCCGATCGCGGTGATCTCGTCGCCGATGCGCGAGAGCCGGAAGGTGCGCACCGCGTCGCGGTCGCGGTCGTGGCCGACGAGATACCAGCGGCCGTGCACGGTGACCACACCCCACGGTTCGACGGTGCGCGTCGACCACGGCTCGGTGGGGGAACTGCGGTGGGTGAACCGCACCGCGCGGCGCGCGTCGATCGCGGCGAGCAACGCCGTCAACGCCGGTTCGGAACCGCGGGCGCGCGGCGGCAGCGGCGCCACCACTTCCCCACCGTCGGAGTCGACACGGATCCCGGCGGCACGCAGCTTGAGCACCGCGCCCTGCGCGGCGGCGGTCAGCTCCGGCGATTCCCACAGCGCCGCGGCGACGGCCACGGCGGCGGTCTCCTCGCGGGTGAGGTCGATCTCGGGCAGTTCGTAGGCGTCGCGGTTGATGCGGTAGCCCTCCACCGTCGACGACCGCGACGGCCGGCCCGTCTCGAGGGGCACCCCGAGATCGCGCAGTTCGTTCTTGTCCCGCTCGAACATGCGGCTGAACGCCTCGTCGCTCGCGCATTCGGAGTAGCCGGCCACCGAGGCACGGATCTTCTCCGCGGTCACGAACTGTCGGGTGGACAGCAGCGCGATGACCAGGTTCACCAGCCGTTCGACTTTCGAGATCGCCACGCGCCAACCCTAGTG